>CAVVRH010000010.1:0-188409 GCA_963750585.1 uncultured beta proteobacterium
GTCCTCTACTCAGACAGTTGCATTGCTCGCAGCACGTGACGCAGGCGAACGAGGGCTGCGACCTCGATTTCCTCGAGACCGGGAAGGTTAAGCCGGTGCCTGAGCCGGACATCTACTGACCGGGTGCAATGGGCGATCTCGTCACGCTCGCGGCGAGCGATGCGCAGGTGACCTTGTCGCCGCGCGTCGGCGGTTCATCGCCAGCTTTCGCTGGCGCGGCGTCGACGTGCTGCGGCCGACCTCGGCGGACGCGCTGGCCGGGGCCAGCGCGCGCGGCTTCGCGTCGTATCCGCTCGTTCCCTATTCGAATCGCATCGCCAATGCCCGGCTGCGGGTCGGCGATGTCGTGCACGAATTGTTCCGCAATTTCGGCGATCACCCGCACTCGATCCATGGTGTCGGCTGGCAACGCCCATGGCAGCCGATTGCGCAGGACGAGCGGCACGTCGCGCTCGAATGTGCGCACCGTCCAGGCGACGACGCCACGTCTGCGTGGCCGTTCGCGTTTCGCGCACGCCAATCGTTCGCGCTGGTGGCCACCGGACTCGGCGCGACGCTGACGGTGCGCATCGCGATCGTCAGCGAGGACACGCGGCCGTTCCCGTTCGGCCTCGGGTTTCATCCGTTCTTCCCGAAGCGTCCGGCGACGCGGCTCGCGTTTCGTGCGCAACGTGTCTGGCAGACCGGACCGACCCGGCTGCCGACGAGCTGCTCCGAGCTTCCCTTCGCATCGCGCTTCGACGATGGCCGACCGGTCGGCGACGTGGAACTCGACAACGTGTTCACGGAGTGGGACGGACAGGCGCGCATCGAATGGCCGGGCGAGCACCTCGCGGTCACGATCGCCGCAGACCGGGCATTGTCGTACCTCGTCGTGTTCGTGCCACGGGGACATGACTACCTCGCGATCGAACCGGTTTCGCACATGACCGATGGATTCAATCGCGCGGCAGCAGGCGAATCCGGCACCGGCACGCGCACGCTGCCGCCGGGTCGGTCGTTTTCTTGTACGATGAGGCTCAACGTGGCTTCGCTTTCCCCATGATCCGGACCGACTCCCCGATCGAGTGCGTACTGGACGCGCGTGCGAGCCTTGGCGAATGCCCGACGTGGTCCGTCGCCGAGCAGGTGCTCTATTGGGTGGACATCAATGCGCCGGCGCTGCATCGCTTCGACCCGGCGACCGGCCGCGACACCGCGATGCCGATGCCCTCGTCGATCGGCTGCTTCGGCCTGCGCGCTGGCGGTGGATTCATCGTCGCGCTGCGCGATGGCGTCTGGCTGGCGCACTCCGACGGAGCGCTCGACGCGAAGGTCGCGGAAGCGCCGTTCGACGGCGAGTTCCACCGCTTCAACGACGGTCGTGTCGACCACGAGGGACGCTTCTGGGCCGGGACGATGAACGAGCGGCGCGACGCGCCGAGCGCCGGACTCTACCGGATCGATCCGGATTTCGCGGTGACGCGCGTAATCTCTGGCATCACGATCAGCAACGGTCTCGCTTGGAGCCCGGACGGACGCACGATGTATCACGCGGACACGCCCTCGCTTACGATCAATGCGTATGATTTCGACCCAGTCGCGGGTCTGCCGACCAGCGAGCGCGTGTTCCATCGGTTCACCAACGAAATCGATCGGCCCGATGGCGCCGCGGTCGACAGCGAAGGCAACTACTGGATCGCGCTGTATCGCGCGGGCCGCGTCGCCAAGCTGTCGCGGCACGGCGAGGAAATCGCGAGTTTCCCGATTCCCGCGATGTGCCCGACCATGTGCGCGCTCGGCGGGCCGGGTCTCGCCACGCTGTATGTGACGACCGCGCGGCAGCAACGAACGGACGAGGAGCTCGCCCGCCTGCCACGCTCGGGCGGCGTGTTCGCGCTGGCTGTCGACGTTTCCGGTCAGGCCGAGTCCGAGTTCGCCGGCTGAGCCGCCATGTCGATCCCCATCCTGCGCTTCGACCCGACGAACTACCTGCGTCTCGACGAGCCCAATGCGATCGGCACATCGGGTTCCGGTGCGTCGTTCGCGACATCCACGGGCGACGTGCTCGAGGTTTCGTGCTTCGGTCCGGGCATCTTCCGCCTTCGCATCGGCCCGCATGCCCGGCCCGACTACGGCATCCTCGTCGGGCGCGCGAAGCCCTGCACCGTCGGGCAGCCTACGCACGACGTATGGACGTTCGACGCGGGCGATGCGCAGCTTGCAATCACCGGCGCGCCGCTGCAGTTTCGCTTGTCATGGAAGGGTGCGCCGATCTTCGGGTCGATCACCGACCAGCATTTCCGCGGCTGGACCCGCATACCCACGTTCGGGCGCATTCGGCAAGGCGGCGAGTGGACTGCAGCGTTCTCCCTTGCGACCGGCGAATCCGTGTACGGCCTCGGCGAGAAGTTCGGACCGCTCGACAAGCGTGGCCAGCTCGTGCATTCGCAGGTCGAGGATGCGCTCGGCGTCAACACCGGGATTTCCTACAAGAACACGCCGTTCGCGTGGAGCCCGGGCATCGGCCGAGGCGCGTGGGGCATGTTCGTGCACACGCCGGGGCGCGTCGCACACGGTGTGGGCTTCCCCGATTGGTCGCATCGCAGCTACGCGGTGGTCGTCGACGACGAGGCGCTCGACCTGTTCGTCTTCGCGGCCGACACGCCGGCCGGAATACTCGACCTCTACACGCAAGTCACGGGCCTGGCGCCGGACGTTCCGCTGTGGAGCCTGGGGCTGTGGGTGTCGCGGGCGTACTACCGCACACCCGCGGAGGCGATCGACGTTGCGGCGAAACTTCGCGAGCACAAGATCCCCTGCGACGTGCTGATGCTCGACGGCCGCGCTGCCTGGAAAGTCGAGACACGCTTCAATTTCCGCTGGGACCCCGACCGCTTCGACGATCCGCGGAAGACGCTGGCGGAAATCAAGGCGCACCACCTGCGCGTATGCGTCTGGGAGTACCCGCTCGTCTCGGTGCACGACCCGCTGTTCCATGAGCTGGCGTCGCGCGACTATCTTCTGAAGGATGACTACGGCCGGCCGTACGTGTACCGGTGGGACACGATGCCGGGCACGAGCCCGTTCGGCGAGGTGCTGACGCCCCTTCCCGAGAGCGGCATCGTCGACTTCACGAATCCCGGCGCGTACGTCTGGTGGCGCGATGCGCATCGTCCGCTGTTCGAGGACGGCGTGGACGTGATCAAGAGCGACTTCGGCGAGCAGGTGCCCGACGACGTCGTCGCCCACAACGGCGATCGCGGCCGCCGGCTGCACAATGTCTATCCTTTGCTCTACAACAAGTGCGTCTTCGAGGCCACCGACAAGTTCCAGCGCCGGGAGGATGCACCGCCGATGGTCTGGAGCCGCGCGGCATGGTCCGGCCAGCAGCGCTACCCGATGGGCTGGGGTGGCGACCCGCAGAGCGACTGGGAGGGGCTCGCGGCATCGATCCGCGGCGGCCTGTCGTCTGGAATGAGCGGCAATCCGTACCACAGTTCGGACATCGGCGGCTTCTACGGTGCGCAACAGCCGTCCGCCGAGCTCTACCTTCGCTGGCTGCAGGCGACGGTGTTCGGCTCGCACATCCATGTGCACGGTATCGGCGAGCGCGAGCCATGGGCATTCGGTGCGCAATGCGAGGCGATCGCGCGCAAATGGCTCGCATTCCGCTATCGCCTCATCCCCTATCTGCAGCAGGTCATCCGCGAGGCAACGCGCACGGGCTTGCCGGTGATGCGCGCGATGCCGCTCGCGTTTCCGCGCAATGCGCTGACGACACGGTTCGAAATTCAATTCCTGTGCGGGGACGCGCTGCTCGTTGCGCCGATCGTCCAGGAAGGCGGGGAAGTCGAGATCGCGTTGCCTGCAGGCGGCTGGTACGACCTCAATACGCGGCGGCGCTACGCGGGCCGGCAGGTGCTGCGCTACAAGGCCCCGCTCGACCAGTTCCCGGTGTTCGGCCGCGAGGGGTTCGCGTTGCCGCTCGGCCGCTCAGTGCAGCACACCGGCGAAATGGACACCGCCAATCCGCTCGAGATGCTCTGGGTGTTCGGCGCGCCGACTGCGCCGCTCGACGGCTATACGCAGGCGCAGATCGGCATCGCGGCCGACGGCACCCCGACGATCCGCACGCACGCGAGCGTCGACGTTCAGGTCTTCGGCGAGGCGCAGGTTCCCGTCGAACGGCAATGACGGGAGCGTCGCGCGATCGGCCGGACATCGCGATCACTTCAGGCGAGCCGGCAGGGATCGGCCCCGAGTTGGCCGCGATGGTGGCGGTGCGTCACGCGCATTCGCCCTTTCCCGCACGGCTCGTCGTGCTCGGCGATCGCGCGCTGCTCGACGAGCGTGCGGCGCGAATCGGCCTTGCCCCGCGCTATGTCGAGTACGATCCTGCGGCCTTTGTGCCGCCGGGCGTCGTGGAGATCTGGCATATGCCGGTCGCCATGCCCGTCGCGCCGGGGCACCCCGATCCGACGAACGCGCCCAGCGTGCTCGAGCTGCTGAAGCACGCGGCGGATGCTTGCAGCGTCGGTGCGTTCGCGGCGCTTGTGACGGGGCCCGTGCAGAAGAGCGTGTTCATGGACGCCGGAATCCCGTTCACCGGGCACACCGAGTTCTTCGCCGAGCGCGCCAACGTGCCCCGCGTCGTGATGATGCTGGTCGGCGGCGCACGCGAGCGTCCGTTGCGGGTCGCGCTCGTCACCACGCACCTGCCACTCGCGCTGGTTCCGGCGGCGATTACCCGGGCCGCCGTCGAGGAGACGCTGGCGATCGTGGCCCACGAACTCGACGCCCGCTTCGGGCTGCCTCGTTCGCGCATCGCGGTCTGCGGCTTGAATCCCCACGCCGGCGAAGGCGGGTATCTGGGGCGCGAGGAGCAGGACACGATTGCGCCGGCGATCGCCGCCGCGCGCAGCCGTGGCATCGACGCCGTCGGTCCATTGCCTGCCGACACCGTGTTCGTGCCCGGACACGCCAAGGCCTTCGACGCCATCGTCGCGATGTATCACGATCAGGGACTGCCGGTGCTGAAGGCCGCGAGCTTCGGCGGCGGCGTCAACGTGACGCTCGGCCTGCCGTACGTGCGAACATCGGTGGACCATGGCACCGCACTCGATCTCGCGCTCGACGCCGCCCGCGCGACGAGCGCAGATCCCGGCAGCCTGATCGCCGCGATCGAACTCGCAATCGAGCTCGCGAACCGGCGACAAGGCCAGGCCTGATGGCGGACCGCGGGCAATTTCCGCGCATGCGATTGGGCGAATTCATGACGCGCTTCGCCCGCTAGCCCTCGTCGAAACGCCGCAATGAAAGGTCATCCGCCTCGGCGGCGGCTGCGCGAAGGATCGGTCGTGCATGACCATCGGCCGCGCAAGCGCTTTGGCCAGAACTTCCTCGCCGACCCTCGCTACGTCGAGCGGATCGTCGCCGCAGTCGATCCGCAGCCCGGCGACAACGTCGTCGAGATCGGCCCCGGGCTCGCCGCGCTGACCGACCAGCTGATCGCCCGCACCGGACATGTGACGGCGATCGAGATCGACCGCGATCTCGCCGCGCGCCTGCGCGAGCGATTCACCCCGGCGCAACTCACGCTGCACGCAGCCGATGCGCTCGCCTTCGATTTCGCGACGCTGCGGCGAGCGCCTGCGCATCGTCGGCAACCTGCCCTACAACATCAGCTCTCCGCTGCTCTTCCACCTCGCGCGCTTCGAATCGCGGATCGCCGACCTGACCGTGATGCTGCAGAAGGAGGTGGTGGACCGGATGACCGCCGCTCCCGGAACGGCCGACTACGGGCGGCTTACCGTGATGCTGCAAGTCAAGTTCGCCGTGGTGCAGGCTCTTTGTCGTACCGCCCGGCGCCTTCCGGCCGACGCCGAAAGTCGAATCGGCGGTCGCGCGGCTGGTGCCGCTCGGCGAGCGCAAGCCGGCAATTGCCGACGAAGCCCGCTTCGCGCAGGTCGTTGCGGCTGCCTTCGCGCAACGGCGCAAGACGCTGAAGAACTCGCTCTCGACACTGTGCGATGCCGACGTCCTGCGCGATGCAGGCGTCGATCCCGGTGCCCGGGGGGAGACCCTGTCCGTCGTCGATTTCGTTCGCCTCGGAAACCTCGTCGCGTCACGCGCGACCGCGTGACGGTGTCGCGATTCACGCACCCCAGTGCAGGTCCGGGCGACGTTGCGGGGCAAAGACGCTGACCCGTTTCTGGCGCGAGCTCGCGCCTTGCAGCAGGCTCACATTGCGGAGCGGCACACCGAATGCGTCGGCCAGAAAACGCAGCAACTCGGCGTTGGCCTTGCCGTCCACCGGTGGCGCCGCGAGCCGGATCTTGAGGCGCATTGCACTTCCGTCGCCATGCGGGCCGGCGACCTCGGTGCGCTTCGCGCCCGGCTGGACGTGCAGCGACAGGACGAGCGCGCCGCCTTCCTCGCTGCGCCACGCCATTTTCATCGCCGGACTACCGCAGCAGCGAGATCAGCGCACCCTCGATCCAGCGCACTGGCAGCATCAGGATCAACTGCAGGATGACGATGAGGATCAGCGGCGTCAGGTCGAGCGTGCCGCCAAGGGGCGGAATCAGCCGGCGCAGCGGACGAAGGAATGGAAACGTCATCGCGTTCAACAGCCCCGCGAGCGGCCCGTCGGGTGCGACCCAGGACAGGATCGCCTGCGCGAACACGACGACGATCAGGATCCACAGCGTGGCTTCCACCAAACCGAGCAACGCGCTTGCAAGGAGGTAGGCGACGCCCGCGCCCGTCAGCGCGAATCCACGCCCGAACAATGCGTAGAGCGCGAGCAGCCACGCGAGCTGGAAAACGAAGGCGCCGGCGAGCGACCCCCAGTCGACGCCCCTGTAGCCGGGCAGCACCTTGCGCAGCGGCTTGACGATCCAGTCGGTGAGCGCGATCACCGCCTGCCCCATCGGATTGCGGAATGGCGCACGCAATAGCTGCATCAGGAAGCGGGCGAGCAGCGAATAGGTGATGAGCCCGAACGCGACGTCGAGGACGAACTTGAGCGCCTGGTCGATCATGGGGTCTGGTTTGCTTTCACCGGCGTCGGCAGCACGGAGAGGTCGTCTCCGACCCCGTTACGCGTCCTTGCCGAGCGCATCGCCCAGGTCACGCGCGCGCCGCGCAGCGGCCTTCACCGCGCGGACGAACGCTTCCTGCACGCCGTCGGCGTTGAGGCTCGCGATCGCGCGCTCGGTCGTACCGCCCTTCGACGTCACCTGCTGGCGCAGCACGGCCGGGGGCGCGTCGCTCGATTGCGCCAGCTGCACCGACCCGGCGAACGTCGCGTACGCGAGCTTGCGGGCGTCCGCCTCGGGGAATCCCAGCTCCAGCGCAGCACGCTCGAGCCCTTCGAGGAAATAGAAGACATACGCCGGACCGCTGCCCGAGACACCGGTGACGGCATCGAGGGCTTCCTCGCGCTTCACCCAGATCAACTCGCCGCCGGCTTCGAGCACCTGCGCGGCATGGGTTCGTCCCGCAGCGTCGACGTTCTCGTCGGCGAATGCACCGCTGATTCCAGCGCCTACGAGCGCCGGCGTGTTCGGCATTGCACGCACGATGCGCCGGTACCCACCGAGCCAGCGCGAGAGATCGGCGCAGCGGATGCCGGCGGCAATCGACAGCGCCACGGGCACTTCGTGCACGTACGGCGCAAGCGCCGCGGCCGCCTCGCGCATCTGCTGCGGCTTCACCGCAAGCACGACCAGCGCCACACCGCTCGCCGCGCGCTGCGACGACGCCTCGAAGAGCGCGATCCCGGGGAAGCGTCGCTGCAGACGCGCCCGCGCATCTGCATTCGGCTCGACAATGCGGACATCGCTTGCCGGCATCCCGCGTGCGACGAGTCCGCCGACGAGCGCGGTCGCCATGTTGCCGCCGCCGATGAAGAGCAAGTTCATTGCACGAGGCCTTTCTCCCGATGACGCGGACCGAAGATCGCCGACCCGATGCGCACCTCGGTGGCGCCTTCGGCGATCGCGGCCTCGAGGTCGTCCGACATTCCCATCGACAGCATGTCCACCGCGAGGCCGGCAGCCCTGGCATCCTCGAGACAGCGGCGCAGCCGGGCGAACTGCGACCGCTGCAGTGCGACGTCCTCGGTAGGCTCGGCGATACCCATGAAGCCGCGCAACACCGTACGCGGCAACCGGGCGACCTCCTCGGCAAGTGACACCGCCGCGTCAGGCCGCACGCCGCTTTTCGTCACTTCACCGCTTATGTTCACCTGCACGAGCAGTTCCAGCGGCGGCCGGTCGGCAGGACGTGCAGCCGACAGCCGCTCGGCGATCTTCAATCGGTCGACGCTTTCCACCCGGTCGAACGTCTCGGCAGCGAGCTTCGCCTTGTTGCTCTGAAGCGGGCCGATCAGCACGAAGGAGAGCCCCGGAAGGTCGCCGAGTTCGGCCCGCTTCTGCGCGGCATCCTGCACGTAGTTCTCACCGAATTCCTGCTGGCCCATTGCGTAGACTGCGCGCACCGCCGCCGCCGGAAAGGTCTTGGAGACCGCGAGCAACGAAACGTCGCCCGGGCTGCGTCCGACCGCCTGCGCAGCGTGCGCGATTCGCGCCAGCGCGCCTTGCCATGCGTTCTCGTACGGGCCCATAATCGAATGACGATGGCATCTTTGCCAATCCGGCACATTTCTTGCAGCGCCACCCGGCTGAGGCGCGTCAAGCGCCAAGGATTATAGATGGACATCACCGAACTGCTCGCTTTCGCGGTCAAGAACAAGGCTTCCGACCTGCACCTGTCCTCGGGATTGCCCCCGATGATCCGGGTGCACGGCGACATCCGGCGGATCAACCTGCCGCCGATGGAGCACGAGGACGTCCACGCCATGGTGTACGACATCATGAGCGACGGGCAGCGCAAGGTGTACGAGGAGAACCTCGAATGCGACTTCAGCTTCGCGGTGCCCAACCTCGCCCGCTTCCGGGTCAACGCGTTCGTGCAGCAACGCGGCGCGGCGGCCGCATTCCGGACGATTCCCTCGAAGGTGCAATCGCTCGAGGAGCTCAATTGTCCGAAGGTGTTCGCCGAGCTCACCAACCGGCCGCGCGGACTCATCCTCGTGACCGGTCCGACGGGTTCGGGCAAGTCGACCACGCTCGCGGCAATGGTCAATCACATCAACGAAAAAGAATACGGCCACATGCTGACGATCGAGGACCCGATCGAGTTCCTGCACGAGTCGAAGAAATGCCTGATCAACCAGCGCGAGGTGGGGCCGCACACGCTGTCGTTCGCGAACGCGCTGCGCAGCGCGCTGCGTGAGGACCCGGATTACATCCTGGTCGGCGAAATGCGCGACCTCGAGACGATCCGCCTCGCGCTGACGGCGGCGGAAACCGGCCACCTCGTGTTCGCCACGCTGCACACGAGCTCCGCCGCGAAGACCGTCGACCGGATCATCGACGTGTTCCCCGCAGCAGAGAAGGAAATGGTTCGGGCGATGCTGTCGGAGTCGGTCGTCGCCGTGGTCTCGCAGACGCTCCTCAAGACCAAGGACGGCCAGGGCCGCGTGGCGGCGCACGAAATCATGATCGGCTCGCCAGCAATCCGCAACCTGATCCGCGAGAACAAGGTCGCGCAGATGTACTCGTCGATCCAGACGAGCCAGGCGGTCGGCATGCAGACCCTGGACCAGAACCTGGTCGAGCTGGTTCGCCGCAACATCGTGAGCAATGCCGAGGCGCGCAACAGGGCGGTCAACAAGGACCTGTTTGGCGGTTGACGGAAGTGGTGTCTGATCCCGGGAGTGCCTGATGGAACGCGAACGCGCCACCAAATTCATCCACGAGCTGCTCGAGCTCCTGGTCAAGCAGAAGGGTTCCGACCTCTTCATCACCGCGAGCTTCCCGCCGGCGATCAAGGTCGACGGCAAGATCACGCCCGTCTCCAAGACCGCGCTCACACCGCAGCACACGGTCGAGCTCGTGCGCAGCGTGATGAACGACAAGCAGGCCGCGGAGTTCGAGTCGTCGAAGGAATGCAATTTCGCGATCAGCCCGCCCGGCATCGGTCGCTTCCGCGTCAACGCATTCGTGCAGCAGGGGCGCGTGGGCATGGTGCTGCGGACGATCAACACCGACATCCCCCGGTTCGAGGAGCTCGGCCTGCCGCCCGTGCTGAAGGACGTCATCATGTCCAAGCGCGGCATCATGATGTTCGTCGGCGCGACGGGTTCCGGCAAGTCGACGTCGATGGCGGCGCTGCTCGGCTACCGCAACGAGAACAGCCACGGCCACATCATCACGATCGAGGACCCGATCGAATTCGTCCACGAGCACAAGAACTGCGTCGTCACGCAGCGCGAGGTCGGCGTGGACTGCGATAACTGGGGCATCGCGCTGAAGAACACGCTGCGGCAGGCGCCCGACGTGATCCTGATCGGCGAGGTGCGCGAGCGCGAGACGATGGACTACGCGATCAGCTTCGCCGAAACCGGCCACCTGTGCCTCGCGACGCTGCACGCGAACAGCACCAACCAGGCGCTCGATCGCATCATCAACTTCTTCCCGGAAGAGCGGCGCCAGCAACTGCTGATGGACCTGTCGCTCAACGTGCGGGCGTTCATCGCGCAGCGCCTGATCCCGTGCCGCGACGGCCGGGGCCGCGTGCCGGCGGTGGAAGTCATGCTGAACTCGCCGCTGATTTCCGACCTGATCTTCAAGGGAGACGTCTCCGGCATCAAGGAGATCATGAAGAAGTCGCGCGAGCTCGGCATGCAGACCTTCGACCAATCGCTGTTCGATCTCTACGAAGCCGGGCTCATCAGCTACGAGGATGCGTTGCGCAACGCCGATTCGCTGAACGACCTGCGGCTCGAGATCAAGCTGCACGGCAAGGATGCCAAGAACCGCAACGTGTTCGCCGGCACCGGCAACCTCGACCTCGTGCCGGAAGGTTCGGGCAACAGCGCCCCCGCCAACCGCTTCTGACGCCGGCCGCACCCACGGCGCGGCTGCGCAGCGAGTTGCGCGACTGCGGCGCGCTCGCATCGACTTAGTCGACGTCGAGCGCGCTGTGCTAGGCTTGCACGCGTATCCACGCTGCAACGCTGACGCCATGGCAGGCCTCGACGCCAAGACCCCGCCGCCGACCGAGATCAAGCTGCACCAAGCCTCGCGCGTGCCGGAACTCTCGTTTCGCGACGGCCGCACGTTCAAGCTGTCCTACGAGTTCCTGCGCGTCTATTCGCCCTCGGCAGAGGTGCGCGGGCATGGTCCCGGTCAGGAAGTGCTGCAGACCGGCAAGCGCGACGTGACGATCAGCGAAGTCGAGCAGGTCGGACATTGCGCGATTCGCCCGATGTTCTCGGATCGCCACGATTCCGGCATCTATTCGTGGGACTACCTCCACGATCTGGGCGAGCGGCAGGACGAGCTGTGGCAGCGGTATCTCGATCGCATGAGTGCGGCGAACGCATCGCGCGATCCCTAGACCCATGAGGGACAAGACCCATTTCGGCTTCGAGGAGGTCGAGACCGGAGAGAAAGCGCGGCGCGTGCGCGGCGTGTTCGATTCGGTCGCGTCGAACTACGACCTGATGAACGACCTGATGTCGGCGGGCATGCACCGCTGGTGGAAGCGCTATACGGTGCAGGTCGCCGGCGTGCGCGAAGGCGCGCGCGTGCTGGACCTGGCAGGCGGCACCGGGGACCTCGCGCGGCTCTTCGCGCGACGGGTCGGACGGACGGGACTCGTCGTGCTGACCGACATCAACGGCGCGATGCTTGCCGAGGGCCGCAACAAGCTGCTCGATGAAGGGCTCGCGCTGCCGACGGCACAATGCAACGCCGAAGCGCTGCCGTTCGCGTCGCGCAGCTTCGACGCGGTGTCGATCGGCTTCGGCCTGCGCAACGTCACCCACAAGGAGCGTGCGCTGGCCGAGATGCGCCGCGTGCTGCGGCCCGGCGGCGTCGCCCTGGTGCTCGAGTTCTCCCGGGTCTGGGCCCCGCTCGGCCCGGTTTACGACTGGTACAGCTTCAACGTGCTGCCCCGGATCGGGAAGCTCGTCGCACGGGATGAGGGAAGTTACCGATATCTTGCCGAATCGATTCGGGTGCATCCTGACCAGGCAGCGCTGAAGGGCATGATGGAACAGGCGGGGTTCGACCGTGTCGAATACCACAACCTGACGGCGGGGGTCGTCGCGGTCCATGTGGGCCGTGTCTATTGAAAGCCAGCGACTTCACCCTCAGGTAAACGCGGACGCGGGGCCGCGCCATGCTGCCCGCAGCGATGCCCCTTTGAAAGGAGACATCCACGTGAGACGTTTCGTTGCATTCACACTGGCGGCAGTCGCCGCCTGCACCCTCATCGCTGCCGACCTCGCCGACGCGGCGCGCCTTGGCGGTGGTCGCTCGTTCGGCGCCCAGCGCAACATGCCGGCGCCCGCCCAACCCCCCTCCACGCCCAAGGTAGCGCCGGCCACGCCGCCGGGCGCTGCCACCAATCCGGTGATGCCCGCGCAGCCAGGCACCACCCTTGCGCGACCCGCCGCACCGGCGGCCGGCGCGGCGGCGGCTGCCGGCACGGCCCGCACGGGCATGTCCCGCTGGCTCGCCCCGATTGCCGGTCTCGCCGCCGGACTGGGCCTTGCCGCATTGCTGTCGCACTTCGGGCTCTCCGAAGCGTTCGCGACATTCCTGCTGCTCGCCTTGATCGTGGTGGGCGGCATTTTCCTGCTGAGGCTCGTGCTCGCCCGGCGCCGCCCGGACGCCGGATTGCGCTATGCCGGGGCGACCGCACCGGCGCCATCGGTGCCGAAGGGATACGAAACGCAGGTGCCACCCTCGGTCGTCGGTGAACGTATCGAGCCGGTAATCGGCCGCACTGCCGCGACACCCCCCGCAATGGCTCATCGCGCGTTTCCGCCGGGATTCGAACCCGAGCCGTTTCTGGCGCAGGCCCGCACGCAGTTCAAGCGCCTGCAGGCGGCGTACGACAGCGCAGATCGCCGGATGCTCGCCGACGTGCTGACGCCGGAGATGCTTGCCGAGGTTGCGCGGGAGCTCGACGCCCGGGGCCCACACGTGCCGACCGAGATCGTCTCGCTCGACGCGGAGATCCTCGATGTCGCGACCGAAGGCGACCGCCATTGGGCGAGCGTGCGGTTCCACGGCTCGCTGCGCGAGGACGGCGCGAGCGAGCCGCAGCACTTCGACGAAGCGTGGAACCTCGTCAAACCCGTCGACGGTTCGACGGGCTGGCAGCTTGCCGGCATCCGCCAGCTCGAATCCTCTGCCGCATAGTCTCCGATGGCCGACCCCGCCGCAGAGCTGGGAAGCCGCATCGCCAATCGCATGTTCGGCGGCGAGCGCTGGGCGCGCGAAGCTCTCGCGCGCCACGCCGGCCGCACGTTCAGGGTCACCGTGGGTCCGCTCGCGAGCCAGTTCGCCATCGCTGCCGACGGCGAGATCCTGGCCGCGCCGGCGGCGGGCGCCGTGCCCGATCTGGAAATCGTCGTGTCCCCTCGTCACGTTCCGGCGCTCTTTGCAGTTCCGTCGCGCTGGCCTCAGCACGTGGTGACGACGGGCGACGCCGCGCTCGCCGCCACGCTGCAGGAACTCGCACAGACGCTGCCGTGGTTCGTCGAGCGCGCGTTCGCTTCGGTCCTCGGGCCGATCGCCGGACAGCGTGTCGCCAATGCCGGTCGCGCGCTGCTCGCCTTTCCCGACTATGCATCGGAACGCATCGCCGAAAGCGTGGGAAGCTATGTGCGGGACGAGGCTTACCTGCTCGCCCCCGCCACGGAAGTTCGCGCGTTCGGTGAGCAGGTCGCGGTCCTCGCCACTCGGGTGGACGCGCTCGCCGAGCGCGTCGAGCGCCTCGCTGCAGCGATCGCCGCCAGCAGTCCACGCCCGGTCTCCTGACGACGGTGCGGCGCCTTTGACGGGCGGAGCGCAACGCCTCCGCTGACGGGCCGCGCCGCCACGGCCGGCCGCTGCGTCCGCCTCCTCTACAATCGGGGCATGCGCCGGACGCTCCGCCTCGCCCGCATCCTGCACGTCGCGCTCCGGCACGGGCTGGACGAATTCGCACTTGGGCATGAGCGGGTGCGGTTGTTGCGCCCCGTCGTGAATCGCGCGCTGTTCTGGCGCGACCTGTCGCGCCCGCGCGGCGTGCGCCTGCGCGAAGCTCTGGTCGGACTCGGGCCGGTATTCGTCAAGTTCGGGCAGGTACTGTCCACGCGCCGCGACCTGCTGCCACCCGACATCGCGGACGAGCTCGCGAAGCTGCAGGACCGCGTGCCTCCGTTTCCGAGCGAAGTCGTGCTCGAGACGCTCGAACGCGTATACGGCAAGCCGGTCGACGAGGTCTTCCGCAGCTTCGAGCGCGAGCCGGTGGCAAGCGCATCGGTTGCGCAGGTTCACTTCGCCGAGCTGCCGGATGGCCGGCCGATCGCGATCAAGGTGCTGCGTCCCGGCATCCGGCGCGTGATCGAGAAGGACGTCGCACTGATGCACGCGGCCGCCACGCTGGTCGAGACGCTGTGGGCAGACGGGAAGCGTTTGCGCCCGCACGAGGTGATCCGCGAATTCGAGAAGAACCTGCGCGACGAGCTCGACCTGATGCGCGAGGCCGCGAATTGCTCGCAGCTGCGGCGCAACTTCCGCAGCTCGAAGCTGCTGCTGATCCCCGAAGTCCACTGGGACTGGACGGCGAGCGATGTGCTCGTCATGGAGCGCATGTACGGCATACCGGTCAGCCGCGTCGAGGACCTCAAGGCTGCGGGCATCGACCTGAAGCGCCTGTCGCGCGCCGGCGTCGAGCTCTTCTTCACGCAGGTGTTCCGCGACGGCTTCTTCCACGCGGACATGCACCCGGGCAACATCCTCGTCGCGACGGACCCGGCGAACTTCGGCAGGTACATCGGCGTCGATTACGGGATCGTCGGCTCACTATCGGATCGCGACAAGAGCTACCTCGCGCAGAACTTCCTCGCATTCTTTCGCCGCGATTACCGGCGCGTGGCCACCAGCGCACGTCGAGTCCGGCTGGGTGCCGACCGACACGCCGGTCGACGAGCTCGAGACCGAGGTCCGCGCGGTGTGCGAGCCGATCTTCGACCGGCCGCTGTCCCAGATCTCGCTCGGCAAGGTGCTGATGCAGCTCTTCGAGGCGTCGCGCCGCTTCAACGTCAAGGTCCAGCCGCAGCTCACGCTGCTGCAGAAGACGCTGCTGAACGTCGAAGGGCTGGGCCGCCAGCTCGATCCCGAGCTCGACCTGTGGACCACGGCGAAGCCGTTCCTCGAGCGCTGGATGGAAGACCAGCTGGGGCCGCGTGCGATCACCCGGCGCCTCGAGGCAGAGCTCCCCTATCTCGTCGCCGCATTGCCGGAGTTGCCGCGGCTCGTGCACCAGCGGCTCAAGATGCCGCCCGCTGCATCCGAGGAGGCTGTCGCCGCGCTCGCGAGCGTGCAGCGCGGGAGAAACCGCTGGCTCGCCGTGCTCGCACTGCTTCTCGCACTCATCCTGGTCGTGCTGCTCGTGCGGCTGTAGGCGAGCGCCGCGCAACGTGCGTCATGGCTAGGGCGTCGGTTCCGGCTACAATCTCGCGGTCCTGTTTGGGGAGGAAGCGCCGATGGCGCTGCTCGAAATCCGCAACGTCACCCGCCGTTTCGGCGACTTCGTCGCGGTCGACAACGTGAGCTTCGGCGTCGAGGCCGGGCGAGTTCTTCACCCTGCTCGGCCCTTCGGGCTGCGGCAAGACGACGCTCCTGCGCATGATTGCCGGATTCGACCTGCCGGACGCCGGCAGCGATCGTCCTCGACGGCGTCGACCTCCGCGACACCCCGCCCGAGAAGCGGCCGATCCACACGGTCTTCCAGAGTTATGCGCTGTTTCCGCACATGACGGTCGCGCAGAACATCGCGTTCCCGCTCAAGATGGCCGGCAAGAGCGAGAGCGAGATCCGCGCCAAGGTCCGGGACGCACTCGACGCAGGTCAAGCTCGCCGACAAGGCGGGCAGCTTCCCGCACGAACTGTCCGGCGGCCAGAAGCAGCGGGTCGCGCTCGCGCGCGGACTCGTCAACCGGCCGCGCCTGCTGCTGCTCGACGAGCCGCTCGGCGCGCTCGACGCGAAGCTGCGCGAGCAGATGCAGATCGAGCTGATCCGCCTGCAGCGCGACGTCGGCGTCACGTTCGTGTTCGTCACCCACGCGCAGGCCGAGGCGCTCGCGCTGTCGCACCGCATCGCGGTGATGAACGCCGGCAGGATCGAGCAGCTGGACGAGCCCGTCGCGCATCTACGGCTTCCCGCAGAACCGCTTCGTCGCCGACTTCATCGGCAACGTCAACATGCACGACGCCACGGTCGACGGCGACCGGCGCCGCGCTCACGCTGGCGCTGGGCAAGCTCGGCACGGTCGCCGCGCCGGCGCGCGACGGCGTCGCGGCCGGCGCCAAGCGGCGTGTTCGTCATCCGGCCCGAGCAGGTGACGATCCGCGCGGTCGGCGAGCCGCGCCGACGACCCGAACCAGTTCGAGGGCATCGTCAACGACTTCCTCTACGTCGGCGACGTGACCACCTACATCGTCGACCTGCCCGACGGCACGCGCCTCGAGGCGCTGCTGCCGAACTCCGCTCCGGGCCGCGCGCAAGTTCTTCGAGGTCGGCGACCGCGTGCGCCTGTCGTGGAAGGCCGAGGCCGGCGCCTTCCTCGACGCCTGATCGCCGACGCTGGCGCCCCGCCGATGCACGTACCGCGACCCGCACCCAGGGCGGGCGGCTGACGCAAGTGGCTGGTCAGCGGCACCGCCGTTCGCTCTTCC
Source organism: uncultured beta proteobacterium (assembly GCA_963750585.1). Classification (GTDB taxonomy): domain Bacteria; phylum Pseudomonadota; class Gammaproteobacteria; order Burkholderiales; family Casimicrobiaceae; genus VBCG01. The sequence continues at coordinate 16,791 of CAVVRH010000010.1, forward strand.
TGCTCGTCTTCTTCCTGATCCCGGCGCTGATCATGGTGGTGGCGAGCTTCCGCTACCCCGGCGAGTTCGGCGCGCTCGCGCCGCTCTTCGCGGCGAAGCCGGGCGAGGAGGCCGGGCTTCACGCTCGAGAACTACGGCGTCTTCTTCGGCGACTGTGATCTACCTGCAGATCTTCGCTCAAGTCGCTTCGGCGTCGCCGCTGCTCACGACGCTCGATCTGCCTCGTGATGGCCTACCCGGTCGCGCTGCTGATCGCGCGCAGCCCCAAGCACCACCGCGACCTGATGGTGCTGCTGTGCGTGCTGCCGTTCGCGAGCAATTTCCTGGTCCGCGTCTACGCGTGGATGATCATCCTCGGCCCGCTTCGATCTGCTGTTCTCGCGCTTCGCGGTGATCGTCGGCATGGTCTACGTGCACCTGCCGTTCATGATCCTGCCGCTCTACACCAATCTCGAGAAGCACGACCCGACGCTGCTCGACGCGGCGCAGGACCTCGGCGCCAACGCCTGGCACCGCTTCTGGCGCGTGACGTTCCCGCTGTCGCTGCCGGGCATCTTCTCCGGCTCGGCGCTGGTGTTCATCCCGGTGCTCGGCATGTTCGCGATCCCCGAGATCCTCGGCGGCAAGGACGACTGGCTGGTCGGCAACCTGATCAAGGAGTCGTTCCTCGGCACGCGCGACTGGCCGTTCGGCTCGATGCTGTCGCTGATGCTGACGCGTCGCGGTGCTGGTGGTCGCCGGCGGCGCCGCGTGGCTCGCGCGGCGGGGGGTCGCGCGTGCGTAGATCGCCGCTGCTGTGGGCGATCCGCGATCGCGGTCTACGCTGTTCCTCTACATGCCGCTGGTCGTCGTCGTCGTCTTCTCGTTCAACGACTCGAAGCTCAACGCCGAGTGGGTCGGCTTCACGCTCGACTGGTACACGAAGCTCTTCGCGCAACGAGGAGATGCTGCACGCCGCGGCGCAACTCGCTGTTGATCGCGCTGCGTCGCGGCGCCGGCCGCGACGGTGCTCGGCACGATGGCGGGCATCGCGATGCACCGCTACCGCTCGCGGTTGCTGCCGTTCATGATGCTGACGCCGGTGGCGATGCCCGAGATCCTGCTCGGCGTCTCGCTGCTGATCTTCTTCATCTCGACGTTCGGCGAGGAGTCGCTGTCGCTCGCTGACGGTGATCATCGCGCACACCACGTTCTGCATCGGCTTCGTCGCGATCATCGTGCGCGCGCGGCTCGCCGGCATGGACGAGTCGATCTTCGAGGCGGCGCGCGACCTCGGCGCCAACGCCGTGGCAGACGTTCCGGCTGGTGACGCTGCCGCTGATCATGCCCGGCGTGATCGCCGGCGCGCTGATGGCGTTCACGCTGTCGATCGACGACTTCGTCATCACGTTCTTCACCGCCGGCGCGGGCGTGCCGACGCTGCCGCTGACGATCTACACGATGATCAAGATCGCGGTGACGCCCGAGGTCAACGCGGTGTCGACGCTGCTGATGCTGCTCACGCTGACGATGATCGTGGTCGCCGGCAAGGTCGCGCCCGACGCGTTGCGCGGCAAGAGCTGATGCGGCCGGCGCCGACGCTCCTCGCCGCCGCCGGCGCTCGCCGGCCGCCGCTTGCGCTCGCCGGCTGCACGCGCGAGTCCGACGCCGAGAAGGAGGAAAAGGCGGGCGCGAGCCCGGAGCGCAAGGCAGCGGGCGGCGTGCCGAGCTGCACCTCTACAACTGGAACAACTACCTCGCCGAGGAGACGGCGAAGGCGTTCGAGGAGTCCTGCAAGTGCAAGCTGGTGCAGGACTACTACTCGGACAACGAGGAGATGCTCGCCAAGCTCGCCGCCGGCGCGACCGGCTACGACATCCTCGTCCCGACCGGCAACGCCGTCGAGACGCTGATCGCGCAGGGCGCGCTGCGCGAGCTCGACAAGGCGAAGATCACCAGGCTCGACAACATCAAGCCCGAGTTCCTCGACCAGTTCTTCGACCCGGGCAACCGGTACTCGGTGCCCTACGCCTATTCGGTCACGCTGCTCGGCTACAACGCCGAGAAGATGAAGGAGCTGGGGCTGCCCACCGACACCTGGGCGGTGATCTTCGAGCCGAAGTACCTCGAGAAGCTCAAGGGCAAGGTCACGGTGCTCGACAGGCAGCGCGAGCTCTTCGCCGCCGCGCTCATGTACCTCGGCTACTCGGCCAACGAGACCGACGAGGCAAAGCTCAAGCGAGGCGCGCGACCTGATCCTGCGCGCGAAGCCCTACTGGGCCGCGTTCAACGCGTCGTCGTACATCAAGGAACTGACGATCGGCAACATCTGGCTCGCGCACGGCTACTCGAACGACATGTTCCAGGCCAGCGCCGGATGCGGCGAAGGCGAAGCGTCCGTTCACGCATCGGCTCGTTCGACGCCCAAGGAAGGCGCGGTGCTCGCGGTCGACAACATGGTGCTGCACAAGAGCGGACCGCGCCCGGATCTCGCCTACCAGTTCATCAACTTCATGCTGGACGGCAAGAACTCGGCGGAGCTGTCGAACATGATCGGCTCCGGCAACGCCGAACGCGGCGGCGATGCCGTACATCGACCCGAGCGGTCAGGGACAACCCCGCGGTGTTTCCCGATGCCGACGAGATGAAGAAGCTGCAGATGCTGAAGGACTACCGCGCAAGGAACGCCGGCTGATGAACCGCCTCTGGACCGAGGTGAAAGTGAGGTAGCCCTGCCGGCAATGCACGCCTTCGTCGGCCATGGCCGGTGGCGCTGCACTCCCGCACCCTGCGGCCGAGCCGTGCCCGGTGCCCTGGGCGCCACGACGAGGACGGGTGCGTATCATGGCGGCCATGGATACACCCGGCCCGTCGTGCATCGGCTCTCGCCGGCGCGGCGCGACGATTTCCTCGCTTTTTCGATCACGAGAGCGGGCCCGCCTTCGCCGACAACCCGCGGTGGGCACGCTGCTATTGCCACTACTACGAGGTGGCGCCGGCGATCGACTGGGCCACGTGGACGGTCCGGCCAGAATCGCGCGGCGATGCGCGCTCGCATCGACACCGGCGAGATGGAAGGGTACCTCGCCTACGACGACGACGCGGTCGTCGGCTGGCTCAATGCGCAGCCGTGGCACAAGCTGCCGCACTGCTTCGCGCGAATGGGCGTTGCACCCACGCCGATCGACGTCCCGTGCACGACGCGGCGGCGATCGTCTGCTTCGTCGTCGCGCCCACGCATCGGCGCCGCGGCATCGCGCGCGCGCTGCTCGATGCCGCGCTTGCCGACCTCGCCGCACGCGGCGTGAAACTCGTCGACGCCTTCCCGCTGACCGCGGAGGCGGACGACCGGGACGCGCCCCAGTATCACGGTCCGCCTCGCTCTACCGCGCCGCGGGTTTCGTCGCGCTCGGCAACGATGGCGACCGCACGGTCATGCGCAGGACGCTTGCGCCGGCGCCACGATGAAGGTCGCGGCCCCTTCGCACCTCCCGCATGTACTCGCGACGCTCTACGCGCTCGCGATTGGATACGCGAGCCTGCAGCCGCTGTCCGACTGGATGCTTCCGCCGATCGGCACGCCGTTCTGGCTCGTCGCTCCATGGACCGCCCGCTGGACGCGCTTCGATGTCGCCGCCAACCTGCTCGCCTATCTTCCACTCGGACTCTTCATCGCGCTGGCGCCGCGGCGCGCGCCACCGCAGCTGCGCATCGGGCTCGCGCTCGCAGCCGGTGCCGCGCTCTCGTTTGCAATGGAGACGCTGCAGACCTGCATTCCCGCCCGGGAGGCGAGTGCGGTCGATTTCGCTTCGAATACGGCGGGTGCGCTGACGGGTGGCCTGATCGCAGCGGCGCTCGCCCATACGGCGCGCACCAGGGAATGGCTGACGAACGTGCGCGTGAACGCGTTCCTTCCGGGCGTGGTGGGCGATGTCGGGCTCGCCTTGCTCGCACTGTGGCTGGTCGCGCAAACGAACCCCGCGATTCCGCTGTTCGCGCTGACCTTCGAATCGGAGCTCGTGCATGGACAGCAGGGCGTGCCGAACGGCGACCTCGCCGGCATGCTGATCGAGGCGGCAAGCAGCGCATTCCAGCTCGTCGGCATCGGACTCTTTGTCACATTGCTTCTGCGCGACCGGCGCTTCGCCGGCGGTGCCGTGCTGGCGCTCATCGGGCTCGCGCTCATCGCCAAAGGCGTGGCGGCGACGCTGCTTCTCAAGCCCGCCGCATGGGAATCCTGGCTTCGCCCCGGGGTACTGCTCGGCGTCGCCGCGGGCGCGCTTCTGTTGCTGCTGACGATCTTCCTGCCGCGCGCGCCGCAAGTCGCGGTGTGCACGATCACGCTGCTGTCCTCGCTGATGACGACGCTGCTCGCACCGGACCTGCTCTCGGCCCGCGCCCCGCTCGGCATGTTCAGCTGGCGCTACGGCCATCTGCTCAATTACAACGATCTGACCCACGTCGTGCTGCTGCTGTGGCCGCTGGCGGCGAGCGCATGGCTGTTCGTGCTGGCCGGCCGACCGCGCTGGGGCGACCCGGGATGATGCGCAAATTCGGCTGCCGACGTGCCGATTGATCTCGGTTCCCGGCTCACGTACTCTGACCCGTCCATGCCCGACATTCCGTTGCTGGTACTCGCCCTGACCGTCACGCTCTACTGGGGCCGTGTCGGGGCGATGGTGCTGCGCGCGCGGCGCCGCTCCCGCGATCTCGCCGGACTCGTCCCCGAGCAATCCGGCGAACGCCGCATGTGGCTCCTCTTCGTGCCGATGGTCGCTGCCTGGGTCGCGCTGCCATGGCTCGCGCTCAATCGCCGCAATGACCTTTTCGCGCTGCCCGAGTTCGCGCGCATCGCCCCCTACGTCCAATTGCGCTGGCTTGCCGCCGCCTGCGCGGTCGCGAGCCTGCTGTTCACGATCCGGTGCTGGAAGCGCATGGGCAAGGACTGGCGCATGGACGTGAGCGAGAAGAACCGTTCCACGCTCATCACCGACGGACTCTTCGCCCGGGTGCGCCATCCGATCTACGCGCTGTCGATCCTGTTGATGCTCTGCAGTGCGGTCATCCTGCCGGCGCCGCCGATGCTCGCGATCGCGGCAATCCACGTCACGCTGATGGCGATCAAGGCGCGCAATGAGGAGCGGCACCTCCTCGCTTTGCACGGCGAGGCCTACGCACGCTACGTTGCACGGACCGGCCGCTTCGTTCCCCGCCGGCACGCCACGTCGTCGAGCGAAAGGGCGTGACGCTGCGGGAACGCAAACGTTCCACACGGCCGATGACGAATAGCCGCCTTGCCGCACGACGCCGCGTGCTGCGCGCCCTGGCAGCAGGAGCCGGTGCCGGCCTCACGGGCGGAATCCTGGCGAACGCCACGGCGCAACCCGGCGCCAAGGTGCGCGCGGCGGCGCTCGATCCCGGATTGTCCACCCGGCTGCTCGCACTGGATCCCGATCACATCTCGCCGGCCGACGTCGCCGATGTGCTCTTCCACGTACCGGCGCCCCGCGTCGTGCTCCTGCAGGGGAGCGTCCCGCTGGTCACGATGGCGCCTTTCGCCGCGTTCCTCGCCGGCATGGGCTACCCCGACGCCAAGCTCACGGATCCGCGCGACGGCAACCGCTCGACGAGCAGTTACGGAAGCAGTGCGGAACTCGCGGGCGCGCTCGCCTGGCACTACGAAAGCGACGGTGTCCGACCTCTCGTCATCGGCCACAGCCAGGGCGGAATGCTCGCCGTGCGACTGCTGCACGAGTTGGCCGGCGCCTTCAACGATGCGATCGAAGTGATCGATCCCGGGACCGGGAACGGCACGGCCCGCACCTCGTTTCGCGACCCGCTGACCGGACAGGAACGGCCGGTGGTCGGACTCGTGCTGCCCTATGCGACGGCGCTCGCCACCGGCAGGCTGTTTCGCGTGCTGCTCGGCCAATGGGCGATGCTCGCGAAGCTCGCACGAATCCCGGACACCGTCGAGGAGTTCACCGGGTTCGCGCTCGCCGGCGACCTGATCAGCGCCGGAAGCGAGCCGTACGTCGCCACCGGCCACGCGCAAGTGCGCAATGTCACGCTGCCCGCGAGTTACAGCCACATCGGGCTGCCGCGCACGGAGCATCTCGCCGCGGATCCGCTGGCTCGCGCCTGGATCGATGCGTATGTGCCGACCAGTGGCGCGGCACAACCACCGGCCGATCCGGGTTTCGACGCGACCAACCTGCTGCACGCGGCGGACATCTGGCATAGCGTGAAACGACACTGGTGCCGCGAGGCGCAGCGGCTTGTCGCAGCAGCCCGTGCTACACCATGAGAGGCCGGCTCAACCTCTTCCAGACCAGCATGCTGCGCTGGCGGACGCTGCATCCGTACAACGCGGTCCACGTAGTCGCCTTCTTGCAACCGCTCGACATCGAGCGGTTGCGCAGCGCGATTGCGGCAACACTCGAGCAGTGGGGGCTCACCGGGCTGGTGCTCGACGCCAGGCGAAACCGCTACGAATACCGGGGCGGCAGGGCGCAATTCGAGCTCGCGACGCTGACACCCGCCCCGGACATCGACGCGGCGCGCGCTCGCGAGATCGAGCGGCAACTGAACCGCGCATTTCCTCCGCAAGGTCCGCTCGAGCCGTTCCGCTTCTTCACGCTGGCCGGGTCCGATTCGTTCGATCTCGGTGTAGCCTACGATCATTTCGTCGCCGCCGGCGATTCGATCGTGACGCTGATGAAAGCGATCTGCGACCGCTATTCCGGCGTGGCGGCGCGGCAGGCGGCGCCGGTCGAGCGATACCCTGCCCGCTGCAGCAAGGTGCTCCTCGGCAACTTGCGATGCGTGCTCGCCGGCGTCCGCGAGTTGCCGGCGATGGTGGCGAGCTGCCGCCGTTCCGTTCGTCCGCCGCACGACGGCGTGTCGAACGGCACCAACGGTTTTTCGTATTTCCGACTTTCGCCGGGCGAGACAACGTCGCTCATGCGCACGGCCAAAGAATGGAACGTGACGCTGAACGATCTCCTGCTTGCCCTTGCGCTCGTCGCGATCGCGCCGCTCGCGGGACGCCGCGACCCTGCGAAGCGGCGCCACGAGATCGGCGTCGCGTCGATCGTGAACATCCGAAACGATTTCGGGCCCGACGCCGCGCAGGCCTTCGGCCAGTTCCTGAGCTCGTTCCGCATTTCGCACGCGCTGCCGGACGGTATCGGCCTGCAGACGCTGGCGCGGGAAATCTCTGCGCAGACCGCGCTGATCAAGCGGGAGAAGCTCTACCTGCACAGCCTGCTGGCGATGGCGGCAGGTCGGCTGCTCTGGCCGTTCATGAACGACGCGCAGCGGGGGTCGATGCACTCCAAGAGCTATCCGACGTGGGTAGGCGTATCCAACTTCGACGTCAACCGGATGTGGCGCGCAGCCGGAGACGGGGCGGTGCCCGGCTACGTCCGCGCGGTGCCGACCGGACCGCTCATGCCGGTCGTGCTCGCAGTCACCAGCGCGCAGGACGTGCTGCAGTTCGGCGTGTCGTACCGGGCGGCCGTGATCAGCCGTGACGATATTGCTACAATGTCCGGTTTGCTCGTGCAGAACGTCCGACGACTTGCCGCATGACCCGACTCTTCCGACTCCCGGCACTCCTGCCGGCCGCCGCGCTCGTGATCGCGCTGGCCGGTTGCGCCACACCGCCTTCCGACAAGGCTGATTCCGGCACCCGGAAGCCTTCCTCCGAGCTGATCGCGCGGACGCTCGCGCTCGATCCGGATCGCGTGAGCGACGCCGACGTGCGCGAAGTGCTCGCGAAGGGCCCGACCCCACGGATCGTGCTCATTCACGGAGGCGTCTTTCCTGTGCAGTTGCTGATGCAGTCGTTCGGCGAATTCCTGATCGGCATGGGCTATCCGGAAAGCGCGATCCGCGACCCCGGCGACGGCAGTTTCTCGTGGAGCCCGTACGACAGCCACGAGACGCAGGCCGGCGCCATCGCGTGGTATTACGAGCGTGAGGGCGTTCGCCCGATGCTGATCGGCCACAGCCAGGGCGGCATCCAGGCCGTCAAGATCCTGCACACGCTCGCGGGCTCTCTGGGAGAAGCGGTCCGCGTCTACAACCCGCTCACCCGGTCGCCCGAGGAGCGTACGACGATCCGGGACCCGCTGACGGGGCGGGAAAGGCCCGTTGTCGGCGTTTCGCTTTCGTATGCTGCGGTGGTGGGAACGGGCGGATGGGCGCTCGCGTTGCCGAACCACTGGATCGTGCTTGCCCGCATCCGCACGATTCCCGATACGGTAGACGAGTTCACCGGCTACCGGATCGGGCTCGACCTTTTCGCGTGGGATGTTCCGGGACTCGAAGACTTGAAGACCTTCAGCGCGGAAAACAAGGCGGTCGTGCACAACGTCACGCTCCCTGCCGGGTACTCGCACGTGTTCGTGCCCAACACCGGCCATTTGCTCCAGAACGACGCCACGCGCGCCTGGATCAACGCCTATGATCCGAACAACGAGGCGCGGCGCGTCCCGCCGCCCGAAGTGGACGCCGAGAACATCGTCTTCGCGGCAGACGCCTGGCACAGCATCAAGCGACATTGGGTGATCGAGGCGCAGCGCGCGCTACGCAGTGGCTCCGCGAAAGCCGCCACGATCCAATGATGACCGGGACGGCGGCCGGCATGCAACGCCTCCGACCATTCGAAAGGACGTCGTAATGGCATCCGCGCTGGCAGGCAAGGTCGCGCTGGTCACCGGCGCCGCGCGCGGCATCGGCCGCGCCACGGCGCGCAAGCTCGCAGCGGCGGGCTGCGACATCGCGGCGAATTACTACAACAGCGCCGACGAGGCGGAGTCGTTGTGTGCCGAAGTGCGCGCGCTCGGCCGGCGCGCCGTCGCGATCCAGGGCAGCGTCGGCGTGCCGGATTCGGTGGACGAGATCTTTGTCGAGTTCGGCAAGCACTTCGACCGGCTCGACATCATCGTCAGCAACGCCGCGAGCGGCGTGCTGAAACCCACGATCGAGATGACGCTCAAGCACTGGCGCTGGTGCCTCGAGACGAATGCGCTCGCTCTGAACCTCCTCGTGCAGCGCGGCCTGCCGCTGATGCGCGAGGACGCGCGCGTGATCGCGATGTCGAGCCTGGGCGCGCAGCGCGCGATGCCCGGCTACGGCTTCGTCGGAGCCTCGAAGGCGGCACTCGAGGCCTCGCTCGCTCGCTTGCGCAGGAACTTGGCCCGCGCGGAATCCGCGTGAACGTCGTGAGTGCCGGCGTGGTGGACACCGATGCGCTCGCCTACTTCCCCAACCGGGAGGAGCTGCTCGGGACTTCGCCCGCCGTACGCCGGCGGGCCCGGTGCTCACGCCGGCGGACGTCGCCGACGCCATCTACTTGCTGTGCCTGCCGGAGGCGCGCATGATCAACGGTCATACGCTGGTCGTCGACGGCGGCTTCGCGATCTCGGGCTGACCTTCGATGCAGCGGCTAGACTCCGGCGTCGCGGGCAAGACCGTGATCGTGACGGCGGCAGCCGCGGCATCGGCCGCGCGATCGTCGAGCTGTTCGCCGCCGAGGGAGTGGACGTCACGTTCTTCTACCGCGGCAATGCCGCCGCGGCGGAGGCGATCGTGGCGGCCGGTCGCGCGGCCGGGCAGCAGATCGCGGCCGAACAGGTCGACGTGCGCGACGGTACAGCGTGCGCCGCCGCCGTCGAGCGCGTGATCGAGCGCGCGCGGCCGCATCGACGTGCTGGTCAACAATGCGGGGATCATCCGGGACAACCCGTTGATCGCCTTCGAGGACGCGGATGTCGACGAGGTGCTCGCAACCAACGTGAAGGGCATGTTCAACCTGACGCGCGCGGTCGCGCCGCACATGGTGAGCCAACGCGCCGGCCGCATCGTCAACATCAGCTCGGTTTCGGCGGAAAAAGGCGGCCGCGGGCAGACGAACTACGCGGCGAGCAAGGGCGCGATCAATGCGTTCACGCGCGCCCTCGCGGTGGAATTCGCGCCGCGCCGGATCACGGTGAACTGCGTCGCCCCCGGCGTGATCGAGACCGAGATGTCGCAGGACGTCCGCGACATGGCGGGCGACGATGTGAAGTCGCGCATACTGCTCAAGCGCTATGGCAAGCCGGAAGAGGCGGCCTACGCGGTCTGGTTTCTCGCGTCGGACTATGCGGCCTACGTCACGGGCAGATGTTCACGTGGACGGCGGATTCAAGATGGAGTAAAGGGATAGCCCATGACAACAGAAATCACGCAGAGAAGAGATCGATGGCGGTCTATCCGAAGGTCGCCGAGATCATCGCCGATGCGCTGGCTTGCGACATCGAGGACGTGAAGCCCGAAGCCTCGCTCATCGAGGACCTCGACGCGGAGTCGATCGACTTCCTCGACATGGTGTTCAGGCTGGAGCGGACGTTCAAGGTGAAGATCCCGCGCGGCAAGATCGTCGAGAACGCGCGCGGCAGCCTCTCGGAAGCCGAGTTCGAGCAAGGTGGCACGCTGACCGACGTCGGCTTCGCGCAGTTGCGCTCCTACCTCTCGGAGGTGCCGGAGTCGCGCTTCAAGAAGCCGATGAAGGTCAAGGACATCCCCCGGCTGTTCACGCCCGTGACGTTCTGCAAGCTCGTCATCGCCGCGCAGCGCGAAACCAAGGCCGCCTAGCGCGGCCCCATTGTGCCGGCCACATGAATCCGCATTTCGCGGCGTTCTCGTTCGTCGACCGCATCACCGAGCTCGTCCCGGCGACGCGCGCGCGGGGCGCGTACGCCATCCCGCCCGGCATCGCGGAGTTCCCGGCGTGCCTGGTGGCGGAAGCGATCGGCCAGCTCGCGGCATGGGTGGCGATGTCGCACATCGACTTTCGGGGAAGGCCGGTCGCCGCGCTCGCGCACGAGACATGCTTCCATCGCACGCCACGGCTCGGTGATGTGCTGGACCTCGAGGTCGACCTCGAGAGCTGCGACGACGAGACGGTCGCCTACCGCGGACGCGCGATGGTGGGCGACGCATTGCAGGTCGAGTTGAAGGACTGCCTCGGTCCGATGCTGCCGGTCGCCGATTTCGACGACCCGCAGGCGTTGCGCGAGCGGCTGGCGCTCCTTCGCGGCCCGGGCGCCCCGCACGGGCGGTTCAGGGGCGTCGCGCTGCCTGCGTTGCAGACTGCTGCCGGGAAAACGGGGAAGTCGCGCACGGCAATCCTGCAGGTGCCGCGCACGGCGCCGTTCTTCGGCGATCATTTTCCGCGGCGTCCGGTATTTCCCGCCACGCTGCTGATGCACGCGCAAATCGGCCTCGCCATCGAGCTCGCGCGCGAGGCGGGACTTGGGCTCGTGCCAGCCTGCATGACTCATGTCAAGGTGCGCTCCTTCACGCCGCCCGGGCAGCGCTTGGAGCTTGGCGCGGAGATTACCGCGTCGACCCCGGAGGGCGTGACGATGGCGCTGACCGCGCGTGCCGACGACAGGAGCGTCGCAACCGCGCGCCTGCAGCTCGGCGCACCGGGGATCCGATGACCCGCACGAACAACCGTCCGCGCCGCCGTGCCGCGATCACGGGCATCGGCCTCGTCACGCCCGTCGGAAACGATGCCGCAACAACCTGGCAGGCAGTGCTCGCCGGCAAGAGCGGCGGCGCGCCGATCACGCTGTTCGATGCGAGCGGATTCACCACGCGCATCGCGTCCGAGGTCAAGGGCTTCGACGGTGCCGACCTGCTGCCCTCCCGGCGCACGCTCAAGTTCGCCGATCGTTCGCATCGCTTCGCGCTCGCCGCCGCCGAGCAGGCGCTGCGCGATGCCGGCGTGCGCCCCACGCCGGAGGACGGGCACCGCTGGGGCTGCGCCGTCGGCGCCGGCATGATGACGTCCGAGTTCGTCGACCTGGTGGCCACACACCGGCAATCCGGGGCAACCGGCGAGATCGACACGACGCGCCTGCTGGACGACGCAGCGGCGAACGATCCAGTCGTGTTCTGCCGCAGCCAGGCGACCGCGGGCATCGCTCTTCTCACCCAGCGCTACGGCATTCGCGGCTACGCGACCTCGGTGCACACGGCCTGTGCGTCAGGCGGGCAGGCGGTCGGCACCGCACTCAAACTGATTCGCCGGGGCACCGCCGATCGCGTGCTGGCGGGCGGCTTCGACTCGATGATCAGTCCGGTTGGGCTGGCCGGGTTCTGCCTGCTTTCCGCGGTCTCGCCCGACAACGACAATCCGCAGCGCGCAAGCCGCCCGTTCGACGCGACCCGCAACGGCTTCCTGCTGGGTGAAGGCGCCGGCTTCGTCGTGATCGAGGAATGGGAATCCGCCCGCCGGCGCGGCGCGCACATCTACGCCGAGCTCGCAGGCGACGGCAACTCGCTGTCAAGCTATCGGATCACCGACTCGCCGCCGGACGGCGACGGGCCGATCCAGTCGATGCGCGCATCGCTCGCCGATGCCGGCGCGGGACCCGACGAGGTCGACTATCTCAACGCGCATGGCACATCGACCGGAATGAACGACCGCAGCGAGACGGCGGCCACTCGTGCGGTATTCGGCGCGCACGTCGACCATGTGAACGTCAGCTCGACCAAGAGCTCGATGGGTCACCTGATCGCCGCGGCGGGGGCGGTCGAGGCGGCTCTGTGCGCGCTTGCGATCCACCATGGCGAAATGCCCGTCAACGCGAACTACGTGGTGCCGGATCCCGATTGCCAGCTCAACCTGATCGTCGGCGCTCCGCGCAAGGGCCGGATCCGCGTTGCGATGTCCAATTCGTTCGGCTTCGGGGGCTCCAACAGCTCGCTCGTGCTGCGCAATCCGGCGCTCATCGATGGCCTCGGCAGCACCGCGCGCTGACGAGAGGACATCACGTTGTCACCGATCCTGATCACCGGTACCGGCGCGGTCTGCGCCGCGGGGCGCGATCCCGAGTCGATCCTCGCGGAAGCGCTCGCCGGAGGCACCGCCATGCGCCCCATCACACAATGGGACACGACTGGCTGGCCGTGCGCAGTGGCCGCGGAAATCGCCGACCTGAACGCGCGCGAGCTGGTCGACGACCGCAAGCTGCACAAGCTGATTCGGCGCACGGACCTGCTCGGGCTCTATGCGGCAGGGAAGGCGATCGAGACCGCCGCGCTGCTCACGCACCGCAGTACGCTCACCGATGCTGCCGCCGCTGAATTCTCCGACCGCACCGGCGTTTATGTCGGCTCGGGCGGCGGCAACTACCAGAACCAGTACGACTACTTTCCGCTGCTCACCTCCGCGCACGACGACATGGCGGCCTTCGGGAAGGATCTCGCGGACACCGTCAACCCGATGTGGCTGTTGCGCACGCTGCCGAACAACGTGCTGGGCCACATCGGCATCCGCTACGGCCTCAAGGGTGCGAACGCGTGCATCACCAACCACAGCGTGGGCGGAGCACTCGCGCTCATCGAGGCGGCCGAGGCACTGCGCGCAGGCGAAGCGGACCGCGCCATCGCGGCCGGCCACGATGCGCCGATCGAGCCGCAGATGGTGCTTTACTACCATCGCATCGGCGTGATGGCGCGCGATTGCTTGCGTCCATTTGACGCCGCGCGCGACGGCAGCCTCTTCGGCGAGGGTTCGGGCGCGCTCGCCCTCGAAACGGAAGCATCCGCACACGCGCGCAACGCACCGGTGCTGGGCGAATTCCTTGGCAGCGGCTACGCCTGCGAAGCGGAAGGCCTGACCGCGATCCGCGAGGACGGTGACGGGCTTGCGCGCGCGATCGAACTCGCGCTTGCCGATGCGAAGCTTGCCCCCGACGACGTAGGCATGATCGTCGCGCACGGCAACGGCACGCGACAGTCGGACAGCTCCGAAGCTGCCGCGATCCGGCGCATCTTCGGCGATCGCGCACCGCCGATCACCGCGTTCAAGTGGGCGATAGGGCACCTGATCGCCGCGGCCGGAATCGTCGAGACCATCCTGGCGCTCGCTGCGTTGCGCGCCGCCACCGTGCCGGGGATCGCGACGCTGCGCTCGCTCGACCCGGAATGCGTCGGGCTGCCGCTTTCCTGCCTCCCGCAGAAGCCCCGCACGCCGGTTGCGCTCGTCGTGAGCCGCGGTTTCGCGGGAACCAACGCAGCGTTGCTGATCCGCGCGCGATGACAGCCACCGGGCCGGCGCCGTCCGCCCAGCGTTTGCCCGAGCGCTGCGGGATCGACTCCGTGGCAATCGCACGCATCGAACGCCTGCTCTCCGAGATGCCGGCGGACGAACTTCCGAAGCTCTTCTCGCCCGGCGAGCTGGCCGACGCCGGCGAGAGCGATGGACGGAGCGCGAGCCTCGCCGCCCGCTTCGCAGCAAAGGAGGCATGCCTAAAGCTCTTCCCGCGCGAAACGGCGCTCGCCCGGATCGACACCTCCGACTTCTCGATCAGTCGCGACGACTACGGAGCGCCGCGTGTCACGTGCAGCGCCCGCGCCCGCGCCGTGCTGGACCGCCATCGGCTCGCGGACGTGCAGGTCTCGCTCACGCACGATCGCGAGAACGCATCGGCCGTCGCGCTCGGCATTCCGGCCCCGATCGTCGTGCCGCTCGCAGGGCGCTGGCTCTACCACGTGCTGCCGCTGCGGCGCGACGTGGTTCTCGCGAACCTGCGGCGCGTCTATGGTGACGCGCTCCCCGAGACCGCAATCGTCCAGCTCGCGCAGGCGCACTACGCGCACCTGTGGAGGCTCCTCGGCGAGTTCCTGCGCTTCCGCTGGCTGTCGCCGGAAGCGAAGGCTGCGCGCGTGCACGTCGAAAACGTCGAGGCGTCTTCATGGCGGCGCACGCGCAGGGCAAGGGCGCGCTGATCCTGACCGGCCACTTCGGCAACTGGGAGGTCGCGACAATCGCCGGCCTCCACCTGTTCCCGCAGGTGCGCGGCATGTTCCATTTCGTGCGCCGCGCGATCAAGCCTGCCTGGCTCGATCGTCTGGTCACGCGCCGCTTCAACCGCGCCGGCTTCGGCGTAATCGGAAAGCGCGGCTCGCTCGACGCGATCCTCGACCGGCTCGCCGCCGGCGATGCGATCGTGTTTCCGTTCGACCAGCACGCGGCGCCCCCCGACGGGATCGAAGTCGAGTTCTTCGGGCACCCGGCCTGGACGTTCAAGAGCCTCGCGATCATCGCGCTCGCGACCGGCGCCCCGGTGCTGCCGGCATCGAGCTGGCGCGAGCCGGACGGACACCACGTGCTGCGGTTCGAACCGCCGCTTT
Source organism: uncultured beta proteobacterium (assembly GCA_963750585.1). Classification (GTDB taxonomy): domain Bacteria; phylum Pseudomonadota; class Gammaproteobacteria; order Burkholderiales; family Casimicrobiaceae; genus VBCG01. The sequence continues at coordinate 31,965 of CAVVRH010000010.1, forward strand.
CCGTGCTCGAGCACCCGGACACGAACGAGGCAATCCGCCGCAACACCCGCGCGTACAACGAGGCGCTCGAGCAGCTGATCCTGCGCCGTCCAGAGCAGTGGTACTGGGTCCACCGGCGCTGGAAGCCGGCGGCACGCCGCCGGCCGGGTGCGCGACCCGGCAACGGAACCGGGGACCGGGCAACCGCGAAAGCGTCGAGTGCGCAGGCGGACTCGCGATGAACTTCGACTTCGCGAGCCTGCTCGCCCCGAAGTTCCTCGTGCTCTACGCGTTCATCGGTTGCGCGATGTACGTGCATTTCCGCGGGCGCGAGCGGCACAGGTTCCACCGGCAACTGCTCGACCATTCGACGATCATGGCACCGTACAACGTCCTCATGTACGGCTTCTCCGCGGTGCCGAACGACCCGTACATTCCGGTCGACCGTTTCCCGGAACTTGCCAAGCTGGTCGAGAACTGGCGCGTCCTGCGCGAGGAAGGGCTGCGATTGAAGAACGAGGGACACGTCCGCGCCGCCGCCGGCTACAGCGACCTGGGCTTCAACTCCTTCTTCCGACGCGGCTGGAAGCGCTTCTACGTCCGGTGGTACGACGAGCCGCTGCCGTCGGCAAAGGCGCTTTGCCCGCGCACCGTGGAGATCGTGAGCTCGATTCCGTCGATCAATGCGGCAATGTTCGCGGTAATGCCCGCGGGCGGCGACCTGGGGCGCCATCGCGATCCCTTTGCGGGCTCGCTGCGCGTCCACCTCGGCCTCGACACACCGAATTCCGACCAGTGCCGCATTCTGGTCGACGGCATTCCCTACGCATGGCGCGACGGCGAGGCCGTCGTGTTCGACGAGACGTACATGCACTGGGCGGAAAACCGCACCGACAAGGACCGGCTGATCCTGTTCTGCGACATCGAACGGCCGCTTTCCAATCGAGTGATCCGCGCAATCAACCGCTGGTTCAAGCACACGGTGATACGGGCCGCGCAGACCGAGAACGCTCCCGGCGACCGCGTGGGCCTGCTGAACCGCATTTTCGGGGTGCTGTACTACTGGCGACTTCCCGGCAAGGCGCTGAAAGCGCGCAACAAGCACCTGTACTACGTGACCAAGTGGTTGCTGCTCGCGCTGCTGTTCTACGCGATCTTCTTCATGATCTGACCGTCGCCGGCGACGGATTCCCCGAGCTCGGCCACGGGTGGCGGCGCGCGGTCGAAGGCATCGGTCCGCTATAATCGATTCCCCGCCTCGCGCGCGTTCACCGCGCGCATCCCTTCGGGACGCCATGGGATACTACGAGCGCCACGTCTTCTTCTGCTGCAACCAGCGCGAGGCGCCCGAAAAGTGCTGCAGCGATTTCGGCGCGAACGAGCTCCACAAATACGCGAAGGAGCGCATCAAGGCGCTCGGTCTGGCCGGCCAGGGCAAGGTGCGCATGAATCGCGCCGGCTGCCTCGATCGCTGCGAAGAGGGGCCGGTGCTCGTCGTCTACCCCGAAGCAGTCTGGTACACCTATGTCGACCGGTCCGACATCGACGAGATCATCGACCGGCACGTCGTCGGGGGTGAAATCGTCGAGAGGCTGCGCATTTGAATCCACGCACGCTCGAGCGCTACACGATTGCCGGACCGGCCGGAGAGCTCGAGGTCGCGCTCAACGTTCCCCATGCGCCGCTCTTAGGAGTTGCACTGATCGCTCACCCGAACCCGGTCGAGGGCGGCACGCTGGACAACAAGGTCGTGCACACGCTGGCCAAGACCTTCTTTGCGCTGGGTTATGCGGCCGTCCGCTTCAACTACCGCGGCGTCGGACGGTCGCAGGGCAGCTTCGACAACGGTGCAGGCGAAGTGGACGATGCGCACGCGGCGCTGGCGCACGCGCGCCAGAAGGTGGGCGGCCTCCCGCTCGCGCTCGCCGGGTTTTCCTTCGGCGGCTTCATCGCCTCTAAGGTCGCGCAGCGCGAGACGGCGGAGCGCCTCGTGCTGGTCGGGCCGGCGGTCAGACGGTTTCCCGTCGCGCAGGTCGCCCAGGACACGATCATCGTCCACGGCGAGGAGGACGACGTCGTACCGCTCGCCGACGTGTTCGCATGGGCGCGTCCCCAGGAGCTGCCGATCGTCGTGTTCCCCGGCTGCGGCCACTTCTTCCACGGCCGGCTGCCGCAGCTTTCGCGGGTCGTCGCGTCGATGTGGCGGCGCCATCCGGTGACGCCCGGAGCCTAGCAGGCCGATGCGCAACGGCGATCTTCGTACTGCCGCCGCCGATGTGCCCGTCAGGGCCGATGACGTCGTGCTGCGCGTGGACGCGTTGCGCAAGCGCTACGGCGACCAGGAGGTCGTGCGCGGGCTCTCGTTTGCGATTCGTCGCGGCGAATGCTTCGGACTGCTCGGGCCGAACGGCGCGGGAAAGACCACGACGCTGCGGTGCTGCCTTGGGTTGATCGAGCCGGATGGCGGCGCGATCGAGCTCGTCGGCGAGCCCGTGCCGGAGGCTGCACGCTCGGCGCGACTCCGGGTCGGCGTCGTGCCGCAGATGGACAACCTCGATCCCGATTTCACCGTGATCGAAAACCTCAAGGTGTATGGCCGCTATTTCGGCTTGCCGGACAGCGTGCTCGACGCGCGCATCCCGCGGCTTCTCGAGTTTGCAGGCCTCTCGAGCAAGGGCAAGCAGGGCATCCGCGCGCTCTCGGGCGGCATGAAGCGCAGGCTCACGCTCGCCCGAGCGCTCGTCAACGATCCGGACCTGCTGATCCTCGACGAGCCGACGACGGGCCTCGACCCACAGGCACGTCACCTGATCTGGGACGGCCTTCGCCAGCTGCTGACGCAAGGCAAGACGATCCTGCTCACGACGCACTTCATGGACGAGGCCGAGCGACTCGCGACGAGGCTCGCCGTCATCGACCACGGCACACTGATCGCCTGCGACACGCCGCGCGCACTCATCGCAGCGCATGTCGAGCCCGAGGTGATCGAGGTCTTCGGCGACGAGGCAAAGGCGTGGGCAGACATCCACGGCCGGCGCATCGCGCAGCGTCTCGAGCTCGCCGGCGAGACTGCGTTCTGCTATGCCGTCGATCCCGGTCCGTTGCTCGACGATCTGGCGCAGCGTGCCGGGGTTCGCTATCTGCACCGGCCGGCGAACCTCGAGGATCTGTTCATCAAATTGACGGGCCGCGACCTGCGCGACTAGAGCCTTCATGACCACCGCCACTGCCCGCTTCTTTCGCGCTCCCGCGCTGTCATTGCGCTTCGTGCCCGTCTGGCGCCGCAACCTGCTCGTTTGGCGCAAGCTCGCGTTCGCGAGCATCCTCGGCAACATCGCGGACCCGCTGCTCTACATGCTGGCGCTGGGCTACGGCGTCGGCTCGATGATCGGGCAGGTCAGCGGCATGAGCTATGTCGCATTCATCGGCACTGGCATGGTGTGCCAGAGCGCGATGTTCACGTCGAGCTTCGAGGGCATGTACTCGGCGTTCTCGCGCATGCACGTCCAGCGCACATGGGATGCGATCGTCAACGCGCCGATCTCGCTCGACGACGTGCTTCTCGCCGAGTGGATCTGGTGCGCAACCAAGGCCGCGATGTCGACGGCGGCGATCCTCGTCGTCATCATGGCCCTGGGGTATGGCCACACGCCGCTTGCCGTGTTCGTGCTGCCGCTCGGCTTCGTTGTCGGGCTGACCTTCGGGGCGCTGGGCCTCGTGATGAACGCGCTCGCGCCGGGCTATGACTTCTTCACGTACTTCTTCACGCTGGTGCTGACGCCGATGCTGCTGCTTTCCGGCGTGTACTTCCCGGTCGACCAGATGCCCGCCTGGCTCGCCACGGCCGCGAACGCGCTGCCGCTGAAGCACGCGATCGACCTTGCCCGGCCGCTGATGATGGGCACCGTCCCGACCGACATCCTGTTGCACATCGCCGTGCTGCTGGCCTACGCAGCCGCCGCGTTCTACGCCGCCCTCGTGCTCACGCGCAAGAGGCTCCTGAAATGAGTTTCGGGGCCGGGGACCATGCTGCCCGCCAGGACGCCCCCGACCTTCCGACCGGAACGCGCAAGGAGCGTTTTTCGCGCCGTGTCCGCGTGGCCTCGAGGCGGTGCTTTCGGGCGAACTGACGGCGCTGGGCGCGCAAGGCGTCGCCGCGACTGATGGCGGTGTTGCGTTCGCCGGCGACTTCGCGCTCGCGTACCGCGCCAACCTCGAATCCCGCATCGCAAGCCGCATCCTCTGGCGCGTCGGCGGCGGACCGTATCGCGACGAGCGTGACGTGCACGCGATCGCCGGCGCAATCGCCTGGCCAAGCCTGTTCGATGCGCGCCGCACGCTGCGCGTGGATGTGGCGGCGACGCGCTCTCCGCTCACCAGCCTCGCATTCGCGACGCTGACCGTGAAGGACGCGGTCTGCGACCGCTTCCGCGCGGAGACGGGCGTGCGGCCCTCCGTGGACAAGCGTGCACCGGACGCGCGGGTGCATGTGCACCTGACGGCAAGCGAGGCGTCGCTGTATCTCGACACGTCCGGCGAGCCGTTGTTCAAGCGCGGCTGGCGACGCGACGCCGAGGAGGCGCCGCTGCGCGAAAACCTGGCCGCCGGCCTGCTCGCGCTCGCGGGCTGGACACCCGCGCAGACACTGCTCGACCCGATGTGCGGCAGCGGCACGGTCGTAGTCGAGGCCGCGATGATTGCCGCCGATCGCGCGCCGGGTCTCGCACGCACTTTTGCCTTCCAGAAGCTCGCCTGGTACGACGGTCCGACGTGGCAACGCATCCGCCAGTCGGCGCGTGATCGCATCCGCCCCCCGCCGCAGGCGCCGGCGATATTCGCGAGCGACATCGCAAAGGCCGCACTCGAAAAGTGCAGCGCCAACCTCGCCTCGGCCCAAGTGGGCGAATTCGTGGCGGTCGAGTGCGCCGACGTGCTGGAGCGCGCGGCGCCCGCCGAGAGCGGCTGCCTGATCGCCAACCCGCCCTACGGCGTGCGGCTCGAAGATCAGCAGCGCGTCGCGAGCTTCTATCCCAGGCTCGGCGATGCGCTGAAACAGCGATTCGCCGGCTGGACCGCGTGGCTCTTCACCGGCGACCTTCGCCTTGCCAAGCTGATCGGTCTGACGGTGACGCGCCGCATCCCTTTGTGGAACGGTGCGATCGAATGCCGGCTGTTCGCGGTCCCGCTTCGCGCCGGCCGGATGCCGTCGCGGAAGAATGCGGCGGGAACCTCGGTGCTAAAATCGCCGCCATAGCCCCTCCGCTTCGCGTCCCCGCCATGCCGCTGCTGCCCGCACGCCACTACATTTCCGACCACGAGCGCTTCCTGCAGGCGCTTCGGGAAAAGAATCCTGACCTGCCTCAGAGCCAGCGCGAGGCCCGCGCAATCTGGTGGGACAAGGATCCGGAAGACCTGGAATTGCAGCGCCAGATGGACGCCGGGCGCGTCCCGATGCAGCCCTACGTCTACCAGACAGAATGACGCGCCGCAGCCCGGTTGGCCGCGAATAGAGGACCCCGGAGCGCAGTCGGATGCGCTTGCGCTTTCGCCGCGCGACCTGAATCGGCGCGCGTCAGCGATCGTCGCTCTTGTACTCGACGTAGCTGCGGTCGCGAGTCTGGCGCACGAACTCCTGGAATGCCTCGTCCGCCTTGCGCTGGCGGATCGCCTGCCGCGCCTGCTCACGCTGACGATCTTTGGTGATGTCCTGCGTCCGGCGGTCCACCACCAGGATGATGTGCCAGCCGAACGGCGAGCGGATCGGAGCCGACAACTGACCCGGCTTCAGTGCGTTCATCGCGCGCTCGAAATCGGGCACCGTGTCGCCGGGATTGATCCAGCCGAGATCGCCGCCCTTCGCACTCGACGCATCCTCGGAGTTCACCCTTGCCAGGTCTTCGAACTTGGCGCCACCGTCCAGGCGGTCCTTCAGCCGGTCGATGCGCGCCTTCGCCTCGGCCTCGGAAGTCACCTCGTTCACCTTGATCAGAATGTGTTTCGCGTTCGTCTGCTCGACGACGGTGGGCGCGTTGCGACTGCGCTCGTCGACGAGCTTCACGACGTGGAACCCGGCCGGACTGCGCAGCAGGTTGGACACGCTGCCCTTGCTCATAGTGCGCACGTTCTCCGCGAACACCGACGGCAAGCGGGCCGCCGAGCGCCAGCCGAGACTGCCGCCCTGCAGCGCGTCCCCCGCGTCCGAAAATGCCGCGGCGACCTGGGCGAAGTCCGCCCCCGCCTGCACCTGCCGAAGCGCTTCCTCGGCGCGACGACGGCGCTGTTCGACCGCTTCGGGAGTGGCCTGGTCCGGCACGGTGACGAGGATATGCGACAGCAGGTACTCGGATTCGCCGCCCGCCTGTGCCGCGATCGTGGCGAGATAGTTCTCGACCTCGGCGTCCGACACCGAAATGCGATTGTCCACCTCTCGCTCGCGAAGCCGCTGCATCACGATCTCTCTTCGAATTTCTTCCCGATACTTGGAGTAGGGAATTTGTTCGCGCTCGAGCACGCGCCGGAACTCCTCGGGAGTGAGCTTGTTGTCCTGCGCGATGCGGACGATCGCGCGCTCGACCTGCGTGTCGTCCACGCGGATGCCCGTCTCCTTCGCGAACTGCATCAGCGAGCGCTCGGTGATGAGCCGCTCAAGCAGCTGCCGGTCCAGCACGTCCTGCGCGGGCGGGGTCACCTTCGACGCCTGCATCTGGGCGAGCACGGCGCGCTTCTGCTCGTTCAGCTCGAATTGCGTGACGGCCTCGTCATTCACCACCGCGACCACACGGTCGAGCAGACGATCGGGCAACGTGGCGGGCGCCGCACGCGTGGCGGGCGTTGCCGCGCGCGGCCCGAGCTGCGGCAAAGGGCCGGGGCTCGGCGCAGTCTGCGCCGCAGCGTTCGTTGCAATGCAAAGCAGCAGCAGCGCGAGCCAGCCGCGATTGAACAGTGGACGGCAATGCGCCATCGGAGACCTCAGTACTCTGGATACGGAAGGATGCCGGGGTCCGTGAACCGCGCCGGGTCGTTGCTCCGGATGTAGCCCGGAATGCTCCGGCGGAGCAATTCGAGCGGACTGGTGCCCACCCGGGCGAGCCCATTGAGCTCGAGCTGCACGTACACCGAGGTGTTCGTCTGCTGCGTGGTCGTGGCGAGCCGGTGATACACGAGACGCAACACCCAGCAGTCCGCATTGTACTCGAACCCGGCGATCGCCTCGAGCGTCTTGCTGTTGGCGAGCGAATAATTCCAGCGGCCAAGCGCGGTCCAGCGCCCGTCGATCGGCCACTGGACGGAGATGTCGAACTGCTTGAGCTCGGTGCTCGACGGATCGGTGTCCTGGGCCGTGTAGCGCCACACCGCGTTCAGCGCCTTGCCGGGCCCGGGCAGCCAGCGCACGCCTGCGTTGAACCGCTCGGTCTGCCCGGTGTCGAGATTGAGCTGCATAAGCGCGTTGAGCGACCACTGGTCGGTCAGCCTCCCCTCGGCACCAAACAGGAGATCGGAGCTCGACGCGGAGGACGGCACCTCGCCCGGCAGCGTCACCTGCTGCGACGCGAAGTAGAAGCGCTGCCCGACGGCTGCCCGCAGTCGCTCGACACCGGACCCGGAATCGAGCAGGCGCGAGGTCAGCGCGAGGGTGAGCTGATTCGCGTCGCCGACGCGGTCACTGCCGATGTAGCGGTTTTCGCTGAAGAGCTGCGAGAAGTTGAAATCGTCGCTCGTCGTGTCGAAGACCGGCAACTGGTTCTGATTGCGGTACGGAATGTAGACATAGAACGCGCGCGGCTCGAGGGTCTGCACGAAATTGCGGTCGAAGACGGTCCAGTCGCGTTCAAAGGTGAGCCCTCCGTCGATGCTCGCGATCGGCACCGCGACCGCGGGACGCGCGTCGACCGCGGGCGGCTGGTCCAGGAGGTTGTACTGGCGCATCTGCACGCTGGCACGCGCCGCCACGAACCACGCGGGTCCCTGGCGCGACCACGTCGCCTGCGGATAGAACACCGCCCGCTCGCCCTGGGTGAGCTGCGACTGGCGGAAGTTCGCGTACTCGGCCATGCCGGTCCAGGTCAACCCGGCCCACTCCGTCTCGTTTAGCGTGGCGAGCAGTTGTGGCATCCGGTTGTAGGGAGGCGTGATCGGTGCGTTCGGATCCTGCAGCGTCTGGTAGGCCTGCACTCGCGCAAGCATCACCAGCGGGCCCATCGCGTACGTCAAGCCCCCCTCGCGCGGCAGCGTCGTTTGCGACGTGACTTGCACCCGGTCCGCGAGATCGGCGAAATAGAGATTGTCCGAAACCGCGTTGACGTTCCAGTACCCCGTGAAATTCGACGTGAACTGCTGGTTGTGTCTGGTCGCGACGAGCCACCGGAACGTCTGGGTCTGCCGGTCGTCCGGCAGCAAGTCGACGACGGCCTCGCCTGCCATCGGCGACGGCTCGTTGAACATGTAACGGAACTGGTTGCCTATCTGCAGGCCGCGCTTGGTCATCACGCGCGGCGTGACGGTCGCGTCGTAGTTGGGAGCGAGGTTGAAGTAGTAGGGCAGCGCGAGTTCGAAGCCCCGGCCGCCGGTCACGCCGGCGGTCGGCGTGAGGAAGCCGGACTTGCGCTCGTTCGATAGCGGGAACTCGAGGTACGGCGAATAGAACAGCGGCGCGCCGAAGAAGCGCACCGTCGTGTCCTGCGCCACGCCGACCTTGCGGTCGTTGTCGAGCTGGAGATCCCTGGTCTCGAGGAACCAGTCCTCGCGCGGCGCCACGCACGTCGTATAGCGTGCGTTCTCGATCTGGTAGCGATCCGAGCCCAGAAACGTGATCTTCGAGGCATCACCACGTCCCCCGGTTTCGCCGATCTGGAATCGGGGCTCGTCGAAGTGGCCCGTTTCGTCGCCGCGCCTGAATGTCAACGCCGGGCCGGTGATCGAGTCCGCACCCCGCCGCAGCACGACGTTGCCCTTTCCCTCGATCTCGCCGACCGTGATGTCGTACGCCAGCCAGTCGGCGAGCACCGTCTCGCGTTGCGTGCGAAGCTCGACCTTGCCGCTCGCCTCGACCCGCTGCTGGTCGCCTTCCATGCGGTCCGCGCGCAGGAACAGCGCGCCCCTTTCCTCGGTTGGCTGTGCGGCTAGGCCAGGCGCGGACGCCGGCCGCGTCGCGAGCGGCTCGCCACCGCGCGACGAACCGTCCCGCAGCGATCCCCGCGTCGTGGACTGCGATGCAGAGGGGCCCGAAGCGCGAGGAATCGTGGGCGGCGCAAGCTCGCGCGATTGGCGCAGCTCGAGGTCGGGCATTGCGTCCGTCGTCTGCGCCGCAAGCGGGCTTGCGGCAAACCCGAGCGCCGCGGCGATGGCAACTCGCAAGTGTGAAAACGTAACGCTGCCCGCGTGAGTCGACGCGCCGCGCGGCATTCCTGCAGGCGTCCGCCATCCCGCGCCCACGCGCTCCACGTGCGGATGGAGGGCCTTCCCGATACAGGATTTCATGCGGACGAAGCGAACGACGCGTTTGTTAGAATACCCCAACACCCGCCCGCCGCGTCGCGCGCGCTTTCCGATCGGAATCCAGCGCGAACGCAAGCCGACGCATCGCGGCCCTCCGGATCCGTCCCGAATGACCGCAATCATTGACGCTCGCGCCGCGGCGCTTTCCGATTGGCTGGGCGCCACGCTCGGCAGCCGCGCGTTCGAACTCGCCCCGGCATCGGCCGACGCAAGCTTCCGCCGGTACTACCGGGTGACGCCGGCCTCCGAGTGGAGGGGCTGCGCAACCCTTGTCGCCATGGACGCGCCACCGCCGATGGAGAACTGCCGGCCGTTCGTCAAGGTCGCGGCGATGCTGATCGAGGCCGGCGTGCATGCGCCGCGCGTGCTGGCACAGGACCTGGACCGCGGCTTCCTGCTGCTGACCGATCTCGGCACGACCACCTACCTGGCGGCGCTCGACGCCGACAACGCGGCGAGGCTCTTCGACGATGCGATCGATACGCTGGTGCGATGGCAGCTCGCGACAAGGCCCGGGGCATTGCCACCATACGACGAGGCACTGCTGCGCCGCGAACTCGAGCTCTTTCCCGAATGGTATGTGGGGCGGCATCTCGGCCAATCCATGACGACGGAAGAGCGCGTGGCGCTCGACCGCGTTTTCGCGACCATCGTGGCAGGCAACCTCGCGCAACCCCGCGTCTATGTCCACCGCGACTACATGCCGCGAAACCTGATGGTATGCGAGCCGAATCCCGGTGTGCTCGACTTCCAGGATGCCGTCGAAGGTCCGATCACCTACGACATCGCAAGCCTCATGCGCGACGCGTACATGAGTTGGGAGGACGAGCGCGTGCTGGACGTCACCGTGCGCTACTGGGAGAAGGCGAAGCGCGCCGGCCTGCCGGTCTCCGCGGACTTCGGCGCGTTCTGGCGCGACCTCGACTGGATGGGCCTGCAGCGCCACCTGAAGGTGCTCGGCATCTTCGCCCGCATCCGTCACCGCGACGGCAAGTCGGGCTACGTCGAGGACACGCCTCGCTTCCTCCGCTATGTACGGCCAGTCGCCGAGCGCTACCGCGAGTTTGCGCCGCTCGCGCGATTGCTCGACCGACTCGAAGGCCGCACCCCGGGCGTCGCGTACACGTTCTAGCGGCGAGGGGCCCCATGCAACGGAACACGCGAATCGAGTGGCCACAGCGCGCATGGGGATCGACGCCAAGGCGAATCGCCGCGGGTGGCCGACGCGCGCCGCTTCGTTCCGCCGAATGGTTGCACGGAGGCTGCGGCGTGAGCCACGCGGCGAGGGGCCCCATGCGACGGAACACGCGAGTCGAGTGGCCACGGCGCGCATGGGGATCGACGCCAAGGCGAATCGCCGCGGGTGGCCGACGCGCGCCGCTTCGTTCCGCCGAATGGTTGCACGGAGGCCGCCAGTGAACCCTGTGATCGGCGCGATGATCCTCGCGGCGGGACGCGGCGAGCGAATGCGGCCCTTGAGCGACACGACTCCGAAACCCCTGCTCCAGGTGGGTGGCAAGCCGCTCATCGTCTGGCAGATCGAGGCGCTGGTGCGAGCCGGCTTCTCGACGATCGTGATCAACGCCGCACACCTCGCGTCGCGGCTCACGAGCGCGCTCGGTAACGGCCGCGCGCTCGGCGCCTCGATCCGCTGGTCGCTCGAGCCCGAGCCACTCGAGACGGCAGGCGGGATCGCCACCGCGGCTCCGCTGTTGCCGCCGGGACCTGCGCTAATCGTCAGCGGCGATGTCTGGAGCGATTTCGACTACGCACGCCTGCTTCCGATCGCCGCCGCGATGGCCCGCGGTGCCCGCTCGGCGCGGATCCATCTGGTGATGGTCGAGAACCCGCCGTTCCACCCCGCCGGCGATTTCGTGCTCGGCGCGGGCACGGACGGCGGCACAGGCCCGCTCGCGCTGCCCAGCGGGTCGGCGGACGAAACGACCCGGACATACGCAAATATCGGCCTCTACGACACGGCGCTGTTCCGCGAACTTCCTCGCGGCGTCAAGCTCAAACTTCTTCCGCTCTTCCGCGAGTGGATCACGGCAGGAATGGTTACCGGCGAGCTTCATCGCGGCGGCTGGGCCAACGTCGGCGCTCCGGACGACCTTCGTGCGCTCGACCATGCGCTCCGATCGAGCGCTGCCAGAATACGAAAATGACATGAGCCAGCAAAATCCTCTTCTCGACTTCACCGGACTCCCGCGCTTCGACGCGATCACGCCCGCGCACGTCGCCCCGGCCATCGAGACCCTGCTCGCGGAAGCGCGCGCCGAGGTCGAACGCACTGCGACCGACCTTGCACCCGCATCATGGGAGAGCATCGTCGTGCCGCTCGATCGCGAGCTCGACCAGCTGGACCGCAGCTGGGGTGCGGTGCGTCACCTGAACGCGGTCCTGAGCACGCCGGCGCTGCGCGACGCGTACAACGCGATGCTGCCGAAGGTCACTGCCTTCTATACCGACCTCGGGCAGGACCTGCGGCTGTACCGCAAGTACAAGGCGCTGGCGACCGCCCCGGGATTCGCCATGCTGGATGCGGCACAACAACGGATGATCGGCAATGAGCTGCGTGACTTCCGCCTCGCGGGCGCCGAGTTGCCCGGGAAGGACAAGGCGCGCTACAAGGAAATCCAGGAGGAGCTCGCGCAACTGTCCTCCACTTTCGACGACAACGTGCTCGACGCCGAGAACGCATGGTCTATGCATGTCGAACCGGAGCGGCTGACCGGGGTCCCCGCAGACGTGGTTGCTGCAGCACGCGCCCAGGCGCAGGCCGAGGGCAAGCCGGGCTGCAAGTTGACCTTGCGTGCACCGTGTTACGTCCCCGTGCTGCAGTACGCGGAGGACAGGGAGCTGCGCGCGACACTGCACCGTGCGTACACGACGATCGCCTCCGACCTCTCCGACAACCCGGCGTGGGACAACACCCGGGTGATCGAGCAGATCCTCGCCTTGCGCAGTGAGCAGGCGGCGCTGCTCGGCTACGAAAACTTCGCGCAGCTGTCGCTCGTGCCGAAAATGGCAAGCACGCCGGAGGAAGTGCTCGCGTTCGTGCGTGATCTTGCCGATCGCGCGCGCCCGTTCGCCGAGCGCGACTATGCCGACGCGGTTGCGTTTGCCCGCGACCATCTGTCGCTGCCGGACGTGCAGGCACACGACCTGGCCTTCGTGTCGGAAAGGCTCAAGCAGCACCGGTATGCGTTCTCGAGCGAGGACGTGAAGCAGTACTTCCCCGAGGAGCGGGTGCTCTCCGGCCTGTTCCGCGTCGTCGAGACGATCTACGACGTCGCGATCCGGCCTGCACACGCGCCCACCTGGCATCCGACCGTGCGCTTTTTCGACATCCGTGACCGCACCGGGGCGCTGCTCGGGCAGTTCTATCTCGACCTCTACGCCCGAGAAGGCAAGCAGAGCGGCGCATGGATGGATGACGCGATCAACCGCCGCCGAACGGACGATCGCGTGCAGCACCCGGTGGCGCTGCTGACCTGCAACCTGCCCGCGCCAGTCGAGCGCGACGGCAGGCTCCGTCCCGCGTTGTTCTCGCACCGCGACGTGACCACGATCTTCCACGAGTTCGGGCACGGGCTGCACCTGCTGCTCACCAAGGTCGACGTGCCGGGAGTATCTGGCATCCAGGGCGTGGAATGGGACGCGGTGGAGCTGCCATCCCAGTTCATGGAGAACTTTTGCTGGGAATGGGACGTACTGAAGCAAATGACGGCGCACGTGGACACTGGCGAGCCGCTACCGCGAGCCCTGTTCGACAAGATGATCGCGGCAAGAAACTTCCAGAGTGGGCTGGGCACGCTGCGCCAGCTCGAGTTCGCGCTCTTCGACATGCTGCTGCACAGTGCGTACCGGCCGGGCGGCCAGGGACCCTACCCGAGCGCTTCCGCGGTCCTCGCCACGGCGCGCAGGGAGATCGCGGTCGTGCCGCGGCCGAACTACGACCGGTTCATGCACGCGTTCGGTCACATCTTCGCCGGGGGCTACGCGGCCGGCTACTACAGCTACAAGTGGGCGGAGGTGCTCTCGGCAGATGCCTACAGCCTGTTCGAGGAGGTGGGGGTGCTGTCTCCGGAGGCCGGGGCCCGGTTTCGGGACGAGGTGCTCGCCCGGGGGGGCAGCCGGCCGGCGCTGGACTCGTTCGTCGCCTTCCGGGGACGACCCCCACAAATCGAGGCGCTTCTGCGGCATAATGGGATGACAATGTCATCCTGAAGGAGGCGCCATGCATCGCACGTCAGCGAGTGTCGGGGGTATTCTGGCCGTCGTTGCGCTTGCCGCGGCGGCGTCGGCCGTGGCACAGGACCGGCAGGTTTACCGCTACACCGACACGACGGGACGGGTCGTCTATTCGGACCGTCCGCCGGCCGGGGAGGCCAAGAACCTGCAGGCCAAGCGGATCGGCGCCAACTACGTCGAGACGAGCGAGGTCTCGTACGCGACGCAGCAGGCGAGCGAGAAATTCCCGGTCACGCTCTACACGTTCGCCTGCGGCGAGGTCTGTGAAAGTGCCGAAGGTCTGCTCAATCGCCGCGGCGTTCCGTTCTCCACCGTAAACGTCGAGGACGCCCAAGGCGCACAGCGGCTGAAGGATCTGACCGGCGAGCCGAATGCGCCCGTGTTGCAGGTCGGCGACAAGCTGATCGCGAAAGGCTTCAACGAGGCCCGCTGGCAAGCACTGCTCGATCAGGCGGGCTACCCCAAGACACCAACGGGAAAGCGTACGCCCGTCAGGCCGGGAGCCGAGCCTTCGGCCGCGAAGGAAGAACCCGAAGTACCCGCGCCGAAGGTCTCGACGTTGCCGACGTCTGGCGGCGGCTACCCGAAGTAGGCGACGCATCATCGAACAACCCAGCGCCCCCGTCGCTCCGCGACGGGGGCGCTGATGCCGTCCGGCGCAGGCTGGGTGGCGCCCAAAGCGCGGCGCTGCACCTCGGTAGCGGGCCTGCGCCACGTGACAATTCCCGAATCGGATCGTCCGCTAGAATCCTCTCGCGCGCATCAGCGCCGGCGCGCACGACTGCGCACCGGACCCTTGCAGGCTCGCCTTGAAGATCGCCACCTGGAACGTCAACTCGCTCGGCATGCGGCTCGCGCGCGTGCTGGCCTGGCTCGATGCCAACCAGCCGGACGTGCTGGGCTTGCAGGAAACGAAGTGCGAGGACGCGAAATTTCCGAGCGACGCCTTCGATCCGGCGGGATACACCGCGTATTTCTCGGGCCAGCGGACATACAACGGCGTCGCGCTCCTCGTACGCAAGGGTCTGGCGACAACGGACGTCGCAACCGGTCTGCCCGGCTTTGCCGACGAGCAGAAGCGCGTCATCGCGGCGACCATTGGCACGACGCGCGTGATCAACGTCTACGTCCCCAACGGCCAGAGCGTCGGTTCCGACAAGTATCGCTACAAACTCGACTGGTGCGCGCACGCAGCGCGATGGTATCGCGACGAGCTCGCGCGGCATGACGAGCTGGCAGTTATGGGCGATCTCAACATCGCCCCCGAGCCACGCGACGTGCACGACCCGGCACTGTGGGACGGAAACGTGCTGTTCTCCGAGCCCGAGCGCGCCGCGTTCCGCGAATGGACGGCCGCCGGATTGACCGACAGCTTCCGGCTGTTCGAGCAACCGGCGAACACGTTCAGCTGGTGGGACTACCGCCAGCTCGCGTTCCCGAAGAACCACGGACTGCGCATCGACCACATCCTGCTGTCGGCGCGGCTCGCGCAACGTTGCACAGCATGCCGGATCGACCGCAACGCGCGAAAAGGCGAGAAGCCCTCCGACCACGCGCCGGTGATCGCGGAGATCAGCGATTAGACCTCGGAACCCGGGCGTCCGAGCCGCGATGCCTGCCGGGATCGTCGTGATACCTGATCACTGACTGCCGCCCTTGCGCAGCTCCGCCTCGAGTCCGAGCTCCTGGATCTTGCGGGTGAGCGTGTTGCGCCCCCAGCCGAGCAGCTGTGCCGCTTCCATGCGGTGACCGCCGGTATGTGCCAGCGCGCGGCGTATCAGCGCCTTCTCGAACTCGTCCTCGAGCCGGTCGCCGACATTGCGCTCGCCGCGCACCAACGCCTGCGCGAGTTCGCGGTCGAGCCCCTGCACCCACCCGGTTTCCGCTTCGCCCGTGGCCGTCGCCGGACGCTCGCGCGTCTCGGGCGGCAAGTCAGCCACCTCGACGCGCTGACCCGGTGCCATCACGGTGAGCCAATGGCACATGTTCTCCAGCTGCCGCACGTTGCCAGGGAACGGGAACGCCTGCAATGCCCTGAGTGCATCGTCCGAAAGCACCTTGGGCTCGACGGCGAGCTCCTTCGCGCTTTTCTGCAGGAAATGCCGCGTAAGCGGACCGACGTCCTCGGCGCGCTCCCGCAGCGGTGGCAGGCGCAGCCGCACCACATTCAGGCGATGGAGCAAGTCCTCGCGAAACAGCCCCTGCCGCACACGCTCCTCGAGGATCTGGTGCGTCGCCGCGATGATGCGCAGGTTCGCCTTGAGCGGCGAATGGCCGCCGACCCTGTAGTACTCGCCGTCGGCCAGCACGCGCAGCAGGCGCACCTGCAGGTCTGGTGGCATGTCGCCGATCTCGTCCAGGAACAGCGTACCGCCCTCGGCCTGCTCGAAGCGACCACGGCGCAAGCTCTGCGCACCTGTGAACGAGCCGCGCTCGTGACCGAAGAGCTCGGATTCGAGAAGGTCCTTCGGGATCGCCGCGGTGTTGATCGCGACGAATGGCCCGGCAGCGCGCGGGCTGTGGCGGTGCAATGCTCGCGCCACCAGTTCCTTGCCTGTGCCCGATTCGCCGGTGATCAGTACCGTCGCATTGGATTGCGAGAGACGCCCGATCGCACGGAACACCTCCTGCATCGCCGGCGCCTGGCCCAGCATCTCCGGCGCCTCGGTTGCCGCACCGTTGGCCGGAGGCGCCACCGGCGTCTCGGTCGCTGCGCGACGGATCAGCGCGAGCGCGTGATCGACGTCGAAGGGCTTCGGCAGGTATTCGAATGCGCCGCCCTGGAACGCCGCCACCGCGCTGTCGAGATCCGAGTACGCGGTCATGATGATCACGGGGATGTGCGGAAAACGTTCCTTGATCTTGGACAGCAGCGCAAGGCCGGACTCGCCCGGCATGCGGATGTCGGAAACCAGCACCTGCGGCTGACTGACCGCGAGCGCCTGCATCACCTCGTAGGCCGACGTGAATGTCTTGTACGGGATGCCTTCGCGCGCGAGCGCCTTCTCGAGCACCCAACGGATCGACCGGTCGTCGTCCACGATCCAGACTGCCTTCGTCGTATTGGTGCGCGGCGGCTCGTAGTCATAGGCGTACATCGCAGGTTCCTTTTGCATGGTCACGCTCCGGCGCGCGCGGGCTCGAGCGGAAGCAGGATGGTGAAGACCGTTTGGCCTGGCACGCTGTCACAGGTGATCGTGCCGTTGTGCTGGGCGACGAACGTCTGCGCGATCGTCAGGCCGAGGCCGCTGCCGCCCTCGCGCCCCGAGACCAGCGGATAGAAGATCTTGTCGAGGAGAGCCGGTGGCACGCCGGGACCGTTATCCTCGATTGCAAGTGACACTGCGAGGCGGTAGTGCTTGCGCGCAAGCGTAACGTGCCGAGCAACGCGCGTCGTGATGCGGATCTGCGGGTCGGCGGTGGTACCGGCAAGCGCCTGCGCAGCGTTGCGCACGATGTTGAGCACCACTTGCGTCAACTGCTCGGGGTCGGCTTCGATCTCCGGCAGCGAGATGTCGAAGTCGGCCACGATCGTTGTGACCGGGAACTCCGCCTGCACCACGCCCTTCACGCGCACCAGCAATTCATGGATATTGATGCGGCGATACGTCGGCAGCCGGTGCGGCGTCAGAAGCCGGTTGACGAGCGACTGCAGGCGGTCGGCCTCGCCGATGATCACTTGCGTGTATTCGATGAGCTGCGGCCGGCCGAGCTCCCGCTCGAGAAGCTGTGCGGCACCGCGAATGCCACCGAGCGGATTCTTGATCTCGTGCGCGAGACTTCGGATCAGCTCGCGGTTCGCCTGCTGCTGCTCGTTCAGGCGCTCCTCGCGCGCGATTCTCAGTTGCTGGTCGATGTGGCGGAACTCGAGCAGCAGCGCGACGTCCGGGTCGTCGAACGGCGAGACGGGCGATACCGTGCAGTTCAGGTGCTGCTTCGTCTTGCCGACCACGGCGAGCTCGAGCTCCTGTTCGGTGTACGAGGCGCCGCTGCGCTCCGCCTTGTCGATCGCGATGCAGAGCGCGCTTGGATCGGCGAACAGTGTTTCGGGACGATGGCCGACGAGCTTTCCGCGCGAAAGCTCGAAGAGGTTCTCGGCGGCCGGGTTTGCATAGAGCACCGTGCGATCCTCGCGCAGCAGCAGCACCGCGGCGGCGAGCAGCTCGAGTCCCGGCCATGCAGGACGTTCGATCTCCAGCGGTTGCGGGATCGGAATCGTCATCGCACGTGGCCGGATGCGCGCGGACCGTGCGCGGCGACGCCGCGGCCCCGATCCATTAGCAATAACCGCGCCGCAGGGGGCGCAGGCGTGAATGCTGGCACGTTGCGCGGGCAGGCGCCCGGCGCGGGGTCAGCGCGTCGTCGACAGTTCCTTGCGCAAGGCCTCGATGTTGCGCTCGTGCAGCTGCACGGCCTGGCGGAGCCTTGCAATGCGCTCCGAATACTTCTGCGAGTTGACTTGTTCGTCGGGAAGCGCAGCGGGCGCACCATTTGCGTAGGCCACGCGCGCCTCCGCGAGCAGCTTTTCCTCGGAGGCGAGCTCGTCTCCGAGTACCTTGCGGCGCATGTCGTCGCGACCGCGCTGCGTCTCCGCATCCACGCGCGGGAATCCAACGGGTGCGGGCGTGGCCGGTGCGGGGGAAGGCGAAGCGCGTCGGGGCGAGCGATCCGGCCGGCCGGCATCGATCCCGCCCGGCACATTGAAGTACGCGGCAGCTCCCGAGGACGTCGTGCACCGGTAGGTGGCGCCTTCCACGACCTTCGGCGCATCGACGCATCCGGATTCCTTCGCCTTGGCGGAAAGCGTCTGCGCGCCCGCTGCCGTTGCGAGCGCACCGGCGCAGAGCACAAGCGTGCCGAGCGCGCACCGGCGCAGTGCGCGACGAGAACGGGAAGCGAAGACGCTGGCATCTGTCTGCATGGCGACCGAGTGTAGCGAACACGGGGGGGTGAAGCAAAAGGGGCGGACTGCCGCACAGCCCGCCCCCTCTCCGTGTTGCAACGCTCGGACGCGACGCGGCGCTTACAGGCTGTAGTACATGTCGAACTCCACCGGATGGGTGGTCATCCGGAACCGGGTGACTTCCTCCATCTTGAGATCGATGTAGGCGTCCAGCATGTCGTTGGTGAACACGCCACCGCGGGTCAGGAACTCGCGGTCCTTGTCAAGCATGGCGAGCGCCTCGTCGAGCGACGCACAGGGATGCGGGACTCTTGCCGCTTCCTCCGGCTCGAGGTCGTACAGGTTCTTGTCCATCGGATCGCCCGGGTGGATCTTGTTCTGCACGCCGTCCAGGCCCGCCATCAGCATCGCGGCGAACGCGAGATACGGATTGGCGGTGGGATCCGGGAAGCGCACCTCGATGCGGCGACCCTTGGCGTTCGACACATACGGCACACGGATTGCCGCGGACCGGTTGCGCGCGCTGTAGGCGAGGTTGATCGGCGCCTCGAAGCCGGGCACCAGCCGCTTGTACGAGTTGGTGCCGGGATTGGTGATCGCGTTCAGCGCTTTCGCGTGCTTGATGATGCCGCCGATGTAGTAGAGCGCAAACTCGGAAAGTCCGGCGTAACCGTCGCCGGCGAAGAGGTTCTTGCCGCCCTTCCAGATCGATTGATGGCAGTGCATGCCCGAACCGTTGTCGCCGACGATCGGCTTCGGCATGAAGGTCGCCGTCTTGCCATAGGCGTGCGCCGTGTTGTGGACCGCATACTTGAGGCGGAGCAGCCAGTCCGCGCGCTGCACGAGCGGCGCGAACTTGGTGCCGATCTCGCACTGGCCAGCATTGGCCACCTCGTGGTGGTGCACTTCGACTTCGACGCCCATCTGCTCGAGTGCGAGACACATCGCCGAACGGATGTCCTGCAGCGAATCGACCGGTGGCACGGGGAAGTAGCCGCCCTTGACCGAGGGGCGATGGCCCATGTTGCCGCCCTCGAACTTTTCCGCGGTCGACCACGCGGCTTCGCTCGAGAAGATCTTGCAGTAGCTGCCCGACATGTCGGCAGACCACTC
This sequence comes from uncultured beta proteobacterium, assembly GCA_963750585.1. Taxonomy (GTDB): domain Bacteria; phylum Pseudomonadota; class Gammaproteobacteria; order Burkholderiales; family Casimicrobiaceae; genus VBCG01. The sequence goes on from CAVVRH010000010.1 coordinate 51,709, forward strand.
CACCGCGTCGAAGACGAAGAATTCGGGCTCGGGGCCGAAGTACACGACATCGCCGATGCCGGTGGACTTGAGGTACGCCTCGGCGCGCTTGGCGAGCGAGCGCGGGTCGCGCTCATAGCCCTTCCCGTCCGACGGCTCGATCACGTCGCACGTGATGTTGAGCGTCGTCTCGTCCATGAAGGGATCGATGTAGCAGCTCGACGGATCGGGCCACAACAGCATGTCGGATGCCTGGATGCCCTTCCATCCGGCGATCGACGATCCGTCGAACGCGTGCCCGCTCTCGAACTTGTCGGCATCGAACATCTTCGCCGGCACCGAAACGTGCTGCTCCTTGCCGCGCGTATCGGTGAAGCGGAGGTCGACAAATTTCACCTCCTTGTCCTTGATTAGTTTGAGAACGTCGGCCGGCGTGGTCATGCAGATCTCCTGGAGAAGTGATTTCGTTGCATCGCAGTAAAGGCGGAGGCCAGTTGAGCGAGAACCATGCCCGCGGCCAACCGTTCGAAAAGTCCCGTCAACTCAGATGCTTGGCGATCGGTGACCGAATTACAGCCCCCGATGTCGCACCTAAACAGTGCGCAAGAGCGAAATGTTACCCTGAATTCGTGCGGTGAGCAGTTCCAGCTTGCCTGATTGCCGGAAGGCGCACTCAATTGGGTGGGCACTCTGCTGCGACAAGTTCACCGGAACAAGAACTACTGGATTTATGTTTTATTAATCATATTGTTGCAACAGGTACCCTGCTGACCGGCCAAGAAGGCAGGGAGCATCGGATTGGCACCAAGATGGTGCCAATTCGTGTCGTTCCGTACATGAAGAGCTCAAGGATAGAAGAGATAGACGCGATAGCCTGCCTGCGTCGTCGCGCTGGCGTCGATGAACAGCTTCACCGCGACTTCGCCGTTGGAAGGAATCCCGCGTCCGGCGTTCGCCCCCGCCGTCATGTACTCCGAGGGCGCGATTGCGCGGCGCACCACGATGCGATCCTGCGAGTCGGTCAGCGTGAGCTCGACATGCGGGTAAGCGACCTCGGTTGGCGCGCGATTGCGAACCGTCGCCGAAAGGATCAACAGTCCGCGATGCGCCGGATCTGCCTGCAGATCCGACGCCTCGATCGACAGATAGCTTATATCGCGCAGCGGACGAATCTCGCATTTCGTAACGCCGCAAATCGCGCCCAGCGCAGGCCGCATCGACGGCCAACGCGCGACGATGCCGTCGCGAAAGTGGTAGGCGGCCTGCAGCAGCAGCAGCAGGGTGAGTGCGGTGGTCGCGACCGCGTAGCCGATCACCACCTTTCGGGAGGCGCGGCTCGGACGATCCCAGGCAAACCGGTGCTCGAAATCGACCTCCGGCTCCGGGGTGGGTGCGGGCACTGCCGGCCGCATTTCGGACGGGACAGGCGCGGGCTCCAGCGCGCGCGCGTTGCGCAGCGTAACCGTCGGCGGGCCCGCATCATGCTCGAGCGTGCCCGAGTCGCGCGGCAGCGGCGCCAACGAGATGAGCTGGGCGACGCCGTCGAACACCGTGCGGCAGTGGCCACAGCGGACCTGCCCCTTGCGCAGGTCGAGTTGCTCGCGGGTGACGCGAAAGATCGTCCGACAGCCGGGGCAGCGTGTGTATTTCTCGTCGGCCATCGCGGGAGGGATTCAGCGGAGCGGGGCAGCAATTCGCTCGCCGGTCAGGAGCACCCAACCGTCGACGCGCTGCGACGCGGCGATATTAAACCAAGGCGCGTAGGCCGCGGCGACCGCATCTGCCTGTGACTCGAGGATTCCGGAGAGCGCGATGCGGCCACCGCTCTGCACGCGACCGGCGAGCATTGGCGCAAGCAAGACCAGCGGATTCGCAAGGATGTTGGCGACAACGATGTCGAACGTCCCCGGGGGGAGCGCATCGGCAAGGACGAACGTCGCGGCAGCGTCGTTGATGCGGGCGTTCTCCCTGCTTGCGATCATCGCTTGCGGATCGATGTCGGCGCCCACCACCGGCCGTGCGCCGAGGCGCGCCGCCGCGATCGCGAGAATGCCGGAGCCGCAACCGTAGTCGAGAAGCGAATGCCCGGGGCGGACGATCGTCGCGAGCCATTGCAGGCAAAGTCGCGTGGTGGGGTGCGAGCCGGTTCCAAACGCGAGGCCGGGATCCAGGCGGAGGTTTAGGGCGGCTGGCTCGGGCACTTCGCACCACGTCGGCACGATCCAGAAGCCGGGGGCAACGGCAATCGGCCCGAACTGCGCCTGGGTTACGCGTACCCAATCCTGCTCGGCGATCTTGCTCGTAGTGACGTCGGGAGCGGGTCGCCCGAGCGCCGCTGCGGCGTCCGCCAGCGCAGCCGGGGTGTCGGAAGCTTCCGGGAAAAGCGCCACAAGCCGCGAGACGGGCCACAGCGCAACGCCGGGCTCACCCGGTTCACCGTAGAGCGGGGTCTCGTCCGGTGTGCCCGCGCGCGGGTCGGAGGCATCGACCGACAACGCGCCGGTGGCGAGCAGCGCGTCGGCCCACGCCTCCGCGTCGCCGGCGTCGGTGTCGAACTGCACCGCAAGGTAGCTCATGGTCGTGCCGCGCACGGTGCCGCTGCGCGCATCGCGGATCGCGTCAGCCAGCGAGCTTCCGCTTGGCGAGCCGCTCCTCGAGATAGTGGATCGACGTGCCGCCGCGCAGGAACTTCTCGTCCAGGAGCAGTTCCTGATGCAGGGGGATGTTGGTCTTGATGCCCTCGACGACCATCTCGGACAGCGCGACGCGCATGCGGGCAATCGCCTGCTCGCGCGTGTCGCCGTAGGCAATCACCTTGCCGACCATCGAGTCGTAGTACGGTGGCACGAAGTAGTTCTGGTACACGTGCGAGTCGACGCGGATCCCCGGGCCCCCCGGCGCGTGGTAGGACGTGATGCGCCCCGGTGACGGCACGAACGTGTACGGATCCTCGGCGTTGATCCGGCACTCGATCGCGTGCCCGCGCTTCACGATGTCGCGTTGGCGAATGCGCAGCTTCTGACCGCAGGCGATGCGGATCTGCTCCTGCACGATGTCGATGCCCGTGATCGCCTCGGTGACCGGGTGCTCGACCTGCACGCGGGTATTCATCTCGATGAAGTAGAACTCGTCGTTCTCGTAGAGAAACTCGAATGTCCCCGCGCCACGGTAGCCAATCTTGCGACATGCGTCCGCGCAGCGCTCGCCGATGCGCACGAGCTGGCGCTGGTTGATCCCGGGCGCCGGCGCTTCCTCGATGATCTTCTGATGACGGCGCTGCATCGAACAGTCGCGCTCCCCGAGCCAGACCGCGTTCCTGTGCTCGTCGGCCAACACCTGGATTTCGATGTGTCGCGGATTGCCGAGGAACTTCTCCATGTAGACCATCGGATTGCCGAACGCGGCCAGAGCCTCGCCGCGCGTCAGCGTCACCGCGGAGACGAGCGCCGCCTCGGTGTGCACGACACGCATCCCGCGTCCGCCACCGCCGCCCGCCGCCTTGATGATCACCGGATAGCCAACGGTGCGCGCAATGCGCACGATCTCCTTCGGATCCTCCGGCAGCGCGCCCTCCGAGCCCGGCACACAGGGCACACCGGCCTTGATCATCGCCGCCTTCGCGCTGACCTTGTCACCCATCAGGCGGATCGTGTCGGGACGCGGGCCGATGAACACGAAGCCCGAGCGCTCGACCTTCTCCGCGAAGTCCGCGTTTTCCGACAGGAATCCGTAGCCCGGATGCACGGCCTGCGCATCGGTCACCTCGGCGGCGGCGATGATTGCCGGGATGTTCAGGTAGCTGTGGCTCGATTGGGGTGGCCCGATACACACCGACTCGTCCGCGAGACGAACGTACTTGGCGTCGCGGTCGGCCTCGGAATGCACGACGACGGTCTTGATGCCGAGCTCCCGGCATGCGCGCTGCACGCGCAACGCGATCTCGCCACGGTTGGCGATCAGGACTTTTTCGAACAGCTTGACGGCAGCTGGGGCGGGCACTTGGGTGTGGGACGGACGGTGTGGTTACAGCCGGACACCGCACGCGAACGACGAGGATGGCGGCTAGGCGCGTCCTACGCGACGATGAACAGCGGCTGACCGAACTCGACCGGCTGCCCGTTCTCGACCAGGATGGCCTTCACGACGCCGCTCGCGTCCGCTTCGATCTCGTTCATGAGCTTCATCGCCTCGATGATGCACATCGTGTCACCCTCCTTCACGCTGTCCCCAACGTCGAGGAAGGGCTTCGCACCCGGGGACGCCGCGCGATAGAACGTCCCGACCATCGGGCTCCTGACGATGTGGCCCTCGGGCTCTGCGGGGGGCGGGGCCGACGCGGCCGCCCCGGGCGTGGCAGGCGCTCCGGCAACCGGTGCGGCCGGAAGCGACGGGGCATGCAACATGACCGTCTGCTGGCCCGGCGCCATCGAACGTGTGATCCGTACCCGCTCCTCGCCTTCCTGGATTTCCAGTTCGGCGATCCCCGAGGACTCGACGAGCTCGATCAGTGTCTTGAGCTTGCGCAGATCCATCGCGGTGCTCCCAAAATTGTCGCGAGCGCGCAGGCTAGCGCGTCGCGCAGCGCGACACTCGTGGTCGCGAAGCACGCAGGACTGATCCCGATAACTGCATCCCTTCGATGCGCGCCGAATGCGCAAGGGTTGCGGTCTGGGAGTTTGCCGCAGAAGACGGCAACTTGTCCAGAAATCGACCCAGAATCGCAGCAAAGGATGAGCAATCGCCGCTCGCCAATTGACCTGGCGACGCTCGCTGGCGGACTAGTGGGGGCGTTCTGACATTCCCGCAAAATTGCAGCATCTGCCGACTATGCCTTTGGCACTCAAACCGACAAAATACCTGGGGATCAGAGGAGTTGGCGCACGATCGCGTCAAGTTGCTCGCTCTTCAATGGACCCAGCTGGGTCCGCGCAACCGCGCCGTCGCGGCCGATAATCACGGTAAATGGCAATGCCATCACGTTGTTTCCCAGTGTCTTCGAGAGCTCGAGCGCTCCGTAGCCACCGATCAGTGCGGGATAGTTGAGCTTGATCTCCGTGATGAATTGCCGCACCTTCGCCGCCTCATCGACGGCGACGCCTACGAATTGCAGGCCCTTTGCACCGTAGGCCGATTGCGCCTCGACGAACATCGGCATCTCTTCGCGGCAGGGCGCGCACCACGTGGCCCAGAAGTTGACGATGAGAACTTTGCCTCGCCACTGGTCAAGATGGACCTCGGTGCCCGAAGCATCCGGGAGCGCGAGGGCGAGCAGTGCCGCCGCACTTTGCGCACCTGCCTGCCGCTGTGACTGCAGCCCCGCGAAAAGTGCGCCCAGTGCCAACGCGGCGATCGCGACGCCGGCAAGCAGCCAAGTCCGCCGCCCACGCGAGATCTGTGAGCGCTCACTGTCATTGGCGGCTTTCAATTGAACCATTTCTTGCGTGGCGCATTGGCATCGATGAATGGCGCGGGCGCAACGCCGGGCGCAGGCATGGCAAGCGTTACGCGCTGGATGTTGGGCGGATAGCAGACGCCCGCATCCGCGCAACCTTGCGACTCGGCTGCCAGCACGACCGAGACGCCCGGCGCACCTTCGGGCAGCGCAAGGCGAACGAGAACCTCCCGTCGATAGGTTTCGACGCGGCCGAAGAACTCGTCCTCCTTGATCTCGCCCGGGGGTAACTTGGGAACCACGAGGCCAAGCGCCGGGGCGGCGGTGAATCGAAGCTTTTCCCGGTAGAGGTAGTAACCCTCTGCAACCGTGAAACGCGCCTCGACGGTCTTGGCGTCCAGCGGTCGCGCGGAAAACCGGAACGCGTCCTCGGCCGGCAGCAGCTTGGCGCCTTGGGAGCCCGCCTCCGCAGACATTCCGAACCAGCCCACGACCGCCAGCGCAAGTACACCGGCAAGGGCTGGCCTGCGACCGGGCCGGAAACCCTCAGCCGCGAACCGGACTCGCCTCCGCCGCAACCCAGTCGAGGTACGCAGGAAGCCCATGGACAACGGGAAAGGCGATGATTTCCGGGAGCTCATGGGGATGGTGGGAGACGATTGCCGCCTCCACCTTGGGATAGAGGTCCTCGCAGGTCTTGATCCATACGGGGATTTCGGAGCCCGTTTCTATCGCGCCCCGCCAGTGATACATTGACTCGACCGGCGCGCCGATGTTGACGCATGCGGCGAGGCGCCCGGTCAGCAGGACACCGGCGAGCTTGCGCGCCGATTCGAGGTCGGGCAGGTTGGATAGGATCAATATCGCCGCGCGGCGCAAGGAGTTTTCATGCGGTTTATCTTACTTGGGATTGTACTGGCATTTCCCGTGCTGGACTTCATGGCGACGGTTCGTCTCGCGCACTGGACCGGCACGCCGGCATGGGCGTGGTTCGGCCTGTCGCTCGCTGCGGGCATCCACCTGTTGCGCAACGAGCGGCTCGCGTTTCGTGCCCGCACGGTGGCAGCGCTGCACGGCGAAGAGCCTCTCTTTCGCGGCCTGCTCGACAGCGGCCGCAAGGTGCTCGCCGGCGCGCTATTCGTGATCCCCGGCATCGTGAGCGACCTGATGGCGCTTGCGCTGCTGATGCTGCCCATCAACGTGGGCCGCGCGTACGGCGCGCAGACCGCGCCAGCGGGACGCACCTACGGGCCGCGCGACACGATCGACGGCGAGTTCCGCCGGATCGAATGATCGGCTGCCGCGGGCCGGCGGCGCATCTCGCCCGATCACGAAACGCGTAGTGCCCGCCGGCGGATCTTGCTGCATCGGTCGCCGACAATCGCTGGGCGCTATTTCATCCGGTCGATCAGCGTCGGCTGATTCTTGCTCGCGCGCGCCGACGCCCAGACCATCATTACGAGACCGGCGCCTATCATCGGCAGCGAAAGCCACTGCCCCATCGAAAGGCCGAGCGCGAGAAAGCCCAGGAAGCTGTCGGGCTCGCGCGCATATTCCGCGATGAAGCGCATCGTGCCGTAACCCACGAGGAAGAGACCCGATGCCGCGCCCATAGGCCGACGACGGCTCGTGTACCACCACAGCACGAGGAAGAGCAGCACGCCTTCGAGCGCGAATTCGTAGAGCTGCGACGCATGGCGTGGCACGTTGTCCACCTGAGGGAACACCATCGCCCACGGCCCGCTCGTGGCACGGCCCCAGAGCTCGCCGTTGATGAAGTTGCCGAGCCGCCCCGCGGCGAGGCCGAGCGGCACCAGCGGCGCGACGAAGTCCGTGACGTCGAGCCAGCGCTTGCCGCGCCGGCGGGCGAAGAACCACAGCGCGATCAGTACTCCGAGAAAGCCGCCGTGGAAGCTCATCCCGCCCTGCCAGAGCGCGAAGATCTCGGCCGGATTCGCGAGGTAGTAAAGCGGCTTGTAGAACATCACATACCCGACGCGCCCGCCGATGATCACGCCGAACACGCCGTAGAAGAGCATGTCGTCGATGTCGCGCGGGTGCCATCCGGTCAGCAGGTTCTGCCGCGCCCGGTATTTGCCGAGAATGATGAAGAGCGCGAACCCGACGAGATACATGAGCCCGTACCAGCGTACGGGCAACGCGAGCGTGAGCGAGCCGAGCGAGAAAGGCCCGAGGGTGAACGCGACCGGATCGAACTGCGGATGGACGAGCATGAAAAGCGCGACCGCGCCCCTGCGCTAGAATCGCGGCATTATACGCAGCACCCTCTCCTTTCCACGCCCTCCCCGGTCGCCATGTCCTACAACCGCCGCTCCCGCACCATCACCCAGGGCATCGCGCGCTCGCCGAACCGCGCGATGTTGCGCGCCGTCGGTTTCGGCGACAACGATTTCGAGAAGCCCATCGTCGGCGTCGCGAACGGACACAGCACGATGAACCCGTGCAACGCGGGCATCCAGCCGCTGGTCGACCGCGCGATGGCCGCTCTCAAGTCCGAGGGCGCGATGCCGCAGGTGTTCGGCTTCCCGACCGTAACCGACGGCATCGGCATGGGCACGGAAGGCATGAAGTACTCGCTCGTCTCGCGCGAGGTGATCGCGGATTCGATCGAGACGGCGGTGAACGGCCAGCTGATGGACGGCGTGCTCTGCGTCGGCGGCTGCGACAAGAACATGCCGGGCAGCATGATGGCGATGGCGCGGATCAACGTGCCCGGTGTTTTCGTGTACGCCGGCACGATCAAGCCGGGCCACTGGAAGGATCAGGTGCTCACGATCGTCTCGCCGTTCGAGGCCGTTGGCGCCTTCACGGCCGGCAAGATGGCGAAGGAGGACTACGAGGGCATCGAGCGCAATGCCTGCCCGACGGTCGGCGCGTGTGGCGGCCAGTACACGGCGAACACGATGTCGTCGTCGTTCGAGGCGCTCGGCATGAGCCTGCTCGGCAGCTCGCAGATGGCTTCGCCCGATCCGGAGAAAGCCGACTCCTCCGCCGCAAGCGCGAAGGTGCTGGTCGAGGCGATCAAGCGCGACCTGAAACCGCGCGACATCATCACGCGCAGGTCGATCGAGAACGCGATCACGCTCGTGATGGCGACCGGCGGCTCGACCAACGCCGTGCTGCACTATCTCGCAATCGCCGCGGCTGCCGAAGTCGAGTGGACGATCGACGACTTCGAGCGCATCCGCCGGCGCACGCCGGTGCTCTGCGACCTCAAACCCTCCGGCCGCTATGTCGCGACCGACTTCCACGCGGCCGGCGGCGTGCCGCAGGTGCTGAAGATGCTGCTCGTCCAAGGTCTGCTGAACGGCGACTGCATGACAATCACGGGACGCACCATCGCCGAGGAACTCGCGAAGGTGCCTGCCGAGCCGAGGTCGGACCAGGAGGTGATCCGCCCATGGTCCAGACCGATGTACGCCGAAGGGCACCTCGCGATCCTCAAAGGCAACCTGGCACCCGAAGGATGCGTCGCGAAGATCACCGGCCTCAAGAATCCGACGATCACCGGTCCGGCGCGCGTGTTCGATTCGGAGCCCGAGTGCATGGAGGCGATCCTCGCCAAGAAGATCCGCGCGGGGGACGTGATTGTGATCCGCTACGAAGGCCCGAAGGGTGGTCCCGGCATGCAGGAGATGTTGGCGCCGACCTCGGCGATCATCGGCCAGGGGCTCGGGGAGTCGGTCGGGCTCATCACCGACGGGCGCTTCTCGGGCGGAACGTGGGGAATGGTCGTTGGCCACGTCGCGCCAGAGGCGCAGGTGGGCGGCATGATCGCGCTCGTACAGGAAGGCGATTCGATCACCATCGATGCCCACCGGCTGCTCATCCAGCTCAACGTGAGCGACGCGGACCTCGCCAAGCGCCGCGCCGCATGGACGCCGCCCGCGCCCCGTTATCGCAAGGGACTGCTCGCGAAGTACACGCGCCTCGTCTCCACCGCGAGCAGGGGGGCGATCACCGACGCCATAGACTAGGGAGCCTCTGCACAAATGCGCGCGCTCCGGAGACTCCCCATGTTTGCCACTCGTGCGCTCACCGCGGTCGCATTCGCGCTGCTGTTCGCGTTTCCGGCAGGCGCGGCGTCCACCGACCCGGCGCCCGTCGCACCTACCGCACCTACCGCTCGCCACGCACCTACCGCACCTACCGCACCCACTGCGCCCACTGCGCCCACCGCACCCACCGCACCCACCGCACCCACCGCACCCACCGCACCCACCGCACCCACCACACCCACCGCACCCGCAATCCCTGCGGTTCCACCGGAAAAGGCGGCGAAAGCGATTTCAAGCATCCCGATCGCGAATCCCGAGTTCGAGACCGCAAAGCAAGGTATCGCCGACAGCCCCGAAGGATGGATCGCCATGCAGCACGCGGGCAGTCCGTCGTACAAGGTCACGCTCGACGAATCCGTGCGTCGCAAGGGCAAGCGCAGCGTCCGCATCGAGAACACCGGCCCCGAGCCCGTCGGCACGGTGCAGCAGGCGCTGTCCGCGGCGCCCTATCGCGGCAAGACGTTGCGCTTCTCCGGTTGGCTGCGCACCGAGGGCGCCACGGGTAACGTGTTCGGCACCGGTGCCGGCCTGATGCTGAATTCGATGCGCGGCGGCTACCCGCATGTCTATTCGCAGATGCAGAGAAACGCCGTCAATGGCACCACCGACTGGACGCGTTACGAGGTGGTGCTTGCGGTGCCGAACGACGCGGACCACCTCGAAATCGGCGTGCTGCTGTTCGGTCCGGGCACCGCATGGTTCGACGACGCGGCTCTCGACATCGTCGCCGCTCGCTGAACCGGTCCGCAACCGAGGGAGCGTTTCATGAACGTCATGCCTCGCCTGTCACACGCCGTCGCCGTTCTTGCGGTCGCCACTCTGCTCTTGGGCTGCGCGGACATGGGTGGCCCAGGTGGCGAACCGGGCCCACCCGCAATGGCGCCGACGTTCAAGGTGGGCGACCGCTGGGCCTACCGGGGCGAGGATGGCTTCCGGGTCAAGGTCGTCTGGGACGAAACCCACGAAATCGCGGCGGTGGGTCCTGACGGCATTACGGTGCACGTCACGCTCAAGGGTCCGACGGTGGACATCGAGCGCATCGAGAAATGGTCGGCGCCCGGCATCGTGCTCGTGGGTGCGGTGTACGAGGCGGAGACCACCCGCTTCGACCCCGCATTGATTCGTTACCAGTATCCGCTTACACCCGGGACTTCGTGGAATCAGCGCATCCGCAACTTGGACCAGCCACCGAGCCCCTTCGGGCCGATCACGCGCCACGTCTCCGTCGGTGGCTACGAGCGCATCGTCACGCCGGCCGGAACGTTCGACGCGATCCGCATGCGGGTGATCATGCAGCTCGACGACGAAACGTTCTGGCGCTTCCCCACGCAGTGCAACTTCCTCGTCTGGTATGCGCCGGCGGTCGGCGCGATGGTGCGGGAGGAACGGCGTTCCTATTACCTCGACAAGGGCGGCAACGACCCTTCGGCCTACCACCCGGGTCAGAACGCGCTGCTGCAGCTCGTGTCCTACACGCGCGGGCGTTGACGCGCCCGGCGCAATGCCCATCGCGCCTTTTCGCTCCTCCGTGCCACGCACCGGGAATCGCATTGCGCTGCGCATCCGCGTGATCGCGCTGCTCATGGGCACGCTCGCGCTGCACGCAGAAGCGGCGACCGACGCGCCGGCGCAATCCGAGGCGCGACGCGCGATGGTCGCCACCATCGCTGCGATGGCCGGCGAAACGTCGGGGGTCACCGGGCGCGGCCGCTTCTCCGATCGGGTGATGGGCGCGATGGCGAGCGTGCCGCGCGAGCAGTTCGTTCCGCCGGCGCAGCGCGGGGCCGCCTACGAGAACCGTCCGCTGCCCATCGGCAGCGGTCAGACGATTTCACAGCCGTACATCGTCGCGCTCTCCACCGACCTGCTCGATCCCTCACCCTCCGATGTCGTGCTCGAGATCGGAACAGGTTCGGGCTATCAGGCCGCAGTGCTTGCCAAAGTGGTCGCGCGCGTCTACTCGATCGAGATCGTCGAGCCACTCGGGCGTGAAGCCGCGGAACGCCTGCGCGCGCTCGGCTACGACAACATAGCGGTGCGTATCGGTGACGGCTACCAGGGTTGGCCCGAGCGGGCGCCTTTCGATGCGATCGTCGTCACCGCAGCCGCGCCGAGGATCCCTGAGCCTCTGGTGCAGCAGCTGAGAACCGGCGGCCGCATGGTGATTCCGGTCGACGTGCCGTCCGGCGGTCAGGAGCTGCTGCTGCTCGTCAAGCAAGCCGATGGAAGCGTCACGCGGCGCGTGATACTCCCGGTGCGCTTCGTGCCGATGACGGGAACGGGCGTCGGCGGGCAGCGCTAGCCGGAAGGTTTTCTACAGTCCCAGACGCTGCCAGATGGCAGTTGTCAGCGCTGCCTGGTTCAACGTGTAGAAATGCAGGCCGGGCGCCCCGCGCTCGAGCAGGCTCGCACAGAGCTCCGTGACCACGTCGAGCCCGAACGCGCGGATCGATGCCGTGTCGTCGCCGTAGCTTTCGAGCTTGACGCGGATCCAGCGCGGTATCTCCGCGCCGCACGCATCGGAGAAGCGGGCCAGCTTCGTGAAGCTACCGATGGGCATGATGCCGGGAACAACCGGCACGTCAATGCCCAGGTCGGCGCACGCGTCGACGAAATGCCAGTACGCATCGGGATTGTAGAAGTACTGGGTAATGGCGGAGTCGGCACCTGCCTCGACCTTGCGCCTGAAGCTCGCGAGATCGTCCTGCGCGCTCTTCGCCTGCGGGTGGTATTCCGGGTACGCGGCGACGTCGATGTGGAACCAGTCGCCGGTCTCCTCGCGGATGAAGGCAACCAGCTCGTTCGCATAACGGAACTCGCCAGCGTCCACCGTGCCCGACGGCATGTCGCCGCGCAACGCCACGAGGTGGCGAATGCCGTGCACGCGGTACTGTTCGAGCACCTCGAGCAAATTCGCACGGGTGCTGCCGATGCACGAAATGTGCGGGGCCGCTTCGGTGCCCTCGGCGCGGATTTCGAGCACCGTCGCGAGCGTTCCTTCACGGGTGCTGCCGCCCGCGCCGAAAGTCACCGAACAGAATGCGGGCTTGAGCTGCGCGAGCTGCCGGTGCGCAACGCGAAGCTTCGCCGCGCCCTCCTCGGTGCGTGGCGGGAAGAACTCCATGCTGCAGACCGGCTTCGGGCCGGCATTGGTGCGCTCGGACAAGTCGCTGCCCCTTGATCTCAGTGTGCCGAGCCGCTGACGTAAGGCTTCAGCGCAGCGTAGAGCGTCGAGTGGACCGGCGCCGACACTCCGGCCTCGCGCGCCATGCGCGCCACGGCGCCGGACAGCCATGGCGCCTCGAGCCGGTTGCCGGCCACCAGATCGTTCAGCATCGACGAGCGCATCTCCTGCGGCAGGCCGTCCATGAAGGCGAGCTGGGCGGCGACGAAGCCGTCGGGAAGCGCCACGCCCTTGGCGCGGCCGACATTGAAGACCTCCTGCATGGCGACCTGCATCGTTGCACGAAGGTCCGGATCCGCCCGGATCACGCCGACGGGTTGCCGGGCAACGCTGGTAAGGCCCGACATCGAGGCGAGGAACACGAACTTCTCCCACAGCGCCCGGCGAATGTCGGGCGAATGCTCGGCGTCCACGCCGGCCGCCTTGCAGGCAACGACGAACGCCATCGCTCGATCGGCGGGACCGCCGGCAAACGCACCGACACGCAGCCTGGCCATCGTGCCGGTGTGCCCGATCACGCCTGGTGCGGCAATCGTCGCGGCGATATAGGCGACCCCGCCGAGGATGTGCTTCGAGCCGAGCGAACGCGACAGGATCTCGGGGGAATCGACCCCGTTCTGGAACGGGATGACGACGCCGCCGCCGGCGACGATGGGGGCGAGCGCCGGCGCGGTGGTCTCGACATCCCAGAGCTTGACGCAGAACAGCGCGACATCCACCGGCCCGAGCGACGCGATGTCATCGGTCGCGTTTGCCCGCACGTTTGCATTGCCCAGCGCGCTCTCGACCGTGAGCCCGGCAGCGCGGATCGCGGCGAGGTTGGCCCCGCGCGCGACGAACGTCACATCGTTCCCGGCCTGCGCAAGCCTGGCGCCGAAATAGCCGCCGACGCCGCCCGCGCCGATCACCGCGATTCGCATGGGCATCTCCCGAATCACCGCATGTCAATAGCGGTAGGTCTCGGGCTTGTACGGGCCCTCACGATTCACCCCGATGTAGCGCGCCTGCCGATCCGACAACTCGGTGAGCCGGGCGCCGAGCTTGGAAAGCTGCAGGCGCGCGACCTTCTCGTCGAGGTGCTTCGGCAGCACGTAGACGCCGACCGGATACCTGCCGGTGCCTTCTCTCGCGTCCGTCCAAAGCTCGATCTGCGCCATCACCTGGTTGGTGAACGACGAGCTCATCACGTAGGACGGGTGCCCGGTGCCGCAGCCCAGGTTCACGAGGCGCCCTTCGGCGAGCAGGATGATCCGCTTGCCGTCGGGGAAGATCACGTGGTCCACCTGCGGCTTGATGTTCTCCCACTTTTCCTTCTTGAGGCCCGCGACGTCGATCTCGTTGTCGAAGTGGCCGATGTTGCACACGATCGCCTGGTCCTTCATGCGCTTCATGTGCTCGTGCGTGATCACGTCGATGTTGCCCGTCGCCGTCACGAAGATGTCGCCATGCTCGCACGCGTAGTCCATCGTGACGACTCGATAGCCCTCCATGGCGGCCTGAAGTGCGCAGATCGGGTCGATTTCGGTGATCCACACCTGCGCCGACAGCGCACGCAACGCTTGCGCCGACCCCTTGCCGACGTCACCATAGCCCGCAACGACGGCGACCTTGCCGGCGATCATCACGTCGGTCGCGCGCTTGATGCCGTCCACCAGCGATTCGCGGCAGCCGTACAGGTTGTCGAACTTGCTCTTGGTGACCGAGTCGTTGACGTTGATCGCGGGGAATCCGAGGCGACCTTCCTTGTGCATCTGGTAGAGCCGCTTGACGCCCGTGGTCGTCTCCTCGGTGACGCCCTTGATATTGGACTTGATGCGCGAGTAGAACTGCGGGTCGCGCGCAAGCCGCGCCTTGATCGAGGCGAACAGCGCCTGCTCTTCCTCGTTGGTCGCATGCGCGACGCACGCAGGATCGCTTTCGGCGCGCGTGCCGAGGTGCACGAGGAGCGTCGCATCGCCACCATCGTCGAGGATCATGTTCGGCGTTCCGCCGTCGGCCCACTCGAAGATGCGGTGCGTGAACTCCCAGTACTGCTCGAGCGACTCGCCCTTGTAGGCGAAGACCGGTGTCGCACGGGCCGCGATCGCGGCGGCCGCATGGTCCTGGGTCGAGTAGATATTGCACGATGCCCAGCGCACCTCGGCGCCGAGTGCCTGCAGTGTCTCGATCAGCACCGCGGTCTGGATCGTCATGTGCAGCGAGCCGGCGATGCGCGCACCGCGAAGCGGCTGCTGGGGGGCGAACTCGTCACGGATCGCCATCAGTCCAGGCATCTCCGTTTCGGCAATCGCGATTTCCTTGCGACCCCAGCCCGCCAGCGCAAGGTCGGCGACGTGGAAGTCCTTGAAGGCCTTGTCGGTCACAGCGTTCATCCGTCGAATCTCCTCGTTATCGAACCTCCGGACACGTGCCACGCCCCTGCGTGCCACGTGATCGGCGTTCCTGAGACCGCTGCGGAAAACGGCGCGTCGGCTCGTTGCCCGTGTGCGGTCACGGTTAACGAGCGCCGTTGCATTCGGAAAGGCTCCGAGCCTGGTCCGGGCGTGACTGCCGCCGGATTGCAGCGCTCCTCGGAGCATCGGGAGCCGCGATTTTACATGATCGGCGGACTGTGGCGGTCTTGCCGGAACGCCGGAAACGTTGGCCGGCCGTCCTGACCCGCGCGTGCGCGCCGTCGCTGCCCCGCCTACGACGCAGGTCTGGAGGCCGCGGCCGCTTCCTGTTCGAAAAGCGCGTTGGCCAGGCTCGACTCGCGTTTGTAGAAGCCCTCCGTGTGAAACGTCTCCTCCAGCAGGAAGAGCTCGTAGTCGAGGTGATGCGCGAACTCGTGGGTCAGCGTGCGCAGGAAGGTCTTGAACGCAACGACCTGCCGCCGCTGCGCGGTGCGCATCCAGACAGTGATCGTCGAGGGCGTTCGCCCCTCCCCGGGCTCGTAGAGCCCATGCAGTTCGCCGTAATCGTTCGCGGGCCGGCGCGCGAGCACCCTCACCCGGATCGGCGGCACCCTGTACCCGGCCACCAGCACGTCGAGCAACTGCCGCGCGGCGTTCTGCGTCTGCGCCCGGTCCTCGGCGACGAGCGCTGCGCGCATCGACGCGACCACCGCGCCGCCGTCGGTTCCCGGCGGCAGCCCGATCGTTCCGATCTCGTCGCTTCTCAGGTAGATCCGCTGCCGGGCCGGAGAAAGGCGATCGTAGTAGGAGAAGGGCATTCGGCGGGACCGGGGAACGCTGCCCGATTGGACAATCGTTCGGCGCCGAAGGTGCCGCTCGTTCCCTCGGGGCAAAAGCAAAAGGGCCGCGTGTCGCGCGGCCCCTCGCACGGAAGCATGCGGCGTCAGGCCTTCTTGACCTTCTCCAGCATCTTGAAGATGCCCTTGGGCGCGCCAATGAACATGCGCTTGAATGTCTTCGGCAGGCAACGACGCTCGAGCGTGTTGCGGCGGGTACGGGAACGTTCGGCCATCGGGAACTCCAGTGGGGCACGCCCGGATTGTCGGGCAGCGGATAGGAAAGAGGTTGATTCTACCCCGCGACGCACGGTCGCGCACCCGTCCGCAGTCGCGGACATCGAAGCTGAAGCCCGTTCACCCAACTTCCGCTGGAAGGTTCGTGCGAGCGGTCCCGGCCAGGCCTGCCGTCACAATCCAGCCCTCGAGCGGGTCGAACCGCTTGGGCAGTCCGTAATTGGCATCGGCGCGAGCCGCGCCCCAGGCTGCCTGGACCGCAGCCGCCAGCGCGTCGAGCGTGTCGCCGGTACCGTCGTCCGCGACGGCGGCGGCCAGCCCGACCGACACGTCCAGGCGGATTCGGAGTGGGTGCTCACCTTCAACCAAGGCCCATAGCAGCCTCACCCGTGTCTCTCGGTGCGCGGGCCGGCCTTTGCCAGGCGCATCATTCTTGTAGGGCGGTGCGCGGCGTTCACCCCA
This sequence comes from uncultured beta proteobacterium, assembly GCA_963750585.1. Lineage (GTDB taxonomy): Bacteria > Pseudomonadota > Gammaproteobacteria > Burkholderiales > Casimicrobiaceae > VBCG01. The sequence goes on from CAVVRH010000010.1 coordinate 68,271, forward strand.
GCCCGCAGCGATCGAGCGCATGAGCAGTCCGGGGTAGGCCTCAAGCGCGACCCGGCTGCGATCCCCGTTGTGCATCCCCGGCAGGTGCACTCCGGCGGCGAGCAGCAATGGTGCTCCCTCATGCAGCATCCAGCCCACCGGCGGATTGACGAGCTTCATCGACGCATGAGCGCCCGCCGCGAACTCCGTGGCGCGATGCGCATACTTCCGTCCCACGGGCCTCCGCGAGCGGAAGCGATCGAACCGGCGCGCGACAGTGTCGCGGTCCATCGCGGCGTAGTGGTGGACGAGCCGCGGCCAGTCCCGTCGTCGGCGCGACCCGGCACCCGGCCAACGAAGCGCGTCGATCAGCTCGCGCGGCAGCCCGAACGGAAAGTCGAAGGCGCCAACCCAAGGCCCGCGCGAAGCGAGCGCGCCGGCAAATGCCTCGAGCGAGGGCAACCGCTCCACCGCGGAGATCGTCAGCGTATCGTCCGTCAGCACTCCGCGCGCAAGCGTGATCGGCTTTGCCCGCGCCGGCCGGCTCGTGAAGTCGACGCCGAGGATCTGCACGCTCGCCTGCCGGCGTCTGCCCGTCAGCGCTGTCCGATGCGCACGTCGCCGAACACGCCAGCAGCCTCATGGGGCACTGCACGGTAATACTGGCGCGGGCCTGACACGGTCGCGCCAAGCTTCGCCGCCGCGTGCCACGGCCAGCGTGGATTCCACAGGAACGCGCGCGCCATCGCGACCATGTCGGCGTCGCCCTGGGCGACGATCGCTTCAGCGTGAGCCGGGTCGCTGATGAGCCCGACGGCGATCGTGGTGAGCCCGGTTGCGCGGCGGATCGCGCGCGCGAACGGCACGTGGATGCCGGGCTCCACCTTGATCTTCTGCAGCGGCGACACACCGCCGCTCGACACGTCGATCCAGTCGCAGCCCCGGGATTTGAGCTCGCGCGCGAGTTCGACCGATTGCGCAAGATCCCATCCGCCGTCCACCCAATCGGTCGCCGAGATGCGCACGCCCAGCGGACGTTCCGCCGGCCACGCCGCGCGCACTGCGTCAAAGACCTCCAGCGGGAAGCGCGCGCGGTTGGGCAAGCTGCCGCCGTAGCGGTCGCCGCGCGTGTTCGAAATGGGCGAGAGAAACTCGTGCAGCAGATAGCCATGCGCCATGTGCAGCTCGATCGCGTCGACGCCGATGGCGAGCGCGCGCGCCGCCGCGCGCTCGAATGCCGCGCGGATCCGCGCGAGACCGGCATCGTCCAGTGCCGACGGAGGCGGCTCGTCCGGCAGATGTGGCACCGCCGAGGGCGCCAACGGTACCCAGCCGCCCTCTGCGATCGGAATCAGCTTCCCCCCATCCCAGGGCGGGCGAGAGGAAGCCTTGCGTCCGGCGTGGGCGAGCTGGATCGCCACCGCAATCGAGGGCGTCTGGGAACGCGCGCGATGCAGGCAGTCACGGAGCGCCTGCTCGGTCACGTCGTCGTAGAGGCCGAGATCGCCGGGGGTGATGCGGCCCTCCGGCGTTACCGCGGTCGCCTCGATGCACACGAGGCCCGCGCCGGAAAGAAGCAGCTGGCCCCAATGGACGAGATGCCAGTCGCCGGCCGCGCCATCGACCGACGAGTACTGGCACATCGGCGAAACGACGATGCGGTTGCGCAATGTCAACGCGCGCAACGCAATCGGATCGAACAGGTGCATCGGGCGTCCCGCGTGTCAGCCTTCCGCGGCGGGACCGGTCCCGACGACGCTCGCCCGGAAGCGCTCGAAGCCAGGATCGCGGTCGCTGTACCGGGCGGCGATGGCCACGCGCGTGCGCTCCCGCGCAGCCAGGGCGAAATCCGCGACCGCCGCACGCTGATACGGCTCGAGGCTGCGGTCCGACATGAGCAGGATGTCCGCCGCCAACGCAGCGTCAACGTCGTCGAGTCCGGCGAGATGGAGTTTCGCGTCCGGCGGCAGATGGGAAAGCAGCGCCTCCAGCGCGCGCGCGGAGGTTGGCGACCCGATCACGACCGCTTCCGGCCAGCGCGTCCAGCCGCCCGCGGCCGGCGGCCACGCGGCGGCCAGAAAATGCTCTGGGGTGCGAACAACGACGTCCGCCTCCTCGCGCGTGGCCGCGGGCACGACCTTCACGCAGAGGCCGAGCCAGTTCTCCGGGGACGGATGCGGCGCGAGCCGGCGCGCGATCCGTACGTCGTCGTCGCCGCTCATCGCCGGCGTCGCAGGGCCGGATTACTGGACGACCGCGACGTCGAAGCGGATCGTCTTCGCTGCCGCTGCCGCCGGCTGGGCCACCGGCCGGTAGTCGAGTTGAACCGTCGTGGTGCCTGGGCTCACGCCGCGCACGCGCAGAAGCGCCTCGCCCTGGGTGATCGGTGGTGCGGGTTTGCTGGCATCGATGACGACGGGCAGGCGTTCGCTGCCGGGGGGATTGAGCGCGGACAGCCAGCCGCTGTAGGCCGGCACGATCGGCAGCGCGCCGATGCCGCCGGCCGGCAGGTAGTCGATTTGGATCGGCGCGGCGAGGGTCGCGTCGGCGAGGGGCTTCAGCTCCCAGAGGTAGTCGTCGCCTGCCTGCACCGGAAGGCGCACGACGAGTGCCGCGCCCTGGCGCAGCGTGAGCTGTGTGCCGTTGACCGATTCGTCGACGATCGTGCGCGGATCGTTCAGGTTGGCGACTTCGGCGAAGCGCCCACCGGAGCAGGCGCCGAGCAGTGCGACGCAAAGTGCGATCATGACAAATCGAGACGGCGGACGCATTATCGGGGCGCTCCAGACTTGCGACCTGGTGATTCTAGCGCGTTGGCAACCGACCGAGATCCAATGGCGCCTGAGGTTCGTGGCGCTCACGCCGCCGCCGCAGCGCGCAGCGCCTCGGCCTTGTCGATTGCTTCCCAGGTGAACTCGGGCTCGTCGCGCCCGAAATGTCCGTAGGCCGCCGTCTTGCGGTAGATCGGGCGCAGCAGCTTCAGCATCGCGATGATGCCCTTTGGGCGCAGGTCGAAGTGCTCCTGCACGAGCTGCGCGATCTTTGCGTCGGGAATCAGTCCCGTGCCTGCCGTGTAGACGGTAACGTTGATCGGTCGCGCGACGCCGATCGCGTAGGACACCTGCACCTCGCACTGCCGCGCGAGGCCCGCCGCAACGACGTTCTTCGCGACGTAGCGCGCGGCGTAGGCCGCCGAACGGTCCACCTTCGAGGGGTCCTTGCCCGAGAACGCGCCACCGCCATGCGGGGCGGCGCCGCCGTAGGTGTCGACGATGATCTTGCGTCCGGTGAGTCCGGCGTCGCCGTGCGGCCCACCGATCTCGAAGCGCCCGGTCGGGTTCACGAGGTAGCGCGTGCCCGAGAGCACTTCCTTGGGAAAAACCGGCTTGATGATCTCCTCGACCACCGCCTCGTGCAGATCCTTCTGCCGCTCGTTCATGCTCGGATGATGCTGGGTGGACAGCACGACGGTGTCGACGGCAATCGGTCGCGTGCCCTGGTAGCGCACGGTCACCTGCGACTTTGCGTCCGGCCGCAGCCACGGGAGACGGCCGTCCCGCCGAACCTCGCTCTGTCGCTGGACCAGGCGATGCGCGTAATAGATTGGATAAGGCATCAGCGCGGGCGTCTCGTCGCAGGCATAGCCGAACATCAGTCCCTGGTCGCCCGCGCCCTGGTTCAGGTAGTCGTCGGAGGCCCGGTCGACCCCCTGCGCAATATCGGGCGATTGCCGACCGTAGCAGACCATCACCGCACAGCCGTCCGCATCGAAGCGCAGCGACGGGTCGTTGTAGCCGATGTGGCGGATCGTCTCGCGCGCCACCCGACCGTAGTCCACCTGCGCCGACGTCGTGATCTCACCCGCCATGACGACAAGTCCTGTCGAAACCAGCGTCTCGGCCGCGACACGCGCGTGCGCATCTTGCTCTAGAATCGCGTCGAGCACCGCGTCGGATATCTGGTCGGCCACCTTGTCCGGATGACCTTCCGACACCGACTCCGACGTGAACAGAAATTCGCTCATTAACGCTCCCATATCCGGCCGATCGTTCGAGCGCGCGGCCTTGCGGTCAGCGCGCTGCAAAAACTGGGATTCTACCAAACGCGGTCCGGCAGCCCGATCGTTCTGGAGCGCACCGCGCCCAACCATGCTGCGATGAATCCCAGGGTCGTCGTCGCCACCGCCGAGAACATCGTTGCGGCCGCTGCGTGCCTTCGGGCGGGCGGGCTCGTCGCTTTCCCGACCGAAACCGTCTACGGACTCGGCGCGGACGTTGGAAATCCTCACGCGGTGCGCCGGATATTCGCGGCGAAGGGTCGGCCTTCCGACCACCCGGTGATCGTCCATCTGCCCGACGTTTCGCAACTGTCGCACTGGGCGCGCGAAATACCCGAAGGCGCGCTCCGGCTTGCGATCGCATTCTGGCCCGGGCCGTTGACGCTGATCCTGCCGCGAGCGTCGCAGGTTGCCGACGCGGTGACCGGCGGGCAGGACAGCGTAGGGCTGCGCGTGCCTTCTCATCCGGTCGCGCGCGCGTTGCTCGCGGAGTTTGCGCGCCAAGGCGGGCGCGGAATTGCGGCGCCGTCGGCAAATCGATTCGGTCACGTGTCGCCCACGACGGCGCGGCACGTCATGGACGACCTGGGCGCAGACGTCGACATGATCCTCGACGGCGGCGCGTGCCCGGTGGGCATCGAGAGCACGATCGTCTCCTTCGACGGGCCGACGCCGACGCTGCTGCGGCCCGGCGGCATCTCGCCCGACGCGATCGCGCGCGTCCTGGGCGAAGTGCCGCGCGCGGCCGATGCGGCGGCGCCGCGCGCATCGGGGACCCTCGCCTCGCACTACGCGCCACGCACTCAGGCATTCCTCGTGCCCGGTCGCGCATTGCAGGCGCAAATCGACCAGCTGGCGGAGCGTGACGAAGGCGTCGCGGTGCTCGCGCATACGGTGGCGAAGCCCGCGAATTTCGACGGCACGTGGCTCGCGGCACCCGCCGTGGCCGCCGATTACGCGCGCGCCCTGTACGCGAACCTGCGCAAACTCGACGGCGCGCATGCCGATGCGATCCTGATCGAGTCGGTGCCCGATACGCCCGACTGGCTTGCAGTGCGCGACCGGCTCACGCGCGCGACGCACGATGACGAGGACGACCGCGACTAGGGCGCCTGCGCGCAAGTGCGCGCAATCGCCAAGAGGCTCCCAAGGGCGTTTTCGCAGGCTGCAGCCATCGCGCCCTCTGGTGCCCGCTGCTACCATCCCATCGATCCTCACGGCTTCGTCCATGCCCGATTCGCGTCCACCAGTCGTCGTCATCGCGCCCGATTCGTTCAAAGGCTCGCTCGACGCGCCCGGTGTCTGCGCCGCCATCGCCTCCGGTCTCGCCCGCGTGTGGCCGGATGTCGAGTTGCGCCCGCGCCCGATGGCCGATGGCGGAGAGGGCACGCTCGATGCGGTACTCGCGGCGGTCGGCGCTGCAGGCGTGCGGCACGCCACGCGCGTCTCCGGCGCCGGTGGCGAACCCGTCGACGCGGCGTGGGGCACGATCGAACGCGACGGCTCACGCGTGGCGGTGTTGGAAGTCGCGCGGATCGTCGGCATCACCGACGCGGCAGCCATGCGCGTGCCGGTCGCCGGCCGTTCGACGCGCGGCGTCGGCCAGCTCGTCGGTGCGCTGCTCGATCGCGGCATCCGGCACTTCATGATAGGGCTGGGGGGTAGCAGCACGAACGACGGCGGCGCCGGGCTCCTCTCGGCACTCGGGCTCGAGTTGCGCGACGCGGAAGGCGCGGCCTGTCCGCCCACGCCCGCCGGCCTTGCCCGACTTGCCACGGTGGACGCGAGCGCATTCGACGTGAGAGTGCGCGACTGCGCCATCACCATCATGTCGGACGTCAACAATCCGCTCTGCGGAGAGCGGGGAGCCACTGCGATCTTCGGACCGCAGAAGGGCGTGCGCGCCGACGAAATGGCTGCCTTCGATCGATCGCTCGCGCAATTCGCGACGCGGGCGGAGAGTGCGCTCCGGCGTACGGCCGCCGACCAGCCAGGCGCCGGCGCAGCCGGGGGGCTGGGCTTTGCATTGCAGCTCGTGGGCGGCCGCTTCGCGTCCGGCGCGGAAGTGGTCGCAGACCTGATCGGCCTCGATGCCGTGCTCGCGCAGGCTGATTGGGCGATCACGGGCGAGGGCCGCACCGATGCGCAGACGCTGCTTGGAAAAGCGCCGAGCGTGGTCGCCCGGCACGCGGCGCGCCTCGGTGTCCCGGTCACGCTGCTATCCGGAGCCGTCGACGATGCCGCCATTTCGGCAATGACCGGAACGTTTGCCGGATGCTTCGCGCTGCCGGCGGGTCCGGCATCGCTCGACCAGTGCATCGCCGACGCGGCGCGTCTGCTCGCCGACCGGGCGGAAGCAATCGGCCGTGTCGTCGCTGCCGCCCGCCGGATGGGCGAGGGCAAGCGGGCGACCGACGCCGGATAGCGGGATTCCTCTGGCGCTCCGGCTACACCCGGTGGTATACAAGGCGAAGCACTGCATACGAAGCCGAGAAGTCGGAAGGGGGCAGGAATGGCCGACGGGACGACGGGCGACCAGCTCGCCACACTTCGCGAGATGCGCAGCCGCGCGGTGCTGGGCGGTGGCCAGAAGCGGATCGAGCAGCAGCACGCCCGCGGCAAGCTGACCGCCCGCGAACGGCTCGCGCTGCTGCTCGACCAGGGCTCGTTCCAGGAGTTCGGCGCGCTTGCGACACACAACGTCACCGAGTTCGGCCTCGACAAGCAGCGCTTTCCCGGCGACGGCATCGTCACCGGGTTCGGCAAGATCAACGGGCGCCGCGTCGCCGTGTTCGCGCAGGACTTCACGGTACTCGGCGGCTCGTTCTCGGAAGTGCAATCGCACAAGATCTGCCGAATCCAGGATCTGGCGCTGCAAAGCGGCATCCCGCTGATCGGCTTCAACGACTCTGGCGGCGCGCGCATCCAGGAAGGCGTGCGCAGCCTCGCCGCTTACGGCGAGGTCTTCGTTCGCAACGTGATGGCCTCCGGCGTGATCCCGCAGATCTCGCTGATCCTCGGGCCCTGCGCAGGCGGTGCCGTGTACTCGCCCGCGCTGACCGACTTCGTGATCATGGCTTCCGACAGTTCGATGTTCCTGACCGGGCCGGACGTGATCAAGACCGTGACGGGCGAGGACGTTACCGCGCAGTCGCTCGGCGGCGCGCGCGTGCACGCCGGCCGCAGCGGAGTTGCGCATCTCGCCACCGACACGGAGGTCGCCGGCGTCGAGGCCGTCAAGCGGCTGCTTTCGTACCTGCCGCAGAACAACAACGAGGACGCACCGCAAATCGTGCCCTACGACCCGCCCGATCGGATGGACGAGGCGCTCAACGCCATCATCCCGACCGCGGAGAGCGAGCCCTACGACATCCGCGACGCGATCGCGATGATCTTCGATCGCGACAGCTTCATGGAGCTGCATCCGGAGTACGCGCCCAACGCCGTCGTCGGCTTCGCGCGCCTGGACGGCCACTCGGTCGGCATCGTCGCGAACCAGCCGGCATACATGTCCGGCGCACTCAACATCGACGCCTCCGACAAGATCTCGCGCTTCATCCGCATCTGCGACGCCTACAACATCCCGCTCGTCACCTTCGTCGACTGCCCCGGCTTCCTGCCGGGCACCGACCAGGAATACGGCGGCGTCATCCGCCACGGCGCGAAGATCATCTATGCCTACTGCGAAGCCACGGTGCCGAAGATCTCCCTGGTGACACGCAAGGCGATGGGGGGCGCGTACGTGGCAATGTGCAGCAAGCAGATGCGCACCGACCTCGCGTTCGCCTGGCCGACTGCGCAGATCGCGGTGATGGGCGCCGAGCCGGCGGTGCGCGTGCTCTACCGCAACGACGTGAAGAACGCGGCCGACCCTGCGGCGCGGGAGCGAGAGCTGATTGCCTATTACCGCGAGCAGTTCTTCAATCCGTACCGCGCGGCGGACGTGGGGCAGATCGACGAGGTCATCGAGCCGCGCGAGACGCGTCCGCGCCTCATCCGTGCGATGGAAGTGCTGCGCACCAAGGTGCAGCAGAACCCGCCCAAGAAGCACGGGCTGATCCCGACCTGATGGCGACACGGATTCGGTCGATGGCGGAGGCGCGATGAGCAATCTCGGTTGGGGCCTGCAGATCACCGTGCTCGGCATGGGGATCGTGTTCGGCCTGCTCGCGCTCCTGTGGGGCGTGTTGAACCTCGTCATGCACTTCGACCGGCCGGAGGCCCAGCCGCGTGTCACGCCTTCAGGTGCGAAAGCCGCGCTGGCGCAAGGCGAGACCGGCTCGGGGCTGCCGGCCGGGTTGCCATCGCCGCGCGCGCATCAGGTCGACGGAATGGACGCCGATCTGGTCGCAGCCATCGTCGTCGCGACGCTTGCGCACAAGGCCACGCGGCGTCAAGAGGCGGCACCGGCAATGCGCAGCTTCTGGCCGGGCAGCCTGCTGTACGCTTCCCGCTGGATGGCGAGCGGGCGCATGCGGCAGAACACCAGCTGGCAGCGAGGGGGACGGTGATGCGGCGCTACTCGCTCGACATCCGCGGCAAGAAGTTTGAAATCGACATCGAGGAACTCGCCGCCGACCAGTTCCAGGTCATTGTCGACGGCGAGACCTACGAGGTGCAGCTCTCCGGCGACGAGGACCTGCCCGACGCGACGATCACACCGGCACTTGCGCCAGGGCGCAGCGGTGCCGCCGGGCAGGCGTCGGCCGACGGGGCCGCGCCGGCCGTGCGCAAGGTCGCGCCGCGTGCGGGGGCGGCGCCGCCCCCGCCACGCAAGGCCGCTGGCGGCGGCTCAAGCACGCTCTCCGCGCCGATGCCCGGCGTGATTCTCGATGTGGGCGTGAAGGCGGGCGACACCGTGGCGCGCGGGCAGGAGATAGCCGTGCTCGAAGCAATGAAGATGCAGAACAGCATCAAGGCGCCACGCGCCGGCACGATAGCCGAGGTGTGCGTTTCCGCAGGCCAGGCGGTCGGCCACGGCGATGCGATCGTCCGGTTTGCCGAGGGCTAGACGATGATCGGCGGCGACACCCTCGACCTCCTGCTGCAGGGTGTGGCGAACGTCACGCCGCAGTCGCTGATCATGATCGGCGTCGCGCTGGTGCTGCTCTACCTCGGCATCGCGCGCGACTACGAGCCGCTGCTGCTGGTGCCGATCGGCGCCGGCTGCATGCTCGCCAATCTGCCGCTGTCGCCGCTGATCGCCGACGACGGCATGCTGCGCATCCTCTACAACATGGGGATCGGGAACGAGCTGTTCCCGCTGCTGATCTTCATCGGCATCGGTGCGCTCACCGACTTCGGCCCGTTGCTGGAGAACCCGCGCATGGTGCTGCTCGGCGCAGCCGGCCAGTTCGGCATCTTCCTCACGCTGATCCTGGCGCTCGTGCTCGGATTCACGCAGAAGGAAGCCGCGTCGATCGGCATCATCGGCGCGATCGACGGTCCCACATCGATCTACGTGAGCGGCATCCTCGCCCCGCACCTGCTCGGGCCGATCACCGTCGCCGCGTACAGCTACATGGCGCTGGTGCCGATCATCATGCCGCCAATCATGCGCCTGCTCACCACCGAGAAGGAGCGGCGCATTCGCATGCCCTACAGCCAGCGCACGATCAGCCGGCGCACGCGCATCCTGTTCCCGATCATCGTCACGGTGCTGGTCGGCACGCTGGTGCCCTTTGCGACGCCGCTGATCGGCATGCTGATGCTAGGCAACCTGATGAAGGAATCGGGCGCCGTCGAGCGCCTCACCAAGGCGTCGTCGCAGGAAATCGCCAACGTCGTGACGCTGTTCCTCGGCCTTGCGATCGGCTCGACGATGGTCGGCAGTGAATTCCTGAAACCAAGCACGCTCGCGATCCTCGTGCTCGGCATTGTCGCGTTCGGTGTCGACACCGCGGCAGGCGTGATGTTCGCCAAGTTGCTCAACGTGCTGTCGGGTGGCCGCATCAACCCGCTCGTCGGTGCAGCCGGGATCAGCGCCTTCCCGATGGCGGCGCGTGTCGTACAACGCATGGCGCACGAGGCGGATTTCGAGAACTACCTGCTGATGCACGCGATGGGCGCCAATGCGGCAGGACAGGTCGCGAGCGTCGTCGCGGGCGGCGTGCTGCTCGCGCTCATGGGCGCCGGCGGGCATTAGTGCATCTGACATGGAGAAATTCAGACGATGAGCACGCGTCCCTTCCGGATTCTCGGGCTGCAGCAGATCGCCATCGGCGGCGCCGACAAGCGCCGGCTCGCAAAGCTGTGGGTGGAAACGCTCGGCGTTCCGGTCACCGGCAACTACCGCAGCGATCGCGAGAACGTCGACGAAGACATCCTCGCGCTCGGAACGGGACCTTCACAAGGTCGAGGTGGACCTGATGCAGCCGGTCGACCTGGCGAAGAAGCCCGCGGTGCACGAAACGCCGCTCAATCACGTAGGCCTCTGGGTGGACGACCTGCCCAGGGCCGTCGAATGGCTGACCGCGCAGGGTGTGCGCTTCGCGCCGGGCGGTATCCGCAAGGGCGGGGCCGGCTACGACATCTGCTTCGTCCATCCCAAAGGCAACGAACAGTTCCCGATCAGCGGCGAAGGCGTGCTGATCGAACTCGTGCAGGCACCGCCGGAGGTCATCGCGGCGCATCCGGAAACCGCCGCGCGCTGAACGCCGCGCAGCGTGCCGCGGAAATCGCAAGCAAGCAGATGAAGTTAGGCGACCCTGGCAAGCTGGACCGTATCGTTGCCGAGGCCCGTCGCGCCGCGGCGGACCGCGAGCAAAGCTATCGCGAACAGGCGCTGAAGATCTACCCGTGGATCTGCGGACGCTGCGCGCGCGAGTTCACCCGGGCCAATCTGCGCGAGCTGACCGTCCATCACCGTGATCACAACCACGACAACAACCCGCCCGACGGCAGCAACTGGGAGCTGCTTTGCCTCTATTGCCACGACAACGAGCATCAGCGACAGCTCGAAGCGAGCGGCGCAGGTCCGGACGTGCGAACCGGCAGCCGCGCGGCAACGCATTCGCCGTTCGCGAATCTGAAGACGCTGCTGAAGGGCCGGCAAGAGCAGGAGTAGCGGGCGCCACGCGGGTCGTGAGCGCGGCACCGCCTCAGGTCCAGTTCACGGCGATGCCGTGATCGATACCACGGAACGGGTAGCCCCTTCGCCAGGACGCGCTTCCCCTTCGAACGTGAGCGAAAAAGAATCGACAAAGACTCCGCGAGGACTGGAAGCCGTCCAACGGCCGGAGAGCTTGCCGGGATGCCGTTCGACCAATTGCGCGACCCCGGTCGCGACGCAAAGCCCCATCAACGAAGCAAACAGGACGATCCGCACGGCAATCCTTCTTTCGAGGGAGGATGGCCACCGAATACCGTACCGGCCCGCGCACCGTCAAGTTTCCTGCTCAACCGTCGCATGCGATGCGAGTTCGTCGGTGCCCGCCTCGGGCCGCAGACATTCCCAGGCTACCGCTACAGCCATCCGGCCGAAGTGAAGACTGGGGCCAAGAAGGAATTTGGCGCCGGGAGGCGATTCGCCTCCCGGAGTCAGGACCTGACCGCGGCTGCGCCGGCCCTGTTGCGCCGGGCCACCGTACGTCTCGCCGGCTTGGGCGTCGCCTTTGACTTGCGCGCTGGCTCGGCCGTGGGCCTAGGCTTCGCCCTCGCCGCAGTCGAAGCACCCTTGGCGCGCGCGGCAAGCGCGAGCTTGCGGACCCGGCGAATGTCCGCGTCGGAAAACGGTCCGTTGACCCCGGAAATCGCCGCGAGCTTCATGCCGTGCTTCCGCCCGAGGCGGTAGATCTCCCGTACCTTCTCCCATTCGATGTTGCGGCCGACGGTGAAGTTCTCGAATCGCCCCTCGAGTGCGAGCACGATCGTTTCGGCGAGGCAGGCATACGCCACGTTCTTGGGCAGACCGATGTTCTTCATCGACACCTTGCCCGGCAACTGAATCTCGCCGGATTCGATCACGAGCACGTCCGGGCGCTTGGCGACTTCCTCAGGCGGCAGGTCGAGCGGACGGGCCACGTCCGTGATCACGCACCCGGGCTTGACCTTCATGATGTCGAGCACCTTCTTGCCCGCACCGGACGTCGCAGTGACGATCATGTCCATGTCGGCGATGTCCTTGTCGGCCCGCGACGAGAGGAACAGCCTGGCGTCCGGAGTCTCCTTGAGGATGGACTCCTTGAGCGAGAGCAGCTTGGCGGTTTCGGGGGAGACCATGTAGACCTCCTCGGCGACCATCGCCAGCAGGCGGGTGCAGACCGAGCCGATCGCCCCGGTGGCGCCCACCACCATTGCCTTGAACTTGACTTTCTCGCCGCGCGTCGGCGTTGGCACGAGGCCCAGGCGCAGCACGGCATCGTGCGCGGCCCACAGCGCGCCTGAAGCGCTGTAGCTGTTGCCCGTGGTGATCGGAAGCGGCGCGCGCCTTGCCACGGTTAGACCCGCATCTCCGACCACCTTGGTGAATGCGCCGAGCCCCATGATCTGCGCACCGAGCCGCTTGGCCATCCGGGCCGCATCGAGCAAGCGGCGGTAGGTGAACTCCGGGCTGTGGCTCATGATCTCCTTGGGTGTTCCGCCCACGGAGATCAGCCAGCCTTCCGCTTCCACACCGCTGGGCGACTTGATGCCCGTTACCTTCGAGTAGACGAAGGGCGGCGCATAGGCCATCGCCTTCTCGAGCGTATCCATGAACACGGGCGGCGACACATAGGAGAGCAGTTCGATGGACTTGATGTTCTTGAAATACTCCTGCGACAACGGGTGAATGACGAAGGCAAAGCGGTTGATGCGCTTGAAGCCGCCGGGGTAGATGATGCGTGGCTCGAGTTGCAGGTTGGTGATGATCTCGAGGTAGTCGTCCTCGAGGATGTCGTCGGGCCCCTTTTCCGTTGCCGCGATGATCAACGCATCCAGGAGGCTCGGGCCGAGCACGTGGTCGAACAGCGTGGGCGCGCCGTCGATCACCATGCTGACGCCCTTGTCCTTGAATTGCGCGATCCGCCGGTCGTTGACGGTGGACGTGACGATGACCTTGCCGCCCAGTTCCTCGGCGCCGAATTCGTCCAGCTCGTGGACGGGCGCCACGATGACGGTCGCGTCGCGCATGGCCTTGCGCAGCGCGAAGCGCGTCCACTCCTTGACCGGGGCGGAGGACATCACGCTCGTCGGCGCCCAGTCCAGCACGTAGTGCGCGCCGCTGGTGTAGAGCTCGAGCGTGTCGAGCGACGCCAGAAGCTTGGGCACGCCGAGCTGCAGCAGGGGATCGGCGAACTGGAGGTTCTGCGTGTACTCCGACATCGCCAACGCCAGCTTGTAGTTGGTCCTTCCAGAAAAGAAGAGCACGTTGGCGTTGTTGAAGAAGTCGCCCAGCTTGACCTGGACGTGACGCAGCGCCCATTCCTGCAGGATGTCGCCAAGGCGACCACCCGTGGTTACGGGAACGCGCGTAACCACGCTCTTCATGCGCAGGCTGTCCTTCTCGACGTAGCGCCGCGACCCGACCGTATAGCTGTCCTTCTCCACGCCGAGTCCGATGGCGTCGGCACGTTGCCCCCATTGCTTCAGCAACTTGACGGCTTTGGCCGTACTGCCGTTCGTGCCGATGCGCCGCACGCTGAATTGCTGCCCCAGAAACCGGGCGCTGAACTCGAAATCCTGATCGTTCGCGCCCAGGCTGATACCGACCACTGTTTTCATTCCATCCCCATGCAAAGCCGTTGGTTGGTGGCCATGCAGTCCACCGCGCCGAACCAGCCCGGTTTCGCCGCGCACACCGAGACCCGTTGGATGCGGTGCCGGCCACTCGCGGCCAACGAGACATTGCTGCAAATTGTACGGCGATACGAGGAACGGCGTACCGGAAACGACCATCCGAAGTCGTCGAAAGCGATCGCGACATGCGTCAGTGCGGACGGCGCCACATGGCCGCCCGGCTTGTTGTACGCGAAGGGCTCTGCAAAATCCGCGTTGATTTGATCCTGATCGACGAATCCGCCCGGCAACCTGCTGGTCCGGCAATGCGGATTGGTGCAAGCTAGCAACATCGAAAGCAAGAACGCGAACAGGAAGATGATCGAGATGCCGAGCGTTGTTGGTGACGTGGTGCGCTCCGTCGGGCTGTCGACGGCGATGCGTGCGGCGGGAGTGGTGACGGGGCTGTTGCCGATTCCGCAGCCGATTCTGCTGGTGGGCCCGGGGGCGAGCGCGCGACTGGGGCAGGCGCTCTGCGGGTTCGGCCACCGGAAGATCCTCATCGTGACGGACCGCGTCGTTTCCGAAATGGGCCTGCCCGATGCGCTGACCAAGGCGCTGTCCGCGGGTGGCACCGCACACGTCGTTTTCGACGAGATCACGCCGGACGCGCCGATTCCGCTGATCGAGAAGGGCATGGCGTTCTTCGAAAAGCACGGTTGCGATGCGATCGTGGCTTTCGGCGGCGGCTCCCCGATGGACGCGGCGAAGACCATCGCGCTGGCGGTCGCCAACCGGAAGCATCCCAGGAAACTGGTCGGGTACTTCAAGGGCTTGCGCGGACCGGTGCCGATCTATGCGGTGCCGACCACGGCAGGCACGGGTTCCGAGGTGACGGTGGCTGCGGTGGTTTCAGACCCGCAGACCAACAGGAAACTCGTGATCGCCGATACGCGCCTCGTGCCCACCATGGCGGCGCTCGACCCGTCGTTGATGACCGGATTGCCGCGACATGTGACGGCGTCAACCGGAATGGATGCGCTGACGCATGCCGTCGAAGCGTTCGTCGGACACTGGTCGACAAGCCATTCCGATCGCATGGCGCTTGCGGCAGTCGGCATGATCTACAAGAACCTGCGCACCGCCTACCGGAACGGCAAGAACCTTGCGGCACGCGAGCAGATGGCGCTCGCCGCGACCTACGCCGGCCTCGCGTTCACGCGGGCAAACGTCGGCTATGTGCACGCGATCGCGCATCAGTTGGGCGGGAAGTATCACACCCCCCACGGCTTGGCGAACGCGATCATGCTGCCGCACGTGCTCAAGTTCCTGAGCCCTGCCATCACGAAGCGGCTGGCCGTACTTGCACTGCGCGCCAACGTGGGCAGGCAAGGCGAACGGCCGGCGGTCCTGGCGAAGAAGTTCATCGACTCGGTCGAAGCGCTCAACACGGACCTGGGAATCCCGCGTCATCTGGACGCGCTTCGCGAGGCGGACATTTCCGCGCTGGCCAAGGCCGCGTGCTGGGAAGCCGACACGAACTATCCGGTGCCGCGCTACATGTCGCCGTCGACCTGTGAGCGGCTTCTCCGCCAGGTATTGCCCCCCAAGACCCGGCGCAGGAAAGGCTAGCCGGCGACTGTCGTCCTGCGCGCGTTGTTCATGCGGGCAACGCGACCTTGTGGTCGACGCTGAACTGATAATCGCGAAAGACGTGTTCGGCGCTCAGGACCTGGTAACTGCCGTCGGGTAGGCGGCGAGAGGTGTCCTTGAGCCGATAGACGTAATGCCCGCACGTCCAGCAGTCGAAATTGCGCATGTGGGTGCACAGGCAGGTCTTGTCCTTCACCGAAATCTTCTTGGCCGCCGGGTGGTTCGCCACCTCGCGGTTGTACGCCGTGATATAGGCGCAATTGCCGGAGCTGTCGAGCAGGTAGCCATAGGCCTCGCAATTCGGCCGGATGCCCGCGCCGATTGCCGGGCTGCTGGCCAGCATCCGCATCGGATACCCGGTTGGGGAGATCGTGTTCACCACGACCTCGTCCTCGGTGGCCTTGAAGTACTCCTGCTTGATCTTGTCCGGCAATCCACATTCGTGCGTCACCGTGAAGCGTGTCGCCACCTGCACCGCAGCGGCGCCGTCTTCGAGATAGGACACCGCGTCGCTGCCGGTGAAGATCCCGCCGGCCGGGATCAGCGGGATGTCGAGCTCCTCCGCCTTCAGGTAGCGCGCGATTTCGGCGACGATCGTGCGCAGGTCATGCTTGTCCCAATCGTCGGCGCCGAATCCCAGGTGTCCGCCGGCAAGCGGGCCCTCGACCACGATGTAGTCGGGCAGTCGGTTGAGGCGCGCGTTCTTGCGCAGGAACAGCTGCAGCGCCCGCAACGACGAGACGATGATCCCGAGCTTGGCATCGCGAAAGCGGGGATGGTCCTCGATCTGCGCAAACGATCCGAGATGCAGGCCCGCGCTCAGCGTGATGCCGTCGATCCCGCCGTCGAGCGCGGCAGTGAGGCGAACGCGCAGCGTTTCGCGCGGCGCATTCATCGTGAGCTTTTCCATGCAGTTGACGAAGATCATGCCAGTACCGCGCTTCGCCTCCATGGTCCGGCCGACGTGCATGTGCGTCGCTTCGGCGAGACGTCCGAGGTCGAACAGCACCGCAGACTTGTCGGTGTTGGCGACGTTGTACTTGTAGAGCTTGGCCTTTTCCTTGACGAACTGGGTGCGGAACCGGCGATCGGAAACGGTCTGCACCATTGCGTCGGAAATGTGGCCGATGCCGCCCAGGCGCGCGACCTCGAGCGCGAGGCCCGCGGTCGAGATGTCGACCCCCATGCCGCCGCAGACGATGGGTATCAGTTCCTGCTTGCCGAACCGCAGGCGAAAGTCGTTTACACACCGCATTGTCGTGCTTCGATGGTCAGGAGGCCGCGGGCGCGCATGCCGGCGGGGCTTCGCGCATTATGCCGCGGCAGATCGCGGTTTCAATTGCACGAATCTCCCTGCTCACGGAAAGGACGTCCCGAGTCGATGGCCGGCTTCCTGGCTGCGGCTGGCTGGTCCGCGTGCATCCAGAACTTCCGTGCGGACGCGCGAATGTCGACGACTGGTCCGCAGCGAGGCCGCCTGCCACGCTCGCCCGCTAATCCGCGAGCGGTGCGACGCCGATGAGCCGCGACACTCCTATGGGGACACCGGGTCGCTGGAAGCCTTCCAGCGCGTCGAGCGTCTTGCGGTCGGCAATCGTCATCCGCTCACGCAGCCGCACATACTCGGCCCACGACGCGATGATGTAGCGCTCGACGTAGCGGCCATCCTCGGCGAGATCCTGGAACACGCGCCAGCTGATCGCGCCGTTGCGGCGCCGGATCGGCTCGACCGCGTGCACCGCCTGCAGGAACGGTGCACGGCGGTCGTTGTCGATCCTGTAGTCGAGCTGGATCAACACCGGGCCGTCCTCGGGTGCAGGCTTCACCGCGAGCGTCAGCTCGGGCAACTGCAACCCTGGCGTGACGTCGGCCTCCGTGCCGAGCGACACGCGGATCCGGTAGCTCAGCGCCAGCAACACGATCATGGCCACTGCCGACGCGAAAAGCGCCGTCCGCGTGCCAGCCGCGGACGCCCACGCGCCCCACACGACGCTGCCGAGCGCAAGGCTCGCCTGCACCGCGACAAGACTCATCGCGACGGCCCGTGCGCGGACCCAGGCCGGAGCCGCGCTTTGCGTGCCTGCGGAGAGGCTGGCGAAGACACCAACCCACGCCATGCCGGCCCCGAACGTGCCGGCGACCGCCACGGCCGCAACGTCTGTCGCAGCGATCAGCAGGATAGCGATGGTCCACAGGAGCACCGCGGATGTCACCACCGCGTTGAGCGAATGCTTCTGCAGCCGCGACGGAATCAACAGTGCGCCGATAACGGCACCAAGACCGAACCCGGCGGACAGCAGGCCGAATCCTCCGGCGCCGAGCGAGAGCTGGTCCCGCGCGATGACCGGCAGCAGCGCCCAGAATGCGCTCGCGCAAAGCGCAAACGTCAGGTTGCGCAAGATCAGGGACCGCATCGCGGGCGAGTGCCGGGCGAAGCGCAGCCCGCTCAGCGCGCCGGAGAGCAACCGCTCCGGTACACCGGGTAGCGGGCGCTCCCGGGCCGCGAGCCGGTTCACGGCAACGATCATCAGGAGAAAGCAGGCGGCGCTCGTCAGCAGTGCGCTGCCCGTGCTTGCCCAAGCTGCGATCGCGCCGGCGAGCGCCGGGCCCACGGCACGGGCGACGTTGAATGCCACAGCGCCGAGCGCCACCGCGCGCGAGAGATCCTTGCGATCGACCAGCTCGTTGATGCTCGCCTGCTGCGCCGGCTGGTAGAACGTGAAGCCTGCCCCGACCACGAAGGTCAGCGCGAGCAGTGACAGCGGGCCGATGAAGCCAGCCAGCGCCGCAAGGCCGAGCACCGTGGCCGCGGCGAGCATCACGATCTGCGTGACGAGGATCACGCGTCGCCGGTCCACGATGTCGGCCAGCGTCCCGGCTACGAGACCGAAAAGCAGCGCGGGCGCGGTGCTCGCCGTCTGCACCAGCGCGACCATGAGCGCGGACGGCGTGAGCGTCGCCATCAGCCACGCGGCGATCGTCGCCTGCATCGTGTAACCCAGTGCCGCGCCGATCGACCCGAAATAGAAGAGTCGGAACTGGGAGCTCCGCAGCGGCGACGACTCGAACAGCTGGGAGTACAGAGTGGGAGACGGGCGCGACACTTGGCAAGTCTAGCGTGTTGCAGCGTACAGCATGGTTTTCGCGCCGCCGATGTCGCGACAAACGACCACGCGTCGGACGACCTTGGTGACGCTTGAATCTCCATCGGCCTAGGCGTAATCTTCGAACAAACGCAGGTTGATTAGCCGATCGGTGCTCGCGTACGCAACATGACGGATGCGCTGATGGTTTCGCTGGCAGTGTGCTGCGCAACCGGATGCTCTCCACCGTCCGCGGCCGCGAGATCTCGCCGATGCTGCACCAGCAATCCACGACGGGGAGGCTCTCTATCGATGACATACACGACAGGTCGACCCCAACGTCGGTGATCAAACACCGGCACGCGTTGCGGTGACGCAACGAAATGAAGCCACAGCGATGTGGCGATCCTGTGAAGCCCCGCGATTATCGTGGGGCTTTGCGTTGGTGCTGCCGGAGCGCCAGGTGGTGCGATAGCGCTCGGCCGCCGTCACCATCAGCGCCGCGCATGCCTTCGGAGCGTGAGAATCGGGAGAAGTCCTTGACAGGGCATCGAAGCATGGCCAACGATTTCCGTGCGTCGATGCTGCGTGGGGACGTTGCGCACTTCACCTGCCTGATCGGCACCGCGGTACGGGAGGTCGGTACGCCACGCACCCGGACATTCGCGCCGCCTGCGACGATGGCGTGTCGGGCCCATGTCGCAGATCTGGTGCGGGACATCGAGTGCCTGAAGCACTTGCGTGGCTATCTGAAGACCCTTCTCGGCACGCCGCCAACCGCAGGCCGAAAGGAGAGGAAATCATGACCCATTCGAACGTGAAGCCGATTCCCGATGGAATGCACTCGGTGACACCCCACCTGGTTTGCGCCGGCGCAGCGCAAGCCATCGATTTTTACGGGAAAGCCTTCGATGCGACGGAAATATCGCGACTGCCGGGCCCGAAGGGGCGGCTCATGCACGCGATGATCCGCCTCGGTGATTCGCCGCTGATGCTCGTCGACGAAGCGCCCGAGTGGGGAATGCTCGGGCCGAAATCGCTCAAAGGCTCGCCGGTCACGATCCACCTCTACGTCGAGGATGTCGACGCGTTCGTCGCGCGGGCGGTCGGCGCTGGGGCGAAGATTACGATGCCGCTCGCCGACATGTTCTGGGGCGATCGCTATTGCCAGCTCGAGGACCCGTTTGGCCATCGCTGGTCGGTTGCCACGCACATTCGCGATACGAGCCCTGCGGAAATGCAGGAGGCGATGCAGAAGATGGGCGGTTGACGCGAGGCCGCAGCGGAGGGAGTCGACGCCACGAGTGCCACGAACGAAACTGCGCCGGCCCCGGTGGCACCGAGTTCCCCAGCCGGGGCGTCTACTCGAACTCGATGATCGGCTGGTCGACCGCGAGGCTGTCGCCGGGCTTCGCGAGCAGCGCCTTCACCTTCGCGTCGGCATCCACGCGCAGCACGTTCTCCATCTTCATCGCCTCGATCACCGCGACCTTCTCGCCGGCCTTGACCTCCTGACCAGGGACGACCGCGAGTTCCGCGAGGAGACCGGGCATCGGCGAGAGCAGGAACCGCGACAGGTCCGGCGCGGGCTTCTCGGGCATCAGCGACAGCAGGTGGGCAGCGCGCGCCGTGAGCACGGTGATGTCGACCTGCGTGCCCCAGTGGATCACCCGGTACTTCCAGCCGACGCGCTGGATCTGCAGGCAGATCGGCTCGCCGTTCCAGCGGCCGCGAAAGATCAGGTCACCGAGCTTCCAGTCGGAAAGGAGCCGGTAGGTCTCGTCCTCGTACGCGATGTCGCAGCCGCCTTCGGTCGGCAGCAGTTTGAGCGCGAAGCGGCGATTCCCCATGATCACCACCCAGTCGGTGCCCACCTGCCTGCGATGGCCGCGCATCTGACCGGTGGTCTGGACGGCGCGGGCGATGTAGCGCCGCCGCGCGAGCGCCGCCACCGAGGCCAGCAGCAGCGGGTCGTCGTGCACGAGGCCCGTGGCGCTGAAGCCCTTCGGGTATTCCTCGGCGATCAGGCCGGTATTGAAGTTGCCTGAGATGAAGCGCGGATTCTGCATCAGCGCCGCCTGGAACGCGATGTTCGAGGCGACGCCGCGGATGACGAACGCGTTCAGCGCATCGCGCATTCGGGCGATCGCCTGGTCGCGGGTCGCGCCGTGGCAGATCAGCTTGGCGATCATCGAGTCGTAGTACATCGACACTTCGCGGCCTTCACACACGCCGGTGTCCACTCGCAGCTGTCCGGGGATCTCGGGCGGCGGGATGAACTTCACCACGCGGCCGCTCGAGGGCAGGAAGCCCCGGAATGGATCCTCGGCGTTGATGCGGCACTCGATCGCCCAGCCGTTGCACTGCACGTCCTTCTGCGTGAACGGCAGGCGCTCGCCAGCCGCCACGCGGATCATCAGCTCGACCAGATCGAGACCGGTGATGAGCTCCGTGACCGGGTGCTCGACCTGCAGTCGGGTATTCATCTCCAGGAAGTAGAACGAGCGGTCCTTGCCGACGACGAACTCGACCGTTCCGGCCGACTGGTAGTCGACGGCGCGCGCGAGCTGTACCGCCTGCTCGCCCATTGCCTTGCGCGTGGCAGCGTCCAGAAACGGGGAGGGGGCCTCCTCGATCACCTTTTGGTGCCGGCGCTGGATCGAGCACTCGCGCTCGTTCAGATAGACGACATTTCCGTGCGCGTCGCCCAACACCTGGATCTCGATGTGGCGCGGCTCCTCGATGAACTTCTCGATGAACACCCGATCGTCGCCAAACGCGTTCTTGGCCTCGTTCTTGCACGAGGCGAACCCCTCGCGACACTGGGTGTCGTCGTACGCGACACGCAGCCCCTTGCCGCCGCCGCCCGCGGACGCCTTGATCATCACGGGGTAGCCCACCTTGCCGGCGATCTCGATGGCTTCGTCGGCGGACGCGATCGGGCTGTTGTGGCCCGGGATGGTGCTGACCTTCGCCGCGAGCGCGAGCTTCTTCGACGCGATCTTGTCGCCCATCGCCTCAATCGCGTGGGTCTTGGGACCGATGAAGACGATCCCGGCCTTTTCGAGCGCGGCGCAGAACGCCGGGTTCTCCGACAGGAATCCGTAGCCCGGATGCACGGCCTCGGCGCCCGTGTCCCTGCAGGCCTGCACGATGCGCTCGATCTGCAGGTAGCTCTGCGCGGAAGGGGGAGGACCGATCAGGATCGCCTCGTCGGCCAACTCGACGTGCCTGGAGTTCTTGTCGGCTTCGGAGTAGACCGCGACCGTCGCGATGCCCATCCTGCGGGCGGTGCGGATCACGCGGCAGGCGATCTCGCCGCGGTTGGCAATCAGGATCTTCTTGAACATTTGAGGACGTCCCCGGTGTGGCGGCTGCGCGCGCATCAGAGCGGGATGTTGCTGTGCTTGCGCCAGGGGTTCTCGACGTCCTTCTCCCGCAGCATCGCGAGCGAGCGGCAGATCCGCTTGCGCGTCTCGTGCGGCATGATCACGTCGTCGATGAAGCCCCGGCTGCCGGCGATGAACGGGTTGGCGAACTTGGTGCGGTATTCCTCGGTACGTGCGGCGATCTTCTCCGCGTCGCCGATGTCCTTGCGAAAGATGATCTCGACGGCGCCCTTCGGCCCCATCACCGCGATTTCCGCCGTGGGCCACGCGAAATTGACGTCACCGCGCAGATGCTTGGAGGACATGACGTCGTAGGCACCCCCATAGGCCTTGCGGGTAATGACCGTGACCTTGGGCACCGTGCATTCGGCGTAGGCGAACAGCAGCTTCGCGCCATGCTTGATGATGCCGCCGTATTCCTGCGCGGTGCCCGGCATGAAACCGGGCACGTCGACGAAGGTGACGATCGGGACGTTGAACGCGTCGCAGCAGCGGACGAAGCGCGCGGCCTTGATCGACGACTTGATGTCGAGACAGCCTGCGAGCACCAGCGGCTGGTTTGCGACGATGCCCACGGTCGCACCATCCATGCGGCCGAATCCGATGACGATGTTCTTCGCATAGTCCGGAGACAGCTCGAAGAAGCTTCCCTCGTCGACGACCTTGTAGATCAGCTCCTTGATGTCGTAGGGCGTGTTCGGGTTGTCCGGGATCAGTGTGTCGAGCGAGCGGTCGATGCGATCGGCAGGGTCGTCCGTGGGCACGACCGGCGGCTTCTCGCGGTTGGATGCCGGCAGGTAGCTCACCAGCGCGCGCACCATCAGCATTGCCTCCACGTCGTTCTCGAACGCGCGATCCGCGACGCCCGACCGAGTCGAATGGGTGATGGCGCCGCCCAGATCCTCGGCGGTGACCTCCTCGTGGGTCACGGTCTTGACCACATCGGGGCCGGTGACGAACATGTAGGAGCTGTCCTTCACCATGAAGATGAAGTCGGTCATCGCGGGGGAGTAGACGGCGCCACCTGCGCACGGGCCCATGATCACCGAGATCTGCGGGATCACGCCGGACGCCATCACGTTGCGCTGGAACACGTCGGCGTAGCCACCAAGCGACGCCACGCCTTCCTGGATGCGCGCGCCGCCGGAGTCGTTCAGGCCGATCACCGGCGCGCCCACCTTGATCGCGTGATCCATGATCTTGCAGATCTTCTCGGCGTGCGCCTCGGACAGCGCGCCGCCGAACACGGTGAAGTCCTGGCTGTAGACGAATACCAGGCGGCCGTTGACGGTGCCGTAACCGGTGACCACGCCGTCGCCGGGAATCTTCTGCTCGCCCATGCCGAAATCGTGGCAGCGATGCGTGACGAACATGTCCCATTCCTCGAAGCTGCCCGGGTCAAGCAGGAGCTCGATGCGTTCGCGCGCCGTCAGCTTGCCCTTGGCGTGGTGCGCATCGATACGCTTCTGCCCGCCTCCGAGCAGGGCAGCCGCTCGCATGTCGTCAAGCTTCTTGATGATCTCTAGCATGGTGATGTGCTGGGCATTTGGAGGTTGAGACGCAATTGGAGACCCTCTCGGGCACCACTCGCGCGCGGGCTTCAGGTGTCCTTGGCGAGCGCGAGCAGCCGCGCGGCCCCGCCCGACGGGGTGAGCGCGCCTTCAGTCACCGCCTTCGACACCGCGGCGAACTCGTGCCGGACGGCGGGGTGCTGGTAGAAACGCGCGAGGAGCTCATGCTCGACCTGGGCGCTCATCCATGAGAGCGCCTGCCGCCTGCGCCGCTCTTCCTGCGCGCCATTGGCTTTGGCCTCCGAACGAAAGCGCTGGGCCTCGGCCCAGAAGGCGTCGAGGCCCGCGCCGGAGGCAGCGGAGATCTTCAGCACCGGGGGCTTCCACCACACGTCCTTGGGCCGCAACATCGAAAATGCGCCCGCGATCTGCGTGCGGGCGAGCTCGGCCGCCGTCCGGTCCAGATCCTCCTTGTTTACGAGCACGAGGTCGGTCAGCTCGACGATGCCGCGTTTGATCGCCTGCAGGTCGTCGCCGGCGTTGGGAAGCGCGATCAGCACGAAGAAGTCGGTCATGCCGGCAACGGCGGTCTCGGACTGCCCCACGCCGACGGTCTCGACGATGACGATGTCGTAGCCCGCCGCCTCGCACACCGCGAGCGCCTCGCGCGTCTTGTGCGCGACGCCCCCGAGCGTGCCGCCCGAGGGGCTCGGCCGGATGAACGCGTTGGGATCGCAGGCAAGGCGCTCCATGCGCGTCTTGTCGCCCAAGATCGATCCCCCCGAGACCTTGCTCGACGGGTCGACTGCGAGCACCGCGACCTTGTGGCCGCGCCCGGTGAGCAACAAGCCGAGCGCCTCGATGAACGTGGACTTGCCGGCGCCCGGCGCGCCGCTGATGCCGATGCGGAAGCTGCCGCCGGTGCGCGGTTGCAGCGCCTCGAGCAGCGCCTCTGCGCGTCCATGGTGGTCGCGGCGCGACGACTCGACGAGCGTGATCGCCTTGGCGATGTTGCGCAGCCGGCCGGCGAGCACGCCGTCGGCCAGCGCACGCAGCGCGGGGTCAAGGTGGTCGAGTGCGCGGGGCATCCGGGATGCGGCGGGCCTGTCCATGGGAGGGCGAGCGGTCCCGGCGCAAACCGGGCCCCCGAAAAATACAGGGGGTTCTCGGCCCCCCGCATTGGCCTTGGTCAAATTCGCGCGGCACCCGCGACCATGCGGGCCTTTCGGATCGACGCGAGCAGCGCCCGCGCGGCGGTGGAGATGACCGTGCCGGGACCGAACACCGCGGCTACCCCAGCCTTCTCGAGGAACGCGTAGTCCTGCTGAGGGACCACACCCCCGACGACCACGACGATCTCCGGCGCTCCCTGGTCGCGCAGCGCCTTGATGATTTGCGGCACCAGCGTCTTGTGGCCCGCCGCCAGTGTGGAGACACCGATTGCATGCACGTCGTTTTCGATGGCCTGCCGCGCGGCCTCCTCGGGCGTCTGGAAGAGCGGCCCGACGTCGACGTCGAAGCCCAGGTCGGCGAACGCGGTCGCGACGACCTTGGCGCCCCGGTCGTGCCCGTCCTGGCCAACCTTGGCGATCATGATCCGCGGCCTGCGGCCCTCCTCGCTCTCGAACGCCTCCACCTCGGCCTTCAGCGCCTGCCACTCGGCATCCTGCGCGAATGCAGCACCGTAGACTCCCGACACCGTCTCCGCGTGCGCCTTGTAACGGCCCCACACGCTCTCGAGGGCGTCGCTGACCTCGCCCACCGTCGCGCGGGCGCGCATCGCGTCGATCGACAGCGCGAGCAGGTCCTCGCCACCCTTGGCCGCCGCGGCTATCGCCGCAAGCGCCGCCTCGACCGCCTTGCGATCGCGCTTGGCGCGCACCTCCGCCGAGGCGCTTGATCTGCGCCGCGCGCACCGCGGTGTTGTCGATCTCGCGAATCCCGAGCGCGTCCTCCTTCTGAGCGTGTACTTGTTCACCCCGACGATCACGTCGTCGCCGCGGTCGATGCACGCCTGCTTCTCCGCTGCGCACGCCTCGATGCGAAGCTTGGCCCAGCCGGACTGCACGGCCTTGGTCATGCCACCGATCGTCTCGACCTCCTCGATGATCGCCCACGCCTTGTCGGCCATGTCCTGCGTGAGCTTTTCCATCATGTAGGAGCCGGCCCACGGGTCGACCACCTTGGTGATGTGCGTCTCCTCCTGGATGATGATCTGCGTATTGCGCGCGATCCGCGCGGAGAAGTCGGTCGCGCAACGCGATCGCCTCGTCGAAGGAGTTCGTGTGCAGCGACTGCGTGCCGCCGAACACGGCGGCCATCGCCTCGATCGTCGTGCGGACGATATTGTTGTACGGATCCTGCTCGGTGAGCGACCAGCCCGACGTCTGCACGTGCGTGCGCAGCATCAGCGACTTCGGGCTCTTCGGGTTGAAGCCCTTCATGATCCGCCACCACAGGAGCCGCGCCGCCCGCAGCTTCGCGATCTCGAGGTAGAAGTTCATGCCGAGGCAGAAGAAGAACGAGAGTCGGGGGGCGAAATCGTCGACGTCGAGACCACGCGCGAGCGCTGCGCGAACATATTCGCGCCCGTCGGCGAGCGTGAACGCGAGCTCGAGCGCCTGCGTAGCCCCC
Source organism: uncultured beta proteobacterium (assembly GCA_963750585.1). Lineage (GTDB taxonomy): Bacteria > Pseudomonadota > Gammaproteobacteria > Burkholderiales > Casimicrobiaceae > VBCG01. The sequence continues at coordinate 94,273 of CAVVRH010000010.1, forward strand.
GCCTCCTGCATGTGATAGCCGGAGATCGAGATCGAGTTGAATTTCGGCATCCGCCGCGACGTGTAGTCGATGATGTCCGCGACGATCCGCATTGAGGGCTCCGGCGGATAGATGTAGGTGTTGCGGACCATGAACTCCTTGAGGATGTCGTTCTGGATCGTCCCCGAGAGCCGTTCCTGCCCCACTCCCTGCTCCTCCGCCGCGACGACGTAGCCCGCGAGCACGGGCAGCACGGCGCCGTTCATCGTCATTGAAACAGAGACCTTGTCGAGCGGAATGCGGTCGAACAGGATCTTCATGTCCTCGACTGAGTCGATCGCGACCCCCGCCTTGCCGACGTCGCCGGTGACGCGTCCGTGGTCCGAGTCATACCCGCGGTGGGTCGCGAGGTCGAACGCCACCGAGACGCCCTGCTGGCCGGCGGCGAGGTTGCGGCGGTAGAAAGCGTTCGACTCCTCGGCAGTCGAGAATCCGGCGTATTGCCGGATCGTCCACGGCCGCACCGCGTACATCGTCGCCTGCGGACCGCGCACGAACGGCTCGAAGCCCGGCAGAGTGTTCGCGTACGGGAGCCCCTCGACGTCGGCCGCCGTGTAGAGCGCCTTGACGTCGATGCCTTCGGGCGTACGCCAGAGCAACTTCGCCGGGGACCCTGCCGCCTTCGCGGCAGCCTTCTGCCAGTCTTCGATCGAGGGGGTCTTCGTTGCGCGGTCGTTCATGGGTTTGGCTCCCTGCGTAGGGGCCCGTCTGGCGAGCCGGAGTCGTAGTCCAACGGAAACGTTTGAATTCTACGCCGCGCATCCGTTCGGGTCGCGGCGCCCCCACGAGCCGGCAGCCTGACGGCCACCTGCCACCGCCTTGAGATAAGGACGCCTAGGTTCCCTGATACCGCGCGGGCAGGTAGGTCGCGATCCCGGGAATGAAGCAAAGCAGCACGATCGCAATCATCATCAGCAGCAGAAACGGCAGGACGCCCATCACGATCCGCCGCAGCGGAATATCGGGTGCGATGCCGTTGATCACGAACAGGTTGAGCCCGACCGGCGGATGGATGAGCCCCATTTCCATCAGGATCGTCATGATGACCCCGAACCAGATCAGGTCGAAACCGTGCGCCTTCAACGCCGGCAGCAGGATCGGCGTCACCATCAGGATGATGGCGACAGGCGGCAGGAAGAAGCCCAGCACGACCAGCAGCACGTTTGCCCAGAAGAAGAACGTCCATTTGGCGAGCGGCAGCGCAGTGAGCCATTCGGCCACGCTCTGCGTGATGTGCAGGTAGCTCATCACGTACGTATAGAGGAAGCTCATCGCGATGATCATCATCACCATGCACGACTCGCGCACCGTACCGCCCAGAATCGCCTTGAAGTCGTTCCAGCGCCAGCACTGGTAGATGAGCACGACCATCGCCAGCGAGAACGCGGCACCGATGCCGGCCACCTCCGACGGCGTCGCCCAGCCGCCGTAGAGCGCCACCATGATGAGCGTGATGACTGCCAGGAACGGCAGGAAGCGCGGCAGCGTCTCGAGCCTTTGCGCCCACGTGAAATGCTCGAGTGGCGGCAGCGGGGCACCACCGGCGGCGGCCACCCGCAGTGCGCGGCCGCGGTCGCGGCGGTATTGCACGACCGTCCAGACGACGAACATCGCCGTCAGCAGCAAACCAGGGCCGACGCCCGCCATGAAGAGCTTGCCGATCGACTGCTCCGCCGCGAGCCCGTACAGGATCAGCGTGAGCGAGGGCGGGATCAGGATGCCGAGCGTGCCCCCGGCCGCGATGATGCCGGTCGCGAGCTCGTCGGAGTAGCCTCGCTTGCGCATCTGCGGAATGCCGGAGCTGCCGATTGCCGAGCATGTTGCCGGGCTCGACCCGCACATCGCGGCGAAGACGCTGCACGCCATCACGTTGGCGATGCCGAGCCCGCCGGGCACGCGCGACAACCACCGGTTCATCGAAAGATAGAGATCCTCGCCGGCGCGCGACTTGCCGATCGCCGCACCCATCAGCACGAACAGCGGGATCGTGAGCAGCGTGAAGTTGTCGAGCTCCGAAAAGATCGTCTCGGCGACGACCGCGATGTTCGCCGCCGGCATGAATGCGAACATGAACGCGAGCGCCACGGCACCCACGGCGAATGCGATCGGCATCCCCGAAAAGAGCAGGAGGAACGTGGTGCCGCCGAACAGCAGTCCGATCTGCAGCGTGCTCATCGGTCCCGGCTCCGGCGGGCGGCAGCCATCACTCGACCTCGTCGGCGTGCAAACGCCGGGCGCGGCCGTGAATCGCGAGCTGAACCAGGATCTGCAGGCACAGCAGCGTCATGCCCGCCGCCATCGACAGGAAGGGCACCCACAGCTTGGGCGCCCAGACCGAGTTCGACGTGCGCCCGTCGCCCCACGCTTCGGCAAAGAGCTGCCACGATTTCCAGGCGACGAAGGCGCAGACCGTGAACGAAAGCGCGTCCGCGAGCCACTTGCGCGCGCGGTTGATGCGCGCGGGCAGAAGCTCGTCGAGCACCTCGATCGATACGTGGCCGCGATGGAGCTGCGTGTAGCCGGCGCTCATGAACGTTGCGACGATGAGCAGGATGACCGAGAACTCGATCTCCCAGTCGGTCGACCACTTGAGCCAGTAGCGGACCGCGACTTCGAACACGAGCACGCCCGCGCAAAGCACGATCGCGAACCCCGACAGGTAGCCCATCCAGGTGTTGAGGATCGCGAGCGCGCGGGCGAAGCGATTCATGCGCAACGGCGGTCGGGAATGAAGCACCGTGCGGCGACCGCGCGGAAACGACGCCGCGCAGCCGCCAATCCGGCGCCGATCACTTGACGGCGGTCGCCAGCTCCAGCCAGCGCTTGCCGTCCTTCACGTTCTTGGCGAAATCCTCCCACGCGGTCTGCTGCGCGATGGCACGCCACTTGGCGAACGCCGCGTCGTCCATGTCGTACACCTTCGCCCCGTTCTTGGTGTAGACATCGACGACCCGCTGGTCGTCCGCTTTCGCGGCTTCGAGGGCGAAGGTCTCGAGGCTCGCGCCGACCTCGACCACGATCTTCTGCTGGTCGGGGGTCAGGCTGTCGAACACCGGCTTCGAGATCACCAGTGGCTCGAACATGTACCAGAACGTGTTCTTGCGGGCCGCGGTCAGGTGCTTGCCGACCTCGTACAGGCGGAAGCTGATGAGCGAGGTCGACGACGTGATCGCCGAGTCGAGCACGCCGGACTGCATTGCACTGTAGATCTCGTTGGAAGGCACGTTCGTGATGGCCGCGCCGGCCCCCTTCAGCATCATGTCCACTTCCTTGCTGCCGCCGCGTATCTTGAAGCCCTTTGCATCGTCGGGGGCCACCACGGGCCTCGCGAGCGACGCGATGCCGCCGGCCTGCCAGACCCACGTCAGGATCCTGATGCCGCGATCCTCGAGGAGCTTCGACCACTCCTTGCCGATCGGCGCGTCCTTCCAGCGCAGCCCCTGCTCGTAGCTCGAAATGAGCGCGGGCATCAAACCCAGATTGGCCTCCGGCACCTCGCCGCCGCCGTAGGCGATCGGCAGCACCGCCATGTCGAGCGCGCCCTTGCGCAACGCACCGAACTGCGCGAAGGTCTTGACGAGCGAGCTCGCGGGATAGACCTCGACCTTCAGTGCACCGTTCGTACGCTTGCCCACTTCGTCCGCAAAGCGGCGCGCGAGCTGGTCACGGAAGTCGCCCTCCGCCGGCGTGGATGCGGGGAACTGGTGCGAGATCTTGAGCACACGGGGTTGCTGGGCGAGCGCGCCGCCCGAAGCCGCGAGCACGACGATGCCGAGCGCGAGCGCCGACGCGACAAGCGCGCGCACGGCCACAATGCCGTTCCTCCTCATGGTGCCGCCCCTCCTTGTGGAATAATTGTGCGCGCAGCATAGCGCGGCTGGCGCGCGCACGCCAAGCGTCCCCGGTTCATCCCACACGATCCCCGCCGTGAATGCCAACCTCTACGCGCTGATCGAGAGCCACTTTCCCGACGGGCCCGAGGAGCCGTGCCTCGTCATCCCGGGCGGTCCGGTCATCCACTACGACGACCTCGCCCAGCTGTCCGCGCGCATTGCGAATGCGCTGGTTGCAGCGGGCTGCAAGGTCGGCGATCGCGTCGCCGTGCAAACCGAAAAGCACTGGCAGGTGCTGCCGCTCTACCTCGCGTGCCTGCGCGCCGGGCTCGTCTATCTGCCGCTCAACACCGGCTACCAGAAGGCGGAACTCGAGTTCTTCTTCGGGGACGCACAACCGCGCGTGATCGTCTGCGGACCGGAGCGCCTCGGAGTGATCGAGACGATCGCCGGTGGTGCCACGGTGTTGACGCTCGATGCCCGCGGGGGTGAGCTGATGGACCGCGCGGTGCGCGCGTCCGCGCAATTCACGACCGTGGAATCGCGACCGGACGACCTGGCGGCGCTGCTCTACACGTCGGGTACGACGGGCCGTGCCAAGGGGGCAATGCTCACCCACCGGAATCTCGCCTCGAACGGGCTGACGCTGGTAAGGGCGTGGGGATTCACGCGCGGCGATACGCTGCTGCACGCGCTGCCGATCTATCACGTGCACGGGTTGTTCGTCGCGATCCACTGCGTGCTGCTGTCGGGCAGCCGCATGTTGTGGCTGTCCCGCTTCGATGCGAAGGAGGTGACGGGCCTGCTGCCGCGCGCGAGCGCGATGATGGGGGTGCCGACGTTCTATACGCGGCTGCTCGCCGAACCCTCCTTCAGCCGCGAGGTGACGACGACGATTCGCCTGTTCGTCTCCGGATCGGCGCCTCTCCTCGCCGAAACGTTTCGCGAGTTCGAGATGCGCACCGGACAGCGCATCCTCGAGCGCTATGGCATGACGGAAACAGGAATGAATACGTCGAACCCGCTCGCGGGCGAGCGCATTGCCGGAACCGTCGGGCAGCCGCTGCCGGGCGTGGCGATCCGCATCGTCGACGAGACGGACGTTCCGTGCCCGCCGGGAACCGTGGGCGCGATCCAGGTACAGGGGCCGAACGTCTTCGCGGGCTATTGGCGGCTTCCCGAAAAGACCAAGGAGGAGTTCACCGCCGATGGCTGGTTCAGGACCGGCGACCAGGGCCAGTGGACGCCGGAAGGCTACGTGGCAATCGTCGGCCGCGCGAAGGACATGATCATCAGCGGCGGGCTCAACGTCTACCCGAAGGAGATCGAGGAGCGCCTGGATGCGATGCCGTACGTGGTGGAGTCGGCCGTGGTGGGAGTGCCGGATCCCGATTTCGGCGAGGTCGGTCTCGCGGTGATCGTCGCGAAGCCAGGGCACACGCTCACCGAGCGCGACGTGATCGCTGCACTGAAGAGGGAAATCGCGGCGTTCAAGGTCCCGAAACGTGTGTTCTTCGCGACCGAATTGCCGCGCAACTCGATGGGCAAGGTGCAGAAGGCCGCGCTGCGGGAAAGATTCCGCTCCTAGATCCGCGATTCCGCCCTACGCACTCCAGGTGCTCCAGGCTTTCCAGAACATGTACGCCCCGAGCACGTAGAGCAGGACCGCGAACGCCTTCTTGAGCTTCTTCACCGGCCACTTGTGCGCCGTGCGGGCCCCCAGAGGCGCGAACAGCACGCTCGCGATCACGATGAGGGCGAGCGCGGGAAGGTAGATGTAGCCGACGGTCATCGGCGGCATGCCCTCCTGGCGCAGTCCGGCGATTACGAAGCCGATCGTCCCCGCAATCGCAATCGGCAGGCCCAGCGCCGCGGACGTCGCGACCGCGTTGTGGATCTTGACGTTGCACCAGGTCATGAACGGCACGGTCAGGAACCCGCCCCCTGCACCGACCAGCGCCGAAATGAACCCGACGAACATCCCGACCCCGGCGGTGGCCAGCCGGCCCGGCATCTCGCGCCCTGCGGCCGGCTTCTTGTCCGTCAGCATCTGCGTCGCGGAGAACCACGTGAAGCCTCCGAAGACGGTCGCAAGCACGGGCGTGGGAAGTGCGCTCGCGAACTGCGGGCCGACGAGCGAGCCCACGACGATTCCGGGCGCCATCGCCGTGACGATGGGCCAGCGCACCGCGCCATGCTGGTGATGCGCACGTACCGACGAGATCGCGGTGAATACGATCGTCGCCGTCGAGGTCGCGACCGCCATGTGCACCACATGCTGCAGCGGGAAGCGCTCGTAGGTGAAGATCATCGTCAGCAGCGGCACCATCGTCATCCCGCCGCCAATGCCGAGCAGACCGGCCAGGAAGCCGACCAGCGCGCCCATCACGACAAAAATCGGGATCAGTGCGTAGTCCACGGAGTCGTCGTGACCAGCGTCACCGGGCGGCCTTCGGCGAGCCTGATGACGAACTTCCACTCGGCCGTCGTCACCGGCGTGATCGAGAGCCGATTGCCGCGGCGCAGGATCACCATGCCGGAGAGCTCCGGATGGGTGCGGAGCTCCTCGAGCGGCACGAGCCGCGTCTTCTCCCTCAGCTTCACGTCGACATTGATCCAGCGCGGACTCTCGCGCGTGGACTTCGGGTCGAAGTAGTCGCTCGTCGGATCGAATTGCGTGACGTCGGGATGCGCGGCACGCACGACTTCGACGATGCCCGCGATGCCTGGCTCGGCGCAGCTCGAGTGGTAGAAGAATGCGAGATCGCCGACCTTCATCTCGTCCCGCATGTAGTTCCGCGCCTGATAGTTGCGCACGCCGAACCAGGAGGTCGTCCGCCCGCGCGCGCGCGCGAGGTCGTCGATCGAGAACTCGTCGGGTTCCGATTTCATCAGCCAGTGGCGCATCACAAAAAAGGCGCGGCGCCTTGCAAGCGCCGCGCCTTCCTTCGAACGTGTCGTTCGTCGTAGGGTCCCCGCAGATGCCGTCCTGCCCTCACCCTGAACCGAGGTTCAAGGGGGTCGCCTGCCGGAGCCATAAGGCGCTTCCGCATGGGAACGCACACAGGCTCGCTAAGGGCGCAGCGACCTCGCTACGTCAGCATTGGTTCAAAGAGTGTACGGGCAGTTCTCGAACACCGCAGGGGTAGATCATGCGGCCGCGACTTGCAGCCGGCTCAAAGCAGTTTCTCCTGGCCGGCAAGCATGCGATCGATTGCCGCCGACATGTTACGGATTCTACGCTCCGCCTTCCCCGCGTCAACGGCCGTCACGCCTTGCGCCGATGATTTCTTGCGCTCGCGCAACAATTCGTTGGCGATGTTCAGCGCCGCCATCACGGCAATGCGATCGACGCCACCGACCTTGCCGGAATCGCGAATTTCGCGCATGCGCGCATCGAGCAGCGTGACGGCTTCGGTCAATTCCGTCCGCTCGCTTTCCTTGCAGGCGACCTTGTAGTCGCGGCCGAGGATTGCGACGTCGAGCGTCACCATCCGGTCGCCGCCATTGCCGCGTTCGCTCATTCGGCAGGCATCCGCGCCAGCACCGCGTCGAGCCGGCTTCCTGCCGTCTGAATGCGCTGCACGAGCGCGCGGTTCTGCTCCTGCGCAGCGGCGAGCTCGCGGCGCAACTCCTCGTTCGCCTCGCGAAGCGCTCTTGCGTGCGCGATCAGCGTCGAGAGCTTCTGCTCGAGCAGCGCGAGCTCGTTGTCCATGGAGTGACTATAGGCGGCGGGCGGTGACAGCGTCAACCGGGGCACGACCGGCGGGGCGCGGCATCATGGTGGTCCGGCACCCGTGGCGAGCGGCTCGTAGCGGATCGCGAGGATCTCGATCTCCTCGACGCCGCCGGGCGTGCGCAGCGTCACCGCGTCACCTTCGCGCGCCTTGATGAGTGCGCGAGCCATCGGCGAGATCCAGCTGATGTAACCTCGCGCCGTGTCCGTTTCGTCGATGCCGACGATGCTGACGGTGCGAGTCGCTCCATCCTCGCTTCGTACCGTCACCGTCGCGCCGAAGAACACGCGTTCCGCGCTGTCGTCGTCCCGCGGTGCCGCGGGATCGACCACGTCGGCATTGTCCAGGCGGCGGATCAGAAAGCGGATGCGGCGGTCGATTTCGCGCAGCCGCTTCTTGCCGTAGATGTAGTCGCCGTTCTCGGAACGGTCGCCGTTGCCGGCCGCCCACGCCACGGTCGCCACGAGCTCGGGGCGCTCGCGCGTCACGAGCCGGTCGAGTTCGGCCTTCAGGCGGCCGAAGCCGCCCGGCGTCATGTAGTTGCGCGCGCCGGCGGGCAGCGGCGATGCGTCGTCGACCTCGTCGTCGGCCGCGTCCGTCGCGCTCTCTTCGCGCGTGAATGCCTTGTTCATCGTCGCAATCCGTATGGAATTATATGACCGGCGCGGTCGCGGCAGGTTCACGTTGCGCGCGGATTCTCGCGTCCCGCGACCGCCTATAATCGCCACGTTTGCAGTGTTGCCGCGCTCGCCCGCGGTCGCCCGCGATCGGCCCTCGTGCCCATGCGTCCCTACGCGTCCCTTTCCCGCACGCTAGCCATCGTCGCGCTGCTCGGTGGCATCGCACTTGTTGCACTCGCGCTCGCGCTTGCGACGGGGAGCGTCGCACGTCACCGGCGGCGACGTGATCGCCGCATTGACGGGCGCATCGACTCAGGACGGCGCCGACGTCGTGCGTACGCTGCGGCTTCCGCGCGCGCTCGCAGGGTTCGCGGTCGGTGGGCTGCTCGCGCTCGCGGGCGCGCTGCTGCAGGTGCTGCTGCGCAATCCCTTGGCGGACCCCTACGTTCTCGGCATCTCGGGAGGCGCTTCTGTGGGCGCGCTTGTCGCCACGCTCGCCGGCGCGTTCGCGCTCGCAGCACCGGCGGCATTCGCCGGCGCGGCATTGTCGACACTCCTGGTCTTCGGCCTCGCCCGCCGGGCGGCGGACACCGTTCCGTGGGCCGGAACGCGGCTGCTCCTCACCGGCGCGGTCGTTGCGGCCGGCTGGAGCGCGCTGATCGCTTTGCTGCTCGCACTCGCGCCAGCAGCCGCGCTCAAGGGCATGGTGTACTGGTTGCTCGGCGACCTCTCCGGCGCCGGCGCGCCGTGGCCGGCGCTCGTGGTGCTGACCCTCGTTCTTGCGGCCGCGCTGGTGCTGGCGCGCGAATTGAACGCGCTCGCGCGCGGCGAGACCGAGGCGGCCGCGCTGGGCGTGGATGTGTCGCGCACGACGCTCGCAATCCACGCGCTGGCCGCGCTCGCGACCGCAACCGCGGTGACCACCGCCGGCAGCATCGGCTTCATCGGATTGATCGTCCCGCATGCGTTGCGCCTGGTGCTCGGCAACGACCAGCGTGCGCTGCTGCCAGCCGCGGCGCTTGCCGGCGGCGCTCTCCTCGTGGGTGCCGACACGCTCGCTCGATCGATCGCGTCGCCGCTCGAGCTGCCGGTGGGTGTGCTGACCGCGCTGATCGGCGTTCCCGCGTTCCTCTACCTTCTCGCCCGATCGCGATGAGCGCCACGAGGCTTTCCCAACGCGCGCGTCCGGCTCCCTGGGAGGTGGCGCAGCTGCGCACGCCGCAAGGGTCGGGCGAGTGCACGAATGCTTGCCTCGAGGTTCGCGGACTCACGCTCGCAGTCGCCGGTCGAACGCTCTGCTCAGCGCTCGACTTCGCCGTCGCTCCCGGCGAATGCTGGGCCGTGATCGGCCCGAACGGCGCCGGAAAGACATCGCTGCTGCGCGCGCTGGCGGGACTCGCACCCGTCGTTGCAGGCGAGATCTGTTACGGCGGCGAGGCAATCGGCACGCTGGGCGCCCGTGAGCGCGCACGCCGGCGCGGCGTCCTGCCGCAGGACTCGGACGATCCGTTTCCGGCGTCGGTGCTTGAAACGGTCCTGGTCGGCCGCCATCCGCATCTTGCGCGCTTCGCCTGGGAGGGTGCGGCGGACGTCGCGCTCGCTCGCGATGCGCTGGCACGCTTCGGACTCGCGGGCTTCGAGGCGCGCGACGTGCGTACGCTCTCGGGCGGCGAGCGGCGCCGCGTCGCGCTCGCCGCGCTGCTCGCGCAGGACCCGGCGCTGTTCCTGCTCGACGAGCCTTCGTCGCATCTCGACATTGCGCAGCAGGCGGCCGCATTGGACGTGCTGACCGCGCTCGCTCGCGCGAACGGGCGCGCAATCGTCATGGTGCTGCACGATCTCCATCTGGCTGTGCGCTACTGCGACCACGCGATCGCGATCGGAGCAGGATGCGCGCAGCCGGGCCCGAGCGAGGCGATTCTCGACGCGGCGCGGCTATCGGCGCTGTTCGGACGCCCACTGCTCCAACTGGGTTCGGGTCGCGGCCGCGCTTTCGTGCCGGTGTAGTAGCAGCGCGTCCTCGTCAACGCGCCGCTGCGCGGCGCTCGCGGGCCTGCGCTATCGAGGCGCAAAGGGCCGCCATGCCGTCGACAAAACGCGGACCCGGACGGTGCAGCAGATCTGCATCCACGACATCGAGGTTGCCGTAGCGAACGGCCGGAAGCTGCGGCCAGCGCCGCCATGCGTCGAGCCACCCGGGCCGCTTTCCCCGATCTGCGCCGGCGATGATTGCATCCGGCTTCGCGGCGAGCACCGCCTCGATGCTGACCTGCGGTGCGGGGAGCACCAGCGCGTCGAAAACGTTGTGCCCGCCGCACGCGGCGATCGCTTGCGTGATGAGATGCGAGCGGCCGACCGTGAAAAGCGGCGCGTGCCAGATCTGGTAGAACACGGACAACGTAGGCTTGCCGCTCGCGCCGGCGCGCAGCGTCGCAACGCGCGCCCGCAACGCACTTGCCGCGGCGTCGGCCGTCTCCCTCGTCCCCGCAAGAGCCCCGAGCGCCGAGACGTCTGCCGCGATGCCTTCGATCGTCGCCGGATCGGTGGTGAAGACCGGGATTCCCCGCGCCCGGAGCTTCGCGACTTGCGCGGGTGTCGTGTACGGCCAGGTCACGACAAGGTCAGGCGCAAGCGCCACGATGCGCTCGAGGTCGAGCGTCTGCACGTCGCCGATCACCGGGAGACTCCGCGCAGCATCGGGATGATCGGAACCTGCGACCATTCCGACGATGGCATTGCCCGCACCCGCTGCGAACAGCAACTCGGTGGCATGCGGCGCGAGGCTCACGATGCGCCGCGCCGGCGCCGGCAACTCGATCGTCGCGCCGGCATCGTCCTGCGCGCGCACGGCCTGCGCCTGCGCCACGAAGCCCGCGGCGAAAAGGAACGTCGCGACCAGCGCCGCGATGCGCATTGCGAGGCTCCTCACGGTCGCCATCGCAGCCCCACGAGGACTTGCGCACCACCCGTCCCGTATCCGGACGCGAGCTGGTAGTCGCGATCGAACACGTTGTCGCCGCGAGCGAACACCGTGACGTTATGGGGAAGCGTCCACTCGGCCGTCAGGTTGACGATCGCGTAACCGGCAAGCGGAATGCGGTTCTCGGGATCGTCGTAGCGCGGTCCGGAGGCGACGAGCTCGACGCCCAGCGTAGTCGCCCCGACGCGCTGCAGCAGCGACAGCGCGCCGTGCGAGCGCGCACGGCGCGGCAGCAGCTTGCCCGTAAGGTCGTCCTGCGGCGATTGCAGGTCGAGCGAGCCCTTGAGCGTCGTGTCGCGCCAGACGAGGTCGGCGCCGAATGAGACGCCTTTCAGCGTCGCGCGGTCGACATTCTCGGGCCGGCACACGAATTCGGCGTTGCAGCCGAAGACGATCAGTTGCTGCACCCGGTTGTACCAGCCGATCGCCCGCGCTTCCCATTGCGCTTCGCCCGACGCAGCGGTCCAGTAGACGCCACCCTCGGCATTGCGCGAGGTTTCCGGCTCGAGATCGGGATTGGAGAAATCCGGGTAGTAGAGGTCGTTGAACGAGGGCGCCTTGAACGCCGTGCCGGCGCTCGCAGTCACCCGCCACGCCGGCGAAACCCGATAACCATAAGCGACGGCGCCGGTCGTCTCCCCGCCGTATTGGGTGGAGTCGTCTCGGCGCAGGTTCACCTGCAGCGCGTGCGGCCCCTCCCGCAGCTGGTAGACGCCGAACACCGAATTGGTGTCGCGCGAGGTCACGGCGAAATCGGCGCCCGAGACCTCCTCCTCGCGGCGCTCGGCGCCGAGCGTCAGCGCACCAACGGGCTGCGCGAAGACGTTCTGCCACGTGTACTGGCGCTGGACCGTGGTGAACGGGAAATCGCCGAAACCCGTCTTCGAGACCGAGGAGTCGCTGCTCGTAGCTGCGGTCAACGTACTCGACCACCACGCCGCGATCCTGTTCAGGCTGCCCAGCTGCCACGACGTGAGCGTGGTGATCGTGCGATCGTCGTGGTCGAGGCCCGCATCGAACTGGTTGTTGAGCCGGCTGCGAAAGACCTGCGCGGTCAGCGACTGCCCGGGCGACCACTCGAGCGCGGCGTTGCCGCTCACGTTCTCGCGGGCATAGCCGTCCGGATCTGGGTTGTACGCGAAGTTCAGTGGATCGACGATCGCGTTGAAGCCCCGACTTCGGGTGCCGCCGCCCTGCAACGCGAGCGTGAGCGGACCAAGCGCCCCGCTCATGCCGCCCGTGGCGGAACGCGTGTCGTAGGTGCCGTAGCCGGCGCTCGCGTTGACGCTGAACGTGCCGGAACCACGCCGCGTGAACACCTGGATCACGCCGCCAATCGCGTCGGCGCCGTAGAGCGACGACGCCGGGCCGCGCAGCACCTCGATGCGCTCGATCAGGTCGAGCGGAATCGCCTCGAGCGACGTCGCGCCGACCGTAGCCGAAGAGAGGCGCACGCCGTCGATCAGCACCAGCGTCTGGCCACGGTTCGCGCCACGCAGGAACACGCCCGACGTCGCACCCGGGCCGCCGTTCTGCACGATCTCGATTCCCGGCTGGCGCTGCAGCAACTCGGTGAGGCTTTGCGCGCCGCTGCGCGAAATCTCGGCCTGGCCGATCACCGTCACGTCGGCGAGCAGGTCGCCAATCGGCTGCGGTGAGCGTGCCGCGGTGACGAAGACCGGATCGATGCGCGCGTAGGCGGCGACCGGCGATCCCGAGGCGACCGGCTGCGCGTGGACCCATGCCGCCGGCAGGACGAGCAGGCACAGTGCGATGCAACGGCGAACTGGGGAGCACTGGGCGCGTGCGGGAAGTGCAGAGGAAATCGCGGACATCGGGCGCTCCGGGTACGCCGCGCCTCCCGCACGACATTCGAGCGAACAACCCGGAACGACGCGGGAGCAGTACGCGGAGAGCGAGGAAGCCGCCCGCGAGCGAACTGCACCCACACGTACGCCGCCCGCGTTGCGCCATCGGCGGCACGCGCCAAGCGACAGCGACGCGCCGTGGCAGGCCGGTCTCCGGGCTCGCCGGTCTTGGCCGCTCGCCTTCCCGTCACGTGCAACCGACAGTGGCGTCGTGGAGCGGCCCGCACCGACCTACCGTTGCGGGGGCAGCCGCGGCTTTGCGCCCGAACCTCTCGGGCGAGGCACCGCATTCCCGTTTCACCCGTCGCGCGGAATGCGCGGCAGGCACCTGCACGGCGAATTCTAGCGCAGGCGGTTGCGGCTTCATCCGGAAATCGCGCGTCCGGCGGGTGCCGCGGCACGCGCATCGGTCGTCGCCGCATCCGGCGATCTGCCGCTGCTATACTCGCCCTTCTCCCCCAGAGGCCCCCACCGGACAACCACCGGCACCGGGGCGGGACGCATGAAGAAGCTCTACATCCGCACCTTCGGGTGCCAGATGAACGAGTACGACTCGGACAAGATGGCCGACGTGCTCGCCGAAGCCGACGGACTCGCGCTCACCGATCGCCCCGAGGACGCGGACGTCATCCTGTTCAACACGTGCTCGGTGCGCGAGAAGGCGCAGGAGCGGGTCTTCCACGACCTGGGCCGCGTGCGCGCGCTCAAGGGCGCGAGGCCGGATCTCATCATCGGCGTCGGCGGCTGCGTCGCGTCGCAGGAAGGTGCTGCAATCGTCAAGCGCGCGCCGTACGTGGACATCGTGTTCGGCCCGCAGACGCTGCACCGGCTCCCCGCGCTGATCGAGGCGCGACGCACGACGGGCGCGCCGCAGGTCGACATCGCTTTCCCGGAAATCGAGAAATTCGACCACCTGCCGCCGCCGCGCGTCGAAGGGGCGAGCGCCTTCGTCTCGATCATGGAAGGTTGCAGCAAGTACTGCACGTTCTGCGTCGTGCCGTACACGCGGGGCGAGGAGATCTCGCGGCCCTTCGACGACGTGCTGACCGAGGTCGCGGACCTCGCCGACCAGGGTGTGCAGGAAGTCACGCTGCTCGGCCAGAACGTCAATGCCTACCGTGGCGCAATGGGAACGGGGAGCGAAATCGCCGACTTCGCGACGCTGATCGAGCACGTGGCCGAGATGCCCGGCATCCGCCGTATCCGCTACACGACGTCGCACCCGAAGGAAATGACGCCACGGCTCATCGCCGTGTACGGAAGGGTGGACAAGCTCGTCTCTCAGTTGCACCTGCCTGTCCAGTCGGGTTCGGATCGTGTGCTCGCGGCGATGAAGCGCGGCTACACGGCGCTCGAATACAAGTCGATCGTGCGCCGGCTCAGGGCGGAACGTCCGGATCTTTCGCTCTCTTCCGATTTCATCGTCGGCTTTCCCGGGGAGACCGAGACCGACTTCGCGGCCACGATGAAGCTGATCGACGACGTGCGTTTCGATGGCAGCTTCAGCTTCCTGTACAGCACGCGTCCCGGCACGCCGGCCGCAGACCTGCCCGATCAGGTGCCGCGCGAAATCCGGCAGGCACGCCTGGTCGCGCTCCAAGCGCGCGTCGAGGCGCTCTATCGCGACCACAGCGCGGCCATGGTGGGCGGCACGTTGCCCGTGCTCGTCACCGGCCGTTCCGCAAAGGATCCGGACGAGCTTTCCGCGCGGACGGACAACAACCGGGTGGTCAACTTTCGCGGCAACCCGACGCTGATCGACACCTTCGCGGACGTCCGCATCACGGCGGCGCTGCCGCATTCGCTGCGCGGACAATTGGCCGAACCGTTGTAGGATCCATGAAACACATGCGCCCGGACGGAGTCTGCACACCTCTGTACGCGCGCCCGCCACGAGGCTTCGCCATGCCGCTCGTCATGACCCGCTGCCGACGCACCGCCCTCGCCGGTGCGGTCGCATTCTCCCTCGCCGGGTGCGCAACACTGCAGACCGAAGAATCGAACGGCACCCGGCAGAGCGAAACCGCCGCCATCGCGGCGGCTGCCGCATCGGCCGCCACCCAAGCCACCACAACGCGAGAGACCCCCACGACAACGCGGCCGCTGGCACCCGGAGCGGCGCGGCCTGCACCGCCGGCGGTGGTCGCCGCAGCGGCAGCGGCACAGGCCGCCGCACAGGCCGCGCAGGGGATGAAGCCCTTCGCGGAAGTGGTGAAGGACGCGCAGGAGATGCCGGGCCTCTTCCGGCTGTGGCAGAAGGACGACAAGGTCTGGATCGAGATCCCCCCCGACCAGCTCGACAAGCCGTTCTTCCTCAAGTCCAACCTGAACCAGGGCATCGGCGAGCAACGCTTCTTCGGCGGGATGATGGCCTATCCCGTCGGCGTGTCGCAGATCGTCGAGTTCCACAAAGTCGGCAACCTGGTGCAACTCCTTGCAAAAAACGTCAAGTACACGGCCGCCGAGGGAACTCCCGAAGCGCGCGCCGTCGCACAGGGCTTTTCCGACAGCCTGCTCGCTTCCGTGGCGGTCGCGTCGCAACCCCATCCGGAACGGAAGTCGGTGCTGATCGAGGCGAATGCGCTGCTGATCGCGGACCTCCCGGCCGCCGGTGCCGCGCTCGAGCGCGCCTACCGCCAGGCTTACTCGTTCGATTCGCGCAACTCTTCGCTGGGCAAGGTCCGGTCGATGCCCGACCAGACGACATTCGAGGTCACCGCGCACTACTCGCTGGCCCGACCCGCGCAACCCTCGCCCAGCGCGCCGACCGCCGCCGGTCCGACGCTGCCCGGCACGCTGCCCGACGTCCGCTCGCTGTTCCTCGGCTTCCACTACACGCTGGCCCGGCTGCCGGCGCAACCGATGCGCCCGCGGCTTGCCGACGACCGAATCGGATACTTCACGACCGAGCATCTGGACTATTCGAGCGATACGCCGCGCGTGCCGGTCACCCGCTACGTGAACCGTTGGCGGCTGGAGAAGAAGGATCCGGCGGCCGCGATTTCGGAGCCGAAGGAACCGATCGTATTCTGGCTCGATCGCAATGTCCCGGAGAAGTACCGCGCGCCGGTCCGCGAGGGCATCCTCGAGTGGAACCAGGCGTTCGCACGCATCGGCTTCAAGGATGCGATCCGGGTCGACGTCCAGCCCGACGGCGCCGATTTCGACACGAGCGATCTCGCACACGCGTCGGTGCGCTGGCTCACGGTCGCCAAGACGTCGTTCGGCGCGATCGGCCCGACGGCAATCGATCCGCGCACCGGCGAGATCCTGGACGCCGACATCGCCATTGACGCAAACAACGTGCGCGTCGTCCGCAACCTGCGCGCCGAATACGTGCCGAAAAACGTGTCGGGTGGACCCTCGGCGCTTCCACCTGCCGCGGATCGCCTGTTCTGCGCCTACGAGGATGCCGCGACCGGCGAGGCCGTGTTCGGTCTCTCGCTGCTCGAAGCGCGCGGCGACCTCGATCCGGACAGTCCCGACGTCGAGCGCTTCGTCGCCGCGTTCCTCAAGGACACGACGATGCACGAGGTCGGTCACGCGCTCGGCCTGCGCCACAACTTCCGCGCCTCCACGGTCTACAGCGACGCCCAGCTCGCCGACCCCGAGTTCACGCGCACCCACGGTATCTCCGGCTCGGTGATGGAGTACAACCCTTGGAACATCGCCGTGCGCGGCGCGCAGCAAGGCGCCTACCAGATGAGCTCGCTCGGGCCCTACGATTTCTGGGCAATCGAGTACGGCTACCGTGAGCTTGCGCCGACGGACGAGGGTGCCGAACTGGCGCAGATCGCCGGGCGCTCGAACGAGCCGCTGCTCGCCTACGCGACCGACGAGGATGCGAGCTTTTTCGCGCTCGACCCGCAGATCAACCCGCTCGATCTCGGCACCGACCCGCTCGCCTATGCGCAGAAGCGCTTCGCGCTCGTGCACGAGCTGTGGCAGCGCACCGAGTCGCGGGAGATGAAGACGGGCGAGAGCTACTCCATTCTCCGGCGCAACTTTTCGCGCGGGCTGTCCGAAGCCTCGCAGGGTGCCGTCTATGCGGCAAAGTACGTCGGCGGACTGACCACGCTGCGCGATCGCGCCGGCAGCGGCCGCGACCCGCTGAGCCCGGTATCGGCCGAGAAGCAGCGGCAGGCGCTCTCCATGATCACTGTCGAAGTATTCTCGGCGGACAGCTTCCGCTTCACGCCCGCGTTCCTGCGCCGGATGGCAGTGTCCACGTTCGACATGGACGACGCACAGGAAACCGGGCGCGCGATTCCGAGTCCGGACATCGCGATCGACCAGCAGGTCCTTGCGATGCAGCGCGGCGTCCTCGCGCAGCTGATGAGCGAAACTGTCGCACAGCGCCTGCTGAACAACGAGGCCAAAGTCGACGACCCGGCACAGGCATTACGCCTGTCCGAACTCTACGGGACGTTGCACGTCGCCATCTGGAGCGAACTCAAGACAGGTCGCGACATTCCGCTGTTCCGTCGCAACCTGCAGCGCGAGCACGCGAGCCGCGTCGCCAGCACGCTGCTGCGCCCGGCCGGCGCGATGCCTGCCGACGCACGGGCTTTGCTGCGCGCCGATGCGCGCACGCTGCGCAACGAGCTCGCGCAGGCCCAGCACAAGCCCGGTTTTTCGCCGGAGGCGAAGGCGCATATCGCGGAGACGCTTGCCACAGTGGACGAGGCGCTCAAGGCACCGCTGATCCGGCAGGGCGTCTAGGCTCGCTCACGCCGCGACGGAGCGACAGCCCGAACGTGCCGCGACAGGGAGCAAACACCGCCGCGCGCCGCGGGGAGACGCGCGTCTCGCTCATGCCGCTCGACAATCGCGCGCTCGCGAACCTCTGCGGGCCGCTCGACGCGAACCTGCGGCAGATCGAGGCTGCGCTCGACGTCGCGATATCGCATCGCGGCGGCGAGTTCACGATCACGGGCGCGCCCCCGCAGGCGTCGCGGGCGGCGGCGGCGATCCGCCGCTTCTACGAGGATGCGGAGCAACCGCTGTCGGTGGACGACATCCAGCTCGGCCTGGTGGAAACCGCCTCGCAGCCGTCCGCGCAACACCAGGGACCGCCGATCGAAGCGGGCGACGAAAGCGCACTGCTGCGCACGCGTCGCGCCGATCTCCACGGGCGCACGCCGAACCAGGTCGCCTACCTCGGCGACATCCGCGAGCACGACATCACGTTCGGCATCGGACCTGCGGGCACCGGCAAGACCTACCTTGCCGTGGCGTGCGCGGTGGACGCGCTCGAGCGCGACGCGGTCAAACGGATCGTGCTGGTGCGCCCGGCGGTCGAGGCCGGCGAGCGCCTCGGCTTCCTGCCGGGAGATCTCGCGCAGAAGGTGGACCCTTACCTGCGCCCACTCTACGACGCGCTCTACGACCTGATGGGTTTCGACAAGGTGAGCAAGCTCTTCGAGCGCAACACGATCGAGATCGCCCCGCTCGCCTACATGCGCGGGCGCACGCTGAACCACAGCTTCATCATCCTGGACGAGGCACAGAACACCACCCCGGAGCAGATGAAGATGTTCCTCACGCGCATCGGCTTCGGCACCAAGGCGGTGATCACCGGCGACGTGACGCAGATCGACCTCGCGCGCGGGCAGAAGTCCGGCCTGATCGAGGCCGACCGCGTGCTGCGCGGCGTGCGGGGCATCGCCTTCACGCGCTTCACGAGCGCCGACGTCGTGCGCCATCCGCTGGTGCAGAAGATCATCGACGCCTACGATCGGGACGGCGAAGGCAGCAACGGCGGCCGCCGATGACCGCGCCGGCGACCGGCCGCGCCGCTCCATCGCGGGATTCCGTACGGCGCTCGGCGTTCGCGCTGGCCGTGCAATACGGCGTCAAGGCGACCGGATTGCCCGTGCGTGCGACGCTGCGGCGCTGGGCAACGGCCACGCTGCCGGGCCCGGCTGCGGTCACGCTCCGCTTCGTCGGGACGCGGGAGGGTCGGATGCTGAACGCCCGCTTTCGGGGCAAGGACGGCCCGACCAACGTCCTGACCTTCGTGTACGATGATGTCGTCCCGCTGACCGGCGACATCGTGCTTTGCGTGCCCGTCGTCCGCGGCGAGGCGCGCCGACAGCGCATCACGTTCACCGCCCACTGTGCCCACCTCGTCGTACACGGGTTGCTGCACCTGCAGGGTTTCGACCACGACCGCCCGCGCGCGGCTGCCCGCATGGAAGCCCGCGAGAAGAGCATTCTTGCGTCGCTCGGCTACCCGGATCCGTACGCGCCCCGCGCCCCTCGCCCCCGGGCTTACTAGGAACGTTCGTTGATGGGTCCCGCCGAAGACACGGGCGCTTCCCGTCCGACGCTGCTCGAGCGGCTTTCGGCGCTGCTGACGCGCGAGCCGGAGGACCGCGAGCAACTGATGGACCTGATGCGCGGCGCGTTCGAGCGTCGCCTGCTCGACGCCGATGCGCTGTCGATGATCGAGGGCGTGCTGAACGTCTCCGAGATGACCGTCCGCGACATCATGATTCCGCGCGCGCAGATGGACTGCGTGTCGGCCGAGGACTCCCCGGAGGACTTCATACCGCTCGTCCTGGAAACCAAGCACTCCCGTTTCCCGGTCATCGGCGAGAGCAAGGACGACGTGATCGGCATCCTGCTCGCGAAGGAGCTGCTGAACTTCTACGCGAACCCCGAGGGCTTCAACCTGCACGATACGCTGCGTCCTGCAGTGTTCGTGCCGGAATCGAAGCGCCTCAACGTGCTGCTTCGCGAGTTCCGCGCCAACCGCAACCACATCGCCATCGTCGTCGACGAATACGGCGGCGTGTCGGGCCTCGTCACGATCGAGGACGTGCTGGAGCAGATTGTCGGTGACATCGAGGACGAGTACGACTTCGACGAGAGCGAGGACAACGTGATCCCCGAAGGCAACGGGCGCTGGCGGGTTAAGGCGCGCACCGAGATCGGGGACTTCAACGAGCACTTCGGCAGCAGCTTTTCGGACGAGAAGTTCGACACGGTCGGCGGCCTTGTCGTGAAGTCGTTCGGGCGGCTGCCAAAGCGCGGCGAGGCGACAACGCTCGAGGGCTTCCGCTTTCGGGTCGTGCGCGCCGACAGCCGCCGCGTGCATACGCTGCAGGTGGAGCGCCTCGTCCCGCTGGCCCCCGCGGACGGCGCGCCTGCGGCGTCGTGATGCGCGTACGCTTGCCCGTTCCGAACCTGCGGACCGGCGCCCGGTGAGCGGGCGCGCGCTGCGCTACCCGTCGCGGTTGCTCGCCGCGCTGGCGGGCGCATTCACGGTCTTCGCCTTCGCGCCGTTCGGCGTTGCACTTCTGCCGCTCGCCACGCTCGGCACGCTGTTTTGGCTGTGGCAGCGGGTGGACCGCGCGCGTGACGGTGCGTGGCTCGGCTTCTGGTTCGGCGCGGGACTGTTCGGTGCAGGCGTCTCGTGGGTCTACATCGCGCTCGAGACCTTCGGCGGCATGCCGATGCCGGTCGCCGCGATCGCGACCGCAGGATTCGTCGCCTATCTTTCGCTCTATCCGGCGGCAGCCGGCTGGGCGGTCGTTCGCTTCACCTCGCCGGCGAGCTTCGCGCGCGCAGTTGCCGCCGCCGGGGCGTGGCCGCTTGCCGAGTGGCTGCGTGGCTTCATGCTGACGGGATTTCCGTGGCTCGCCGTCGGTTATGCACAATCTCCGGGAGAGCCGCTCGCCGGCTTCGCGCCACTCGGTGGCGTATGGCTCGTCTCGCTCGCGCTCGCGGCCTGCGCGGCGCTCTTCGCGTGGCTAACCGATCGGCTTGCGGCGGGCGCCCAGCGCAGCGCCGCCGCATGTCTCGTGGGGATCCTCGCGGTCATCGGCACCGGGTCGTGGCTCGAGCGTCGCCCCTGGACGCAACCGACCGGAGAACCGCTGGTCGTCTCGCTGCTGCAGGGCAACGTGCAGCAGGACATGAAGTTCGATCCGGAATTTCTCGATCGCACCTACGATCTGTATGTCGAGCTTGCGCGGCAGAGCCGTGGACGGCTGATCGTGACGCCGGAAAGCGCGTTTCCGGTCCTCTCGCCGCAGCTGCCGGCCGACGTGGCAACGGCGCTCGCGAACATCGCCTGGGCGCGCGACGGCGACCTGCTGCTGGGCCTTTTCACCGTCGACCCCCCGCCGATCGCCGGTGGCGGCCCGCGCGTCTACAACAGCGTGGTCAGCATCGGCGCGGCGCGCCTGCAGATGTATCGCAAGCATCATCTCGTGCCGTTCGGCGAAACGATACCTCTGGAGCCCGTGTTCGGCTGGGTGATACGGCAGCTGCTCGCGATTCCGCTGGACAGCCAGGCCTCCGGACCGGCGAATCCGCGGCCGCTTCAAGTCGCCGGACAACGCGTCGCCCTCAACATCTGCTACGAGGACCTCTTCGGCAGCCAGATTGCCGCGCATGCACGGGACGCGTCGCTGCTCGTCAACGTGACCAACGACGCCTGGTACGGCCGCTCGGTGGCTGCATGGCAGCACAACCAGATCGCCGCGATGCGGGCCCGCGAAACCGGGCGGCCGATGTTGCGTGCGACGAACACCGGCGTCACCTCCGCGATCGGCGCGGACGGCCGCGAGATCGCCCGGCTGCCATGGTTCACGCGCGGCGTGCTGGACGTCGAGGTCCGTGGCTACACGGGTCTCACGCCGTACGTGCGCTTCGGCGATGCGCCGCCGCTTGTCGCAGCCGCCGCCCTTTTCGCGATCGCGCTGTGGCGGCCACGCCCCGCGCGCCGCGCGCCCCCCGTGGAACAACGGTAGAATCGCCGTCCTTCGAAGCTCTTGTGCGACCGACCCCAAGGACCGGCGCCTCCGCGATGCTGACCTTCCAGCAAGTGATCCTGCGCCTGCAGGACTATTGGGACCGCCAAGGCTGCGCGCTGCTGCAGCCGTACGACATGGAGGTCGGTGCCGGCACGTCGCACACCGCAACGTTCCTCCGCGCACTCGGCCCGGAGCCGTGGCGCGCCGCGTACGTGCAACCCTCGCGCCGCCCGAAGGATGGCCGTTATGGCGAGAACCCGAATCGCATGCAGCACTACTACCAGTACCAGGTCGTTCTCAAGCCCTCGCCCGCGAACATCCTCGACCTCTATCTCGGCTCGCTCGACGCGCTTGGCTTCGACCTCAAGGCGAACGACGTGCGATTCGTCGAGGACGACTGGGAGAACCCGACGCTCGGCGCGTGGGGCCTCGGCTGGGAGGTATGGCTGAACGGAATGGAGGTGACCCAGTTCACCTATTTCCAGCAGGTGGGCGGAATCGACTGCGACCCGATCACGGGCGAGATCACCTACGGGCTCGAACGCCTCGCGATGTACCTGCAGGGCGTGGAGAACGTCTTCGACCTCACGTGGACGACGTGGAAGGAGAGCGGCCTCGAGCGCAGACTTACCTACCGAGACGTATTCCACCAGAACGAGGTCGAGCAATCGACCTACAACTTCGAACAGTCGAACGTGCCGAAGCTCTTCGAGCTCTTTTCGTTCCACGAGTCCGAGGCGAAGCGCCTGCTCGAAGCGAAGCTCCCGCTGCCAGGCTACGAGATGATCCTGAAGGCGGCACACACGTTCAACCTGCTCGACGCGCGCGGCGCGATCTCGGTCAGCGAGCGCGCGGGCTTCATCGGGCGGATCCGCACGCTGTCACGGATGGTGGCGACCGCCTACGTCGAGTCGCGAGAAGCGCTGGGCTACCCGATGCTGCCGGACGAGTACCGCAGCAAGGCGGCCTGACGATGAGCGCCAGCGCCCCCCTCGTTGTCGAAATCTTCACCGAGGAACTGCCGCCGAAAGCGTTGAAGACGCTCGGCGAGACGTTTGCGCAATCGCTTGCCGCCGGACTTTCGGCGCGCGGATTCACGACGTCGGAAGCGCAGGTCACGGGCTTCGCGACGCCACGGCGGCTGGCGGTCGCCGTGTCCGCCGTTCGTGCCATGTCGCCGGCGCAGCCGTTCAAGCAGAAGGTGCTGCCCGTCAGCGTGGCATTCGACGCCGCGGGAAAGCCCACTTCGGCGCTTGTGAAGAAGCTCGCGGCGCTCGGTCTCGATGAAACCGCGCTCTGCGCAATGACGCGCGAGCCGGACGGCAAGGCGGACTCGCTGTTCCATGCCGGCGTGAAGCCCGGCGTGCCGCTCGCCGACGGCTTGCAGGCGGTGCTCGACGAGGTCGTCGCGAGACTGCCGATCCCGAAGGTGATGCGCTATGCGCAGCCACCGTCCGCCGGACGACCGGCAGGCTACTTCAATGCGATTTCGTTCGTGCGTCCTGCCCATCGGCTGCTGGCGCTGCACGGTAGTGACGTCGTAGCGGTGACCGTGCTGGGCCTTGCCGCCGACCGCAAGACGGACGGCCACCGCTTCCTGTCGCGCAGGGATATCGAGATCGCGAGCGCGAACGCGTACGAGCCGGAACTCGAGGCCGAGGGCAAGGTGATCCCGTCGTTCGCGAAGCGCCGCACGGCGATCGTCGCCTCGCTCCGCAAGGCGGCGCAAGGCGCGACCGTGATCCAGCCCGACGCGCTGCTCGATGAGGTGACCTCGCTGGTCGAATGGCCGGAGGTCTATGCCGGCACGTTCGACCCGGCGTTCCTCGACGTGCCGCAGGAATGCCTGATCCTGACGATGCAGCAGAACCAGAAATACTTCGCGCTCGCCGACGCCAATGGCAAGCTTGCCAGCCGCTTCCTGCTCGTCAGCAACCTCGCGACCGAAGACCCCTCGGCAATCGTGCAGGGCAACGAGCGCGTGCTGCGCGCCAGGCTTGCCGACGCCCGCTTCTTCTACGACCAGGACCGCAAGGCGCGGCTCGAGACGCGGTTGCCGAAACTCTCCAGCATCGTGTACCTGGCGAAGATCGGCACGCAGGCCGAGCGGGTCGAGCGCTTGCGCATCCTTGCCGCCCGCATCGCGGAGTCGATCGGCGCCGACGTGGAGCATGCGAGCCGCGCCGCGATGCTCGCCAAGGCCGATCTCGTCACCGACATGGTGGGAGAGTTCCCGGAGCTGCAGGGCATCATGGGCCGCTACTACGCGTTACACGACGGCGAAGCGCAGGATGTGGCAGACGCGATCGCGCAGCATTACTGGCCGCGCTTCGCCGGCGACCTCCTGCCGGAAGGCAAGGTCGCGCAGGCGGTGGCGCTCGCGGACAAGCTCGAGGCGCTCGCCGGGCTGTTCGGGATCGGCAGCGTCCCGACGGGCGACAAGGATCCCTTCGGGCTGCGCCGCGCTGCGCTGGGCGTGCTGCGTATCCTGATCGAGAAGCGCGTCGCCGTGCCGCTCCATGACCTGGCCGCACTCGCATTCGACGCCTTCAACACGGTGCCGGCGGTAAAGCCCGACGTGGCACCGTTGCTCGAATTCATGCTCGATCGCCTGCGCGGGTACCTGCGGGAGCAGGGTGCAACGCCGCAGCAGATCGAAGCTGTCCTGGCGCAGAATCCGGCGCGCATCGACCTCGTGCCCGACCAGCTCGCGGCAGTGCAGGCGTTCGCACAGCTTCCGGAGGCCGATGCGCTGTCGGCCGCCAACAAGCGAATCGTCAACATCCTGAAGAAGTCGGGCGCCGAAGCGGCGATCGCCGTGGACCGGGCGCTGCTCGGCCGCGGCGCCGAGCACGACCTCTACCTTGCCTTCCAGAAGCTCGAGCCCGCCGTCGAGGAACACTTCGCGCAGGGCGACTACACCGGGGCGCTCAGGGCGCTCGCGACCGCCAAGCCCGTCGTGGACCGCTTCTTCGACGACGTCATGGTGATGACCGACGACCCTGCGGTGCGCGGCAACCGTCTTGCGCTCCTGCGCGGGGTCGCCGCGACGATGAACCGTGTCGCCGACATCTCGAAGCTGGCGACGTAGGCGGACTGTAGAGTACCCGCCGTGGTCCAGCTCGCCTCCGAAGCCGTCGCTCCGACTCGCGCAGTCAAGCTCATCATTCTCGACCGCGACGGCGTGATCAATCACGACAGCGACCAGTTCATCAAGTCGCCGGAGGAATGGCGCCCGATTCCGGGCAGCCTCGAGGCGATCGCGCGCCTGAATCATGCGGGCTTCCGGGTCGTGATCGCTACCAACCAGTCGGGCATCGGCCGCGGCCTGTTCGACATGGCGACCCTGAACGCCATCCACGAGAAGATGCACAAGGCGCTCGCGCAGGTCGGCGGCCGCATCGATGCGATCTTCTTCTGTCCGCACACGGCGGATGCGGATTGCGGCTGCCGCAAGCCGCGCACGGGACTGCTGCACGAAGCGGGCCAGCGCTTCAACGTCGACATGACCACCGTTCCCTGCATCGGCGACAGCCTGCGCGACCTGCAGGCCGCCGACGCGGTCGGTGCGCAGCCGATGCTGGTTCTGACCGGCAAGGGGGAAAAGACGCTGCGCGAGGGCAACTTCCCCAAGAACACCGTGATCTTTCCCGACCTCGCGTTCGCGGCCTCGGCGCTGCTCGCGACGGACTGAAGATAGGGAGCCTCTGCACCAGTGCACGCGATTGCGACAGGCGGTTCGGGATGGGATGCGCGAAGCGAGGCGCAGCCAATGGTCGCCCCCCTTGGCAAGCCTCGCGACAAAGCAGGCCGCCCGAACCGCCGGTCCCTCCGGGCTGCTGCCGAATGCGGCGCCTGCGCAGCCGCCCTCGGCATCGTAGGCTCGGCTACGACCTTCGTCGCGCGTCTCACATTCATCCGCATTCGGCCCTGCAGCGCATTCGTGCGCACTGGTGCAGAGGCTCCCTAGAGCCGCTGTGTCGGCGCTTCGCTCCCTGCTGTTCGCGTTGTTCCAGCTGCTCGTCACGCCGCCCTACGCGCTTGCCGTGCTGTCGCTGTCCTGGCTGCCGCCGATCCCGCGCTACCGCTTCATCACCTACTGGTGCCGCGCCAACCTGTGGGGGGCGCGGGTGATCTGCGGCATTCGCCATCGCGTGATCGGACAGGAGAACATGCCGAAGACGCCCCATATCATCATGTCCAAACACAGCTCGACATGGGAAACGCTGTTCCTCACGCAGATGGGACCTCCGCTTGCCTACGTCGCCAAGAAGGAGCTGCTCGCGATCCCGTTCTTCGGCTGGGCATTCCGCTTCGCCTCGCCGATCACGATCGACCGCCAGTCGGGCCAGGACGCGATGGGCCAGATTGCACGGCAGGGGCGCGAGCGCTTCGCGCAGGGCTTCTGGATCGTCGTCTATCCCGAGGGGACTCGGATCCGGGTGGGGCGCCGCGTCAAGTACAAGAGCGGCGGCGCGCGGCTCGCGACCGCGATGGGCACACCGATCCTGCCCATCGCGCACAACGCGGGCTGGCTGTGGCCCAAGGGCGTGCTGGGCAAGAAGCCCGGCGTGCTGACTCTGTCCATCGGCAAGCCGATCGCGCCCGCCGGCAAGGACCCCGTCCGATTGACGCGCGAGGTCGAGGAGTGGATCGAAGGCGAGGTCGCGCGACTCGGGCAACCCCAATGACTCGAATGAGCAATCGGTCGTGAATCGCCTGCGCCTCGACGCGCCGGACGCCGCGCCGCCGCCCCGCAGGATCGCGCTGCAGGGTGCCGTCGTCGACTACCGGCTGGTGCGCACGCGCCGCCGCACGATCGGCATGGAGATCGATCTCGACGGGCTTACGGTGCGCGCGCCACGCTGGGTGACGCTGCGCGACATCGAAGCGGCGCTGCAGGAGCGCGCGCGCTGGATCCTGCGCACGCTCGAGGAATGGCGCGGCCGCCGACGCAACGTGCTGCCACGCGAATGGAAGACCGGCGCGCCGCTCACCTATCGCGGCCGCGAGCTGGCGCTGGCCGTCTTCCCGTCCCGCGCCAAAGACGTCAGGGTCGATCTCTTCGACCTCACCGTCCTGCACCCCGGCGCCGCGGACGAACAATGCATTGCCACCTTCGTGAGCCACTGGTTGAAAGAGGAGGCGCAGCGACTGGTCCTGCCGCGCGCGGCACTGTTCGCCGCGCGCCTGCCGCGCGAGGCGCCTGCAGTCAGGATGTCCAATGCGCGAAGTGAATGGGGCAGTTGCAACCACAAGGGCGAGATTCGCCTCAACTGGCGGCTGGTACAGCTGCCATCGGAGCTCGCCGACTACGTCGTGGCGCACGAGGTCGCACATCTCGTCGAGCTCAATCACTCCGCTCGCTTCTGGCAGGTGGTCGAGGCACTGATGCCCGGCCATGCCGAATACCGCCGCGCGCTCGGCGACTGGACGGCGCTGCTCGCCGGATGACGGCGGCGACAGGAAAGGGAAATTACGGGGCCGTGAGCTCCGGCAGGTCCGCCGCGAGCCCTGCCTGCTCGTGCAGCAGCCTGCGAAGCGTGGCAGAGAGTTCCTGCCCGCCACGCGTATCGCGCCACTGCCCACCTTCGCCGCGGAAATGGAAGCCGCCAGAACGCGCCGCCACCCAGATCTCGCGGTTGGCCGCATGGCAGTTGACGATGAGCTTGCTGCCGTCGGGACACTCGATCTCGAGGATCCCGTCGTTGATGCTCCAGTCGACGTCGAGGTCGCTCGCCTCGAGTGCGCGGTCGAGCGCCTCACCGATCGCGGCGAGCGTGCGGTCGGCAGCAGCGATGAAGTGCGTTTCGCTCATGCCGGTGTGGATTTGTAGTGCCTTGCGGGACGCATATTCGTGATGGACGCGTGCTAGGATTCCAGCCGATGTTACGTCATTTCCGTTTCCGCAAAGGTCGGTGCCGCATGACTTTCGCGATCGCCGTCGCCGCCACCGCGCTCGCTGCATGTGGCATCAAGGGACCGCTGCAGCTGCCGCCAGCGAAGCCGGCGACACCAACGACCACCGCACCCGCGACACCGACTTCGGCGGTTCCGCCTTCGGCACCCACGCCTGCACCGCCGCCCGGCGACGCGCCGGCCACCGATGCGCCCGAGCGGAAGCCTTGACTACCTTCGGCTACGTCGACGGCGAGCTATGCGCCGAGCAGGTGCCGCTCGCCCGCATTGCGGAGGAGTTCGGCACACCTTGTTACGTGTACTCCCGCGCCGCGATCGAGGGTAACTACCGCGAATTCGACGGGGCGCTTGCAGGGCTGCCTCATCTTGTCTGCTACGCGATGAAGGCGAACGGCAACCTCGCGGTCCTGGACGTGCTGGCGCGCCTGGGCAGCGGCTTCGACATCGTGTCCGGCGGCGAGCTCGCGCGCGTGATCGCCGCCGGCGGAGATCCCGCCAAGGTCGTGTTCTCGGGCGTCGGCAAGCGCGAGGACGAAATGCAGGCGGCGCTGGCGGCGGGCATCCACTGCTTCAACGTCGAGTCGGCATCCGAGCTCGAGCGCCTCGCGCGCGTCGCCTCCACCACGGGCAAGGTGGCGCCGGTCAGCTTTCGCGTGAACCCCGACGTCGACCCGCGCACGCACCCGTACATCTCCACCGGGCTCAAGGAGAACAAGTTCGGCGTCGCCTTCGAGACCGCGCTGCCGCTGTACCGACGCGCCGCATCGCTGCCCTCGATCGCCGTGCGCGGCATCGACATTCACATCGGCTCGCAGATCACCGAACTCGCACCCTATCGCGAGGCGACGCAGAAGGTGCTGGCGCTCGTGGACCGCCTTGCGGCGGAGGGAATCCGGCTTGCGCACATCGACCTCGGAGGCGGTCTCGGCATTCGCTACCGCGAGGAGACGCCGGTACCGCTCGTGCACTACGCCGCGATGCTGCGCGAGCTGTTCGCCGGCCGAAAGGAGACGCTGCTGTTCGAGCCGGGGCGGCGGCTGGTGGGCGATGCGGGGATGCTGCTAACCCGCATCGCCTATCTCAAGAGCGGCGGCGCCCGCGACTTCGCGATCGTCGATGCGGCGATGAACGACCTGCTGCGGCCGGCGCTCTACGACGCGTGGCACCCGGTGCTGCCTGTCCGTGCGCAGTCGGATGGCGAGCGGCGGCGCTGGGAAATCGTGGGGCCGATCTGCGAGAGCGGAGACTTCCTCGCGCACGAGCGCGACCTCGCGCTGGCCGAGGGCGACCTGCTCGCCGTCGGCGCTGCGGGTGCCTATGCGATGGCGATGAGCTCGAACTACAACGCCCGCCCGCGCGCCTGCGAAGTGCTAGTCGACGGGTCGCGCACGCACCTCGTGCGGAGACGCGAAACAGCGGCGGACCTCTTCGCAAGCGAGGCGCGGTTGCCGCAGTGAAGCGCGCTTGCTGACGCGCGTTCGGCGTGTGTGCGAATTCGCAACAGTTGCGAACGCAAGCCGCGGAAGCGGCGTCGAAATCTTGCAAACGGATGAAATCTGGCTAGAATGCAGGGCAGCAGGTGGCAGAGGATTTGTCAAGAGGTTGAAGTTGCAAATGACAAAAACCGAGCAGCCTGCGACAACGAGAAGCAACATAACAGTCACAGAACTCAGACAGGAGAATGCAAAGATGATGGCAGACATGATGTCGATGATCACCCCCGGGCCATTGGACGACGCGGCCAAGAAGGCCCTCGTTAAGCAGGCCATCAAGCGCAGGGCCGTCAAGAAGGCCCTAGTCAAGAAGGTCCTCAAGCGCAAGGTCGCGAAGAAGGCGGTCAAAAAGGCCATTGCCAAGAAGGCGATCAAGCGCCGTGTCGTCAAGAAGGCGGTCAAGCGCAAGGTCGCGAAGAAGGCGGTCGCCAAGAGGGCCGTCAAGCGCCGTATCGTCAAGAAGGCCGTCAAGCGTCGCGCCGTCAAGAAGGCCGTCAAGCGCAAGGTCGCGAAGAAGGCGGTCGCCAAGAGGGCCGTCAAGCGCCGTATCGTCAAGAAGGCCGTCAAGCGCAAGGTCGCGAAGAAGGCCGCGAAGAAGTAATTCTTCTCGCCGATCTCCGTCGCAGTTGTGTGACGGACACGAAACGGGCGACGCTCCAAGCGTCGCCCGTTTTGTTTGGCGCGGTGGACAGGGCGGCACGTCGACGTGCGGCGCGTCCCCGCCACCGGGCGGCGCCGGCCCGACGTGCAGCGATCCGCCCGGGCAGGGCCCGCGACGGATCGGCTACTTCGCGGCGCGAAGCGCCGACACGCTGCCCGGTTGCGGAGGCTTGTTTGCGCCGTTGGCGCGCGGGGCTGGCGGCGTGGCGTCGGTCGTCGGGCCGGTCTTCGCCTTCGCCGCCTTCGCGCCATTGCCCGACTTGCCCGTCTGGAGCGAACGCGCCCCACCCGTCGCCGTTGCACGTCGCGACGACGACGCACGGGACTTGATGCTCGCGGGGACGATGTCACTTGTCACCCGGAGCTGCTGCCCCACCTGCACCGCGTTTTGCGTCATCCCGTTCCACTGGCGCAGTTCCT
This sequence comes from uncultured beta proteobacterium, assembly GCA_963750585.1. Classification (GTDB taxonomy): domain Bacteria; phylum Pseudomonadota; class Gammaproteobacteria; order Burkholderiales; family Casimicrobiaceae; genus VBCG01. Next base: position 124,607 of record CAVVRH010000010.1, read on the forward strand.
CGGGTGTGACACCGTAACGCGCCGCGATGGTCCGCAGCGAATCGCCCCGGTTGACCCGGTAATAGAACGTGCGGCCTTGCGGGACGGTCGTGAAGACCGCGGAAGAAAGCGACTCCGCCGCCGCCTGTGACGGTCGCTGTGCCGGCACGAGCAGCACGTGGCCCGGACGGACCCGCGCACGCGACCCTAGGCCGTTCACCGCCCGCAATACCTCGAGCTCCATGCCGTATTTGGTCGCGATCAGCGGCAACGTATCGTTCGGTCGCACGCGGTATGCCTGCCACGAGACCAGCGGCTGGTCGTGCAGGTCGAGCTTCGCTGCGAAAACCTCGGCACGATCGATGGGGAGCAGGACCGTGTGCTCTTCGGCGCCGGCGATCACCGGCCGGTTGTGCTGCGGGTTCAGCGCCTGGAACTCGTCGAGCGGCATCTCGGCCAGCTGGGCGGCCAGCTTGACGTCCATCTTGCGCGACGTCTTCACGACCGCGAAATACGGCGCATCGGGAATGTCCGCGAGCGCAAGGCCGAACTTCTCCGGATCGCGGACGATGTTCTTCACCGCCTGCAGCTTGGGCAGGTAGTTGCGGGTCTCGTCCGGCATCGTCAGGCTCGAATAGTCGGTCGGCAAGCCGCGTGCACGGTTGCGGGCAATCGCCTTGGCAACGTTGCCCTCGCCCCAGTTGTACGCGGCGAGCGCGAGCTGCCAGTCGTCGAAATCCGCGTGGAGCTTCTCCAGGTAGTCGAGCGCCTTTTCGGTCGCGGCGATCACGTCACGGCGCGAGTCGAACCAGAAGTTCTGCGCAAGACCGTAGTGCTTCCCCGTCGAGGGAATGAACTGCCAGATCCCGGCCGCGCGGCTGGTCGAGTACGCCACCGGATTGAAGGCGCTCTCCACCATGGGCAGCAAGGCGATGTCGAGCGGCATCCCGCGCTGCTGGACCTCGATCACGATGTGATAGAGGTAGCGGCGGCTGCGATCCACCATCCGCGCGACGTAATCGGGACGGTCGGCATACCACTGCTCCCACTTGTCGACCAGCGGACCCTCGATGTCCGGAACTCCGTAGCCCTGCACGATGCGCACCCAGATGTCGTTGGCGGATTCGGGCAGCGACTCGAGTTCGGCCGCCGCCACGTCGTCAAACGGCGGGGGAACCAGCGCAGGGACCGGCGCAATCGCCACGACGGGCGGCACCTCCGCCGCCGGCAGTCCGGCGGGCGGATTCACCCCGGTAACGGCGAGTTCAGGAGACGAATCGGTCGGGGAATCGCGGCTCACCGGTGCGGCGCAGGCCGCAAGCGCGAGGGCGAGCAGAAAGGGCAAGCGGGCGAGTGGTCGCAATTCGTGTTCCGGTTCGGGAGCGCCGAAGGCGATCCAGCCGTCGGGACGGGGCGATGTTAGGCGCCCCGCGTCCGCACCGTCAACCGCCGTTCGCCCGGCTCACCAGGCATTCTTCCAGGCGCGCAGCTCCGCAAACGTCGCAACCGGGCCCTCCAAGGGGTGCCCCGCGCGGGCCTGCGCAGCCGCTTCGACCGCCGGCATACGGACCCGCAGGAACGGATTGGTCGCGAGCTCTTCGGCGAGCAGCGAAGGCACCGTAGGAAGTCCGCGGGCGCGGATGGCCTCGTCCCGCTCGCGGCGCGCGTTCAGTTCCGCGTTGCCGGGTTCGACCTCGGCGGCAAAGCGAAGGTTCGCGACCGTGTATTCGTGGGCGCAGTAGACGCGGGTGGAAGGCGGCAGCGCGGCGAGCTTCGAAAGCGACGACCACATCTGTTCGGGCGTTCCTTCGAATAGGCGGCCGCAACCACCAGCGAACAGCGTGTCGCCGCAGAAGACGACGGGGCTGCCGCCAACCGTGCCCGCATACGCGATGTGCCCCGATGTATGGCCCGGCACGTCCAGCACCGTAAGTGCGATGCCGATCCCCGGCACGTCGACGCGATCACCTTCGCGCAGCGCACAGGTGCGCCCGGGAATCGCCTCGCCGGCCGGTCCGAACACCGGGACGTCGCCGAGCGTGAGGAGCGCATCGATGCCTCCGACATGGTCGGCATGGTGGTGCGTGGCGAGGATCGCTGTCAGCGATGCGCGTTCGGCAGCCAGCCACGCGAGCACGGGAGCCGCATCGCCGGGGTCGATGACCGCGGCCGCGGGCCCCTCGCGCAGCACCCATATGTAGTTGTCCCTGAAGGCAGGGACCGGGATAATCGCCGGCATGGACGCATCTTCCCGAGCGCCCGATACGATGTCAACGACGCTCGCCGACTGGTTCTCAACCCCGCTCGGCCGCTACGTGCTCGAGCGCGAGCGCAGCTACTTCGACCAGACGGTCGCCGACATCTTCGGCTTCTACGCGCTGCAGATAGGGCTCCCCGAGGCGCCGCTGCTCGCGCAGAGCCGCATTCCGTCGCGCTGGACGCTCGACTACGACCCCCCCGCCGAGGTGATCGCCGACCCGCACTATCTGCCGTTCGGCGAGAACTCGATCGACCTGATCGTGATACCGCACGCGCTCGAGTTCACCGACGACCCGCACCTGATGCTCCGCGAGGCGTACCGCGTGATCCGACCCGAGGGCCAGATCGTGATCGCCGGCTTCAACCCCTTTTCGCTGTTCGGTGCCAAGCGCTATTTCGGCCGCGAGCAGACGCCGCCGTGGAACGGCAACTTCATTGCGCTCTATCGGGTGAAGGACTGGCTGACGCTGCTCGGGTTCGACGTCGTCGGCGGCCGTCTCGACGTTTACGCACCCCCGTTCGCGCGGGAGAAGTGGCTCGATCGCTCCCGGTTTATGGAAAGTGCGGGCGACCGCTGGTGGCCGATCGGCGGCGGCGTCTATTTTCTGCGCGCGACCAAGCACGTTCACGGCATGCGAGTGATCACGCCTGCGTGGCAACGACGTGAACGGAGAAAGGCTCTGGCACCTGCAGCCCGCGCCCGCGAAGGACTGACCACCGCGGTCGAGCGGCGCGGGCAGTGAGCGCCGTCACCATCTACACCGACGGCGCGTGCAAGGGCAACCCGGGCCCCGGTGGCTGGGGCGCGTTGCTCGTGTCCGGCGAGCGCGAGCGCGAAATCTGCGGCGGCGAGGCGCACACGACCAACAACCGCATGGAGCTGACGGCGGTCATCCGCGCGCTCGAGACACTGAAGCGTCCCTGCGATGTGGACATCTACACCGACTCGCAATACGTGAAGAACGGCATCCAGACCTGGATTCACACGTGGAAGCGCAACGGCTGGAAGACCGCGGACAAGAAGGCCGTCAAGAATGCGGAGCTGTGGCGTGAGCTGGAATCGCTCACGCACCGTCACGAGATCCGGTGGCACTGGGTGAAGGGTCACAACGACCACCCCGGCAACGATCGTGCGGACGAACTGGCGAATCGCGGGGTCGTGCAGGCGGGATCCGCTGTCGGCACGCCGTTGCCAGGCAAGGCAAGCGACTGACGTTGCCGAGCACTCCGATGGGCCTCGAGGCACGCATCGCCCGGCGGGCGGCCGCGCTGCGTCCCGACGATGTGGACGCGTTGCGCGCCGCGGCGCTGATCGACACGGCGCGGGCATCGCTTGCGATGCTCGCCCGCGAAACCGATCCGGTCACATGGCCGAGCCCCGCCGGTGTGGCGCTGTACGAGTTCGAACGCGGCGCGGCGGTGGCGCTGTCTGCGATGGATCCGGCGCGCCGCTTCGCGCTCGACTTCGCACACCGGCTACCTGATGCCGAAGAACGGCGTGCCTGTCGGCTATGGCGGCGGATGGCCGTTCCTCGCGACGTGCCGCACCGGGACCAACGTCTTCGCACCGTTCCGGGGCGGCGAATCGTCATGGCTGTTCGCGCAGGTGTTGCGCGCTTACCGGCAGCATTTCGGCGTCAAGCGCTTCGTGGTCGAACCCTACCAGTTCGGCGCTGGCAATCGCGAAGGGCTGCTATCCGGCGCGTTCTGGTTCTATACCGGCTGGGCTTCCGACCGGTGGAACCTGACGCGGCACAGCTTGCGCGCGCGGAGGTCGGGCGCATGCGGCGCAAAGGATACCGATCGCCGCTGACGACGATGCGCGCGTTGACCGCCTCCGACCTCGCGCTCGAACTCGAGCCCGCGCTGGCCGCCGAACGCTGCGAGCCCGCGGAGCTTTCCTTCGCGGTGTCACAATGGACCCGGAAGGCGCACGGCGGCGACCGCAAGGCAGCGGCGAAGGACGCCGTTGCGCGAGTGAAGGCAGCGCTCGGCGTGCGTGATCTCGCCGAATGGCCATCGGCCGAGCGGGACGCGTTCTGCTCGCTCGCACTGGTCATCGGGCTGATTCCGGACCTTGCCCGCTGGACCGAGCGCGAGCGTGAGACATGCGTCGCCGTGATGCGGGCAAAGGGTGCGCCGGACGACGCGCCCCACTTTCGCGCGCTCGCCGCGCACCCGCGCCTTCCGCTGGCGCTCGCCAGGGTCGCTGCGCGCGCGACGACGTAGAGCCCGCTCAGTCTTCCCGGCGTTCCAGCCGGCGCGCGAACACCGTCATCTCCTTCTCGGCCTGGCGATCGCCCCGCTCCTTCGCAACCTCTATCCCTCGCCGGTATGCGTCGAGCGCCTCGGCCGGCCGCCCCGCGGCCGCAAGGGCCTTGCCGTAGAGTTTCCACGCCGCCGTGTAGTTCGGGTCGAGCGCAACCGCGCATGCGAGGTGCTCGCTCGCCGCGGCGGCATCGCCCGCCTTCAGGTATTCATTGCCAAGCGAGTAGCGAAGCAGCGCCGAGTCCCTACCATCCGCCAGCATGCGCTCGAAGTTCGCGAGCGCGGGCGACGTGTGCGGCGGTTCGCTCATCGCGGGGCGCGACCAGCGCAGACGCTACTTCGGGATTGTCTCGCCGGATTCGCAGCCGACCCGGCGCATCGGGTAGATGACCTTGCGCTCCGCACCGTTGACCGTGCCCTCGGCGTGCACGTACAGCCAGCCTTCGGTGGCACGGCGGTAGATAATCCGCTGCGGAAAGTCATGTGCCGGGTTGCTGAACGTGAAGATCGTGTCGGCGTCATCCTTGACGACGCTGCCCAGCTTGAACGCCTCCTCCTTCTGCTTCGAAGGCAGCGCCACATAGTAGATCCCGTCCGCGCGAGGCTCGATGCGCAGATACTCGAAATCCTGGGTCTGCCCGTTCAGCGTCGTGTGCCCGGTGCCGATCAGCAGGTTGCCGCGCAGCGGCATCCAGTGCTCGCGGAAATCGCGCTGGTTGACGCTGCCCTTCCAGCAGCCCGAGAGCCATGCGAGCGGCCCCAGCTGGCCATCATCCGCCGGTTTGGCTTCTGCCGGCTTGGCGGCGTCCACGGGAGCGGGAGTCTGCGCAAACGAGGACGGCGCCATGGCCAGCGCAACGAGCGCAACGATGGAAAGCGTGCAACGAAGTGTCTTCATGTCATTGCTGCCGTGCGAGCGGCAGGTTGAGCAACAGGTTCTGGGGCTTCAGGCGAAGACGATTGTCGGCGTCCATCGCCATCGCCAGGTAGACGGGGCGACCGGCAATCGCCGGGCGCATGTCGGCGGGATTCGCGAACTCGAGCCGGAACAGGCACAGGAGCCGCGCCATCCGCGCGTCGTCGACCTCCTGCCGATTGTACAGATCGTTCAGGAGCGCGCTGGCCTCGGCGTCGAGTCCGACGTGCCAGACCCAGCGTCGGTCGTCGATCTCGCGCTCCGGCTTGACGCGCACTTCCACGGCGAGAAAATGCCCGATCCAGCGTTCCAGCACACGGCAGAGCGCATCGAGACCGGGTTGGCCACGGTTGAGGCCGAGCGACAGGTCGAACCGCTCGTCGCGCGTCCAGTACTCGGTCGCGTTCTCGCTCGTCAGCACGTCGAGGTCGACCGTGCGCACCGGCGTGCGGTTTTGCGCCAGCAGTTCTCCCAGGCTCCCGAAGCCGCCGGTGGTGGCGAGCGTTTCCACCGCGATTTCGTCGGCCGCCACCACCGCACCTTCTTCCAGCACCGCGATCTTCTGCACCCGGAACAGCATCTCGGCCGCCCGCGCGGCGATCGGGGCGGCGCCTTCGCCCAGGATGTGCCGGAGCAGCACTTGCGTCAGCTGCCGAACGAACAGCGGCGGGACGTCGACGCCCTCGCCGTGAAACAGTGCCACGTAGGCCGCCTCGAGCGATGGTGCAGCCTGCAACCGCTCCCGGAAACGCAGCCAGATACCGTAGTTCTCGCGAACATCGGAATCGACGAGCGCCGCGCGCTCGTCGGCGCCGACCTCCCGCCGTGGATTGGCGAGCAGCGCATCGTGTAGCGCGAGTTCGGCTGCGCACGATTCTGGAATCGGCGCGAGCTCCGGCCGCAGCAGGAAACTGCGCAGGAAATCGTCGGTGAGCGTCAGCCGGCCGTCGCCGCCCACCGTGAGCAGGCGATAGCCGCAGCTGGTCCAGAAATCGGGCATCGCGCATCCATGACCGGCGCGGGCCGGCCGAAGATGAAGCCACTTGCCAGTGAAGCGGCCGGGCGCGACGGCCCGGCCGTGGATGGTACGGCGAATCCGGCGCGGACTTGCGCTAGCCGCCGAGCATTGCCTTCTTGAGGTCCGCCTGAACCGGCTTTTCGCCCAGCCAGATCTTCGTGAGCGCCTGATTGAAGTTCTCGCCAGGGATCGTACCCTTCGTCTGGCCGTCGAGCGATACGCGCGTTCCCCCGTCGACGAAGTCGAGCGTGACCACGTTGCCTTCCTTGACGTCGCCCAGGCCCTTCATGATGGAAACCAATTGGTCGGTCTGCGGCTTCATCGACGCCATTTCCTGCTCGGTGCTGTTGTCCTTGAGGCCATCGACCAGCGCATCGACGAGCTGGTCTGCGGAAAGGTTGCGCAGCAGGTTCATCTGGATGCGCCGCGGCCCCTTCGCGACGACGCCGGCCAGGTTGTTTGCCTTCGCAGGGACGTACAGGCTGCCGACGTAGACCTTGAACATCGCGCGCGTTCGAATGCCCGCGCCGTTCAGCACCAGCTCCTGCCCGCCGACCGATGCCTTGTCGTCGAGCTTGACCCCGGCCACTTCCGCCGCGAATGCGGGCAACGCGAACAGCGCCAACAGCAGCCATGCGAACTTTCGGATCATCGGTTCCTCCTGGTCATTGACGTTCGAGCGTGCACGGATTCGGGTGGGCGAGCAGATCGATGCCAGGCCAGGCGGACCGCAGCGAGCGTCCGCAACGTACTTCGTCGTACGTGAGGACCGCGAGCGAGGACCAACAAAGCATGGCGCCGATATGCGAAGCCTACACTGCCTGCCGAATAGCCGCGAAACGGGTCGCGGGCGAGGCGCAGCGGAGCATTCGACCGGAGCGTACACGAACGTACGTGAGGATCGAATGCGAGCAGCAACAAAGCCCGCGGCCCGTTCTCGCGAGCTAGACGGCCTCGAAGAGGCCAGCGGCGCCCATGCCGGTGCCTACACACATCGACACCATCCCATACTTCTGCTTCCGCCGCCGCAACCCGTGGACGATCGTCGCCGTCCGGATCGCGCCGGTCGCGCCAAGGGGATGACCGAGCGCGATCGCCCCGCCCAACGGGTTCACCTTCGCTGGATCGAGGTCGAGGTCACGCATGACCGCAAGGCTCTGCGCGGCGAATGCCTCGTTCAATTCGATCCAGTCGAGATGTTCCTTGCGGACCCCGGTCTTCTCGAGCAGCTTCGGGATCGCGGCGATCGGCCCGACACCCATGATCTCGGGTGCCACGCCGGCCACTGCAAAGCCCACGAATCGCGCGAGCGGCGCAAGCCCCAACTCTTTGAGCATGCGCTCGGACACGAGAATGGCGGCGCCCGCGCCGTCGGACATCTGCGAGCTGTTGCCGGCCGTCACCGATCCGCGTGCCGCGAACACGGGACGAAGCTTCGCCAGGCCTTCGAGCGTCGTGTCCTGGCGCGGACCCTCGTCGCGCGCCGCGTTCCGGCTGTTCGTGACGATGCAATCGCTCACGAGGTCCGGCACGTTCTCGTGCACCTCGAACGGCGCGATCTCCGCTGCGAACTCGCCCGTCGCCTGCCCGGCAAGCGCCTTCTGATGGGAGGCGAGCGCAAAGGCGTCCTGGTCCTCGCGCGAGACTTTCCACTGCGCGGCGACCTTCTCGGCCGTGAGCCCCATGCCGTAGGCGATGCCGATGTTCTCGTCGCGCGCAAACACCTCCGCATTCATCGCCAGACGTCCGAGCATCGGAATCATGCTCATGCTCTCCGTGCCCGCTGCGATCATGATGTCGGCTTCGCCGGTGCGGATGCGGTCCGCGGCGATGGAAACCGCGTTGAGCCCCGAAGAGCAGAAACGGTTGATCGTCATCCCGGCCACCGTGTTGGGCAGGCCCGCGAGCAGCACGCCGATCCGCGCGACGTTCATGCCCTGCTCGTACTCGGGCATGGCGCAGCCGACGATCACGTCCTCGACGCGCTTCGGGTCGATCTGCGGCACCTGCGCCATCACGCTCCTGAGCACGTGCGCAAGCAGCGTATCGGGCCGGGTGGATTTGAACATCCCGCGCGGCGCCTTGCCGACTGCGGTGCGGGTCGTCGCGACGACGTACGCGTCCTGAAGTTGCCTCGTCATTCGAAGGTTCTCCAATGCATCAATGCGTGAATCGCTACGTCAAGACAAGCCTTCGGGCCGCAGGCGAGGCGCCTCGCGGCGAGCGACCGGAGCGTACACGAACGTACGCGAGGATCGCGAGCGACGGGGGCCCTACCTCGGCGAATGCTAACGAGAGCGCAGCGAAGGTTAAGCGAAGCGGCATTCGCCAGCAACGAAGCATGGGGCCCGAAGGCGAACTCTTGCATCAGTTGCGGAGCGGCTTGCCGGTTTGCAGCGTATGCACGATGCGCTGTTGGGTCTTCTCGTTGCGCAGCAGATTCATGAATTCGGCGCGCTCGAGCTCCAGGAACCAGCGCTCGTCGACCAGGCTGCCAGCTCGAGCTCGCCGCCGCACATCACCCGCGCGACCTTGCGCCCGATCTCGTAATCGTACGCGCTGATGAAGCCACCCTCGCGCATGTTGACGAGCATCATCTGCAACGTCGCGATGCCCGTCTTGCCGGCAACCGGAACGTTGCGCGCAGGCAGCGGCGGCCGGTGGCCGGCGTCTGCCAGCGCACGCGCCTGCCCTTTGGCGACGTGCAGCAGTTCCCATGCGTTGATCACGACGATGTCCGCCGGTCGCAGGAAGCCGCAGCTCGCGCGCATGCTGCGCGCTCCTGCTCACCGTCGCCATGGCGATCGTCTGGAAATACGCGCGGATGAACGGCAGCACGTCGATCTGCGACCCCGCCGCGCCGCGCTTCATCTCGTCGGCGGAGCGGACGGCCAATTCCTTGCAGCCGCCACCCGCGGGCAGCAGACCGACGCCGACCTCGACCAGCCCGATGTACGACTCGAGCGCGGCAACCGCGCGCGTCGCGTGCAGGATGAATTCGCAGGAGCCGCCCAGCGCCATGCCGCGGACCGCCGCGACCGTCGGCACCTGGCTGTATTTGAGCCGCATCGCCGCCTGCTGGAACTTCGCGACGACCGACTCGATCGCGCCCCACTGCCCGGCCTGAATGGCTGGCTGGATGCCGCCCAGATCCGCGCCGAAGGAGAACGGCTCCTTGGTCTGCCAGAGCACGAGTCCTGCAAACCGGCGCTCGGCGTCGTCGACCGCACGCAGGACACCGTCCAGCACCGCTTCGCTGACGGTGTGTCCCTTGGTCCTGAACGACAGGATGCCGATGTCGTCGTCCATGTGCCACAGGCGCACCGCGTCGGTCTCGAACACGGTATTGCCGGTCGGGAAGCGCTCGGTCAGCACGGCATCGGGGAAAAGCTGGCGGCGATAGACCGGAAGGCTCGAGCGCGGATGGAACGCGTCGGCGACAGGCGAATACGCGCCACCCGGGCCGTGCACGCCCTTCGCTTCGGCTACCTTTGTTCCGCTGACCCATGCGGGAAGCGGAGCGTTCGCAAGCGCCTTGCCCGCGGCGATGTCCTCTGCGATCCAGCCCGCGACCTCGCTCCATCCGGCAGCCTGCCACGTCTCGAACGGACCGCTCTGCCAGCCGAAGCCCCAACGGATGCCGAGGTCCACGTCGCGCGCGTTGTCCGCGATCGCCGCCAGGTGATACGCGCAGTAGTGGAACACGTCGCGGAAGATCGCCCACAGGAACTGCGCCTGCGGGTGGCTGCTGGCGCGCAACTTCGCGAGCTTCTCGCCCGGCGCGCGGATCTTGAGGATCTCGGCGACCTCGGGCGCGACCTCCGCAGCCGAGGCGCGATAGTCGCCCGCCCTCGGGTCCAGCACCTGGATTTCCTTGCCCTGCTTGCGATAGAAGCCGGCCTTCGCCTTCTGGCCGAGTGCGCCCTTCGCCACCAGTGCAGCCAGTACCGGCGGCGTATTGAAGTGCGCATGCCACGGGTCGTCCGGGAGCGTGTCGCGCATCGTGCCGATCACGTGCGCCGTCGTGTCGAGGCCGACCACGTCCACCGTGCGGAAGCTCGCGCTCTTCGGTCGGCCGATCGCCGGACCGGTGAGCGCGTCCACCACGTCGAACCCGAGACCGAAGCGCTCGGTCTGGATCATCGTCGCGACGATCGAGAAGACACCGATGCGGTTGGCGATGAAGTTCGGCGTGTCCTTCGCCCGCAGCACGCCCTTGCCGAGCGCCGTTGTCAGGAACGCCTCGAGCCCGTCGAGAAGACCCGGCTCGGTCGCGGGGCCGCCGATCAGCTCGACCAGGTGCATGTAGCGCGGCGGGTTGAAGAAGTGGACGCCGCAGAAGCGTCGTGCGAGGTCCGCAGGCAACTGCGCGGAAAGCGTCGCAAGCGGCAGTCCCGACGTATTGGTGGCGAGAATCGCATGCGGCGCGAGATGCGGCGCGATCTTCGTGTACAGGTCGCGCTTCCAGTCGATGCGCTCGGCGATCGCCTCGATCACGAGATCGCAATCGGCGAGCCGCGCGAGGTCAGCGCCGTAGTTCGCCGCCTCGATGTGCGCGATGCGCTCGGCGACGCCGAGCGGCGCAGGCTCGAGCTTGGCGAGCCCGGCAAGCGCTTTCTGCACGATGCCGTTCGGGTTGCCCTCCTTGGCGGGCAGGTCGAACAGCACGACGGGAACGTTGGCGTTGACCAGGTGCGCGGCGATCTGCGCACCCATCACGCCAGCGCCGAGGACGGCAACCTTGCGGACGATCAGCGGGGAGGAGGACATTTTGGAGGCGCCGAAGAAGCCCGGAACACGACGGGCAGGATTTGCTGAACTCGGCCGAGCTCAACTGGGGATTCTACTCAAGCGAATTCGAGCTAAACGTCTAGAAAACGTGCGCCGCCCGGGACCTCGAGCCTCCCCGCCGGGAACCGCGCAGCTTCGCGGTTCGAAGAAAAACGGCCGGGTTGCCCCGGCCGTTGTGCTCCAGATGGTCGCGCGGTCCGCCGCGCGGCGACGCTAGAACGTGTAGGTCGCCTGCAGCGAGAGGATCGTCGTGCTCACATCGTACGAGCCATTGATCAAGCCGTTTGCCGCCGTGCTGCCATTGTTCTGGTTGAAGCTCGGGCTGTCTCCCTTGATGTAGACGAAGCCGGCGTCGAACTTCCAGTTCGGCGTCCACCTGTACTCGCCGCCGATCGCAAACCACCAGCGGTCGGAGTCCGGCAAGCGTGCCGTCGGATCGTTGGTGACAGGCGTCTGGTCGAACGCGATACCGAAACGCGCCTTCCACTGGTTGTTGTAGCGGTAGCTCGTGCCGAGCGAGAACTTCCACGAGTCGTCCCAGTTGAGCGGTATCGCGGAGGACGCGGAGCCGTCGGTCGGCGTGAACCTGAGTTCTGGAATGCTCGACCAGCCCGTGAACTGCGCGTCGCCCATCACCTCCCATTGCGGGTCGACCCTCCAGAGGAACGACACGTTGGCGATCTGCGGGATCGTGATGTCCGACGTGAGACCTTTCCCGTACAGGCGCGTGGCTGTTGATCCCGGTCGCCAACAAGTTCACCGCCCCGGCGACCGGGGCCGACGTGCCCGGCGGCAGCGACAGCGGCGGTACCGGGTTGTTGAAGTCGACGTTGGCCTTGACGTCGTACTTGATTTCCGAGCGATAGCTCGCGGCGACGCGCAACGCCGGCGTTGCGTCCCACGCGAAACCGATGTTCCAGCCCCACGCGTCGTCGTCGCCGGTGACCGTCTGCTTGGAATCCAAACCCGGTGTCGCGGCGATGATCGCCGGCACGAGCGCGGCGGGAATCTGTCCGGCGGCGGCCGGCCTGCGGCGGCCGAGCGAGTCGCAGCCGAATAGTTGACGTTGTTGCGTCAATGTCGCATCGATGTGCTGGTAGTTGACGCCGACGCCGACGGCGAACTCCGGCGTCACCTTCCACGAGATCGCCGGGTTGACGTTGATCGTCTTGATCTGCGATTTCAGCGCCTGGTAGCGGCCGAGCCAGCCATCGTCGTACTCGGTCGTCAGTCCGAATGGGGCATTGATGCCGAGACCGAACGTCCACTGCGCGTTGATCGGCACGGAAACGTACATGTTCGGCACGTAATTGAAGCCGCCGGCATCACCACCATCGTTGCCGATCGGCTGGTTGAGCGCATTCTGGGAGGCGTCGTTGCGGAACTTGATCGACGGCGTGATGATGTGCAACGCAGCCGCCCCCTGCATGCGCGGAAACTGCGAAAGCGCGGCCGGGTTCCACCACATCGCGGTCACGTCGTCGGTGAACGCCGCACCGCCGGCGAACGCGTTGCCGAGGCTGCTCGCGCTGTTCTCGTTCAGCTGGAAGCCGGTGCCGAACGCCTGCGTCGCGCCCAATGCCAGAATCGCGCCGGCAACCGCCGCCGTGACACGATTGCGGCGGAAATTCGGGGTCTTCATCGTGTTCTCCTCTCGTCCTGTGGACTTGTGATTCTCTGCGGGTCCTGGAACGGCCCGTTTCTGCTGGTTTTCCGCCCGGACCCGCAGCGGGATGCCTTGGGGAAACTATGCCACTTTTCCCTGCACGCAGGGGCGAAACCTCATCCCGGAGGCACCGGGCGCGGGCGGCCTGTTGCATCCACCGCAACATAGGTGAGGCTCGCGTCGGTCACCTTGACCGTCACCATGTCGTCGGGGTTGCGCTGGGCATAGACCTCGACGTCGATCGTGACCGAAGTCGTTCCCACGCGCGTTATTTCGGCAAAGAACGTGACGATGTCGCCGACCAGCACCGGCTGCTTGAAGACAAAGGAATTGACGGCAACCGTCGCCACCCGTCCGCGCGCTCGCCGGGCGGCCAGAACCCCGCCGGCGATGTCGACCTGCGACATGATCCAGCCGCCGAAGATGTCGCCATGCTGATTGACGTCGGCCGGCATCGGCATGACCCGCAGCACCGGCGGCTTGTCGGGAAGGTCGACTGGGACGTCAGTCATCGTGGCTACCGGTAACGTTTCGAAACGATCGGCGCACTCACGCCGTGCGGCCTCATTGAATCCGACACGCGACGCGAGCCGATACCGTGTCGGCCGCTGACGATCGTGCGCCGACGCGCCCTTCGGTGCGCCCTCGTTGAACGGTCGTGCAGTTGTTCCGCTCACGCGTCGGGCGCCACCCATGCTCGCAGCCGCGCCGTTCGGGCCTCGGCTTCGCCCTGCTCGCATGGGCGTCCTTGTCTTCGGCCGGCGCACTCACGCCGCCTTCTTCGTCACCTCGTCGCGCAGCTCGCGGCGCAGGATCTTGCCGACGTTCGTCTTCGGCAATTCCTTGCGGAACTCCACGTCGCGCGGCACCTTGTAGCCCGTCAGGTGCTCGCGGCAATGCTTCAGCAACTTCCTCGGCGGTCAGCTTCTCGTCCTTCTTGACCACGAACAGCTTCACGGCCTCGCCGGACTTCTTGTCGGGCACGCCGACGGCCGCGCACTCGAGAACGCCCGGGTGCATCACCGCCACGCCCTCGATCTCGTTCGGGTAGACGTTGAATCCCGAGACGAGAATCATGTCCTTCTTCCGGTCCACGATCCGGACGAAACCACGCTCGTCCATCACGCCGATGTCGCCGGTCGCAAACCATCCGTTCTTGTCCAGCACCTTCGCGGTCTCCTCCGGGTGCTGCCAGTAGCCCGCCATCACCTGGGGGCCCCGGATGCAGATCTCGCCGGGCTGGCCGAGCGGCACTTCCTTGCCATCGTCGTCGCGGAGCATCACTTCCGTTGACGAAATAGGCAACCCGATCGACCCGTTGTAGGCAGTCAGGTCCAATGGATTGATGGTGGCGGCCGGGCAGGTCTCGGTCAGCCCGTAGGCCTCGATCAGCGGATGCTTGGTGACCGCGGCCCACTTCTCGGCGACCGCCTGCTGGACCGCCATTCCGCCGCCGAGCGTGATGCGCAACCCCGAGAAATCGAGATTCTGGAATTTCGGGTTGTTCACCATCGCGTTGAACAACGTGTTGACGCCGGTGATCGCGGTGAACCGGTACTTGCGCATCGTCTTGACCAGACCCGGTATGTCGCGAGGGTTCGGGATCAGCACGTTCTCGCGCACCGAGCGTCATGAACGTGAGGCAGTTCGCCGTCAGCGAAAAGATGTGATAGAGCGGCAGCGGCGTGATGACCACCTCGCGCTGATTCGGATCGAGGAAGGGCTTCACCCAAGCCCGCGCCTGCAACAGGTTGGCGACCATGTTCCGGTTCAGCAGCATCGCCCCCTTGGCGACGCCCGTCGTTCCGCCCGTGTACTGCAGGAACGCGATGTCGTCGTGGCCAACGGGGACGCGTAGCAGCGACCGGCGCCGGCCCTCCGCAAGCGCGTCGGAGAGACGGATCGATCCCGGCAGCGACCACGCCGGGATCATCTTCTTGATGCGGCGGAGCGCGAAATCGACGACGATGCCCTTGAACCTCAGCAATTCGCCGATCGACGTGACGATGGTGTGGCGAACCTGCGTCCTGCCGATCACTTCCTGCAGCGTGTGCGCGAAGTTCTCGACGATCACGATCACTTCCGCACCGGAATCCTTCAGCTGGTGCTCGAGCTCGCGCGGCGTGTAGAGCGGATTGACGTTCACCACCGTGCAACCTGCGCGCAGGATCCCGAATACGCATACCGGGTACTGCAGGATGTTGGGCATCATCAGGGCAACCCGCGAGCCCTTCTTGCATCCGATGCCCTGCAGCCACGCACCGAACGCCGCCGACAGCGCGTCCAGCTCGTTGAACGTGATCGACTTGCCCATGCAGGTGAATGCAGGACGCGCCGCATACTTGGCGCAGCTCTCCTCGAAAACCTCGCGCACCGACGAGTATTCGTTGATGTCGATCTCGTGCGGGACGCCCTTCGGATAGCTCTTGAGCCAGATCTTTTCCACGACTCCTCCTCCCCGCGCGTCGGGCGCGGTCTCCTCGTGTCGGTCATTCGACGGGCAGACGAACATTGCCCGGTCGCAGCGCCCTCGGGGTTGTCCCCTCTGCTCGAGACGCCGGCGGAATGCTACACCAGAGCCGGCGAGGGAACTTTGACGGAAGTCGGGTTGGTGGTCGTGTCCGCCGTAATGCAGCGGGCCACCCCGGAATGGCGCAAACCCGGTGCCGAAAATGGCACCTGCGTCGACCAGGTCGGCGTCGGCGACGATGCCCTCGCGCAACGCCGCCCTCGCCTCCGCGACGCACGGCCCGACCAGCCGGTCGGCAAGTCCCGCCGGCGGGGTGCCGACCGCCTGCTTCTGCGGTTTCCCCTTCACCCATGCGTAGAAGCCCTTACCAGCTCTTCTTGCCGAGGTGGCCGGCCGAGACCAGCTCCGTCAGCTTGCGCGGGGCCGCGGTCGTGTCGCCAAGGATCTTGCCGACCGCGACGCAGATGTCGAGGCCGACCGAGTCGGCGAGCTCGATCGGCCCCATCGGCATGCCGAACGCAAGCGCGGCCTCGTCCACGGCCTCGGGAGCGATGCCCTCGTCCACGCAGCGCATCGCGGTCATCAGATACGGCGCAAGCACGCGATTCACCAGGAAGCCGGGCGCACTCTTTACCGGCAACGGCAGCTTGTCGATCTGGCGGACGAACGCCGCGGTCGGTGCGACAAGACCCGGCTTCGTCTGCTTCCCGACGACGATCTCGACCAGCATCATGCGGGCGACCGGATTGAAGAAATGGATGCCGATGAGCCGCGACGGGTCGGCGAGCGATGTCGCGATCTCCTCGAGAGGGATGCTCGACGTGTTGGTCGCGAGAAGCGCGCCCGGTTTCGCCTTCTTTTCGACGTTCGCGAAGAGTGCGCGCTTGGCCTCGACGTTCTCGAAGATCGCCTCGATCACGACGTCCGCGTGCGCGACGCCGTCGCCGGCCACGTCCGGAATCAGGCGGTCGCTCGCATCGCGGATGCGGCGCGCATCCTTGAGGCGATCCTTGAAAAGCTTAGCGGCGCGCTGCATCGCGGGCGCGAGCCGCTCCGCGTTCTGGTCCTGCAACGTTACGCGCAAGCCCCGCAGCGCGCACCACGCGGCGATGTCTCCGCCCATCGTGCCGGCGCCGACCACGTGCACGCGCCCGACCTTGAAGTCGCCCTCCTTGCCGAGCGATTTCAGCCGTTCCTGCAGCCGGAAGACGCGGATCAGGTTGGCTGCGGTCAGGCTGCGGATCAGCGACGGAATGGACGCGGGATCCGACGGCGGCACGGCGAGCGCATTGCCGTCGTACTTCACCCACAGCTCCAGAATCGCGTACGGCGCCGGGTAATGCTCGCGCCGTGCGCGCTTTGCGACCTGCTTCCTGGCCTGCGCCGCGATGAATCGTCGCGCGATTGGATTCAGCGTCAGCGAAAGCGGGAACCCGAGCCTGCGCGGCGGCGGCAGTTTGGCAAGCATCCCGCGCACGGTGTTCTCGACGATGCGCGGCGGCACGCACTCGTCGGCAATGCCAAGCTTCCTCGCCTTGCGTGCGTCGACCGTCTTGCCGGTCAGCAGCAGGTCGAGCGCTGCCGGTCCGCCGGTGAGGCGCGGCAGCCGCTTGATGCCGCCCCATCCCGGCAGGATGCCGAGCATGACCTCGGGGAGCCCGAGTCGCGTGCCGGGCTCATCTACGACCACGCGATAGCGGCACGCGAGCGCGAGCTCCAGTCCGCCTCCAAGACAGAATCCGCGGACCAGCGCGAGTGTCGGGTACGGCGATCCGGCGAGGCGTTCGAATGCTTCCCAGCCGCGCCTGACCAGTGCAAGCGCGCCGGCCTCGGTCTCGATCTCGCCGAATTCATCGATATCTGCACCGGCGATGAAGCCGCTCGACTTGCCCGAGCGAATGACGAGCGCCCGCGGCGGCTCGCGGTCGAGGATATCGAGCGCTTCGTTGAACTCGACGAGCACCGCTGCGGACAACGTGTTGGTTGCCGTGCCGGCCTTGTCGAAAGTGAGCCACGCGAGGCCGTCGGCGTCGCGGGTGATCGTCCAGTGTTGCATCTTGATTCCCGGGAAGTATGTGGTGATGCGGGGTGCAGGATGGCGGCGGGGATCGTTGCGGACGGTCAGGTGCGCTCCACCAGCATCGCGCCGCCCAGGCCGCCGCCGATGCAGATCGCGGCCATCCCGCGGCGCCCCTGATTGCGCTCGAGAACGTTCAGCACGTGCAGCACGATGCGCGCGCCGGACGCCCCCACCGGATGACCGAGCGCGATCGCGCCCCCGTCGACGTTCAGCTTCGACTCGTCGAGCACGCCGAGCGCACCCGGAAGCCCGAGCTCCGTGCGGCAGTACTCGTCGCTCTGCCATGCGCGCAGGCACGCGATCACCTGCGCGGCGAAGGCCTCGTTGATCTCCCAGCAGTCGAGGTCGTTCAAGCCGAGTTGATGCCGCGCGAGGATCGGCGTGGCGGCATGCACGGGCCCGAGACCCATCTGCGCCGGATCGAGCCCCGCCCATTGCGAGTCGACGATGCGCCCGCGAGGTTCGAGCTTGTGCTGCTTGACCGCGCGCTCCGACGCAATCACGAGCCAGGCGCCGCCGTCGGTGATCTGCGAACTGTTGCCGGCGGTGACGTTGCCGTACTTGCGGTCGAAGAAGGGCTTCAACTTCGCGAGGTTCTCAGGCGTCGAATCCCCGCGCATGCCGTCGTCGGCCGCGTACAGCTTCCCCGACTTGTCGAACAGCGGGATCACTTCGCGCTCGTAATGCCCGGCCTTCTGTGCAGCAAGCACCCGCTGGTGGCTTCGCGCGGAATACGCGTCCATCTCGACGCGGCTGATGCCGAAGCGGTAGGCGAGGTTTTCCGCGGTCTGCCCCATCAGCAGCCCTTCCATCGGGTCGGTGAGCCCCTTCATGAGTCCGATGACGGGCGCGAGGTAGGACAGCCGGAACTTCGCCGCCAATGCTGCGCGCTGCCCGAACGTCCTGGCCGCATACCAGTTTGACAGCCAAAGCGTCATTGCGTCGGAAAACAGCAGCGGCGCCCGCGACAGCGCATCGACTCCGCCCGCAAGCACGAGGTCCGAACGGCCCGCGCGGATGTTGTTGATTGCCGAATCGAGCGCCTGCATGCCGGACGCGCAGTTGCGCATCACCGTCCATGCAGGCACCTTGAGGCCGCAGCCCATGCGCAAAGCCGCAACTCGTGCGATGTTGACTTCGTCGGGCGAAGGCGCAGCGCAGCCCAGGATCACCTCGTCCAGCGCGCTGGGCTCGAACGGCTGGCGCAGCAGCAGCGCGCGCCCCGCCTCGGTTGCGAGATCGGACGCGGCGAACGGACCGGGCCGGTTGCGCGACTTGAGGAACGGCGTACGGAGGCCGTCGACGATGTAGATCGGTTCGTTGTTCGGTGCCATGACGAATGCCTTTGTGCGGTGGTGGCCGAAGGCGACTGCGCGGCGAATCCGACGGCGATGGATGCTGCCGCCCGCAACGACCCCGGCGGGACATTGCGGGCGATGCGCGAATTGCGGCGACCGTTCAGGCGGCGGCGCGCTCCGCGGTCTGCGCGTGCTGCTGCGGCTGCATCACCGCGGACGGAAAGGCCGTGACGGGGTTCGCGGGCTCGAGCAGCGAAGTGCCGAGATCGGGCCCGAAGTCGTCGACGCGCACCACCTTCGCAGTGAGTTCGCGCTGCAGGGCGAGAATGCCCGCCTCGTCGGCGGTGATGACGCCGGCTGCGACCGCGCGCTGCTCGATCTCCTCGGGCGGCGTGCCCGGCAGCGCCTGGCTGTCGAAATGACGATGCTTCTGCGCCGCGCGAAGCTTCGCTTCGACCGGCTCCGCGGCAAGCGTTGCCGCGAGCGCACGCTCGACCAGCCGCACCGGATCTTCCGGATCGGCCGGGATGAACATGCCGGCCGTCAGGCGATCGCGCGTCTCCGACGGCTCGACCAGCAGCCGCGCGACGTCATGGCCGAGCTTGTCCGACGGAACGACGTACGGACGGCCGAGCGGGAAGACGAGCCAGTGCACCGCCGAGGCGATGAAGCGGTTCGGGAAGTTCGACAGCACGCCCTCGAACGCGCCCTGGGCCTTGAACATCGCGTCCCAGATCGCCCAGTGCATGAGCGGTGCGTCGGCCTTGCGGCGTCCCTCCTCCTCGTAGCGCTTGAGCGTCGCCGAACAGAGATAGAGCATCGACAGGATGTCGCCCAGTCGGGCGGAGAGTTTTTCCTTGCGCTTGAGCGTGCCGCCCAGCGTTGCCATCGAGACATCCGAGAGGAACGCGAGCGCGGCCGAGAAGCGGGTGAGCTGCTGGTAGTAGCGCCGGGTCTCCGGTGCGACACCGGACGGCACGCCGACGAAATGCGAGCCGGTGAGTCCCATCACGAACGCGCGCGCCTTGTTCGACAGCACGAAGCGGATGTGCCCGAACAGCGCGGCATCGAACGCGACGGACGCCTTGTGTCGATCGTGCTCGCGCGTCGCTTCCAATTCCTTAAGCACGTACGGATGGCAGCGGATGGCGCCCTGACCGAACACGATGAGGCTGCGCGTCAGGATGTTGGCCCCCTCCACCGTGATCGACACCGGCATCTGCATGTACGCGGCGCCGAGGAAATTCGACGGACCCATGCAGACCCCCTTGCCGCCGAGGACGTCCATCGCGTCGTTGATCACCTCGCGGTTGCGCTCGGTGATGTGGAGCTTCGCGATTCCCGACAACACGGCGGGCTTCTCGCCCAGGTCAACGGCGCGGGCGGTCAGCCGACGCACCGCGTCCATGACGTAGAGGTTGCCACCCATGCGGGCGAGCGCCTCCTCGATGCCCTCGAACTTGCCGATCGGCGTTTTGAACTGCCGACGCACCCGCGCATAGCCGCCGGTGGTGCGTACCGCGAGCTTCGCCATGCCCGTGTTCGACGACGGCAGCGAGATGCCGCGTCCGGCGGCGAGGCATTCCATGAGCATGCGCCAACCCCGACCGAGCATCGGCTGGCCGCCGATCACCCACTCCATGGGGATGAAGACGTCCTTGCCCCAGTTCGGGCCGTTCTGGAACACGGCGTTCAACGGCATGTGCCGGCGACCGATGTTGACGCCCGGGTGCGTGGTGGGGATGAGCGCGCAGGTGATGCCAAGATCCTGCCTGTCGCCGATCAGCTTGTCCGGGTCGTAGGCGCGAAACGCGAGGCCAAGCAGCGTGGCGACGGGCCCCAGCGTGATGTAGCGCTTGTCCCAGGTGACGCGCAGCCCGAGTACCCGCTTGCCCGCATGTTCGCCCCAACCGACGACCCCGTAGTCGGGAATCGACGCTGCGTCGGAGCCCGCGCTCGGATTGGTGAGCGCGAAGCACGGAATCTCGAGGCCCTTGGCAAGGCGCGGCAGGTAATACCGCTTCTGCGCCTCGGTGCCGTAGTGCAGCAGCAGTTCGCCCGGTCCGAGCGAATTCGGCACCAGCACGGTAACCGCGGCGGTCCCCGAGCGCGTGGAGATCTTTTGCACGACCTGCGAGTGCGCGAATCCCGAGAAACCGAGCCCGCCATACTCCTTGGGTATGATCATCCCGAGGAAGCCCTTGTCCTTGATGAACTGCCAGACGTTCGGCGGCAGGTCCTTGTAGACGTTGGTCGTCTCCCAATCGCTGACCATCGTGCACAGTTCTTCGGTGTCATGGTCGAGGAAATGCTGCTCCTCCGCCGAGAGCTTCGCAGCCGGCACGTCGAGCAGCTTCCGCCAATTCGGGTGCCCGGAGAAAAGCTCGCCGTCCCACCAGACGCTTCCCGCCTCGATCGCTTCGCGCTCGGTCTGCGACATCGGGGGCGTGATACGCCGGAACGCTCGGAGCACCCCGTCGCTGATCAGCCGCCGGCGCAGCGGAGCCGCGTTGAGCGGGATCGCCAGCACGATGAACGCAGCGATCAACGCGAGACTGAGCCATGCCGGCAGCAGGCCGAAAGCGAAGCTCGCGGCGAGTGCGACGGCAGTGCCGGCGGTCCACAGCCACCCCGCAGCGTTGACGTAGGCCAGCGCAATGGCGCCGCAGAGAACCAGCACGAGCCAGAGGACGGTCAGCATGGATGACTCCTAGTGAGAAGCAGCAGGCGCAAGGCGCCCTTGGATGGAATATGGGGTTCGATTTACGCCAATCGCGCTGAGTCCGGGCTCTAATCGCCGCGCGCGAGCTCGCCGTCGAGCGCGCCGCTCACATCCGGAAGATCGGCCAGCGGCGCGGTGAGCCCCGCGAGCAGGAAGGGCGCGAGCCGCCGCAGCAGCAACTCGTCGTTCGTCGTGGCAGCCGGGTTGAGCTCGGCGATGAGCTTCAGCACATCGGTCCCGGCCAGCGTGTAGGACAGCGCACCCATGATGAAATGGAGCCGCCAGGAAAGCTCCTTCTTGGGCAGACGCGGCAGCGCGCATCCGAATGCCGACTTGAAGCGCGCGATCATCGTCGCGTACTGATCCGACAGGAACTGGCGGATGAACGGCGCCGGGTCCGCGTACGCGCGGCCAAGCAGGCGCAGGAAGTTGGAGCCGCCACGCTCCGGGTCGCGCGCAAGCTTGAGCGCCGGAATGAGCAGCGCGATCAGGATCCGTTCGCACGGCACGGGCTGCGGCGCACACTCGGCCTCGAACCGGGTCAGCAGCTCGACCCGCTGCTGATTCATCGGATCCAGCCGGCGACGAAGCACCGACTCGAACAGCGCCTCCTTGCTGCCGAAGTGATAGTTGGCCGCCGCGAGGTTGACGTCTGCGGCTGTCGTAATCGCGCGAAGGCTCGTCGCCTCGTATCCGTGCTCCATGAAGAGCGTCTCCGCGGCGTCGAGGATGCGATCCTTGGTGGCGCCCGCATAACGCGCCTCGGCAATCGGTACGACGGTTCCGGCAGTCCTGTCATTGCGCATTGCAGCTTTCCTCATGAGCGCCGCTGGGCCGTCCCAAGGCGCGAATTGCTCCCTCCCCGAGGGAAGGCGCGCAGCGCCAAGGGTGCACCAATGAGCACCGGCCCCTGCGCCGTGCCATCGGCGCCGAACCGGGATCCCCCCGGTCAAGTCAAACGTTCGTTTGAAGCCTATGTTTGTTTCGTGGCGAGGTCAATGTGCAGCGCAGCAAATGCCGCGGCGCTGCGGGAGCGGCTAGGATTGCGCTTCGCCCTGTCGCCCAAGGGACACCCGAGGAGAGAAGCCCGAATGACGCGCGTGAGGCACGGGTTCGCAGATTTCCCCGGCGGCCGTATTCTCGACCGCGCGCGCCCGGCGCGGTTGCCCATCGACCTGCCGATCCGTGTGGAGCGGCTGCTTGCGCTCGACGCGGGCAAAGGGGCGCGGCATGACGATTCGGCGCGCATTGCCAGTTCCTGTCGGCGAGTTCCACCCGTGATCTTGCGCGATCACGATCGGGAATCCGTCCGGTGAGCGATACCGCGGGCGATGGCGTGGACGTGGCCGGAACGATCGACGCACGCGGTGCCGGCTCGCCAGCGCGCGGCGACGCCGTCGCCGCGCGGCCTGCCGTCCGAGGCCGCCTGTTTCGCAAGTACCTGCTGCTGATTCTCTCGCTCGTGACGATCGCGCTGCTCGTTTCCGGTGGTACGAGCGTCTATTTCTCCTATCAGGAAAACAGGCAGGCACTCGCCAGCCTGCAGCAGGAAAAGGCGATCGCGGCCGCCTCGCGCATCGAGCAGTACATGCAGCAGATCACGCGGCAGCTCGCCTACGCGTCGTTGCCGCAACTCGACCCCTCCGATGTCGAGCTGCGGCGGATCGAGTTCCTCAAGCTCCTGCGCCAAGCGCCGGAGGTCACCGACATTGCGCAGCTCGACTCCGCCGGTCGCGAACAGCTCGCCGTGTCGCGCCTTGGGATGGACGTCGTGGGCTCCGGCAAGGATCGCTCGCAGGAGCCCGCGTTCCATGCCGCAAGACGTGGCAAGCCGTGGTTCGGGCCGGTCTATTTCCGCAAGGAGACGGAGCCCTATATGACGATCGCGCTGCGCTCGGGCAGCGATTCGGGCCCGGTGACGATTGCCGACGTGAACCTCAAGTTCATCTGGGACGTCGTTTCGCGGATCAGGATCGGCGAAAAGGGCAAGGCCTACGTCGTCGACAACGCCGGATTTCTCGTCGCCGACCCGGACATCGGCCTCGTGCTCCGCAAGACGAATCTTTCGCACCTTGCGCACGTCCAGGCCGCAACCCGCATGTCGCGAGGGCGACGAGCCTGCGATGGTGTCGGTGGACCTCGCCGACACGAAGGTGCTTGCGTCGGTAGCGCCGATCGAAACGCTCGGCTGGAACGTGTTCGTCGAGCAGCCGGTCGCGGAGGTGTATGCGAAGCTCAATGCGTCGATCCTGCGCACCGGGCTGCTTCTGCTAGCGGGCCTCGTGATCTCGGCACTGGCCGCTTGGGGCCTCGCGCGCGGCATGGCGCGGCCGATTCGCACGCTCGAGGAAGGCGCCGAGCGGATCGGCTCGGGCAACCTCGACCAGAAGATCGACGTGAGGACCGGCGACGAGCTGGAAGCGCTCGCAAATCAGTTCAATCGCATGTCCGTGCAGTTGCGCGAATCCTACGCCGGCCTCGAGCGCAAGGTCGACGAGCGAACCCGCGAGCTGCGCAATTCGCTCGACCAGCAAACTGCAATCAGCGAGATCCTGCGTGTCATTTCGAGTTCGCCGACCGACGTTCAGCCGGTGCTCGATGCCGTCGCCGAACGGGCCGCCCATCTGTGCGATGCGCCCTACGCGCGGATTTTGCTGGTCGACGGCGACATATTGCGCCCGACCGCCCAATACTCCGCCGGGCCAGCTCCGGAATCCATTCCCGTGCCGTTCGACAGGACGTCGCTGACCGGCCGTGCGGCAATCGATCGCAAGACGATCCACTATGCGGACGTCGTGCCGCTGGTCGACAGCGAGTTCCCGGGCGCGCGGGAGAACATCCAGCGATTGGGGTGCCGCACCGTACTGTCCGTTCCGCTGATGCGCGAGGGCGGCGCCTACGGAGGGATCTTCCTCTACCGCCGCGAACCCCGCCTGTTCTCGCCCGACCAGGTCGCGCTGGTCGAAACGTTCGCCCGCCAGGCCGCGATCGCGATCGACAACGTGCGACTGTTCAACGAAACCAAGGAGGCGCTCGAACAGCAGACTGCGATCAGCGAGATCCTCCGCGTGATCTCCGGGTCCCCCGGCGATGTGAGGCCGATGCTGAACGCCGTCGCCGAACGCGCGCTGAAGCTTTGCGATGCGGTGCAGGCAACGATCGTTCTGGTCGACGGCGACGTGCTCCGCTTTGCAGCCGGCGTCGGCATCACGTCCACGTTGCACGATGACGAAACCATGCCCATGACGCGCGGGTCGGTCACCGGGCGCGCCGTCGTCGACCGCACATCCATTCACCTGGAGGATCTGGCAAAGGCGTCGGAAGAGGAGTACCCGATCGGTCGCGATTTGCAGAGGCGGATCGGCCACCACGCGATCCTCTCGGTGCCGCTGATGCGCGAGGACCGCGCGATCGGCGCGATCGCGCTTTGGCGCATGGAAGCGCGGGCGTTCAGCGAAAAGCAGATCTCGCTGGTCAAGACCTTCGCCGACCAGGCGGCGATCGCCATCGAGAACGTGCGGTTGTTCAACGAGACCAAGGAAGCGCTCGAGAAGCAGACCGCGACGAGCGAAATCCTGCGCGTGATCTCCAGCTCCCCGACGAACACCAAGCCGGTGTTCGACGCCATCGCCCTGCGGGCGGCGCGTTTGTGCGACGCCAATCAGAGCTTCGTGTACACCTACGACGGCGAGTGGCTCAGCGTCGGAGCCAGTTTTGGAGTGGATCCCAGGGGAACAGCGGCTGTCGGCAGGCATTTCCCGATGCGCGCAGACGGCCCCTCCCTGGCCAGCCGGGTGGTCCGCACCGGCGCCATCGTCCACGTTGCCGATGTGCTTGCCGATCCCGGATACGCGCTGGCGGATGTCGCAAGGGTGGCGAACTTTCGCGGCGCTCTCAACGTCCCGATGCGGCGCGAGGGTCACGTCGTCGGCGCGATCACCGTCACTCGCGTCGAGGCAGGTCGCTTCACGGACAAGCAGATCGACCTCCTGACGACCTTTGCCGACCAGGCGGTGATCGCCATCCAGAACGTGCGGTTGTTCAACGAGACGAAGGAGGCGCTCGAGCAGCAGACGGCGATCAGCGAGATCCTGCGCGTGATCTCCGGTTCACCGACCGACGTGCAGCCGGTGCTCGACGCGATCGCCGAGCGCGCCGCGCGACATTGCGATGCCTCGGCCGCATCGATGTACCTGACCGACGGCGAAATGCTCCGCCACCTCGCCTCGAAGGGACCGGCCGCGGATCCGGTGACCCAGGTCGAGAGACTGGCGATCAACCGCGGCTCGATCACCGGCCGCGCTCTTCTCGACGGGATGACGGTCCAGGTGCGCGACATGTTGGCGGAGGGCAGCGAGTTCCCGACCAGCTACGAGTTCGCGCGGCGCCTCGGCCATCGCACCGTGGTTGCGACACCGCTATATCGCGAGGGACATCCGTTCGGCGTGATCCTGCTGCGCAGGCAGGAAGTGCGACCTTTCAGCGAGCGGGAAGTCGCACTGTTGCGGACCTTCGGCGACCAGGCGGCGATCGCGCTGGAGAACGTCCGGCTGTTCAACGAAACGAAGGAAGCCCTCGACCAGCAGCGGGCATCGGGAGAGGTCCTCGCGGCCATCAGCAATTCGATTGCCGACACGACGCCGGTGTTCGAGAGGATCCTCACGAGTTGCGAGCGGCTGTTCGCAGGCAAGCTGGGGGTGATCAACCTGGTGGGCGACGACGGTCGAATCTGCCTGGGGGCGTACAACGGTCCGGGCCGTGAGCAGATGGAGCAAATCTATCCCTTTGCCGTGGACGAGACATCCGCCACCGGCACCGCGATCCTTGGCCGCCGGGTCGTTCATTTCGCCGACATCGATCACGACAAAGACGTCCCACCGCGTGCGCGCCAAGCGTGGGAGGCGATGGGCATCAAGGCCGCCATCGGGGCGCCGATGCTCTGGGAAGGCAGGGGCATCGGAGCGATCTTCGTTTTTCGCGACTATCCGGGCCCCTTCTCCGAGAAGGACATCGCATTGCTCAAGACCTTTGCGGACCAGGCGGTGATCGCGATCCAGAATGCCAGGCTGTTCAACGAGACCAAGGAGGCGCTCGACCAGCAACGCGCGTCCGGCGAAGTGCTCGCGGCGATCAGCAGCTCGATCGCCGACACGACACCGGTTTTCGACAAGATCGTCACGAGCTGCGAACGGCTGTTCGCGGGCAAGCTGATCGGGATCAACCTGGTCGGCGACGACGGCCTGATCCGGATGGGCGAGTATCACGGTCCAGGGCGCGAGGACCTGGAGAAGATCTTCCCGGCACCGATCGACGAGTCCACGGCCACCGGCACCGCCATCGTCCACCACAAGGTGCTGCACTTCCCGGACGTCGAACATGGCGAAAACGTGCCGCCCGGGACGGTCCAGGCTTGCCGCGGGACCGGCATCAAGTCGCTCATCTTCGCGCCGATGCTGTGGGAGGGCAAAGGCATCGGGGCGATCTTCGTCGGCCGCGAACACGTCGGCCCGTTCTCGGACAAGGACATCGCGCTGCTGAAGACCTTCGCCGATCAGGCGGTGATCGCGATCCAGAACGCGCGTCTGTTCCACGAGATCGAGGACAAGAGCCGGCAACTGGAGATCGCGAACAAGCACAAGTCCGAGTTCCTCGCCAACATGTCGCACGAGCTGCGCACGCCGTTGAACGCGATCATCGGCTTCTCGGAAGTGCTGCTGGAGCGGCTGTTCGGCGAGGTCAACGACAAGCAGGACGATTACCTGAAGGACATCCATTCGTCGGGCAAGCACCTGCTCGGCCTGATCAACGACATCCTCGACCTGTCCAAGATCGAAGCGGGCCGCATGGAGCTCGAGCAATCGACCTTCGACTTGCCTTCGGCGCTGTCCAATGCACTCACGCTGCTGCGGGAGCGCGCCCAACGGCATGGCATCGCGCTCTCGCTCGACGTCGATCCGACGCTTTCCCAGGTCGTCGCGGATGAGCGCAAACTGAAGCAGATCGTCGTCAACCTGCTGTCGAACGCCGTCAAGTTCACGCCGGATGGCGGGCGCGTGGAACTCACCGCGCGGCGCGAACCGGGCCGGATGGTGATTGCGGTGCGCGACACCGGCATCGGCATCGCGCCCGACGACCAGGACGCGGTGTTCGAGGAATTCCGCCAGGTCGGCAGCGACTACACCCGCAAGCAGGAAGGAACGGGCCTCGGCCTCGCCCTCACCCGGCGCTTCGTCGAGTTGCACGGCGGCCGGATCCGCGTCGAAAGCGCGCCCGGCAAGGGCTCGACGTTCACGTTCGACATTCCGCTTCCGCCATGAGCGCCGCCGGGCCGTCCCAAGGCGCGAATTCCGCCCCCTCGGGGGGCAGCGCAGCGGCGCACGCCGCAAGCGTGGGGGTACACCTGAGCGCCGCCGGGCCGTCCCGAGGACGTCCACGCAGCGCAGCGGCGCACGCCGCAAGCGTGGGGGCACACCAATGAGCCTCATACTCATCGTCGAAGACAACGACAAGAACCTCAAGCTCGTCCGCGACGTGCTGCAGGTGAAGGGCTACCGGACGCTCGAGGCCGGAACCGCCGAGGATGGCATCCGTCTCGCGCGCGAGCACAGGCCCGATCTCGTGCTGATGGACATCCAGTTGCCCGGAATGGACGGCATCGACGCGCTGCGGCTCCTGCGCGCCGACGCGGCGACGGCCGCGATCCCCGTCGCGGCGGTGACGGCCTCGGTGATGCAGCAGGATCGCAGCGTCATCACGGAGGCCGGTTTCGATGCGTACGTCAGCAAGCCGATCAACCTGAAGCAGTTCCTCGACACCGTGCGGGAACTGCTCGAGGGCGCCCCGCGATGACCATCCCGGCGAAGATCCTCGTGGTGGACGACACACCGGCCAACGTCAAGCTGCTGGCCGACCTGCTGGGCGTGAAGGGCTACGCGGTGGCGACCGCGACGAGCGGCGAGGAGGGTCTCGCGCAAGTCGAAAGCGACAAGCCCGACCTGGTGCTGCTCGACGTGATGATGCCGGGGCTATCCGGATACGACGTGTGCCGGCAGCTGCGCGCAAGCGCGGAAACCGCCTTGCTGCCCGTCGTGCTCGTGACCTCGCTCGACCCGCATCAGGAGCGGGTGAAGGGCATCGAGGCGGGTGCCGACGACTTCCTGTCGAAGCCGATCAATCAGCCGGAGCTGTTCGCGCGGGTGCGCTCGCTCCTGCGCATCAAGGATCTGCAGGACGAGGTGCGTCGGCAGGCGGACGCGTTGCGGGAGTTGAACCGCACGCTCGAGGACCGCGTGCGCGTTCAGGTCGAAGAGCTCGAGCGCCTCGGTCGGCTGAAGCGCTTTTTCGCACCGTCGGTGGCGGATGCGATCGTCGCCGCGGGGGAGCAATCGATCCTTGCGCCGCATCGGCGCGAGATCACGTCGATGTTCCTCGACCTCCGCGGCTTCACGGCATTCACGGATGCCGCCGAACCCGAGGAGGTGCAGGAAATGCTCTCCGACTACCACGCTGCGATGGGGGCACTGATCGTCGCGCACGAGGGCACGCTCGACCGGTTTGCCGGAGACGGGATTGTCCTGTTCTTCAACGATCCGTTTCCAATCGATGAACCCGCGCGCCGCGCCGCCCGCCTGGCACTCTCGATGCAGGCACAGTTTCACGAGCTGCGCGAGCGCTGGCAGAAGCAGGGCTGGGAGCTCGACCTCGGCATCGGCATCGCCCACGGCTACGCGACCGTCGGCGCGTTCGGCTTCGAGGGCCGGTTCGACTACACGGCGATCGGCGGCGTGGTGAATCTGGCCGCGCGTCTGTGCGGCGAAGCATCGCCAGGACAGATCCTGATCGACCGCCGAACGCGCGGCGCGCTCGACGACACCGTGAAGGTGGATGGCATCGGGCCATTGACGCTCAAGGGATACTCGCAGCCCGTGCCAGCGTTCCAATTGATCGGATTGGACTGATCACCGACAAGCGCGCTTTGCGTGACCGGCCGAGGCCCGCGCGTCAGGCGGGAAGCACCAACGCGCACCGGGCAACTTGCGCAAGCGCATCATCCACGCTCTTCATCTGAATCACGCCTTCGACGTTGGCGGCTCCTGCGAGTCCGATCACGGTCTTGCCGAACTGGAGCCCGAGCGCGACTTCGGACAGCGTTCCGTAACTGTCGCCGATGGCGACGAGGCAGAACGCGGCGCGGGCGATCAGCGCGTTGCGCGCCTCGCCGATGCCGGTCGCGATGACGATGCCGACATAGTGATTGGCGGCTGCCGGATCGGGCTCGGGAAGGAGCCCGATCGACAACCCGCCGGCGCGCCGCACGCCGTTGCAGGTCGCTTCCATCACACCCTGCCGCCCGCCGCAGATCACGGAGAAGCCCATGTCCGCGAGCCCCGCGCCGATCCCTTCCGCGGCGCGAAGCTGCTCCGCGCCGGCTTCGCGCGGTCCGATCACGCCAACCGGAATGCGGATCTTGTAGGGCGTCTCGCGCTGCATCCAGCGCACGGCGTCCTGCAGCTCGACCGGCTCGCCCGTCACGGCGCTGCCGGCTGCTTTCCAGGACCGAGTCTCGAAGTCGAACTCGCGGCCCGCGGCATCGAACAGTCGTTCCGCGGCGCGGTCAAGGCTAAAGGTGACGCTCATACCGACTCCCGAACCACTCGCCGGTGGTCATGATGGCTGAACAGACGGCGGTGATCAGCAGCGCGAGCGCGGCCGCAGCCGGAAAATCGGAGCCTGTTTCCGAGATCAGGCTGTAGAGCTGCAGTGGCAGGATGTTGAGCTGCGTGCCGACCAGCGCGAGCGCCGTGCCGTAGGCGCCGAACACGACGGCCGCGACGAGGCAGAACGCCGCACCCACCGGCGCCGCGACTTGCGGCAGCATCACCTGCAGGAACGCCTGTGCACGCGTCGCGCCGAGCGATTCCGCCGCAGCCGTCTGCGCCGGGTCGAAATTGACGAACACCGGCAGGATCGACATCACCACCCGCGGAATCAGGTAGTACGACGATGCGAATGCAAGCCCGACCGGCGTGAACAGCGCCTTGCCGATCACCGCCGGATCGAGGCCCGCGTAGCCCAGCAGTTGCGTCACGAACCCGGCGCGCCCGTAGCCCAGAATGAAGCCGTAGGCGACGATCAGCCCCGAGAACGTGAGCGGCAGCGCGATCACGAACGACAGCAGCGTTCGCGTGCGCTCCGGCAATCGCGCAAGGTGGAGCCCAACGGCAACGCCGACCGCGGTCGAGAGCGTCGCGGCAACGGCCGTAAGCAACACGCTTCCGCCGACCGACGCCCAGAACGGCGGCAGCGCGAACACGCGTGCGAACGCGCGTTGGCCCCCGGAAAGCGCGTCGAACGCCACCGCTGCCAGCGGCAGCCCGAAGAAGACCACGAGCACCGCAATCGCCGGCAATGCAAGCAGCGCGGACGAGCGGGCGCGCATCAGACGCAGCCGGCAAAGGCGACGCCGGCACCGGGAAGGAGGACCCTTACCGGCCATGCGGCAAGATGCAGGAAAACCGTCACTTGGCCTCGGTCGCCGTGACCCAGCCCTTGTCGATCTCGGCCTTCTTCGCCGCGGCCGCCTTGACGTCGAGCGGCTTCACCTGCGCCGCGACCGGAAGCTTGTCGGCGACGTTGTCGGGAAGCTTGACGCCAGGCACGGAGGGCCGCACGAAACCCTGCGCGAAGATGCCCTGCCCGAAGTCGGTCATGATGAAGTTGAGCCAGAGCTTGCCCGCATTCGGGTTCGGACCCTTCTCGACCAGGCTGATGCCGTACGGTGCGGCCGCAGATCCTTCCTTCGGGATCACCACCGCAACCGAATCGCCGAGTCCGTCGGTCCACTTGGCCTTGAGGCCATCGTTCTCGTAGGAAATCCAGATCGGGATCTCGCCCTTGACGAACTGCGAGTACGGGGTCGTGCCGAGCACGCGCAGCACGTTGCCCGATTTGTGCAACCTGCCCAGGTAGTCGAGCCCCGGCTGAACGTTGTTCATGTCGCCGCCCGCGCCGAAGTTGGCGGCGAACGTCAGCACCTGCCCGACGCCAGTCGACCGCGGATCGAGATAGACGATCGAGTTCTTGTACTCGGGCTTCAGCAGGTCCGCCCACGACTGCGGGACGTTCTTGACGAGCTTGGTGTTGACGATGAACGCAACGGTGAGCGAGTGGATCGTGAACCACTTGCCGTCCGGGTCGCGGAACACATCCGGCAACTTGTCAAAGTTGACCGGCTTGAATGGCGCGACCACCCCCTTGTTGACCGCGTCGATTGCCGAGGCCGCGAAATAGTAGGCCGTGTCGGCCTGCGGACGGTTCCTCGCCTTTTCGAGCGCCACGACCGTCGCCGCCGAGCCCAGGTCGTTGTACACGATCTCGACTTCGGGATAGCGCTTCTTGAACGCCGCGAACTGCGCCGCCCAATTGGCCCAGGTCGGGCCGGTGTCGAAGCTCACGACCATGCCTTCCTTCTTCGCCGCCTCGTAGAGCGTCTTCTCGCCCGCGTAGAGCTCGGGCGAATCCAGCACGGTCTGCGCGAGCACACTGCTCGCGACCAGCGAGGCGCCGAGCGCCAACAGCCAACCACCGATCTTCATCATGCTCTCCTTCATTGCAGGGGTAGGAACTGCACCGCGTCGCGCGGCACACGGACGTGCGCGACGGGGCCGCGCACGACGGTTTCCGATTTGAGGACGCCCGCACCGACCGCGAGTTCCAGTTCGCGGCTCGCGCCATAAAAGCGGTCGTGCAATACGCGCGCGGGAAACACGTTGTCGCCGCGGGGCTCCGCGACGGGAAGGACGCGCTCGGGGCGAATCAGCAGGCGCACGCGTTCGCCAGAGTTGCGCGCCTGCGAAAGCGTCAGCAGCCGTCCAATCGGCGTGTCCACTGCGTCGGCCGCGCCGACCACGCCGTCGAGCAGATTCGCTCGGCCGACGAAGCTCGCCACGAACGCGTCCGCCGGGCTGTCGTAGAGCGCCTGCGGAGCCGCGACCTGCACCAGCCGGCCGTCGCGCAGCACCGCGATGCGGTCGGCGAGCGAGAGCGCCTCGTCCTGGTCGTGGGTGATGAGGAGCGAGGCGATGCCCTGCTGCTGCTGGATGCGCCGCACCTCGTCGCGCATCGCGACGCGGGTGGCCGCATCGAGCGCCGACAAGGGCTCGTCGAGCAAGAGTGCCCGCGGCTTGAACGCAAGCGCACGTGCGAGCGCAACACGCTGCTGCTGCCCGCCGGAAAGCTGCGCGGGAAGCCGGTCCCCCATCGCGGAGAGACCGACGAGTTCGAGCATCTCGCCGGCGCGGCGGCGACGATCCGCAAGCGGGACATCGCGCACCCGCAGCGGATAGGCGACGTTGTCGCGGATCGTCATGTGCGGAAACAGCGCATAGGACTGGAACACGATGCCGCATTCGCGCGAGCGCACCGTCGCATCCGTCACGTCCTCGCCCGCAAGATGCACTGTCCCGGTATCGACGCGGAGAAATCCGGCGATGAGCTTCAGGAGCGTCGTCTTGCCGCAGCCGCTCGGCCCGATGCAGACGACGAGTTCGCCGGGCGCGATGTCGAGCGAAAGGTCGAAGATTCCTGCGTTTCCGCCGGGATAGCGAAAGCTCGCATTGCACAGACTGACCGCCGCGGTCATTGGTGCACCCTTGGCGCTGCGCGCCTTCCCTCCGAGAGGGAGCAATTCGCGGCCTCATTGGACGACCGCATGATCCGCGGCGCCTTCGCGTCGGCCGCCGTCCATGCTCGCGGACGCACTCTTCGAGCCTGGGCTGCGCCCCGCTCGCGTGGACGTCTTCGCGACGGCCCGGCGGCGCTCATGCCACCCCCGCTCCCGACAGGGAAAGCCGCGTCGCTCCGCGTGTGGAA
Organism: uncultured beta proteobacterium; assembly: GCA_963750585.1. Classification (GTDB taxonomy): domain Bacteria; phylum Pseudomonadota; class Gammaproteobacteria; order Burkholderiales; family Casimicrobiaceae; genus VBCG01. Next base: position 157,945 of record CAVVRH010000010.1, read on the forward strand.
AGCGCGCCCAGCACGGAGGCGGTCAGCGCCAGTGCGAGCAGCACGACGGTCGCCGCGCAGGCGAACCCGGTCGCGCCATAGAACGCCTGCAGCAGCACGACGGGATACGTGCGGTTAAGGAAGCCCGCCACCAGGTTGCTGAACTGGAACTCGCCGATCGATAGGGCGGCGACGATGATGAGCCCGGACAGGATCGAATGGCGCAGCGCGGGCAGCACGATGTGGACGAATCGTTGCAGCCCGTTGCTGCCGAGCGACTCGGCGGCATCCTCGAGCGTGCGCAGGCCGAGGCGCTGCATGTCGGAGACCACGGTCTGCAGGAAATAGGGCAGCCCGAGCACGATGTGGCCGGCGACCAGCAGCCAGATGCTGCCGAGCCACGGCAGCATGTCCGACGAGAACACGAGGATGAAACCGAAGGCGAGAACCAGCGCGGGCAGCGCCACGGGCAGCTGGTAGAGGATGCGCGCGGCGGCGCGCACCCGGCGGCTGCGGGCGCGGAACAATGCGTAGGCGAGCGGCAGGCCGGCCACAAGGCACGCGACGCAGGTCATTGCCGCGACGAGCAGGCTCACCCCGAACGCGCGACGGAAGCTCGGATCGGCCGCCACCTGCTGGTACCAGCGCGTCGTGACGCCGGTCGGCAGCAGCGTGTTGAGCCACAGGTCGCCGAACGATCCCGCGAAGAGGAGCGCAATCGGGGCAACGAGGTACAGCAGGTAGGCGGCCGTGATCCAGCGGGGAAGCATGACGGGCAGGCGGTGATGCGTCGGCGGATCGAACCTTAGCAGAGCCGGAATGGTTCGGGTTGATCGCGATCTCCGTTGTCCGACTGCGGACCCCGGTGCCCATTCCAGGCCCGTCCGATCGCGCAGGTGCCGGGACCCGCGGAGACCGGCCGCCCGACAAGGCCCTTCCTTGCGATCGACGCTGTCCTGGACAGACTCCCGCGGGGGTTTCGCTGTCGAGCCCGGCCGCCCGCGGCGTTTCCTGAACAGATTCGCAAGGCGTAGACCCCGGCACTGCATCCTGCGTTTAATGCACGCCGCGCAACAGTCTGCGCACCTCCATTCGTGGACTCGCCATGTTCGAATCGATCACCGCCGCCCTGGGCTCCAACCCGCTGGTTTCCGGAGGGATGACGCTCGCGCTGATGGGCGTGGCCGCGATGTGGCTGCGCGACGTCCCCGGCAAGTTCGCCAAGTGGGCGAAGCATCTCTTCGTAACGACGCTTTCCGTCGACAGCCGCGACGAGCTCATGTTTCCGGCGTTCGTCGAATACATGGACAGCCGCGAGGCGCTGCGCCGCATCAACAACTTCACCGTGCGCGCGGTACGCAGCAACACGAGCAGCTACCAGAGCCTGCACGACGAATTGCAGCAGGGCGGCCGGCCCGCCACATTGCTCTCGCCCGGCGAAGGCTTCCACCTGTTCGTGCTCGACGGCCGCCTGATGTGGATGAAGCGCGAGGTCCAGGTCGCCGCATCCGTGGTCGAGAAGATCAGCGTGTCGACACTCGGCCGCGACAAGCGCCCGCTCGAGGCGCTGATCGATGCCGCGCTGGAGCAGCGCATCGCGCGCGAGCTGAACCGCATCGCGGTCTACATGCCCTCGCCGTACAGCAACGAGTGGTCGCGCGCGCGTCTCGGCAACAACCGCAAGCTCGACTCCGTCGTGCTGAAGGCCGGCCAGAAGGAGGCGATCGTCGACGACCTGAAGCGCTTCTTCGCCTCGCGCGAGCGCTACGAGACGCTCGGCATTCCGTGGCGACGCGGCTACCTGCTGTTCGGCCCGCCAGGGACAGGCAAGACGTCGCTCGTCACGGCACTCGCCTCGGAGCTCGCGCTCAATGTCTGCGTGCTTTCGCTCGCCTCGCCCAACGTGACCGACGAGAAGATCGGCAGCCTGCTGTCGTCGGTGCCGCGCCGGTCGGTGATCCTGATCGAGGACGTGGACGCATTCTTCCAGCAACGCAGCAAGGCGGACACGCAGGTCAAGGTGTCGTACTCGGGCTTCATCAACGCGCTCGACGGCGTGGCCGCGCACGAAGGGTCGGTCGTGTTCCTGACGACCAACCACCCGCAACTGATCGACGAGGCGGCGATCCGCTCGGGCCGTGTCGACTTCCGGTTGGAGCTCGGCCTGTGCGACCGCGTCCAGCTGACGCGCATGTTCCGCAAGTTCATCGACGATGCGCATGCGGCGGAGCGCTTTGCCGACGCGGTGCCGGCCGACACCTGGTCGCCCGCGCAGGTCCAGGAGCGCCTGCTCAAGGCGACGTCGGTCGACGACGCGATTGCGCTGTTCGGCGACGCCGTCGTGCCGCTGAGGCGCGCGGCCTAGGCCCCGAACGCCCACGCCCGGCCTGACGCAAGCCCGCCGGCCGCGCTGGCCGAATCGCCGCCCTCACCGGGCCATGGCACCCTGCAGGACGTCACGGCCCGCCCCTTTCTTCGTGGCCCAAGGGGGGAGGAGCCGGCCGTGCCCCGGGGACAGCCGCGCCCCGGAAAAATGTCCCTCCCGAACGTCAAAATGTGTTGCACAAAAAGGCTTTCGGGTGCACGATGACAATGGCATAGCAACCCCATCCAGCGAGGACAATGGACATGCTCAACTTCAGCCGCAGCGATCGCCCCGCCGACACGAAGGACGCCGGCAAGCCGACCACGAAGCTCGCCCCCTACGGCTCCGGCCCGCTGCAGGCGACGGCCGGCAGCCAGATGCCGCCGCGCACGCCGGCCGCCACGGTGCCGCCGCCGCGCGACCCGCCACCGCCACCGGCGCAGGCGCAGGCGAAAGAGCCGGCGCAGGAAGCCGTTCCCGAAACGTCGGCCGCGGAGGCCTCGGGCAGCAAGCTGATCGTCGGCAACAACGTCAAGCTCAAAGGCGTCGAGATCAGCAACTGCGACGTCCTGCTGATCGAAGGCCAAGTCGAGGCGACGGTGAACAGCAAGGCGATGGAGATCGCGCGGCCCGGGACGCTGACCGGCACCGCGCACATCGACGTCGCGGAAATCCACGGCGAGTTCACCGGGGAGCTCACTGCCCGCACCAAGCTCGTCGTGCACGGCACGGGGCGGGTGACCGGCACGATCCGCTACGGCAAGCTCGTCGTCGCAGAAGGCGGAATGCTGACCGGAGACCTTCGCCAGATCGACGCTCCGGCGGCCGAGCGCAGCGAACCCGCTTCGGAAGCACGCACGAAACCGAGCCCGCCGCCCGACATGCGTTCGCTCCTCAATCCGCAGCACTGACACCCCCGCTTGACCGCCGCGCCCACCCGGGCGCGGCGCAAGGTTGGCCCGAGGTCGGCGACCTGCATGCCGATCCGCGGCTGACTCTGTTCCGCGCAGTGAGAAGGTGACTCGTGGCGCCGTTGCTACGATGTCGCCATGCGCACCACATCCGGTACAGTCGGTCCGACGCCACCGTCCGCGGCACGCCGTCCCTCGCCCGAGGAACGTCGCCGTGGGTTGCTGTGGGGCGTCCTGGGAGTCGTCGCCTTCAGCCTGACGCTGCCGGCAACGCGTGTCGCGGTGGCGGCGATGGATCCGGTGTTCATCGGGCTTGGCCGGGCGATCGTCGCGGCGCTGCTTGCTGCCGGCGTGCTGCACGCGACGCGCACGCCGTGGCCGGCGCCCGCAATGTGGCCGCGCCTTGCGGTGGTTGCTGCCGGTGTCGTCGTCGGCTTCCCGCTCTTATCCGCGTGGGCGATGCGATACGTTCCCGCAGCGCACGGTGCGGTCGTTGTGGGCCTGCTGCCGCTCGCCACCGCGCTCGCTGGCGCATGGCTCGCGCACGAACGACCCTCGCGACGTTTCTGGCTTTGTGCGCTTGGTGGCAGCTCGGTCGTCATCGGGTTCGCGCTGCTGAAGGGTGGCGGCGCGCTGCACGTTGCGGATCTGCTGCTCGTCGCGGCTGTCGCGGCGGCCGCGGTCGGCTACGCGGAGGGCGCGCGGCTTTCGCGGCACATGCAGGGATGGCAGGTGATCTCGTGGGCGCTGGTGCTCGCGGCGCCGCTGCTTGTCCTGCCCACCGCGCTTGCTGCCGATCGCGGGCTTGCGCAGGCGCCGTGGCCCGCCTGGGTCGGGTTCGCCTACGTTGCCGTCGTCTCGATGTACCTCGGCTTCTTCGCCTGGTACAAAGGATTGGCACTCGGCGGCATCGCCCTGGTCGGCCAGGTGCAGCTACTCCAGCCGTTCCTGACAATCCTTGCGGCCGCACTGTTGCTCGGCGAACCGCTCGATCCTGCGACGTTCATCGCCGCGGGCCTGGTCATCTGCGCGATCGCCTTCGGTCGACGCGGGTGACAATTGCGACACAACGCCGGAGCTGGTTCACCCATGTTGCCCTAGTCCAGCGACGATTCGCGATACGCTGCGCTCAGCCGCGGCCCATAGCGGTCGAGCAACACCGGGCGCTTGAGCTTGAGCGTGGGCGTCAGCAACCCGTTGTCGATGCTCCAAGGCTCGGGCGTTGCGATCACGCGCCGCACCCGCGCCCAACGCGGAAACGCCGCGAGCTGCGCGTTGGCGCGGCGCACGAGTTCCCCCTCGTCCGCCTCCTTCGTGACTGCGAGCAGCACGACGTAGGGCTGTCCGTCACCGGCCAGCATCACCTGGTCGAACACCGGGTCGCGCAGGATCGCGAGCTCGATTTCCTGCGGTGACAGCTTCTCGCCATTGCTCATCACGAAGATGTCCTTCGCGCGTCCCTTGATCCGGATCCGGCCGTCGACCATTTCCGCGAGATCACCGGTGTGCAGCCAGTGCTCGGCGTCGATCGCGGCGCGAGTCGCCGCCTCGTTGCGCCAATAGCCCAGCATCACGTTGGGGCCGCGCACCAGCAGCTCGCCGTTGGCCGTGAGTCGCACGTCGATCTCCGCGAGCGGCGCCCCCACCGTCTCCGGACGATTGTCGCCGGCGCGGTTGACAGCGATGACCGGCGACGCTTCCGTCATCCCGTAGCCTTGCAGCATCGTGAGCCCGAGACCGATGAACACCTTGGAAAGCGCCGGGTCGAGCGCAGCGCCGCCGACGACCGCGAGGCGCAGCCGCCCGCCGAGCCGCGCGAGCACCGTTCTGCCGACGCGTCTGCGCAGCACCGGGACGAGCACACGGTCCAACGGCGTCGCGCGGCCCTGCGCATGGCGATAGCCACGCTCGACGCACGTTTCGAACAGCAACCGCCGTTGCCTCTTGGCGCCGATCGATTGCAGGATGCGCGCGTGAAAGCGCTCGAAGATCCGCGGGACGGCAAAAACGACGGTCGGCTTCCGAGTGGCGAAATCCTCGGCGAGCTGCGCGACGCCGCGCGAGAACGTCACCCGCGCGCCGATCGCAAGCGGCAGGTAGTAGCCACCCGTGCGCTCGAACATGTGCGAGAGCGGCAGGATCGACAGGAATTCGTCGTCCGGCCGCGCCATCCCCGTGCCCTCGCACTGGCGCACGTTGGCAATGACGTTGCCGTGCGACAGCATCACGCCCTTCGGGCGGCCGGCAGTGCCCGAGGTGAAGCAGATCGTCGCAAGCGCCTCGAGCGGTAGATCGGCGACTTCGACGTCGCCGCCGGGAGCCGGCAGGAACGCCTCCGCACGGCTCGCATCCGCGACGTCGTCATCGGCGCGCAGCACGACCCGGGGAGGCAATGCGTAGGTCCCGGCAAGCCGCGCGAATTTCGCAGCGAGCCGCGCGTTCGAGACAACGAGCAATCGCGACTCGGCGTGCGCGATGCACCATGCAGCGTTGTCGGGGTTGTCGTCCACGTAGGTTGGCACGACGACGAGACCCATGCCGAGCGCAGCCAGGTCCACCGCAACCCATGCGGGTCCGTTGCGCGCGCAAATCGCGACGCGGTCACCCGTGCGCAGACCCTCGCGGCGAAACGCCACCTGCCAACGCGCGATCTCCACGGCGAGCGCACCCGCACTGACGTCCGCCCAGCGCTCGTCCACGTAGTGCCGATAGAGCACCCGCCCGGGGTGCGCGAGATGCTGGCGGAAGTACTGCGCGATGTTGCCCGTCATCGGGACTCCATGGCGACGATCGGCGGGTGGACAAGGGCGAGATTCTGCCGCATCCGGCCGCGCGCGGCTTGGCTATACTGCGCCGACGGCACCTCCGGGAGCGGCACGATGGCGACGATATCGATCGGCAAGAAGCATCATCTTTCCCACAAGAAGGCGAAGGGCGTCGCGGAGAAGATCGCCAAGGACCTCAACAAGCGCTTCGACCTCGACTATGCGTGGGCGGGCGATCACGTCGAGTTCGAGCGACCCGGGCTTTCCGGTCGCATGCACGTCGGCAAGGAAGAGATACGCCTGGATGTGCGCCTCGGCCTGCTGCTCTCGATGATGAAGCCTGCACTCGAGAAGGAGATTCACGCCCAGCTGGACAAGCTGATCGGCAAGGCGTAGCGCCGCATCGGCGACTCGTTCAGCGCGCAAGCGGCTCCTGCGGCGCGGATGCCGACGCGTCCTCGTACGGATCGGGGAAAGGACCGTTCGATCCGGCCATGATTGCGTCGAGCAGCGCGGTCTCGCGCTTCTCGATCGTTGCGAGGAACAACTGCGCGCCTTCCATGCGATGAAACGCATTGAAGCCGCGATCGAGGAAATCGTGCAGCACGCCGAATCCCGCGAAGTGCGCCGGTCCGCGCATCATGGTGAGCGCCGCGCGGATCAGCGGCTTCGTCACGTACTCATCGAGCGCCTGGCCGATCTCGACGATCAGCCGGATCTGCCGCTGGCGCGCCGGCACGTTGCCGGCGCGCCGATACGCCCGGCAGTATTCGGCAACCGTGAAGCGCGTGTCCGCGCGCGGGAGCCACTCCAGCAGCACGCGGTCGAGCTCCTGCGACAGCGCATTCAGTTCCATCGCATGCGCGATCGTGCCGACAACGCGCTCGGGAAGCATCCTCACGAGCATCGGCACGACACGCGCGACATCGGCGTCGCGCCGCGTGTAATCCGCCGGACCGTACAGGTCGACCTGAAAGAAGGCGACTGCATCGGCATAGCGCGGGTCGGCGGCAAGGTCCGCGTACGTCAGTCCCAGACGGCGGCTCTGCCACTCGGCAAGCCGCGTGAGCGCGCTCCCGAGAACGGGATTGGAGTTGCGCTCGTCGTGCAGCTCGTGCACGCGCAAGAGCGCCTGGCGCAGCTCCGACTCGGCCGCATGGCGCGGAAGGGTATAGGTCATGGCCGCGACGATCTTGAGGAACCTCGGCGACACCGACGAGTCTAGCCTAACGCACTCGCACACCTTTCCGCATCGTTGGTTTAGATTGATTTGTCTAGCGGCCACGTCTATCTTCTCCACGAGCGTTCTTTGCGCCTCGTGCGTGCGCGAGGTTGCCCTTTCCCAATTCGATGATCACGCGCCGCCGCTTTCTCGCCGCCGGTGCCGTCGGCACTGCCGCTTTGGCCACCGCAGGGTGGTGGGCATGGTCGCGGCGCTCGGGTCCGACGGCCGGTGCGCGCGCGCTTTCGCCGGACGCACTGGCAATCGTGACCGCGATCGTTCCCGCAATGCTTGCGGGCGCGTTGCCGGCCGATGCCAGCGCGCGCGCAACAGCGGTCACCGAGACCGTCGCCGGCGTGGACGAGGCAGTGGCGGGACTGCCCCCTGCCGCCCAAACGGAGCTCGGCCAACTCTTCGCGTTGCTGACGCTGCCGCCGGCACGGCGCGCGTTTGCGGGGGTGGCCTCGCCGTGGGAGGAAGCGAGCGTCGATGAAGTGGCTGCGTTCCTCGACCGCTGGCACGACAGCCGCTGGACCCTCAAGCGCTCGGCCTACGACGCGTTTCATCAACTCATCGTGGCCGCATGGTACGGCAACCCGCGCTCCTGGACGGCGATCGGCTATGACGGACCTCCGCAGCTCGGCGCCTGAGCCTTCGGGGCCGACCTCGCGCAACGCGGATCCCGTGCGCGCCGGGCTCGCCTCCGGCTGGAAGGTGATCGACGGGGCAAAGCTCGAGAACGGCGCGGTTATCGAGGCGGACGTCGCGATCGTCGGGACGGGCGCCGGCGGCGGCGTGGCCGCGGAAAGCCTTGCCCTGGCCGGTCTCGACGTGGTGATGATCGAGGAAGGCCCTCTCAGGTCCTCTACCGACTTCCACATGCGCGAAGCCGAGGCCTATCCCTCGCTCTACATGGAGTCTGCGGCACGCAAGACGGCCGACAAGGCGGTCAACATCCTGCAGGGCCGTTGCGTCGGCGGCGGCACGACCGTCAACTGGACGAGCTCGTTCCGTACGCCGCCCGCCACGCTCGCCCGCTGGCAACGCGACTGGGGCCTGGCCGACTGCACAACCGAAGCGCTCGCACCATGGTTCGAGCGAATGGAGGCGCGGCTCGCAATCGCTCCGTGGAACGTGCCGCCGAACGCCAACAACGCCGTGCTCGCGATCGGCGCACGAAAGCTCGGCATCGCATACGGCACGATTCGGCGCAACGTGCGCGGCTGCTGGGACCTGGGCTATTGCGGCATGGGCTGTCCGATCAACGCGAAGCAGTCGATGCTCGTGACGACCATACCCGGCGCACTCGAGCGAGGCGCCAGGCTCGTCGTGCGCACGCGCGCGCTGCGCCTTGCGCGCGAAGGCGAGCGCATCGCCTCGCTCGAGTGCGCCGGCATGGACGCATCAGGCACGGCATCCGGGCCTGCGCGCTTCACCGTACGCGCCAGGCAGTTCGTCGTGGCTGCCGGCGGAATCGGCTCCCCGGCGCTGCTCCTGCGCAGTGCGCTCCCGGACCCGCACGGGCTGGTCGGCAAGCGCACATTCCTGCATCCGTCGGTCGTGTCGGCGGCGATCATGCCGGAGCGCATCGCCGGCTATTCAGGTGCGCCGCAGACGATCTACTCCGATCACTACCTCGACACCTTGTCCCCGTCCGGGCCGATGGGCTTCAAGCTGGAGGCGCCGCCGATCCATCCGATCCTCGCGGCGATTACGCTGCCCGGTCACGGCGAGGCGCACGCGCGGTGGATGCGTGAGCTGCCCAACCTGCACGTGCAGATCGCGCTGCTGCGCGATGGCTTCCATCCGCAAAGCGAGGGCGGCACGGTTCGGCTGCGCGACGACGGGACGCCGGTGCTCGATTATCCGTTCACCGACTACGTGTGGGACGGTGCGCGACGCGCCTTCAGGGCGATGGCAGAGCTGCAGTTCGCCGCAGGCGCGAAGACCGTGATGCCGATCCACGGCAATGGTGACGGCTACACGAGCAACACGGATGCGCAGCGGGCGATCGCCGGATTCACGCTGCAGCCGCTCGTGACGACGGTCGTGTCCGCGCACGTGATGGGCGGCTGTGCAATGAGCAGTGACCCGAGGCGCGGCGTCGTGGACCCGTCCGGACGCCACCATCATCTCGCCAACCTCTACGTGCTCGACGGATCGCTCTTCCCGACGTCGGTCGGTGCCAATCCTCAGCTGTCGATCTTCGGGATCGTGGCGCGGCTCGCCGCTGCGCTCGGCGCAGTCGGCAAGGTGTCTGCAGGTGCGGCAATGCCGGTGGTCGCTGCGCGGTCCGTTTAGTGTGATTCCTCTAACGAAACCCGCTAATTTCGACAGTGCCGCGCGAAGTGATCGCGCAGACCGTCCACCCGATAGGAGACATCATGCTGAACACGATCAATGTCCGCGCCGCGAACGTCGGCGACACCGTTTTCTTGGCGTCGCGCCAAGTTTGGCTCGCAAGCCTCGGCGCGGCCGTTGTTACCCGCGATTGGGCCGAGAAGGAAGCCGGCACGGTCTTCCGCAACCTGGTTAAGGAAGGCTCGATTGTCGAGTCTCGCGCCGTACGCATCGTCGGCGATCGTCTGGAAACCTCGTTCGAGCGCGCCAATGCAATGTGGCGCAGCGCCCGTTCGACGGTGACCTCGACGGTCAAGACCTATGCCGACACCGCCGTCGCGTTGGTGCGCGAACTGCCGCGCTCGCTGCCGCACATCGAAGTGCCCGCAGTCAAGTCCAGGACAGCGGCGACCAAGCGCATCCGCCGCACCGCGAAGACCGCCAAGACCAACGCAGCTACCGCCGCAAAGAAGACCCGTCGCACCGTCAAGCGCGCCGTCAAGCGCGGTTAACGGTTAACATTCCGTGTCAGAGGGACCCCATGCCGGGGTCCCGATAACACGAAGGAAGGCCATGCGGGGAGGATCGGCACCGTGGCGCATGCGCGCCCGGACGCCGGCGCGCGCGCGCACCCGATCGTCGTCCGCCCACGGGATCGGGCTCGCACTCGCAGGCGGCGGTCCGCTGGGGGGCATTTATGAGGTCGGCGCGTTGCTCGCGCTCGCCGATTCCCTCGACGGGATCGACTTCAACGAGCTGGACGCCTACGTCGGGGTTTCCTCCGGCGGCTTCGTTGCCGCCGCGCTCGCGAACCAGATTTCGCCAGCGCAGATGTACCGGCTGTTCATCGACGACGGCATCGACGCCGCGTTGAAGCCAGAAATTTTCCTGCGTCCTGCGTTTCGCGAGTATCTGCACCGCTTGATTACGCTTCCGGCGCTCGCGGTGCGTGCGACGCTCCAATATCTGCGCGACCCGTTCCACCGCGGCGTGCTCGCCTCGTTCTCGACGTTGTCCCGCGCCGTGCCGACCGGCGTGTTCGACAACAAGGCGATCGACGAATTCATGGCCAAGCTGTTCTCGGGCGCGGGCCGCACGAACGACTTCCGCAATTTGAGGCACAAGCTCTTCCTGGTCGCGACCAACCTCGACACCGGCGCATCGGTGACCTTCGGCGGGCCCGGGCACGATCAGGTCTCGATCTCGAGGGCGATCGCCGCATCGAGCGCGCTTCCGGGCCTGTTCCCGCCGGTCGTGGTCGACGGCGAGCACTACGTCGATGGCGCGCTCAACAAGACGCTCCACGCCTCGGTCGCGCTCGACCAAGGGATCGATCTTCTGCTGTGCGTCAACCCACTCGTCCCATTCGACGCGAGCTCTGCGCGCCGGCGCGGCCGCGTCGAGATGGAGAAGATCAATCAGGGCGGCCTGCCTCTCGTGCTCTCGCAGACATTCCGCGCGATCATCCACTCGCGCCTGCGCGTGGGCATGGAGAAATATGCGCAGCAGTACCCGAACGCCGACGTGCTGCTGTTCGAACCCGATCGCGAGGATGCGGACATGTTCTTCGCGAACATCTTCAGCTACTCGCAACGCCGCAGGCTTTGCTCGATTGCCTTCCACAAGACACGCGAAAGCCTGCTCGCGCGCGCCGACACGCTCGCACCGCTGCTCGAGCGGCACGGAATCGCGCTTCGGACGGACCGCCTGCAGGACCGGCACCGGTCGATAACCCGCACGCTCACCGACCCGCGACCACTGCTGCGCGACCCATCGCAATCTCGGCACGTGCGGCATACGACCCGCGACCTCTCGCACACGCTCGATCAGCTCGAGCGTTGGCTGGTCGGATCGCATTAGAAACTGCCCCGCCAGTCCGACGGCTGCCATGTTTGCGCGCGCAAGGCGGGCAGGTAACGCGGCCTGTGCATAATCTCCGCAACGGCGCGCCCCGACTCCGCGCGGATTGACGTTTCAGAGGGTCCCCAGGCTCGTCCGGTTCACTGCGCAGGTTTGCCATGGCGGAAAAAAAACGGCCGCGCCGCACTCGCGAGCGCATCCTCGAAAACAGCCTTGCGCTGTTCAATCGCTACGGCGAGCCGCACATCACGACGGCGGACATTGCCGACGAGATGAACATCAGCCCCGGCAACCTGTACTACCACTTTCGCAACAAGGACGAGATCATCGGCGACCTCTACGCGCAGTTCGAGGCGAAGGTCGCGCCGCTGTTCGCAGCCCCGACCGCACGGACGGCGGACGTCGAGGATCTCTGGCTGCTGCTCCACCTGCTGTTCGAGCGGATGTGGGAATTCCGCTTCCTGTTCCGCGACCTGGACGAGCTCACGTCGCGCAACCGCAAAGTCGCGCTACGCTTCGCAGAGCTCGTCCGCCGCGGTGAGAGCACCGTGCTAGAGTTGTTTCGTGGAATGGTCGAGTCCGGCGTGATGCACGCCGATCCGCGTGAACTCGCGGCGTGCGCGCGCAATGTCGTGATCGTCGCGACATACTGGATGTCATTCGAACGGATATCGCGCCCCCCGACCGCGGGATCGGAGGGTAACGCGGCGGGCCACCTGGAGCGCGCGGCATACCAGGTACTCGCGCTCATCGCACCGTTCCTCGTGGGAGACGCCCGAGCGCTGATCGAGCAGCTCGGCGAACGCTATCTGTAGAAAGGGGGATCCGTCGATGGCCAAGAAATGGGCGAAGTTCCCGCATGCCGGCAGCGCTTACACCTACGACGCGGCAGCGCTCAAGAAGAACTGGGCACGTCTGCACCGTGGTGATTGCGAGCCGCTGCCGAAGAATGCGAACGTGCTGGCTGCATGGCAGGCATTCCACGCCGGCGATTTCCCCGGCGCGATCGAGAAGGGTGCCTCGGCTGGCGGCTCCGGCGTCAACGCGGCCGTGAAAGCCCAGGTCGTGTACGCGATCTACCTCGAGAAGAATCCGCAGAACAAGGTCGGTTTGCTCAAGGAGGCGATGGAGTGGGCCGAGGCGCACCGCGCCGAGGCGCCCAAGGACACGAATGGGCATTACCTGTTCGCATTCGCGGCCGGCCGGTACGGCCAGGAAATCTCCGTGGCAAAAGCGCTCGCACAGGGCCTGGGCGGCAAGATCAAGGACGCGCTCCTGACCGCGATGAAGCTCGAGCCGAAGCACGCCGATGCCCACATCGCCTACGGCTCCTACCAGGCCGAGGTGATCGACAAGGTCGGCGGCCTCGTCGCCGGCGTCACCTATGGCGCGAAGAAGGACTCGGCGCTGGAGCATTTCCAGAAGGCGTTGAAGCTCAATCCGGAATCGGCGATTGCGCGCATCGAGTATGCGAATGGGCTGCTGATGTTGTTCGGCAAGGGCAAGATCGACGAGGCAACGAGGCTCTACGAGGAAGCCGCCGCGCAGAAGCCTGCGGACGCGATGGAACGTCTGGACGTCGAGCACGCGAAGGCGGAGCTCGAGTAGCGTCGCGAGCAGCCGGCGTGGGCGCCCGCGAAGCGGGCTCGACGGCAAGTGCGAGTCGAGGCTGGCGGCCGACACGCCGACGATACACACGCCACCGAAGGTACGCAGAGGCCGCCGTCGCGAGCAGCCGGCGTGGGCGGCGGCGCGAGCGGCCGGCGAGGGGCCCGCGCAGCGGGGATCGACGGCAATCGCGAGTCGCCAGCGGGCGACCGACGCGACACGTTTTCGAACTGTGGAACCGTCCAGTGAGGTCGCCCCGCGAAGCGGGCTCGACGGCAATCGCGAGTCGCCAGCGGGCGACCGACGCGACATGCTCGCGCAGAATGGCCCCGTCCAATGAGGTCGCCCCGCGAAGCGGGCTCGACGGCAAGTGCGAGTCGACGCTGGCGGCCGACGCGCCGACGATACCCACGCCACCGAAGGTACGCAGAGGCCGCCGTCGCGAGCAGCCGGCGTGGGCGGCGGCGCTGGAAATCCGTGCGCCCGACGTGGAACGCGCGTCAGGCCGGGCTGGGTGCGCTGCGGCGCCCGGACTTGCTCGACTTGTTCCTGGCGCGCGTTGGCCGCGAAGCTGGCGCAGGCGCAGGTTGCACAATCTGCGCCGCGACGTTTGGATCGAGATCGCCATCGCGCGGCCACGGCGCCATCAGCGTGGTGAGCACGAGCTTCTCGAATTCGGGTGCGAAGCCCGAGATCACGTTCTTTGGATCAGGGCAAAGCTGACGGTCGGTGATGAGACCGAACTGCACACTTTCGTTGTACGAGAGCACGGAAACGCCCATGCCGATGTCGCCCGATTGTGGCACCCAGAACATGAAACGGTCCATCTCGCCGCCGGCGAAGTAGAGCCGCTCCTTCGGGCCGGGAACGTTGGTCATTACCGCGGTGCCATTGCGCGCGAGCACCTGCAGCAGCGCTTCCTGCAGAAGGCGGGGGCCCGCACCCACTGCGGCGAGTAGCCCGAGCGTCACGATCGGCTGATAGCTCTGCTTCAACACGTCCATGTTGGCGCGAATCGCGTACAGCCGTTCGACCGGGTTCTCGATGCCGATCGGAAGGTCGAGAAAGACAATCCCGAACTGGTTGCCGAGCTTGTACGCCTTTTCGATCGGCCGCAGGTTGACCGGTACCAGCGCGCGGATCACCACGTCGCGCACGTCATCACCCTTCTGCAGGAGGTAGTTACGCAGCGCACCGGCAACGCACGACAGCAGCACGTCGTTCACCGACGCGCCGAGCGCCCTGCCGATCGCTTTCACTTCGCGAAGCGGCAGCGGTTCCGTCCAGGCGACGCGCTTGGACGGGCCCGGCGTGCCCTTGAAGCGCGTGGGCGAATCCTGTCCCATCAGCGCGAGCTTGGCGACTTCGCCGGTGAGCGCCGTTCCCTTGTCGGCAAGATCGACCGCTTTGCCCGGGTCCTGCCAGATCTCCGCGCCGCGCTCGAGCAGCGTCGCACCGATTGCCTTCGCCGTCTTCATGAGCCCGTTGAGCGGCTGAAGCAGTTCGCGGAGCGCATCTTCGCCCGCATCACGCGCCGTCCGCTTCGGCGGCTCGAACGGCATTGCCGGGGGGCCGTCGGGCCCGGCGTCGGTCATCGACAACATCACCCGCACGAGCGCGATCCCGTCCGCATAGCAATGGTGGATGCGCACGATGATCGCGCTGCCGGTGATGTAATTCTCGACCACATGGAACTGCCACATCGGTCGCGCGGGGTCGAGCGGCGTGCACACCAGCCGCGAAACCAACGTCTCCAGTTCCGCTTTGCCCGCCTTGCCCGGAAGGGCGGTGTGCACGACGTGGCGATCGAGGTCGAAGCTCGGGTCGTCTTCCCAGAACGAGATGCCGGCGCGCTCGACCGCGCATTGGCGGAACCGGCGGAAGACCAGGAAGCGATCTGCGACGACCCTTCGCACGCGCGCATAGTCGAGGCGCCCGCGAAACATGAGCACCCCGCAGATCATCATCAGGTTGTGCGGCCGGTCCATCCGCAGCCAGGCGGTGTCTACCGCGGAGATCTTTTCGCGCTTCGGTTTCGCGGCCATGGCGGGCGGGTCGTCGGGTCGGCGGCGCGTTCGTTGCGCGCCCTGCAAGCTTCACGCTAAAGTAGCATGAAAGCCCCGCGAGGGCAGCGCCCCGTCGGGGTCCGTCGAACAATGGAGGAGCACCGCATGGCCGCCCCCAAGAAGGTCGATCTCAAGGCGCAGTTCGAAGCCGCCGCCGCCGCCGCCAAGAAGACGAAGAAGAAGCCCGACAACGCGACGCTGCTCAAGCTCTACTCATACTACAAGCAGGCGACCGACGGTGACGTCAATGGCGATCGCCCGGGCGGATTCGATTTCGTCGGCGGTGCGAAGCACGACGCGTGGTCGAAGCTCAAGGGCATGAGCGCCGACGAGGCAATGCAGAATTACATCAAGCAGGTCGAACGGCTCAACCGCGACTGAAGCCGCAGGGTCCCATACAAGCGAAAAGCCCGCCGTGGACGGCGGGCTTTCTTCTGGAGGCGCTCTCGCCCGCGCCGGTTGCGCTACTTGTTGGCGGCCTTCCTGGCCTTCTTCGCTGCGCGGATCGTCTTCTTCGCAGGCTTGGCGGGCGCTGCGGGAGTCGTCCGCCGCAATGGCTTAGCGCCCGTTGCGTTGATGAGTTCGTTCACCGCTTCCGACAGCGCGTCTACCCGTTCGGCGAGCCGTTCGACGTCGTTCTGCGTGTAGACACCGAGCTTCGACAACGCACGCGCCACCCGGTCCTCGAATACCTGCTCGAGCTTGTCCCACGTGCCGCCTGCCATCGCCTGAACCTCCTTCGCCTTCGCCGCCGCGGCGCCGCGAGCCGCCGCCGCAGTGTCCACCGCGGCCTTGCGCGTCCGGTTCTCGAGCCGCTCGCCCTGCGCGACCAGCGACTCGAACATCTTCATGCCTTCCTGCTGGGCGCGGGCGAATGCTCCGAGCCCGGCAAGCCAGATGTGACGCGACGAGTCGAATACGCCCTGCGTCGCGTCCCTTGCCGCATGCGGCGCTTCGTCGTGCATCGCTGCCTTCGCCTTCTTCAACATTGGATTCCCTCCCTGGCGCGCCGGCTGGAAGCCGCGTTCGCCGACTCGGCCATTTTAGGCACGCGGCCTAGAGCCGTCATTCTAAAGACGCCGGGTACCGGGGCCGCTGGCTTGCGCCGAGGCGCCGTATAATCGCGCCTCCCGGAAGGCGCCCCTTCCATCCGGCGCGTCTCGCCGCCAAGAGCGACCGCAGCCATCCGCCCGAGGAGGAGTAAATGGCCTATTTCGTCACCGGCGCGACCGGCTTCATCGGCCGCTTTCTGGTCACCCGCCTGGTCCCGCGCGGCAAGCCCATCTACGTCCTGGTGCGCAAGGGCTCCGAGAAGAAGCTCGCGGCGTTGCGCGATTACTGGGGCGTAGACGAGCGGCAGGTCATCGCGATCGCCGGTGACTTGGGCAAGCCCCAGCTCGGCGTTTCGGACGCCGACATCCGCAAGCTCAAGGGCAAGGTCGACCACCTGTTCCACCTCGCAGCGATCTACGACCTGAGTGCCTCCGCCGAGGACCAGCAGATCGCCAATGTCGACGGCACGCGCCACGCCGTCGAGTTCGCCGAGGCGATCAACGCAGGCTGCTTCGAGCACGTGAGCTCGATCGCGGCGGCCGGCCTCTACGAAGGCGCGTTCCGCGAGGACATGTTCGAAGAAGCCGAGGAACTCGACCATCCCTACTTCCGCACCAAGCACGACTCCGAAGGTGTCGTACGGCGCGAATGCTCGCGCCCGTGGCGCATCTACCGTCCGGGGTTCGTCGTCGGCGACTCGAAGACCGGCTACATCGACAAGATCGACGGGCCCTACTACTTCTTCAAGACCCTGCAGAAGATGCGCAGCTACCTGCCGCAATGGATGCCGACGATCGGCATCGAGGGCGGGCGCATCAACATCGTGCCGGTCGATTTCGTCGCCGCTGCGCTCGACCACATCGCCCACAAGAAGGGCCTGGACGGCAAGTGCTTCCACCTGACCGACCCCGAGCCGCGTCGTATCGGCGAGGTGCTGAACATCTTCGCCAAGGCGGCGCACGCGCCGCAGATGACGATGCGCGTGAACGCGCGAATGTTCGGCTTCATCCCCGCGCCGGTCGTCTACGGGCTGGCGTCGCTCGCACCGGTCAAGCGCGCGATCAAAGTGGTGCTGACCGATCTCGGCATCCCTCGCGATGTGTTCCAGTTCGTCAACTGGCCGACCCGCTACGACAACCGCGAGGCAACCAAGGCGCTCAAGGGCTCGGGCATCAGCGTGCCGCCCCTCGACACCTACGCGGCGAGAATCTGGGACTACTGGGAGCGCAACCTCGACCCCGACCTGTTCATCGACCGCACGCTGTCGGGTCGCGTCAAGAACAAGGTCGTCGTGGTCACCGGTGGTTCGTCGGGCATCGGCCACGCAACGGCGCTCAAGCTCGCCCAGGCCAGCGCCAAGGTGGTGATCGTCGCGCGCGACCTCGAGAAGCTCGGTGCAACCAAGAAGGAGATCGAGGCGGCGGGCGGACGCTGCCACGTCTACTCGTGCGACCTGACCGACATGGCAGCGATCGACGCGCTCGCGAAACGGATACTGGCCGACCACGGAACGGTGGATTTCCTGATCAACAACGCGGGTCGCTCGATCCGCCGGGCCGTGATCAACTCGATCGACCGGTTCCACGACTTCGAGCGGACGATGCAGCTCAACTACTTCGGTGCGGTCAAGCTGATCCTCGCGTTCCTGCCGAGGATGGTCGAGCAGAAACGCGGCCACATCATCAACATCAGCTCGATCGGCGTGCTGTCGCGCGCGCCGCGGTTCTCGGCCTATGTCGCCTCGAAGTCGGCGCTCGACGCATTCACCGAGTGTGCGGCCTCCGAGTTTCTCGACAAGGGCGTGCACACCACGAACATCAACATGCCGCTCGTGCGCACACCGATGATCGCGCCGACCAAGATCTACGAGAACATGCCGACACTCTCGCCCGAGGAGGCGGCGGACCTGGTTGTCGAAGCGATCGTCTATCGCCCGGTGCGGATCGCCACGCGCCTTGGCATCTTCGGTGCGGTGTGCCACGCGATCGCACCGAAGCTCACGCAGGTGATGCTCAACGCCGCGTTCAACATGTTCCCGGATTCGGCGGCGGCGGCCGGCAAGAAGGCAGGAGAGCCGCAGCCACTGACGGCCGAGCAGGTCGCCTTCGCACAAATCACGCAAGGGATTCACTGGTAGGAATTGCGCACGGTGAAGCAGGGGTCCCCGCCGCGAGCGGCGGGGATGCGACCCGGAGCGAGGCCAGGCGGCCGACACGCGCCGCATCGTTTCTGCAGGCCGGCGCAAGGAGGCCGCGACTTGCGCACGGGGAAGCAGGGATCCCCGCCGCGAGCGGCGGGGATGCGACGATCGACTATGGCGCTCAGCCCGGCCGGCTCGGCGCGTCCTCCGCCTTCCCGATCTCCGCCGCCAGCCGCACGAACACCCCCGGGTCACGCAGCAGCGCGTTGTGCGCCACGCCCGACAACGCGATGTTTTCGCCATAATCGACGCGCGATGACGTCTGCGGTGCGACCATCGAGTCGTGCCACGACCAGATCGAGACGATCGACGGCAGATCGTCCCCGGCCGGGTTACCGAGGTTCGCAAGCCAAGCGTTGCCGGGCCGCATCTGCGAGAGCGATGTCCCCGCCGCCATCCACGCGTGCACGCTGCCCTCGTGCGGCGTGCCGACGGTGACGAGTCGCGAGACCTTCGCGCCGCCGTGATCGCGCAGATAGGCGCGCATGACGAGCCCGCCCATGCTGTGGGCGATCACGACGACTGTCTTGGCGCCGGTCGCGGCAAGTATCTCGTCGATCTTCTGCGCAACCTGCTGCGCGAAGAGGTCGATGGACGCGAGCGGCGGCCCGTAGGACAGCGTATAGACCGGCCCGATCCCGCGGGCGCGGAGCCAGCGCGAGAACGGGTGCCAAACCCCTGCGTTGCAGAGCACGCCGTGCACGAGCAGCACCGGGGGCTTGCCGCGTTCCGGCGGTGGATCGTGCATCAGCCATCGGTAGAGAATCATCCGCGGCGCGTTGCCTGCGATCGTGACGAACTCGTGCCAGAAGAGGCGCAGAAGCCCGCGCGCGCCCAGCCGCACGTCGTTCGGGCGCTCGGCGCGGAATCCCCCACGCGAGCGCGAACCAGCTCAGCACGATCAGGAACGGGACGGCGAGATAGACGATCGGCAACGCGAGCAGGAACGGCGTCACGGCCGCACCGGCTGCAATCCGCTCGGCCGCCCACGCGCCGTAAAGTGCGAAGATTGCGGCATAGGCGAGCGCGAAGCGTGATCGCCGTCCACATGCGGCGATGTTACGCGCGCTCCGCTGGCCAGTCCGCGGGCGGACGCACGGCCGATCAGAAGCCCGCTGCCTGCGGCACCCAGTGCGTGCGCCAGCTGCGCAATGCGTTCACCGTCGAAGCGAGGTCGGGGATGAGCACGATTCCCGGCATGGTCTTGCGCACGCGACGCGTCATCTCGCCGCCGGCCCAGATCGTCACCTGCGGCGGCAGCTGCCGGCGCAGTCCCGCAAGCCCGTCGGTGGCCTGCCGAAGCGGGAAGGCGCCCGAGAACGACAGCGCGAGGATGTGCACCTTGTGCGCGATCACTGCGCGGCGAATGTCATCGAGCGGTGTCTGCGGCCCGAGCGAGATGCATTGCACGCCCTCCGGGACGAGCAGCGCTTCGACCATCAGCAGACCAAGGCCGTGCTGCTCGCTCGGGAACGTGGTCAGCAGCACGCGCGGGATGCCCGATTGGCGCGGAAACGCGTTGATCGCGGTGCGCAGCGCGACCTGCAGCTGCTCCGTGTAAAGGTGCTCCTCGAACACCTGCAGCTCCCCGCGCATCCAGGCGTCGCCCACGGCGCGGTTCAGCGGAGTGATCGTCTCGAGCACGAATTTCTGCATTCCCTGCCGCATGAGCATGTTGGCGAGCGTGTGCTGCAGCCCGGGCGCGTCATGCGACTGGAGCAGTGCGAGCACGTCGCGCTCGAGCGCTGGCGCCAGCAGGTCACGGCGCGGCGATGTGCGCGCGTCCGCGAGTGCATTCAACTCGTCGACCGACTGCCGGATGATCTTGCCGGGCCGCATGCCGACGTCCATCAGCCGCTTGATCGCACGGAGCTTCGCGATATCGCCGGGCGTGTACTGCCGCTCGCCGTTGTCGTCGCGGCCGGGCTTGGGGAAGCCGTAGCGGCGCTCCCACATCCGCAGAACGTCTTTGGACAAACCAATCTCGCGCTCGACGGCGCTGATGTTGAGCACGAGTCCGGAGGAATCGATCAGCATATTTATGTCCAGGACAAACGGTTGACATTGTGGTGAACGGCGCTTATCTTACGCCCACTCACCACTATTTGTCCATGACAATGGCCCAATCTGTTCACGCTCCACGCCCGGCATTCAGGCGCCTGCAGCTGCTCGCCACCGCAGTGGCGGCAGCCACGATGTTTTGCGGCAATGCGGCTGCCTTTCCTTCCGAGCGCGAAGCGCTTGCCGAGCTGATCGACCTGCATCGAACGCAGACCCCTGCGCCCCCCTTCCCGGTGCTGCCGGGTGGGGTCACGCTCGCAGACGCGACGCGGCCCGCCGACGACTGCCCGCCGCTCCTGCGCCATACGTACAGCCGATTGCAGGGAGGCGCACCCGAGTCCCTCTGCCAGTTCAAGGGCAAGGTGCTGCTCGTCGTCAACACCGCAAGCTACTGTGGCTACACGCGGCAGTACGAAGGACTGGAAGCGCTCTACCGCAAGTACCAGGACCGCGGGCTCGTCGTCGTCGGATTCCCATCGAACGACTTCAACCAGGAGCCCGGCACCAACAAGGAAGTCGCCGAGTTCTGCCGCACGACCTACGGCGTGCAGTTTCCGATGTTCGAGAAGGGCGGGGTCACCGCGCTATCGGCCAGTCCGTTCTATGCCGAGCTCGCGAAGCGCTCCGGACAGGCGCCGCGCTGGAACTTCCACAAGTATGTGCGTCGACCGCAGTGGCGCCCAGGTGACGAGCTTCGGCAGCGCGACAGAGCCGGACCAAAGGAACTGGTCGCGCTGATCGAGCGGCTGCTGGCTGCGAAACCCCCGGCCACGCGAGCTGACGGTCGCCATTTCTTCCCGGTAATCGGCGGCACCGCCGCTTTCGCCTTCAACCGAAGCGGGATCACCGTCCCGATCCCGCAGGAGCGCCTGATGAATGCACCCGAACGCTTCTTCCTCCCGGACACCCAGTCGCAGCCCGACCCGCGCCGACTGCCCATCCAGAAGGTCGGCGTCAAGGGCCTGCGCTACCCGCTCGCGCTGGCTCCGCGCCGGCGACGTGCAGCCACCGTCGCCAAGCTCGCGATGACCGTCGGCCTGCCGCCCGAGGTCAAGGGCACGCACATGTCGCGCTTCGTCGAGGTGCTCGAGGCCCGCGCGGCGCGCTGATCGCGGACGGCCTGTTCCGCATGCTGGAGGAGATGCTGCTGCGCCTGGACGCGCTGAAGCGGCCGCATCGAGATGCGCTTTCCTTACTTCATCCGCAAGGCGGCGCCGGTGTCGGGCGTCGAAAGCCTGCTCGACTACGACGCGCACGCTGATCGTCGAGAAGCTGGCCAAGGGCGCACCGGCGCTGACGCTGCGCGTGACGGCGCCGGTGACCAGCCTCTGCCCCTGCTCGAAGAAGATCTCCGACTACGGCGCGCACAACCAGCGCTCGCACATCACGCTGGAGGCGACGTCTGCGCGTCGGCCGATGAGCATCGAGGAACTCGTCCGCCTGGCCGAGGAGGAGGCCTCCTGCGAGGTGTTCGGCCTGCTCAAGCGGCCCGACGAGAAGTGGGTCACCGAGCGCGCCTACGACAACCCGAAGTTCGTCGAGGACCTGGTGCGCGACATCGCGCTGCGCCTGATGAACGAGCCGCGCGATCGCCGATGGAAGGTCGCCTCGGAGAATTTCGAGTCGATCCACAACCATTCCGCCTATCGCCGAGCTCGCGGGCTACAACGAACGAGGCCGGCATGACCGCCGCGCCGGACTGACGCAGCGCATCGCCGTCGTCGGCGCGGAACGTCATCGCGGTCTGGCCGGAGTCGCCTGGCTGCTGTCGGCGTCGCTGACAGCAGGACGTGACGCTGTTCGAGGCCGGCGCGATCTCTCGGCGGCCACACCAACACCGTCGACGTGACGCTCGAGGGCACGACGCATCCCGGTCGACACGGGCTTCCTCGTCTTCAACGACCGCACCTACCCGAACCTGCGTCGCGCTGTTCGCGAGCTCGGCGTCGACAGCGTCGAGACCGAGATGTCGTTCGCGGTCCGCAACGATGCGGCCGGCGTCGAATGGGCGGGCAGCAATCTGCCACCGTGTTCGGGCAGACGCGCAACCTCGTTGCGGCCCGCGTTCTGGGGCATGCTCTCCGACATCCTGCGCTTCAACCGCGAGACGACCGCGCTGCTGGCGCGACGACGCGTCTGCCAGCAGGGCCCGCTCGGCGAGTTCCTGGCGCGAGGTCGCTACTCGGCGACGTTTCGCGATTGGTATCTGCTGCCGATGGCCGCGGCGATCTGGTCGTGCCCGACGCGCCGAGATGCTCGACATGCCGCTCGCCACGTTCGTGCGCTTCTGCCACGAACCACGGCCTGCTGCAGGTCTTCGACCGACCGCAGTGGCGCACCGTCAAGGGCGGCGGCCGCGACTACGTGCGCAAGATCGCCGCCCAGCTCGACGACATCCGCCTCGCGCACGCCGGTCGCGCCGTGCGCCGCGACACCCGGCGGCGTGCGCGATCGATCGCACGCCGGCGGCAGCGAGCACTTCGACCAGGTGGTGCATGGCCTGCCACAGCGACCAGGCGCTGGCCCTTCTCGGCGGATGCGACGCGGACCGAGCAGCGCGGCTGCTCTCGGCGCATCCGCTACCAGCCCAACCGCGCGGTGCTGCATACCGACCGCGCCTGCTGCCGCGCGACGGCACGCGTGGTCGGCGTGGAACTACCTCGCCGACGCGGCGACCGCGACCGCAGCCGGTCGCGCGTTTCCTACCTGATCAACCGGCTGCAGCCGCTGCCGTTCCGCTCGCCGGTCGTCGTGACGCTGAATCCGCCCGCGAGCCGGATCCGGCGACGGTGATCGCCGAGTTCGATTACGCCCACCCGATCTTCGACGCGCCGGCGATCGCCGCGCAGCGCGCGATCGCCGCATTGCAGGGGACAACGCGCACGTGGCTCGCCGGCGCCTGGGGCGGCTACGGCTTCCACGAAGACGGCCTCGTCGGCGCACGCGGTCGCCGACGCCATCGCCGGCAGCGTCGCCGCGCGCGGTCCGACGACCGGCCGAACTCGCCGCTTGCGCCATGAACGCCCGGCTGCCCGAGCGCGATCATCATGGACTCGACGCCGCCCGGACGTCGGTGCCGGCGATCGTGCACGGCACACGTGATGCACCGGCGCCTGCGGCCCGACCGCGAATGCGTTCGTCTACCCGGCGTTCTACCTGCGCCTGCCGCTGTCGCGCGCTCGATCGCTCCGCCCGAGGCGTCGCCCGCAACCGGGCGGCCTGCTCACCTTCCACCGACGCGACCACGGCCCGCGCGACGGCTCGCCGCTGCGAGCCGTGGATCGGGCGCTGCTTGCGCGCGAGGGCGGTCGCCGCCGACGGCGAGATCGTGCTGCAGGCTTTCCGCGCATGCTCGGCTACGTGTTCAATCCGGTGAGCTTCTGGGTCTGCCACGACGCGGCGGCGCGCCTGCTCGCCGTGCTGGCCGAGGTCAACAACACGTTCGGCGAGTCGCCACAACTACCTGCTCGCGCACCCCGACGGCGCGCCGCTGCGCGAGCGGCGAGAAACTGCGCGCGCGCAAGGTGTTCCACGTTTCGCCGTTCTGCGAGGTCAAGGGCGGCTACGCTTCCGCTTCCATTTCGGCGGCGACCGCTGGCTCGCGCGCATCGACTACGACGACGACGGCAGGCGAGCTGCTGCTCCGACGTCGATCTCCGGCATCTGCGAGCCGCTGCACGCGCGGCCGGCTGCGCGCGCTGCTTCTGGCGCTACCGCTGCTGACCGCCGGCGTCGTCGTCCGCATCCACTGGCAGGCGCTGAAGCTGTGGGTGAAGCGCGTGCCTTTCTTCGCCAAACCGCGCCACCCCGTGGCTAGCACCCGCTGACACCATGACCACGCTCGACCGCATCGCTCCGACCTGCCCGGCGCGCCGCGCGCACGCGTGCCGCGACACTCGCTCGTGCTGCTGCGCCTGCTCGACCGACTCGAGCGCGGACCGCTCGAGGTCACGCTCCGGACGGCGCGACCGTCGCTTCGGCCCGGCGGCGCGGCCGCGCCACGGGCGTCCCGCCACGCCAGCGGCGGCTGCACGACACGGCGCGTGTTGCGCGCCGCCGTGCTGCAACGGCGGCGACATCGGCTTCGCCGAGGCCTACATGGACGGCCGCTGGGACACGCCCGACCTCGACGCAGCTCCTGACCGTGATCGCGGCGAACCAGCCGGCGCTCGAGCGCGCGTTCTACGGCAGCGCCGTCGCAGCGCGCGCTCTGCGGCTCCGCCACGCGCTCGCGCGCAACACGCGCCGGCAGGCACGGCGAAACATCGTCGCGCACTACGATCTCGGCAACGACTTCTACCGGCTGTGGCTCGACCCGACGATGACCTACTCGGCGGCGCTGTTCGATGGCGACCGCACGCACGATCTCGCAGCGGCCGCAGCAGGACGCCAAGTACGACCGCATCCTCGCCGAGCTCGGTCTGCGCGCCCGGCGCGCACGTGCTCGAGATCGGCTGCGGCTGGGGCGGCTTTGCGCAGACCGCAGCGCGCGCCGGGTTACCGCGTGACCGGGCTCACGCTGTCGCGACGCGCAGACCGCGTATGCGCGCGCAGCGGATCGCGCAGGCCGGCCTCGCCGATCGCGTCGCAGTTCCACATCCGCGACTACCGCGACGAGCGGGCCGTTACGACGACGTCGTTTCGATCGAGATGTTCGAGGCGGTGGGCGAGAGCGCTGGTGGCCGACCTACTTCGCCGCGGTGCGCGATGCGCTCGCTCGCGGCGGGCGCGCGTGCATCCAGGCGATCACGATCGCCGACGACCGGTTCGAGCGCTACCGGCACGCACCGATTTCATCCAGCAGTACATCTTCCCCGGCGGCATGCTCGCCTCGCCGTCGCGCTTCGTCGCCGACGCGCCGCGCGGGCCGGCCTCGTCGCTCGTCGCAGCGATCGACGTTCGGCGCCGACTACGCCGAGACGCTGCGGTCGCTGGCTCGCCGCCTTCGATTCGACCGCGGACGACGTGCGCGCGCAGGGCTTCGACGAGCGCTTCATCCGCTGCTGGCGCTTCTACCTCGCGTATTGCGCCGCCGGCTTCACCACGGAGACGACCGATGTGGGTCAGTACACGTTCGTCGCGCGCGTAGCGTCGCACTCGCGGCGGCCTCGTCATCGCGCTCGCGCTTCCCGATCTGCGACGCCCGCCCCGTGAAGCCGCCACCGTTGCCCGCCGACGCGATCTCCGCCGCGCCCGGACTGCGTCCCCACGCGGCGGGGGCGAGCTGCGTTTCCTCGGCCTGTCGATCTACGACGGATTCCTGTGGAGCGTCGCCTCCGCGGATCTCGCTCGACGGCACGTTCGCGCTGGACCTTCACTACCACCGCAATCTCGACGGCGCGAAGATCGCCGAGCGCAGCGTCGAGCGAGATCGCCAGGCTGGGCTACGGCTCCGCCGAAGAACGCAATCGCTGGGGCGCGTGGATGCAGCGCGATCTTCCCCGACGTGCAGCAAGGGCGATCGCCTGACCGGTGTGCACATGCCGCGGGCGCGGCGCGCGGTTCTTCCACAACGGCACGCCGATCGGCGAGATCGACGACGACGCGTTCGCGCGCGCGTTCTTCGGCATCTGGCTCGATCCGCGCACGTCGCAGCCGCGGCTTTCGCAAGCTGCTGCTCGGGCACGCAGTGAGCCGACGCTCGCCGCGATGCGCCTCGGCGCCTGCGCCATCGCGAGGCGGCCGCCACCCGGCTGCCGCTGCGCGCACTCGCTGCCTACGGCCTGTTCGGCATGCCGCTCGCGATGGCCGCGCTGCCTCTGTACGTGCACCTGCCCAAGTTCTACGGCGAGCATCTCGGTCGTCGATCTCGCGCTCCTCGGCGTGCTGCTGCTGGGCTGCGGCTCGCCGACGGCCGTGCTCGATCCGTTGCTCGGCGCGTGGAGCGACCGCCTGCGCGTCGCGAAGGCTTCTCGTCGCGCTACGCGGCGCCGGTGCTCGCGCTCGGCATGGTCGCGCTGTTCGACGCCGCCGGTGCGCGGCGAGGCCGCGCTTCTCGCCTGGCTCGGCGTCGTCGCTCGCACTCGTCTATGCCGCGTTCAGCCTCGCGACGATCAATCACGACGCCTGGGGCGCCGAGCTGTCCACCGACCCGGTCGAGCGCACGCGCATCACCGCGACGCGCGAGGGACTGGCGCTCGCCGGTGTCGTGATCGCCAGTCGTCGCGCCCGGCGCTGCTCGCCGCCGGCGACGGCGAAGCGCGGGGACTCGCGCGCTTCGCGCTCGCCTTCGCCGCGTTCACCGCGCTTTGCGCTTGCGGTGCTGCTGCGCGCACCACGCGCGCCGCGAACCGGCGACCGAGCGCCGCGGCCGTCCTCGCCGGGCATCGCAGCGCCACTCGCCGACCCGCTGTTCCGCCCGCTGCTGGCCGTGTTCGTCGCCAACGGCATCGCCGCCGCGATTCCCGCCACGCTGGTGCTGTTCTTCATCGCCGACGTGCTGCAGGCCGATTCCGGACAGGGACTGTTCCTCGCGCTGTACTTCGTCGCGGGCGCCGCCGGCATGCCGCTGTGGGTGCGCCTTGCCGCCGCGCTGGGCAAGTCGTCCGCGCGTGGATGCTCGCGATGGTCGTCGCGATCGCGCCTTCGTCTGGGCCGCGTTTCTCGGCGCCGGCGACACCGCGGCGTTTGCGGTGATCTGCGTGCTCTCCGGCCTCGCGCTCGGCGCCGATCTCGCGTTGCCGCCCGTCGCTGCTCGCCGATGTCATCGGCCGCCGCGGCGCCGGCCGCGACACCGGCGCCTACTTCGGTCTGTGGACGCTTGCCACCAAGCTCAATCTCGCGCTGGCGGCCGGAATCGCGCTGCCGCTGCTCGCGGCGCTGGGCTACGCACCCGGTGCGCGCGACGCCGCCGGCGCTCGCCGCACTCGCCATCGTCTACGCAGTCGTGCCCTGCGTGCTGAAGCTCGCCGCGCTCGCAACGCTCTCGCTGGTTCGGGCAACACTACGGAAGGATCTCGCCATGATGCTCAAGACCTCGCTCGCCGTGCTCGCGGCCGCCGCGCTCGTCGGCTGCGCCACCGTCGACGTTGCGCAATACGCGGCCGAGAAGCCGCGTCTTCGACCTCGCGCGCTATTTCAACGGCACGATCGACGGCTGGGGGATGTTCCAGGACCGCTCCGGCAAGGTCGTCAAGCGCTTCACCGTGCGCATCGACGCGCGCTGGGACGGCAACCGGGGAACGCTCGACGAGCATTTCGAGTTCTCCGACGGCGAGAAGCAGAATCGCGTCTGGAACTCGTCAAGGACGGCGACCGGTACACCGGCACTGCGGGCGATGTCGTCGGCACCGGCACCGGCGTGCAGCAGGGCAATGCGTTCAACCTGCAGCTACGTGCTCGCGCTGCCGGTCGACGGCCGGACGTGGCACATGGACATGGACGACTGGATGTACCTGATCGACGAGCGGTACGGTGCTGAACCGCACGACGATGACGAAGTTCGGCATCCGCGTCGGCGAAGTGACGCTCTCGTTCCGCAAGCGCTGACGCCCGAACCGATGCCTTCTTCAAGCCGCTCAATCCGCCGCTGCCGCCGTGGCCCGACGCGCGCGTCTGGGTGATCGGCGCGTCGTACGGCATCGGCGCGGCGACCGCGCCAGGCGCTGCTCGCTGCCGGCGCGCGGGTCGCGCTGTCGGCCCGCTCCGAGGACAAGCTGCGCGACGGTCGCCGGCGAGCGCCGCGCAAGTCCGCGGCGGCACTGGTCGAACCGCTCGACTTCACCCGGCGCCGACGACGTGCGCGGCGGCGTGGCAGCGCATACTGCGCGCGTGGGGCGGCTCGATCTCGTGCTGGTGGTCGCCGGCACGCATCACGAGATGCGCGCGTGGGACCTGACCGACGCCGACGCCGACGCGCTGCTCGAAGTCAACCTGCAACGGACCGATCGGCCACGGTCGCCGCGGTGCTGCCGCGACTCCTCGCGCAAGGCCACGGCGCGATCGGGATCGTCGCGTCAGCGTCGCCGGCTACCGCGGCCTGCCGAAGGCGCTGATCTACGGCGCGTCGAAGGCGGCGCTGATCAACTTCACCGAGACGCTCTATCTCGACCTGCATCCCAAGGGGCTCGGCGTGTACCTGATCAATCCGGGCTTCGTCGACACCCCGCTGACCGCAAGAACGCGTTCCGGATGCCGCATCTCATCAGCGCCGAGGAAGCCGCGCGTGAGATCATGCGCGGGCTGCGCGCCGGCGATTTCGAGATCCACTTCCCGCGCGCGTTCACGCGGCAGCTCAAGCTCCTGCGTCTTCTCCCCTATCGCCTCTACTTCGCGGCCACGCGCCGCGCGACGGGATTGTGAACGCGCTCGACGTCAACGCGGCCGCCGCGCGCGCTCGCGACTTCTACGAGAACCTGACGCCCGGCGACGTCGATCGCCTGGCCGATGTCTACGCGCCGAACGCCTACTTCCGCGATCCGTTCAACGAAGTGCGCGGCATTCCGGAGATCCGGCGCGATTTTCGCGCAGATGTTCGAGCAGCTCGCCGACTGCCGGTTCAAGGTGCTCGAAACGGTCGTCGATCACCGTGGCGCGCTGCTCACCTGGGACATGACGTTTCGCATGCGGCGCTACCGACCCGACCGGGTGCAGACCATCCACGGCGCGACGCACCTCAAGTTCGACCGCCGGGCGGATCGTCTATCACCGGGACTACTGGGACGCGGCGGAGGAGCTCTACGCGAAGCTGCCGCGTGATCGGAACCGTGATGCGCTGGCTCAGGCGGCGGCTGGGCTGACGACTCGTCCCCGTCCTGTTCTGCGCTCGGGGAAAGAATCCCCGCTTGCGCGGGGTCCTGGAGGTTACTGGGGGTGCCGACTGACTGCCGCCGGCGGGCGCGTCGGGCCATGGCCCGCGCGCCATTCGGATTCAATGGATTGCTCAGCGAACGCCATACGCTTCGAGCGCGCGAAAGATCAGCAGCACCCCGTTGCCGAACAGCAGCAGCGCGATGAGGCGCATGACGCCGACGCGCGAAAGCGCATCGTGCAGCCGATTGCCGAGCATGAGCCCGAGCGCCATGACCGGCAGCATCAGAAGAGCGAGTACGAGCAGCGGCGCCTGCAGCAGCAGCCCGGTGACGATGAACACGATCACGCGCAGCCACACGCTCACCGTCACGATCACCGACGAGGTCGCGCGGAGCGTTCCCTTGTCCTGGATGCGCGCGGACAGGTACACCATGTAGATCGGGCCGCCGGTACCGAACAGCACCGAGAACACACCGCCGACGACGCCGATCGGCAGCGCGAGCCACGCGGGTGCGCGACGCAGTGTCCGCTGGCCGGCCAGCGAATACGCGCCGTAGGACGCGACGAAGACCCCGAGCGCAAGGAGCGCCGGCCCACGCGGCAGGTTGACGAGCGCGGTCGCGCCGAGGGCGATGCCGACCAGGATCGCCGGGATGATGCGACGGAATTCCGGCCAGTCGGCATGGCGCCATCGCCGCACGCTCGACGTGGTCGCGGCGACGACGTCGAGCGCCGTCACGAGCGGCACGGCGAAGGTCAGGGGAAACGCATGCGCCAGCGCCGGGACCGCGATGATCGACGAACCGAACCCCGTCGCGCCGAACACGACATAGGCGAGCGCCACGATCACCGGGATCGCGGCCAGCACCGGCCATGGCACGTCGGGAAGCGGGAGAGAAAACGGCATGTCAGGACAGGGGTCCAGGGTGCGCGGCTGCCGGCCGCCGCAAGCGGGTACCCGCGCTTTTGACCCACCTGCGGGTTTCTGGGAGAATCGCCGGTTCGGCGAGCTAGCTCAGTTGGTTAGAGCAGAGGAATCATAATCCTTTGGTCCGGGGTTCGAGTCCCTGGCTCGCCACCAATTCCCGAAACAAACCCGCGGCCATCCCTCGCGGGTGTTTCATTGGCGGATGCGCTCCTTCGGCGGTGAGCGACCTCCTGCGCCGAATCGGCACCGTACGTTCTGCTTGACAGTCGAAAGTCGCGCGCTCAGCGCGCAGGCACGAATGAAGGCGACGCGGGCGGCCTCGGCGGGCGCGGTCTTGGCGGCCGAAGATTGGGCGG
>CAVVRH010000011.1:0-88444 GCA_963750585.1 uncultured beta proteobacterium
GGGCGGCAAGTTCCGCTGCGTGGTTGATCGACACCAGCTGCCATCCCGCGACCTCGCCATCCTGGTTCGCCGGTACGAAGTCCGGCGGCAACGCGAGATCGTGCACGAAGATCGTTTCCCGATGCAGTCCGTCGGGCTGGCTGCGGCAGATTCGCACCTCGCCCATCCGCGTCGCCTGCCGCGCCAGCGCCGGCGCGACGCCGGCCTCCTCGAATGCCTCCTTGACTACCGTGTCCTGGTCGGTCATTCCCGCCGCGATGCCACCGCCGACCAGATTGTCCAACATGCCGGGATCGATGGCCTTGCGGTCGCTGCGGCGCGCGATCCACATGGCGGTTGCGCCGTCACGCTCGGTGATGCCGTTGACGTGTGCCGCGTAGGTCCGCACGCCGAAGAAGCGTGCCGCCGCGCGCTCCAGAAGGAAGAGCGGCGGGGTGCCGAACGAAGGTCCGACCGCGTAGCGCTCGTCGCGCCACGGAGAAAGCCTCCCTGCATCGGCGAGCCATCGCGCGACGCGCTCCATGGCCTCGGTGCGCGCTTCACAGTCCGTGAGCGCGGGATTCATGGCGACCGCCACAGTACCGACCGCGAACACGTCGGGAAATGCCCGAAGCGCCTCCGCTCTCGTGTCATCGAGAAAACCGGCAATCGTTGTGTCGACGCAAAGCGGCCGGTAACGCGTCGAGGGCGGTGCGAGAAGAACGCCAAGCCGGGCCGCGACCGCGGTTAGAATGGTGTCATCGACCATGCGCGCATTCTATTCGCGCCCCGCCCGTGCCCGCCGATACGCTCGTCCTGTTCGACCTCGACCACACGCTCGTTCCCTACGACAGCGAAATGGCGTTCGTCGCCTATCTGATCGACGTCGGGCGGCTTGACCGTGGCGACGTGCAGGCCCGCAGCGCCGAGCTGACCGAAAGCTACAATCGTGGCGAAGCGGCCACGATCGAGTACACCGAGTTCTACCTCGGGCTCCTCGCGCGATTCGAACTCGCGGAACTCGACCGGCTGCGCGACGCGTGGATCCTCGAACGGGTGCGTCCGGGCATCAGCGCCGCGGCACGTGCGCTGGTCGAGCAGCACAAGGCCGCTGGCGACGAGGTCGTCGTCACCACGGCCGTTTTCCGTTATCTCGCCGAGTTGCAGGTGCGCGAGTTCGGGATTGCGAACCTGCTGGCAACCGAGGCCGAAGTCGCCGGTGGCCGCTTCACCGGGCGCGTGCTGGGCATGGCCAATTCCCGCGAAGGCAAGGTGGAACGATTGCTCGACTGGCTGTCCTCGCGCGGCCGCCATCTCTCCGATTACAAGGCGACATGGGTCTACGCGGATTCGGTCAACGACCTTGCGCTGCTGTCGCATGCGACACACCCGATCGCGGTGAATCCGGATCCGATTCTTTCGGCGCACGCGCGGCACGCGGGATGGGAGACCCGCTGGCTGCCGGGAAGCGATCGCCTTGCGGTTGGCTCCGCGTTCACCGTGACGGAGCGATGACGGCGCGGGTGATCGACGGCAAGGCCGTGGCCGAGCGCGTCACGCGCGAGGTCGAGCAGGCGGTTTCGGCTCGTGTTGCGTCCGGCAAGCCGGCCCCCGGGCTAGCGGTCGTCCTCGTCGGCGACAACGCCGCATCGCAGGTGTACGTTCGCAACAAGCGACGCACGACGGAGTGCGTGGGCATGGTCTCGCGCGCTTATGATCTTCCGGCGTCGCTGCCGGAGACCGACCTGCTCGCGCTCATCGATGCGCTGAACGCCGACCCGGCGATCCACGGCATCCTTGTGCAATTGCCGTTGCCCAGGCACATCGATCCCGAGCGCGTGGTCGAGCGCATCGACCCGGGCAAGGACGTCGACGGCTTCCATCCGTACAACATCGGCCGGCTGGTGCTCAAGTCACCGACATTGCGGCCGTGCACGCCGTTTGGCTGCATGCGGCTCCTTGCCGAGACCGGTGAGGACCTCGTGGGCAAGTACGCGGTGGTCATCGGTCAATCGAATATCGTCGGCCGGCCGATGGCGCTCGAACTGCTGATGGCACGTTGCACCGTCACGATCTGCCACTCCGCCACCCGCGACCTGCCAGGGATCGTGCGGCAAGCGGATATCGTCGTCGCCGGCGTGGGCAAGCCGCGCTTCGTGCAGGGCGACTGGGTGAAGGAGGGGGCTACGGTGATCGACGTCGGCGTCAATCGCCTGCCGGACGGCAAGCTCTGCGGCGACGTCGACTTCGAGGCGGCCAGTGCGCGGGCCGCGTGGATCACGCCCGTTCCCGGCGGCGTGGGACCGATGACGATCGCGATGCTGCTGTCGAATACGCTGCGGGCGGCGCAATTGCGGGACGGAGCGTAACCGCGCCCGGGGAACCGGTCAGGCAGCCCGCGTTCGTGTGCCCGGCGCGCGGCGCTTCAGCAGTCCCACGAGCACCATCAACAGCGTCGAGAATGCGATCAGCAGCGTCGCGGCGGCGGTGATCGTCAGGCTGATGTTGTCGTTGATCCCCGCGAACATCTGGCGAGGCAGCGTACGCTGCTCCGGGCCGCCCATCAGCAGGACGACGACGACCTCGTCGAACGACGTCGCGAATGCGAACACCGCGCCGGAGGCAACGCCCGGCAGGATCGCGGGCAACATCACGCGCCGGAAGGCAGTGACGGGAGCGGCACCGCAGATCGATGCCGCCCGCAGCAGATTGCGGTCGAAGCCGGCAAGCGTCGCGAGCACGGTGATGACGACGAAGGGCGCGCCGAGCGCCGTGTGAACGAGGATCAGGCCGGCGAAGCCGTCCGTCAGGTGCAGAGGCGCGAACGCGAAGTACGCGCCGACCGCGACGATGACGACCGGAACCACCATCGGCGCGATCAGCGTCGCGAGCACGAGTGAGCGCAGCGGGAAATTCGCGCGCCACAGTCCGATCGCCGCGAGCGTGCCCAGCACCGTTGCGAGGGACGCGGAAACCGTACCGAGGAACAGGCTGTTCTTCAGCGCCGGCAGCCAGAACGGCGAGGTGAAGAAGTCCTCGTACCAGCGCAGTGAAAAGCCTGGCAGCGGGTAATGGAAGAACGACCCGGACGAGAACGAGAGCGGCACGATCACGGCGATTGGCGCGACGAGGAACGCAAGCACCGCGTAGGCGACGCCGGCATGCACGAGGGCGGCCGCGTGTTGCCCGATCGTCCTGGTGTCGCGGCTCATGCCAGGCGCATCCGGTCGATGCCGACGAGCCGCTGGTAGACGGTATAAAGGACCATTGTTGCAGCAAGCAGAATCAGGGCAAGCGCAGCGGCCATGCCCCAGTTGATCGTCTTGCTCGCGTAGAACGCGATGAAGTAGCTGATCATCTGGTCGTCGGCGCCGCCGACCAGGGCCGGCGTGACGTAGTAGCCGAGCGCCTGGATGAACACCATCAGGCAACCCGCGCCAACGCCCGGTAGCGTCTGGGGCAGGTAGACGCGCGAACCATGCGGTGAGGGGCGGGGCACCGAGCGAGGCTGCGGCGCGCAGATACGCGGGCGGGATCGCCTTCATCACGCTGTACAGCGGCAGGATCATGAACGGCAGCAGCACGTGCACCATCGCCACGTAGACCGCGAACCGGTTGAAGATCATCTTCAGCGGCATCGGTGACGAGGCCGAGGCCCAGCAGTGCGTCGTTGACCACCCCCTCACGCTGCAGCAGCACGACCCACGCGACCGTCCGCACCAGCAGCGACGTCCAGAACGGCAGCAGCACGAGGAACAGCAGGATTGCCGCCTTGCGGCCGGACTGCGCAGAGAGGTAGTGCGCGACCGGATAGCCGAGCAGCAGGCACGCCAACGTGACCACACCGGCAATCCACAGCGTGCGGCCGAGGATCGTACGGAAGACGGTCTCGTCGTCCCGCTCCTGCCCGATGCCGCCCGCGGCGTCGCGCTTGAGGTCGAGGGCGGCAAGCAGGAAGAAATCGGTGACAGGTCCCGATGCACGCTTGATCGCACCCCATGTCTCGAGGGTTCCCCACTTGGGATCGATGCCGATCAGCGTTTCCTTCGCCCCGTCGGTGAAGGTTACCGGCAGTTGCCGACCGGTAACGAACATCAGGGAGCGATAACCGGTGACATCGTAGTTGAGGCGCGTCGCAGCGGAGGCGAGCGTCCCCGCCTCACGGGCGGCGCGGATGTCCTCGGCGAGTGCGCGGTACGCGTCCTCCGGTGGCAGCGCGTTGCCTTCCCAGCCGTGGAGCGTCGCGGTGACACGCGGCAGGATTCGCGCGACGTCCTTGTCGACCACGCTTTTCGACAGCAAGGCGCCGATCGGCAGGAGAAAGGTTCCGAGCAGGAAGACGAACAGCGGGACAACGAGCGCGATCGCGCGCAGGTGCACCGCGCGCTCGGCGCGGGCGAGTCCGCGGGCGAGGGTGCGACGATCGGCGGTCAGGGCAAGCGTGGGCATCGCGCAATGCACGCGGTCCGCAGGCGTCCGCCCCGGCAGACGCCCGACGCGGACCGCCTCGTGCACGCTACTTCGCGACCCACGCGTTGAAGCGCTGGTTGAGCTTGTCCAGGTTCTCGAGCCAGAACTTGTCGTTGATGTAGAGCGCCGACTTGATGTTTTCCGGCGCGGTCGCGAGGTTCGGCAGCACGTTCTTGTCGATCAGCGCCGTCGCTGCCTTGGTCGTCACGCCGTAGGGTATCTTCGGCGGCAGGTTCTTCTGGTTGCCGGGATCGTTGACGAACACGAGGAATTTCTCGGCATCCGTCTTGTTCGGGCTGCCCTTCATGATCACCCAGGAGTCGACCGTGTAGAGGTTGTTCGTCCACACGATCTTGAAGTTCTTCTTGTCCTTGTCGTTTGCCGCCGCGATCCGGCCGTTGTAGGCGTCGACCATCACCGCTTCGCCGGACGCGAGGAGCTGCGGTGGCTGCGCGCCCTTTTCCCACCAGACGATGTTGGGCTTCAGCTGGTCGAGCTTGCGGAACGCGCGATCGACCCCCGCGGGCGTGGCGAGCGTCTTGTAGACATCCTGCGGGGCGACGCCGTCTGCCATCAGTGCGATTTCGAGCGTGGTCTTCGGTCCCTTGCGCAATGCGCGTTTTCCCGGCCACTTCTGCGTATTCCAGAAGTCTGACCAGCTCTGCGGCGTGTCACCCTTGATCTTGTCGCCGTCGTACGCCAGCACGAAGCTGTATACGATCGCGCCCACGCCGCAGTCGTGCACTGCATCCGGCAGATACTTGTCCTTGCCACCCAGCTTGGCCCAGTCCAGTTTCTCGAACAGCCCTTCCTCGCAGCCCAGCAACAGCTCCTCGGACTCGACTTGCACGACATCCCAGTTGTTGTTGCCGCCCTGGATCTTGGCGCGCAGCGTGCCCACGCCGCCATCCCAGCTCTCCTCGGCCATCTTGGTGCCCGTCGCCATGAAGGGCTTGAAATAGGCCTCGCGCTGCGCGTCCTGGTACGCGCCGCCCCACGAGACGACGGCGAGGTCGCGTGCCTGCGCGGATAGAACGAGACCCGCGCCCGAGAGCGTGGCCAAAACGAGTTGCAGCAGACGTCCTTGCATGGTGCTCCTCCTCTGTGGTGGGTGTGGTCTTCTGCTGCGGGTCTTGAGCGCAGCACCTTCGCGTCGGGTCATCCATCCCGTTCGAGCGGAAACACGCGGCAATGCTCGGCGCGCCATCCGATGCGCACGGCCGCGCCGAGGGCGGGCGCGTTGGCGGAGTGCGACTTGACGATGATGTCCCCAAGCGCGGGGACCGCCACGCGAAGCCGGAGATGGTCGCCAAGGTAGATCGCCTCCGCCAGCGTGCCGTCGAGCGCGCAGTCGGTGGAGGCGCCGCCGAGAACGATTCGCTCGGGGCGCACCGAGAGGAGCGCCTGGGCGCCCGGCATGAGCGTCGCACCGCACGTTCCGGCGAGCACCGCGCCACCGGCGGCGCGCACCGCGCAACGCGATGCGTCGATGTGCTCTACCGTGCCGGACACTCGGTTGTTCTCGCCGATGAAGCGCGCGACGAACGCATTGGCGGGTTGCTCGTAGATTGCGGCCGGCGTGTCAATCTGCTGGATCCGTCCCTGGTGAAAGACGGCGATGCGGTCCGACATCGTCAGCGCCTCGCTCTGGTCGTGCGTCACGTACACCATCGTTACGCCGAGCTTCGCGGTGCAGGCGGCGGATCTCGAATTGCATCTGTTCGCGGAGTTGCTTGTCGAGCGCGCCGAGCGGCTCGTCCATCAGCACCAGCTTGGGACCGTAGACGAGCGCCCGGGCGACCGCGACACGCTGCTGCTGGCCGCCGGAGAGCTGCGCCGGCCGGCGATCCGCCATCGCGTCCAGTTGCACCATCGCGAGAGCCTTGCGCACGCGCTCGCGGATTTCGTTTGCCGCAATGCCGCGAACCGACAATGGAAAGCCGACGTTTTCGGCCACCGTCATGTGCGGGAACAGCGCATAGTGCTGGAAGACCATGCCGATCTGACGCTTGTGCGGTGGTAGCCGGCTGATCGAGCGACCTTCGAGCAGGATCTCACCCGCCGTCGGTGCCTCGAACCCGGCAAGCATCATCAGCGTCGTCGTCTTGCCCGAGCCGGAAGGCCCAAGGAGCGTGAGGAACTCGCCGCGGACGACGTCGAGATCGAGGTGGTCGACGACCCGCGTCGCGCCGTCGTAGCTCTTGTGGACCCCGACAAACCGCACCAGCGCGTCTGCAGACGGCGCGCGGACAGGATCCGATGCAGGATTCGGCATGGCGAGGGAAGCGGACGCGCGGCGCATGCAACGATGGAACGGTCTTGCGGTCTCCGGCGCCGTTGCGTCAGCGGAATGATCCGGAGGCAGCGTATGTCATCCGGGCGAGGGGCGCCAGCCTCGCGATGGCGGCCACTTGCAGCCATGGCTGCCCTGCACCGAATCGTACGCCTTTTCGGTCGATCGAAGGACGGCGGCGCGCATGCGGGTGAGGTGTCAGTTCGCGAGTCCGCGCTCGCGCACCATCGCCAGTGTGTCGTCCAGGGCGAGCGCCGTGCGTTCGAGCAGCATGTCGATCTCGTGCTCGTCGATGACGAGCGGAGGGGAGAAGGCGATCACATCCCCTGGCATGTTGCGAAGGATCGCGCCGTGATGCTGCGCGCGCTTGACGAGGTATGCACCCAGGGCCGCCTTGGGGTCGAAGCTGGCCTTGCTCTCCTTGTCGCGGACGAGCTCGATTGCGCCGATCAGGCCGATGCCGCGCGCCTCGCCCACGAGCGGATGGTCAGCGAAGCGGCGCAGCCCGGCCTGCAGCCGTGGCCCG
Source organism: uncultured beta proteobacterium (assembly GCA_963750585.1). GTDB lineage: Bacteria > Pseudomonadota > Gammaproteobacteria > Burkholderiales > Casimicrobiaceae > VBCG01. Next base: position 7,269 of record CAVVRH010000011.1, read on the forward strand.
ACTTGCCGCACGTGGCCGACGATGTCGCGTTCCTCGTAGATCCGCAACGTTTCCAGCGCAACGGCGGCAGGCACGGGATGCGCGGAGTACGTGTAGCCGTGCCCGAATACGCCGAGCTTGTCGCTCTGGGCGAGCAGGGCCTCGAAAATCCTTGCCGACACGAGCGTAGCTGACATCGGGAGGTAGCCTGCGGTGAGAGCCTTCGCGCACGTCAGCATATCGGGTTGCAGGTTGAAGGTCTGCGACCCGAAGCGCTCGCCCGTGCGGCCGAACCCGCAGATGACTTCGTCGACGACGAACAGGATGTCGTACTTGCGCAAGACCGACTGGATGCGGTCGAAGTAAGTCGCGGGCGGCACCATCACGCCGCCCGCGCCCATGACCGGCTCGGCGAAAAACGCCGCAACGGTCTCCGGTCCCTCGTGCAGGATCAGCTGCTCGAGCTCGTCCGCCAGCCGCGCGGCGAACTGTTCCTCGCTCTCGCCTGGCTTCGCGTAACGGTAATGATGCGGGCAGCCGGTGTGCAGGAAGCGCGCGCGCGGCAGGTCGAAATCGTTGTGCGCGAATGCGAGACCGGTAACGCTCGCGGCGGCGACCGTCATCCCATGGTAGCCCTTCAGCCGGCCGATGATCTTCTTCTTCTCGGTACGGCCCAGCGCGTTGTTGTAGTACCAGGCGAGCTTGATCGCCGTGTCATTTGCCTCGGATCCCGAGTTCGCGAAGATGACGCGCGCGAGGCCTGGTGGCGCAAGCGAGACCAGCTTCTCGGCGAGCTCCGTGGCGATGGCGGGCACTTTGCCCGCGAAGCTGTGATAGAACGGCAGCTCGAGCATCTGCCGGTACGCGGCCTCCGCGAGACGGCGCTCCGAAAAGCCGAGCGATGCGCACCACAGTCCGGCCATCCCCTCCAGGTACCGATTGCCTTGCTCGTCGAACACGTACACGCCATCCCCCCGCGTAATGACGAGCGGCCCTTCGGTTTGCACCGATCGCAGGTTCGAGGACGGATGCAGGTGATAGGCGAGATCGCGCCGGGCAGCGGGTGTCAATGGGGCGTTCGTTTCCATACTCTCCTCGCTCGGTCCGGTTACCGAATCCAGGTACCCGAATCGGTCGATGCCGGGGCGGGCGCGTGCGTCAGGCGCCGCGCAGGTGCCAGGCCTTCGGCCGCGTGAAGGTCTGGATGCCGTAGGTCGACAGCGTAAGGCCAATGCCGGAATGCTTCACTCCCGACCACGGCAAGCGGGGACTCACGCGGTCGCAGCAATTCCAGTAGACGCTGCCTGCCTCGAGCCGGTCCATGATCTTGCGTGCGCGCTTGCCATTGGCGGTGTAGACCCCCGCTGTCAATCCGTATTCGCTGTCGTTCATGAGCGCGACGGCTGCGTCATCGTCGGCCACGCCCTGAATGCCGATGATCGGGCCGAAGCTCTCGTCGCGCATCACCCGCATCGTATGGTCCACGTCGGTCAGCACCGTCGGCTCGAACCAGTTCCCGCGCCCGGGAATGGCCTTGCCGCCGAGCAGCAGCTTGGCGCCCTTGCGCTTCGCATCGGCGACCTGCTGCTTCAGAACGAGAAGCTGCGGACGTCGAGTGATCGCGCCGATGTACGTTGCCTCGTCCAGCGGATCGCCGATCCGGTACCCCTTCACCTCGGCCACGAACGCCGCCACGAAATCCTCGTGAACTTTCTCGTGTACGTAGATCCGCTCGACCGAGCAGCACGACTGCCCGGTGTTGTAGAACGCGCCGTCGGCAACCGCTGCCGCGGTCGCCTTGATGTCGACGTCCTCGCACACGTAGATCGGATCCTTGCCGCCGAGCTCGAGCTGAACCTTGATCATCCGCCGGCCGGCACTCGTCGCGATCTTCATGCCGGTCGCGTAGGAGCCGGTGAAGAACACCCCGTCGACGGGTTGCCGCAGCAGCGCCGCGCCGGTCGCCCCATTGCCGATCACGGGCACGAACACGTCCTCCGGGACACCCGCCTCGCGCAGCATCGACGCGATATGCAAGCCGGTGAGCGTCGCGTACTCGGATGGCTTGTACAGCACCGCGTTGCCCGCGACCAGCGCAGGGACGAACACGTTGCTGCCGACGAAGAACGGATAGTTCCATGCCGAAATGTTGGCGATGACGCCAAGGGGCTCGTGCGAGATGCGTTCCTCGAGCTTCGCGTCATGGTCGGCGAGCACCGTCTCGGCGCGCAGGCTGCGCGCGGCCTCGGCAAGGAAGAAGTCGAGCCGCGTCAACAGCCCATTGAGCTCGTTGCGAGACTGCCGGATCGGCTTGCCGACCTCGTCGGTCAGCGTGCGGGCGAGCGTCTCGTGCAGCGCGACGACGCGCTCGCGGAACACGCGAATGGTCTCGAGCCGCTTCCTGACCGTGAGCGCGGCCCACGCCGGTTGAGCGGCTCGCGCGCGCTGGTACTTGAGGCGCACCTCGGCACTGCCGTCGATGGGCACGTCAGCAAGGACTGCACCGTTTGCCGGGTTGTGGATCTTCATCGCGCTGTTCTTAGAGGGCATAGGCCGCGTCCTTGTGACGGGCGGCAGTGGCGACGAAATCGTCGAGGATCGGTGTGTCGTCGATGTATGACGTGTCGCCCGGCGGATGGAACTCGGGATGCCATTGCACCGCGAACACGTACGAGGCTCCGGTCCAGCGGATTGCCTCGACCATGCGATCGGGCTCCGACCACGCCTCGACGACGAGATTGCGGCCCAGGTCCTTGATGGCCTGATGGTGGATCGAGTTGGTCTTGACGAGCGGGGCCGCCGGATAGAGACGGGCAAGCCCGGAACCGGCGACGATCGTGGTCGCATGGCAGTTCTGCTCGTAGATCGCCCAGTTGCGGTGGTTGAGCGCATGCGGAAGCTGGGTGGCGATGTCCTGATAGAGCGTACCGCCCATCGCCACGTTGATCACCTGTGCGCCGCGGCAGACGCCCAGCACCGGCTTCCCACGCGCAACGAACGCGTTGAGTAGACCGATTTCGTAGTCATCGCGGATCCGGTCGCCGTTCCAATCGGACTTCAGCGCCTTCTCGCCATAGGATTCGGGGCAGACGTCGGAGCCGCCCATCAGGACCAGTCCGTCCAGTTCGGACGCGTACGCGTCGAGCGTCACGGCGCTGGCGGGGCGACGCGTGTCGCCCTCGGGCGAAGGAATCATGAACGCCAGGACTTCGCGCTGCATGAGCCAGTGCGCGAGATTCTGCTCGATGTACTGCAGCGTCATTCCTTTGAAGATCGCGCGCTGGGGATCCGCGTGGAAGAACGATGCCGAAATGCCAATCTTGACCATGGACCGCTACCGTTCAGAGCGCTGCCGCGAAGAGTGCCTCGAAATCCGCCTTCGTGCACGGCCGCGGATTCGTCTGGTGGCAGATGTCCTTCACGGCGATTTCGACCAGCGCGGGCACGTCCGCATTCGTCACCGCCCGTGCGCCACGGTAATCGGAGAGCTTCGCGGGGATGCCGAGTTGGTGCTTGAGTGCCGCGAGCCACGCGATGAACGCCCGCGCCCGCGCTTCGTCGGATCCGCCATCGCCACCCGGCACTGCTGCAGCGTGCGCGAGCGCGCCGAGCTTGGCGGTGGCGGCCGGCAGGTTGAAGCGCATCACATGATCGATCATGATGCCGTTCGCCAGGCCATGATGCAGGTCGGCGACCGTCGACAGCGCATGGGCACACGAGTGCACGGCGCCCAGGTCCTTCTGGAAGGCGATCGCACCCATCATCGACGCCATCAGCATGTCGCCGCGCGCCGGAAGGTTTCTTCCGTCGCGGACCGCGATCGGCAAGGCCTTCGCTGCGATGCGCACCCCCTCGATCGCGATGCCGTCGCAGAGCGGATGGTAGGCGGGCGAGAGGTACGACTCGACGTTGTGGGTCAATGCGTCCATGCCCGTCGCTGCCGTGATCGCGGCGGGCAGGTCGAGCGTCAGCTCGGGATCGGCGAAGACGGACTTGGCGAGGATCTTCGGCGAAAAGACGATCCGCTTGACGTGGGTGTCGTCCTCGGACACCACGCTCGATCGTCCCACCTCGGATCCGGTTCCCGCCGTCGTGGGCAGCGCGACGAAATAGGGCAGGTCATCGGGCATGGGCCGGACCTTCGGGTAGTCCCACACGTAGTCGAGCGCGTCACCGCCGTGCGTGCCCAGCACGCCGACGATCTTTGCGACATCGAGCGCAGCACCACCGCCGAAGCCGACGACTGCGTCGGCGCGGTGCTCGCGGAACGCCACGCCGCCGGCATTCGCCTGCGATACCGTCGGGTTGCCGAAGACGCCGTCGTACACGGCGACGTCGAGCCCGGCCGCTGCGAGCGCCGAGACGAAACGCGCGGTGACGGGCAGCTTGGCCAGCGCGCGGTCGGTCACGACGAGCGGACGCCGCTTGCCGAGCTCCGCGAGATGCGGGCCGACGCCTTGCGCGGCACCCGGGCCGAAGTGGATCGCGGTGGGGAAGGCGAAACGATGGATCGCCATGAAGCAACGGGCCTAGATGATTTCGAAATAGCGTTTCAGTTCCCAGTCCGTCACCGCATCCTGCCACTGCCGCCACTCCCATTCGCGCGTTGCCGCGAAGTGGTCGACGAAGTCGTCGCCGAACCAGTCGCGGGCGAGGTCGGAGCGCTGGAAGATGCGCGTCGTTTCGATGAGCGAACGCGGCGCGCGCGGAACGTTCTCGGCGCCCTGATTGGTGCCGGTGATCGGCGGCGCCGACAGCTTGAGCTTCTTCTCGATGCCGTGCAGGCCCGCAGCAATGCATGCGGCGAGCGCGAGATACGGATTGACGTCGGCGCCGGGGCAGCGTGTTTCCAACCGCGTGGACTTGGGCGATCCGGGTATCACGCGGAAGCTGGCGGTGCGGTTGTCGATGCCCCAAGTGGGCTTGACTGGAGCCCAGAAGCCGTCGACCAGCCGCTTGTAGCTGTTGATCGTCGGCCAGAACATCGGCGCGAACTGCATCAGCGTCTCGACCTGTCCGGCAAGGTAGCTTTCGAAGAGCTTGCTCATGCCGGCGCGGCCCTTCGGGTCGTGGAACAGGTTCGCCTCGCCGTCGGAGAGCGACTGGTGACAGTGTCCGGAGCACCCTGGGTACTGCTGGCTCCATTTCGCCATGAAGCTCGGCATGATGCCGAAGCGCGATCCGATCTCCTTGGCCGACTGCTTGAACAGGATCGCCCGATCGGCCGCCTCCAGCGCGTCGGAGTACACGATCGCGGCCTCGTAGACACCGGGACCCGTTTCGGTGTGCAGTCCCTCGATCGGCACGCGGAATGCAGCCAGTTCCTCGAACAACGCCTTGAAATAGTCCTTGGCGTGATTTGCCCGCAACAGCGAATAGCCGAACATCCCGGGCGTGATCGGCTCGGGACCCACGCCTTTCTTGTCAGCCCAGGACTTTGGCGTCTCGGCGAAGTTGAAGAACTCGAATTCGAGCGAGCACATCGGCTGCACGCCAAGCCGCTCGGCGCGGGCGAGCACGCGTCTCAGCACCTGCCGCGGATCGAGCGGATGCGGGTGCTCCTTGCCGTTCACGTCGCAGACGAAATTGCCCAGGAAGAAGTCGACCCCACCATCCCACGGCACGTTGCGGTGCGTCGCGAAGTCGAGCCGCGCGAGCGCGTCCGGAAAGCCCTTGTGCCAGCCGGTGACCTTGGTGTTGTCGTAGCACTGGTCGTGGCAGTCCCAGCCGTAGACCACGTCGCAGAAGCCGAACCCGCCCTCCAGGGCCGATTCGAATTTGTCCTTGTGGATGTACTTGCCCCGCAGGATTCCGTCGATGTCGCAGACGGCGACCTTGACCCGGTTGCCCGGCGCTTCGCGGACGGCTTTCAGGACCTGCTTGACCGAGGGGCCGGCGGACATCGCTTCCTCCGAGAATTTGGGCACCGCAACGCGATAGTGGACACAGAGTGAAAAGGCCCCGATCAGGCGCTCCGCTGCGCTGGCGGCGCCACGCGATTTTAGCAGGCGGACGATCCCGGCCGATGGCAGAATGCGGCGGTCTTCGCACGCGCCGCCGACCGGTCAGGTGCGACATTCCGACTTTCCACCCTCCTTGTTCCCATGTCCCGTCCGGCCGCACTTCTGTCGCTCCATCTCGCCGTCGCGCTGTTCGGCTTCGCCGGACTCTTCGGCAAATGGCTCGCGCTGCCGCCGGTCGGTATCGTGCTCGGACGTACGCTGGTGGCGGCGGTCGCGCTCGCCATCATCGCGCGCATCCGCGGAGAACGGGGCCCCCCAAGCGTTGCACTGGCGATGAATGGCGCGATCCTGGCGCTGCACTGGGTGACGTTCTTCCAGGCGATCCAGATCGCGAATGTCGCGATCGGCCTGCTCGGCTTCGCGAGCTTTCCGCTGTTCGTGCTGACCCTCGAGCGACGCGCGGATCGCGCGCGGCGCACGGGCCGCGCGTGGCTGGCGGCGGCGCTCGTCACGGCAGGACTTGTGACGCTCGTGCCGACGTTCACGTGGCAGGACCGCACCGTCCAGGGCCTGCTGTGGGGCGTGCTCTCCGGATTCACGTTCGCGCTGCTCGCGGTGCGGGGTCGCGCGCTGGTCGAGCGGCAATCGGCAACCACGATTGCACTTTGGCAGAACGCGTTCGCCGCGTTGCTGCTGCTTGCCGTCTCCTCGGTGAACGGGACGCTCGAACGGGCCCCTACCGCCCGCGAACTCGGTCTGATCCTCGTGCTCGGCGTTGTTTGCACGGCGCTCGCGCACACGCTGTTCATCGCCAGCATGAGGCGGCTTACCGCCCATGTCGCGAGCGTCGTTGCCGGACTCGAACCGGTCTACGGTATCGCGCTCGCAGCGTTGCTGCTCGGCGAGGTGCCCGGGGCGCGCACACTGACGGGGGCCGCGCTGATCGTCGGCGCGGCCATCATCGCGACCCGGGCGTCGACGCGATCACCATGACCGTGACGATCGTCATGGCGGGAGCGGTTGCGTTTCGGTAGCATCGCGGCATTTCGACCGGACAAAGCGCATGGACATCGGCATCGTGGGATTGGGACGCATGGGCGGCAACATGGCGCGCCGGCTGGCGCGCGGTGGCGTACGGGTGATTGGGCACGACCCCGATGCGGCGGTGACCGCCGGCCTCGCGCGCGAAGGTGTGCTGTCGCCAGGCCGCAACGCTGCGCGAACTGGTGGCCGCGCTGGCTGCGCCGCGCCTCGTGTGGCTGATGGTACCTGCCGGCGCAGCGACGCGAGGCGGCCATCGACGCACTCGCAGGACTGCTGACTCCGGCCGACGTCCTCGTCGACGGCGGCAACGCGTTCTACAAGGATTCGCAGCGCCGGGGTGCCGCACTGGCCGAGCGCGGCCTGCGATTTCGTCGATTGCGGCGTATCGGGCGGGGTATGGGGACTCGACAACGGCTATGCGCTGATGTTCGGCGGGATGCCGGATGCGGCGCGGCGAGATCGAGCCCTACGCGCGAATCCTCGCGCCCGCCCCCGATCGTGGCTGGCTCCATTGCGGCCCCTGCGGCGCCGGGCACTTCGTCAAGATGATCCACAACGGGATCGAGTACGGAATGATGCAGGCGTTCGCCGAGGGCTTCGCGCTGATGCACAACAAGCGCGAACTCGACCTCGACGTCGCGGCCATCGCCGGAGACTGTGGCGACATGGCAGCGTCGTGCGCTCGTGGCTGCTCGACCTCACCGCCGAGTTCCTCGCATCGCGACGCCGATCTCGCGGGCGTCGCGCCGGTTGTGGCGGATTCCGGCGAGGGCCGCTGGACTGCGCTGGAGGCCGTCGAGCAGGGCGTGCCCGCACCCGTGATGTCGCTGGCGCTCATGATGCGCTTCGCAAGCCAGGGCAAGGCGGAGTACGCGGACCAGCTGCTGGCGATGATGCGCAAGGGCTTCGGCGGGCATGCCGTTCAGTCGCACGACGCGGGGACCGGCGCGTGATCGTCGTAGTGATGGGTGTCTGCGGCTGCGGCAAGACAACGGTGGGGGAGGCGCTGGCCAAGTCGCTCGGCTGGCCGTTCCTCGATGCCGACGATTTCCACCCGCCCGAGAACGTCGCCAAGATGGCGGTGGGAACGCCGCTGACCGACGAGGATCGCTGGCCCTGGCTCGACCGGATCGCTGCCGAATTGCGCGCGATCCTCGGACGCGGCGGGCATGCGGTGCTCGCATGTTCGGCATTGAAGCAGGCCTATCGCGACCGCCTCCTGCGCGCCGGCGACGTGCGCATCGTGCATCTCGCCGGCGACTACGCGACGATCGCTGCGCGGCTCGCGACGCGTCAGCATCGCTACATGCCCCGACGCTGCTCGCAAGCCAGTTCGCGACGCTGGAGCCCCCTTCAGACGCGATCGACATCGACGTGCGGCTGCCGGTCGAGGCGTCAGGTCGAGCGGATCCGCGCACGCGCTCGCCCTCGGAGCCACGTCGTGAGCGGCGACAGGCGCGATGCGAACTTCGGGCCGTCCACGCTGACAGGTCATCTCGGCCGCGAGCCCGGCGCGCACCGCGGCGCCGTGAACACGCCGGTCTATCGCGCATCGACGATGATCTTCCCGACGCTCGCCGATCTCGAGATGGCGGAGCGGGGCGAATACCAAGGTCTCGGCTACGGCCTGCACGGGCTTCCGACGGTCGTCGACCTGCAGAACGCGATCGCCACGCTCGAAGGTGGGCACCGGGCACTTGCCGTTCCCTCGGGACTGACGGCGACCACGCTCCCGCTGCTGGCGTTGACCAAACCCGGCGACCACGTGCTCATCACGGATTCGGTGTACGGCCCGACGCGGCGCTTCGCCGAGTTGCATCTGAGGCGTCTCGGCGTCGACGTGGAGTACTACGATCCGCTGCTGGGAGGCGGGATCGAAGCGCTGATGAAGCCGAACACGCGAGTGGTGTTCTGCGAATCGCCGGGCTCGCTGACCTTCGAGGTGCAGGACGTCCCCGCGATTGCGGCGGTCGCGCATCGCCACGGGGCGCTCGTCGCCATGGACAACTCGTGGGCGACGCCGCTGTACTTCCGCGCGTTCGAGCACGGCGTCGACGTGTCGATCCATGCGGCGACCAAGTACATCGGCGGGCACTGCGACGTGCTGCTCGGTCTGATCGTCGCCAGCGAGGCGACGTGGCCGGCATTGCATCGCCTGTGGACGGACATGGGTGTCACCGCATCGTCCGATGATTGCTTCCTCGGACTGCGCGGGCTGCGCACGCTCGCCGTGCGCCTCGAGCGGCATCAGGCGAGCGCGCTTGCGGTCGCACAATGGCTGCGCACTCGTCCGGAAGTGCGCGAGGTGATCTATCCGGCGCTTCCCGGCGCCCGAGGCCATGAGCTCTGGAAACGGGACTTCAAGGGCGCGACCGGGCTCTTCTCCGTGGTGCTCGAACCGGTGCCGCACGAGCGGATCCGGGCGATGCTGGATGGCATGCGACTGTTCGGCATGGGCTGGAGCTGGGGCGGCTACGAAAGCCTGGTCATTCCGCTGCGCCCCGATCGGGTGCGCACGGCGACGCGCTGGGACGCGGGCGGACCGGGGCTTCGCCTGCATGTCGGACTCGAAGATCCGGCGGACCTGATCGCCGATCTCGAAGCAGGCCTGCATCGACTTGCGCACTGACGTTGCGATGATTCCGAAGCGCTACGCGCCGCTGTGCTCGCCGGCTTCATGACGTTCGTTGTCTCGGGAATCACGACGGTTCTGAACGTCGGCGTCCCCGGCGATTTCGTCCCGCGTTGGCTGCGGGCATGGTTGCCCACCTGGGGCGATCGCGTTTCCCGCGCTCTTGGTCGTGCGACCGGTCGTGAGCCGTCTGGTCGAGCAGCTGACAGGCTAGCCTCGCGTCAGCGATCCTGTCTCGCCCAGGTAGACCGCCTGCACCCGCGGATCGTTGCGGATCTCGCGCGGCGGCCCCTGCGCGATGACCCGCCCGCGGTCGAGCACGATCACGCGCTCGGCGTGACCGAACACGACGTCCATGTCGTGCTCGGTGAACAGCACGGCGATGCGATCCTGCCGCGCCAGTTCGGTCGCGAGCGCCATCAGCAGGTTGCGGTCGCGCGGAGCCATGCCAGCGGTGGGCTCGTCCATCAGCAGCAGCTTCGGGTTGCCCGCGAGCGCGAGCGCTAGCTCGACGCGCTTGGCGTCACCGTAGGCGAGCGTCGCGCAGTGGGCGTCCGCAAGATGGCCGATGCCGACGCGGGCGAGAAGTGCCGCCGCCGGTCCTGCTCGGCTGCCCGCTGACCCGACCGAGCAGCGATTCGGCGCGCCCCTCGTGCGCGAGCAGCGCCATCTCCACGTTCTCGCGGACGCTCATCGAGGCGAATGTCGCGGCGACCTGGAACGTACGGCCCACGCCGCGCAACGCGATGTCGCGCGCCGAGCGGCCCGTGATCGACGTGCCGGCGAGCGTCACGGTGCCGCGATCGGGAACAAGTTGCCCGTTGACGAGGTTGAAGCAGGTCGTCTTGCCGGCGCCGTTCGGCCCGATCAGCGCGACGAGCTCGCCGGCCGCGACGTGAAACGTGACCCCGCGCACCGCGGCCACGCCGTCGAACGCCTTGTACAGATCGCGCGCGTCGAGCACGGGGTGGTTCATGCGGCACCCGGCACGAACCGGCGCAGGCGGGCGAGACTTCCGCCGATGCCCTGCGGAAACAGCGTGACCAGTGCGATGATCCCCGCACCCAGCAGCGCCCGCCAATAGTCGGAGAGCCGCGCGAGCACGTCCTGCAGCCAGGTGAATGTCGCCGCACCGACGAGCGGACCGAACAGCGCGTTGAGCCCGCCGAGCAGCACGATGACGAGCGCGTCGACGGAGCGTGGAATTGCGAGCGTCTCGGGAGAAATGCTGCCCTTGGAGAACGCGAACAGTCCGCCTGCGAGACCTGCAAATGCACCCGCCATCGCGAATGCACGCCATTGCGTTTCGCGCACGTCGATGCCGATGGCGCTCGCCCGCAATGCGGCGTCGCGGGCAGCGCGCAGCGAAAAGCCGAAAGGCGAGCGCACGAGTTGGGCCAGCGCAGCGAGCGCGAGCGCCACCAGCGCGAGCGTGAAGAGGTAGAAGCGCACGCGCCCCGAAAGCCACTCGGGAGGCCATACGCCGACGATGCCATTCGACCCGCCGGTCACGCTGTCCCACTGGAATGCGATCGACCACGTGATCTGGGCGAACGCGAGCGTCAGCATCGCCAGGTACACGCCCGACAGCCGCACGCAGAACCAGCCGAATGCGAGCGCTGCGGTGAGTGCCGCAGCCGGAGCGAGCGTCGAGCGCCGCAGGCATCGGCCAACCGTGCTTCACCGCGAGCGCCGCCGCGTAGGCTCCGACGCCGAAGTAGGCGGCGTGGCCGAAACCTGCCATCCCGCCCGGCCCCATCATGAACTGCAGGCTGGCAGCGAACAGCGCGGCGATCAGCACGTCGGTGGCGATCACCAGCGCATAGTCGTCGCGCACGAGCGGCAAGACGGCAAAGGCGAGTACGACCGCCATGCCGATCCACGCTTCCTTGCGCCCGGGGGCGATGACGCGCGCGCGTTGCTCCGGCAACGGCGTGGTGGCAGGCGTGCCGGGGGGGCGCCCGAGCAGGCCGTGCGGCTTCACCGCCAGCACGATCGCCATGACGATGAATTCGGCGACCAGCGTGAGCTTCGGAAACGCGAACGCCAACCCTCCGATCTGGACCGTGCCGAGCGCAATGCAGAGTGCTTTGGTGAGGCCGATGATCAGGGCTGCAAGGAATGCGCCGGGTATCGACCCCAGTCCACCGACGACGGTGACGACGAACACCTCGGCGATCACCGCCAGGTCCATGCCGAGGTTTGCCGGCTCGCGCGGGAGCTGCAATGCGCCGGCGAGTCCCGCGAGGAACGCGCCGAGCGCGAACACCGCCGTGTAGAGCAGCGCCTGGTTCACGCCGAGCGCGGAGGCGAGGATCCGATTCTCCGAGGCTGCGCGGATCAGTACGCCGAAGCGGGTGCGGGTGACGAGCAGCGTGAGCAGCAGCAGTACCAGGGGGCCGACGACGATGAGGAACAGGTCATACTGTGGCACGGCGCGTCCGGCGATCAGCCACGACGCTGTCGAGGCCGGGCACGAGTGGTCGAGCCTGTCTTCGGCGCCCCACACGTAGAGCGTCGCGTCGCGCACAATCAGCACGACACCGAACGTTGCAGTGAGCTGCAGGAGTTCCGGCGCGGCGTAGAGTCGCTTCAGCAGCAGGACCTCGATCAGCGCGCCTATGCCACCGACGGCGATTGCGGCGAGCACGACGCCGCACCAGCTGGCGAGCCGCGCTCTCGCCCATCTGCGCGGTCAATGATTCGCCGAGGGAGAATGCAAGGTAGGCTCCCAGCATGTACAGCGAGCCGTGCGCGAAATTGACGACGCGGGTGACGCCGAAGATCAGCGTGAGCCCGGCCGCGACCAGGAACAGCGACGACGCGGCCGCGAGACCGTTCAGCAGCTGCAGCGCGAAGGAGACGAGCGTCACGGGAGAAGCCGCGGGCGACGCCGCGCGGGAGCGATCAACGCCGTTGGCCGGAGGCCCTCATCGCCACCGGCTTCGCAACCAGGAACCTCTCATAGCCCGCGCACGGTCGCGACGGGGCTTGGCGGGATACCCCGGCCGCAGCGTCGCGCTGCGAGAACGAGCGCAGCGAAGGCGGGGGCATGCGCCTGCTTCGCGGTCGCATCCCGGGCTCACGCGTTCCGCGTTCGCTCAGGGCCCCTGCTCGCGCTCCGCAGGCGTACGCGCGTCGCGCGGCGAAGCAATGGGCCAATCCCCTTGGCAAGCCGCGCGAAAACGATTGTTTCAGCGAAGGCTGAGCTCGGGCCGAAGCGTTGCGAGGCGACACGTTAAGCCGCGAAGCGGCGGCCGGAGCTACAAAGCGAGCCGCCGCCACGCCCGTCCATCGGGCTCTGGCTGCCATGCGGCGCCTGCTTCGCCTCGCTCCTCGGCTTCGTGGCGTCGCTCGACAGTCGTCGCTCGGCTCATTCATGCCGCACATTCGCCGTGCAGCGCCGGCCGTGTGGGGGCTATGCAGAGGTTGCCCGGCGCAGGGCGAAGGCGGCGCGCTTTCGTCGTCGGAAGGGAGGTAATCCTTGCCGTTGCGCGTAGCGCCAGTCGACCATCACGCCCTTGCCGTCCTTGATCGCGGTACGACCGGACGAAGGCACCCATGACGTGGACTGATGGTCGATGCCACGAAACGTCACGGGGCCGAACGGGGTCTCGATCGTCAGGTTGTTGAGCGCGGCGGCGATCTTCTCGCTGTCGGTGGAGCCGGCCTTGCGGATCGCGGCGGCCGCGGCCATCACGGTGCTGTAGCCGACGACGGAGCCGAGCCGGGGATAGTCGCTGAACGCCTTCTGGTAGCTTCGCGGAAGCGCTTGTGCTCCGGCGTGTCGATGCGCATACCACGGATAGCCCGTTACCCACCAGCCGACCGGCGCCTCGTCCTTCAGCGGGTCGAGGTACTCCGGTTCGCCGCCAAGCAGGTTGAACACGGGACGATCCTTGGGAAAAGACCGCGCAGTTGCCCCTCGCGCACGAAGCGCGGAGAGATCGGGTCCGAACAGCGCCGAGAAGATCGCATCGGGCTTCGCATCCTGCAGCGCCTGCACCACCGGGCCCGGCTCGATCTTGCCGAGAGGCACGGCCTGCTCGATGAATTCGATGCCGCCAGGCTGCAGCGCGATCATCTGCTTCTTGAACGCAGCGGCCGCCGCCTGGCCGTATTCGTAGTTCGGGTAGACGATCGCCCAGCGCTTCTTGCCGAGTTTCGCGGCTTCGGGCACGAGCATCGCCGTCTGCATGTAGGTCGAGGCGCGCAGCCTGAACGTGTACGGATTGCCGTTCTCCCCAGACGATCTTGTCGGTGAGCTGCTCGCGGCGACGAATACGATCTTGCGCTGCTTTGCGAGGTCGGCCACTGCGAGTCCGACGTTGGAGGCGAATGTCCCCGATCAAAAGCACGACCTTTTCTCGGGAGATCAGACTCCTCGGCGACGCGCACGGCGTCGCCGGGGGTACCGTTGTCGTAGGCCCGCGAGACGATCTCCACCTTGCGGCCCAGCACGCCGCCGCTCTCGTTGATTCCCTGCAGCGCGAGTTCCATTCCGTTCCGGTAGGGACCGAGGAATGCCGGAAAGACCTTGTAGCTGTTGAGCTCGCCGAGCTTGATCGTCTGGGCGGCGCCGGGGATGGCGAGCACGAGGCTGGCGAGCAGCACCACAGCGCGGGCGGTTCGGTTCATGCGATCTCCATCAAGGGAAACGTGCGGCCAAGGGGCCACAACGCGCCCGGCCGCGCGGCGGAGGACAAGCGCACCGCGATGCCATCGCATGCCCTTGCGCAATCCGCGAACGCCACCATTCTATCCATATGCCCGCGGCACGCCGCGGCGGTGCCGCGCGAAAGGCTAGAATGGCGCATTTTCCCAAGGTTCGAAGGCGTTGCCACCGCCCTTCGCCTTGCCAGTTCCCGGCGCCCCACTATGCGGGCGCCTCCTGGCCGGCGAGGCATAGACCCCCGTCATGGAAGGCGCCCACCAAGGGGCTGCGCCCGAAGCGGCGCCGCACGATCCGACCGTCATGCTCAAACTTGCCCATGGCCTGAACTTCGTCGATCTGTACTCGGTCGCCGGCGCGCAGGCGATCGACCTTCATTTCATCGCACCACCTGAAGCAGCCGCGCCGCAACTCGCCGAGCGACTGGTCGGCCGGCCCCGCAGCCCGGTGCATTGCCCGCGCCAGTCGCAGTCCGAGTTTCTGATCGCGATCGCACCGCATACTCGAGATCTACGCTCGCCTGTTCGGCATCGAGGGCAAGGTCCGCGCTCTGGAGGCACGTCACCACGAGCTCGCGCCGCTTTACGCCGTCAAGCGCCAATTCGTGCAACGCAGGTCGATGAACGCGTACGAGGGGGAGGCCGCGGCGGCACTCGACGGCATGGCACTTCGCGCGGAGGTCGCGCGTCGCGTCGGACGCCCCGATCACCGGACAGGACGGCGAGCTCGCCTACGCGAACGCGGTGACGGCGTGGCAGGAGCAGCGGCGAATGCCGAGTCGCTCGACATTGCCATGCGCTATGCCGCGTGGTCGGCACAGACGCCGCAGGGCCGTGCCGCCACGAAGGGCAGCGTGCTCTCGCGCGCCGCGCGGCTCGACGTACATGAACCTCGTGCCGATCGCGCACGAGCCTCGCGGAGACCTGAGTGTCATCAAGCTCGGCGAGGGCCACGCGCCGCGCCATCGCGAGGATTCAAGTTGACCGACACCGGGACCGACCTGGTCGGGGGACTCGATCAGGCTCACTACTGCATCTGGTCATGAGCAGGGCAAGGATTCGTGCGCGACCGGGCTCCTGGAGAAGAAGCACGCGGACGGGACCGTTCCGGCGAACCCGTACAAGAAGAGTCGCTTCGGCGTCACGCTCGCCGGCTGCCCGCTCGACGAGAAGATTTCCGAGTTCCACAAGCTGCGCGCCGATGGCTGGCCGGTGGGGGCCCTGGCGATGGTATGCATCGACAATCCTATGGCGGCCGCGACTGGGCATCGGATCTGCAACGACTGCACCGTGAAGTCGTCGCATCTACCAGAAGCAGGAACCGGTCGACAGTTGCAGTCGGAGACGCGCCTGCTGAAGGACGTGCTGGCATTGCCATGGGGCTTCGAGATCTACTCGCTGCTCACGCGCTGGAACCCGCTCAATCTCCACCGGCCGCTGCCGATGGTGCCGTCGGGCAGGCGCGCGCTGGTGGTCGGCATCGGGACCGGCGGGTTTCACGCTCGCCCACCACCTGCTGAACGATGGCCACACGGTTGTCGGCATCGATGGTCTCAAGATCGAGCCACTGCCCGCGTCGCTATCCGGTGTTGCGGTCGACGGAGCACGCGTGCCTTTCGAGCCCGTGCACGACGTCACCGCGTTGCTGGAGCCGCTCGACGACCGCGTCATGGCGGGCTTCGGCGGCGTGGCCGAGTACGGCATCACCGTGCGCTGGGACAAGAACTTCCTCAAGATGATCCGGCTGCTGCTCGAGCGGCGCGATCGCTTTGCGCTGTACGGCGGCGTGAGGTTCGGCGGCACGCTGGACGTCGAGGGTGCGTTCGAGCTCGGCTTCGACCACATCGCGCTCGCCGCGGGTGCCGGGAAGCCGACGGTGCTGGAGCTGCCGGAACGGGCTCGCAACTGGCGTGCGTGCACCGCATCGGACTTCCTGATGGCGCTGCAGCTGACCGGTGCGGCCAAGGCGGATTCGCTGGCCAGCATGCAGCTGCAGCTCCCGGTCGTCGTGATCGGTGGCGGCCTCACGGCAATCGACACGGCCACCGAATCGCTCGCCTACTACCCGGTGCAGGTGGAAAAATTCCTCGCCCGCTACGAAACGTTGGTCGCCGAACGCGGCCGCGACGCGGTTGAAGCCGCGTGGACCGCGGAAGAGCGCGCCATTGCCTCCGAGTTCATTGCCCATGCGCGGGCGATCCGCACCGAGCGTGAAGCGGCGACGGCAGAAAACCGCGAGCCGCGTGTTGCGGAGCTCGTCCAGCAATGGGGCGGCGTGACGATCGCGTATCGCCGCCGGCTGATCGACAGCCCCTCGTACACGCTGAACCACGAGGAAGTGGAGAAGGCGCTGGAGGAGGGCATCCGCTTCGCCGAAGGCCTGACGCCGCTCGCCGTTGAAGTAGACGAGCGCGGCCGCGCGAAGGGACTGACCGTCTCGGTGCAGCACAACGACGGCGACGGTGTCTGGCACGAGACGCTGAAGACGACGTTGCCGGCGCGCACGATCCTCGTCGCGGCCGGCACGCAGCCCAACACCGTGCTCGCGCGCGAGGACGCCGCGCATTTCCACCTCGACGGCCGCTATTTCCGGCTGCTCGACGCTGCCGGCAAGCCGGTGCATCCCGTGCGTGGCCTGGCAAAGCCGGATCAGCCGGCGATTCTGACCGACCTGCGACCGGACGGTCGCGCGGTCAGCTTCTTCGGCGACCTTCACCCCTCGTACCACGGCAACGTCGTCAAGGCGATGGCGAGCGCGAAGCAGGGCTATCCGATCGTGAGCGCTCAGCTCGCCCGCATCGCTCCGGCGCGCGCTGGCGGCGACGACGCGTTCTTCGCCACGCTCGACCACGAGTTGCGCGCGACGGTGGCGCGGGTGGAACGCCTGACGCCGACGATCGTCGAGGTCGTAGTGAAGGCACCGGCCGCCGCGCGCCGGTTCAGGCCGGGCCAGTTCTATCGGCTGCAGAACTACGAATCCCGAGCCGGACTGGCAGATGGCACACGGCTCACGATGGAGGGCCTCGCCCTCACGGGCGCCTGGGTCGATTCCGCGAAGGGGCTCGTCTCGACGATCGTGCTGGAGATGGGCGGCTCGTCGGACCTTTGTGTAACGCTTGCACCCGGAGAACCCGTCGTGCTGATGGGGCCGACGGGAGCGCCGACGCACATCGAACGCGGCGAGACCGTCGTGCTCGCCGGCGGCGGGCTCGGCAACGCCGTGCTGTTCTCCATCGGGCAGGCGTTTCGCAGCGCCGGATCGAAGGTGCTGTACTTCGCGGGCTACAAGAAGATGATCGATCGATACAAGGTGGCGGACATCGAGGCCGCCGCCGACGTCGTCGTCTGGTGCTCCGACGAAGCCCCCGGCTTCGTGCCCGACCGGCCGCAGGACCGCACTTTCGTCGGCAACATCGTGCAGGCGATGCGCGCCTACGCGGCGGGCGAGCTGGGTGAGCAGCGTGTTTCCTTTGCTGACTGCGACCGGATCATCGCGATCGGATCCGACCGCATGATGGCGGCCGTGGCCGCGGCCCGGCACAGCGTCCTTGCGCCATGGCTGAAGCCTACGCACCAGGCGATCGGATCGATCAACAGCCCGATGCAGTGCATGATGAAGGAGATCTGCGCCCAGTGCCTGCAATCGCACGTCGATCCGGCGACGGGCAAGCGCAGCTACGTGTTCAGCTGCTTCAACCAGGACCAACCGCTCGATTTCGTGGACTTCCAGGGCCTGGACGCACGCCTGAAACAGAACAGCGTGCAGGAAAAGCTGACCGCGCAGTGGCTCGGGCGGATCGTGCCGGCGTCGGCCCGAAGCTAGTCTGCCGTCAACTGGCGTTTGCGCGCGCTGCGGCATGGCGCCGCGTGAAGAGCCACGCCACCACGCCAGTCGCCATCACGATCAGCGAAACGTGGACGGCGTTGCGGCTCGCCGCGTAGCTGACGCTCGACCATGCAAGCCATGCGCACGCAGCGCAGAACACGATTGGCGTGAGCGGATAGAGCGGCACGCGGAACGGACGCTCCTCGTCGCGGATCGCTGCGGCGCAGGATGAGGAGCGCAGTGCCGACGAGCAGCAGGAAAGTCCAGAACACGGGCGCGGTGAACTCGACCATCGCCTCGAAGCCGTCGTGCTGCGAGCGCGCCGAAGCCGACCAGCGCAAGCGCGATCGCGCTCTGCACCCGAAGTGCCGCGACGGGTACGCCGCGCGCCGCGTTCCAGCCGCCCATGAAGCGCAGCGCCGGCCAGTCGCGGGCCATCGCGTAGTTGGTGCGCGCGCCGACGATCATCGTCGCGTTGATCGAGGTCAGCGCCGCGATCGCAACGAACGCCGCGAGCGCGGTCGCGCCGAGCGGCCCGAACGCGCGCGTCATGACGTCGGCGCGGCGCGTGCCTTGCTGTCGGCGAGTCGCCTGCAGCCCGAAGGCCGTGCAGCAGCGCCAGATTCACCGCGACGATACAGCAGCGGCGATGATCGCGAGGCTCACGACGAGCGGTCGACGATCGCGCGGCGGCCGCCCTGCAGCTCCGCCGAGATGTAGGCGGCCTCGTTCCAGCCGCCGTAGGTGAGCAGCACGAACACCATCGCGAGGCCGAGCAGCCCGACCGGCGGCGTCGTGCGCGAACGCACGGCGGCGCTGCCCGTCGCCGGCGTGCGCGACCAGGCCGGCGACGATCACGATCGCGACCAGGCCGGCGACCTCGCACGCACGGTGAGCCAGTTCTGCGTGCGCGCGGAGGCGCGCAGGCTCGACCACGTTGACGACGCGTCAGCGCGACGACGATCGACCGCTGCCCAGATCGCGCGCGAATGCGGCGCCGAGCGGCACGAGCCGCGACGACGTAGTCGCCGAACACGAACGCGAGCAGCGCGATCGAGCCGGTGTTGATCACCGTCGCGCGCGCCCACGCGTAGAGAAAGCTCACGTCGCGGCCGTAGGCGCGGGTGAGGAAGTGGTAGTCGCCGCCGGCGTGCGGATAGGTCGACGCGAGCTCCGCGTAGCACAGCGCACCGATGAGCGAGACGACGCCGCCGGCGACCCAGCACGCGAGCATCCATCCCGCGTCGCCGGTGACGCCGGCGACCATCGAGCGGCGTGCTGAAGATTCCGGCGCCGATGACGATGCCGACGATGATCGCGACCGCATCGCGGCCGGCAAGCACGGGCGCGGGCGCGGCGGGTCCGTCCCGGGGATCGTCCATGGATGCGGCTGCGGCTAGCTCGCCGCGCGGCGTGCGGTGAAGGGGCTCGTCGTGCCGATCCAGTGCAGCTCGCCGCTCATCGTGTCGCCGTCGACCGTGCCCTGCACGCTGTAAAGGCGCCCATCGGGGCCCGCGAACGTGAAGCCGACGTTCGCCCCGCGCACGTAGGCGCCGAGCAGTTGCTGGGTCTTGCCGCCGACCGTCGCGATGCCGCCGATGCGCTGGAACTGCTGCGAGAGGCTGACGGTCGCCTCGACCGAACCGCGCGTCTCCTTGAGCGTCCACGTGCCGTCGACGCGCGCCGGGACGATCCACACGAACGCGTCGCGGTAGTCGATCTTCAGCGTCTCGTCGGGGTCCCACTCGCCCATGTGGAACTGGTGCGATGCAACGCGGGTACCTGGCTTCATGGCGAGGATCCGCGGGCGCAGCTTGAGGTTGAGCTCCGGCAGCAGGTACATCGTCACCACCGTGGCCTTCGAGAAATCCTCCACGAAGATGTCACCGGTGATGATCTGCACCTTGTCTTCCACGCCGGCCTTCTTGACGTTCGTCCGGGCATGTTCGGCCATCTGCGGGTTGTACTCGATGCCCACCGCAGTCGCGCCGAATTCCTTGGCAGCGGCGATCGGAATCTTGCCGTCGCCGGCGCCGAGGTCGTACACGATGTCGTCCTTGGTGGTCTTGGTGGCCTGCAGCATCTTGGTGACGAGCGCGTCGGGCGTCGGCACCCAGATCACGTCCTTGCCGGCCTGACCGACCGAGGGCTTGTATTCCTCGGTCGGCGGCGGAGCCACCGGCTGCGCGCCCGCGGTGCCGTTGAGGAGCGCGACGAGGAACAGCGATACGAGCGGAAGCCGTGCCATCTTGATTTCCTTTCGCGAGCGGGCAGCAACGAGGCGCGAGTGTAGCGGAATATTTCTTGGTCGGCCGGCGCGAGCTGGCCGCGCGTCGTCATCGGCATTGCCGGCGATCGCGGATGCCGACCCGGCGGGCGCCAAGGGTGGGGGGCCAGACACGTTTACGCTAAGCCCCCTGCGAGAGATGGTGCTGCTGGAGTGACTCGAACACTCGACCTACTGATTACGAATCAGTTGCTCTACCAACTGAGCTACAGCAGCGCGCAGAGATCGCCGAACCGCAGGTCGACGAAAGCGATAAATTATAGCCGAGAGGCCATGCCAGGGCCAGGGCCGGTACCGTCCTACCGTGGCCGGATGGTCGGCACGGTGCCGAGCAGCGCGGAGACACCGCTCCAGACGATCTGCACGCCGATACAGAGCAGGATGAATGCGGATAGGCGCAGCAGGACAGTCGTGCCCGTTGCACCCAGTCCCCGCGTCAGCCGTTCGGCATGCCGGAACAGCAGGTAGATTGTCGCGGCGAGCAGGAGCGCGCCGAGTGTTGCGGCCACCGCCATCAACGCGAAGTTCCGCAGACCCGGTTGCGCCTGCGCCGCCAGCGTGATCGCAACCGAGATCGATCCGGGCCCCACGGTGAGCGGCATGGTCATCGGGTAGAACGCGCGTGCAGCGAGCTCGGTGCCGGACGGCACACGCGCCGAGGTGTTGGCGGGCGTCGTTTCATCGGATCGCAGCAGGTCCCAGGCGAGGGAACCCACGAGGACACCGCCGGCAATCTGGATCACCGGCACCGACAGTCCGAAGAATTCGATCACGTAGCGGCCTGCGAGCATCGAGCCCAGCACCAGCAGGAACGCATTGATCGCAATCTGCCGGGCGAGCGAGGCGCGCTCGCGGTCGCCGATGCCCAAGGTCATCGCGAGGAATACCGGCGCGCCGCCAACCGGGTTGACGATCGGGAACAGCGCGGCGAAGACGAGCAGAGCCTGCTCGATCAGCGCGCGGACTTCGTGGTCGAACATCGTACATGCCCCTTGCGGCGTTGCAGTTACACTAGCATGGCGGCCGGACCCGACCGCGTCGGCATGCCGCCACGGCGGGTCACCGCCGGTCCATGCCCGACACTCGCATCCTGTTCGGCTTCCACGCGATCACCGCGCGTCTGCGACAGCGCCCGGATTCGATCCGCTCGCTCTATCTTCTTGCTGGCAGGCAGGACGCGCGCAGCCGAGGGCTGCAGGAGCGTGCCGCGGCTGCCGGTTGCAGCGTGCATCTGGTGGACGAGGGGCGACTGGGCCAGCTCGCGGGGGCGGCTGCCCACCAAGGGGTGGTCGCCGTCGTCGACGCGGCGCTGCCGCATGTCACGCTTGCTGACATTCTCGACCATCCGCCGGAACCGCCGCTTCTGCTCGTTCTGGACGGCGTCACGGATCCCCATAATCTGGGGGCGTGTCTGCGCAGCGCCGACGCATTCGGCGCACAAGCGGTTGTCGTGCCGAAGGACCGCGCGGTCGGGGTGACGGCCACCGTCGCCAAGGCGGCGAGCGGTGCTGCGGACACGGTCCCCGTCATCCCCGTCACGAACCTCGCGCGTGCGCTGCGCGAGCTCAAGGATCGTGGTGTATGGCTGCTCGGTGCGGATACCGGCGGCGAAAGTCTGTTCGAGGCCGACCTGTCGGGCCCAATTGCCTGGGTGCTCGGTGCCGAGGGCGCTGGCCTGCGCCGCCTCACCCGAGAACACTGCGACCGGATCGTGGGGATTCCGTTGTCGGGCAGTGTCGAGAGCCTCAACGTGTCGGTTGCCGCCGGCATCTGCCTCTTCGCAACTCGGCAGGCCCGTGCGCACGGCAACGCACCGCGTTGAGATTCCTCGCTGTTTGGGGCATTATCCGCGCGGCTTTCGTCCATGGAAGGAATCGCCATGCGCCGCCCGTTGCTGATCGTCGCGCTCGCCGTTGCTGCGCTCGTTACGGTTCCAGTTCCCGCCAAGACGCTCCGCTGGACGAGCCAGGGCGACATCCTGACGTTCGACCCGATGGCGCAGAACGAGTCGCTCAACAACACGTTCAGCGACTACGTGTACGAGGGACTCGTCCGCTACAACAAGCAGTTCGTGCCGGAGCCGGCGCTCGCAACGTCGTGGACGCGGATTTCACCGACCGTGTGGCGGTTCAACCTGCGCAAGGGCGTCAGGTTCCACGACGGCGCGCCAATGACCGCGGAGGATGTCGTCTTCTCGTTCGAGCGGATTCTGAAGCCCACGTCGAACATGAAGGTCTACGCGCAGGGTATCAAGGAAGTGAAGAAGGTGGACGATCTCACCATCGAGATCGTCACCGACGGCCCGAACCCGGTGCTGCTGCGGGGCCTTGTCGACGCAAAGATCATGAGCAAGACCTGGGCGACCAAGAACAATTCGGTCAACCCGCAGAACTACGTGCAGAAGGAGGAGAGCTTCGCGGCGCGCAATACCAACGGCACCGGCCAGTTCATGCTGAAATCGCGCGAGCCCGACGTGAAGACCGTGCTGATTGCGAACCCCGACTGGTGGGACAAGCCCGAGGGCAACGTCACGGAGATCGTGTACACGCCGATCAAGTCCGACGCGACCCGCGCGGCCGCACTGCTGTCGGGCGAGGTGGACCTCGTGCTCGACCCCCCGACACAGGACGTGCCGCGACTGCGCCAGAACGCGAAGATCAAGATCGCCGACGGAACCGAGACGCGGATCATCTTCTTCGGATTCGACCAGTGGCGCGACGAAACGCCCTACTCGGGCGTCAAGGGCAAGAACCCGTTCAAGGACAAGCGTGTGCGCCAGGCGCTCTACCAGGCGATCGACACCGACGCCATCACGCCGCGCGACAATGCGCGGGCTCGCGGTGCCGACGGGCTCGATGATCGCCCCGCAGGTCAACGGCTATACCGACGACACGGCGAAGCGCTTGCCCTACGACGCCGCGGCGGCGAAGAAGCTGCTGACCGATGCCGGCTATCCGGACGGCTTCGATGTCACGCTCGACTGCCCGAACAACCGCTACATCAACGACGAGGAGATCTGCCAGGCGGTCGTGGCGATGTGGGCGAAGATCGGCGTGCGGGCCAGGCTCAACGCAATGCCGCGCGCCACCTACTTCCAGAAGATCCAGCAGTTCGACACCAGTCTCTACCTGCTGGGCTGGGCGACTGCGACGTTCGACGCGCTGTACACGCTGCAAAGCCTTCTGCACACCGTGGACCCGAAGGGGGCGGACGGCAACTTCAACCTCGGCAAGTACAGCAACCCGCAGGTCGACGCGCTGATCGACAGGATCAAGACCGAGATCGACGACAAGAAGCGCAGCGAGATGATCCGCGAGGTGCTCGTCCTGCATGCGAACGACGTGGGCCATATCCCGCTCCACCAGCAGGTGATCCCGTGGGCGATGCAGTCGAACGTTTCCGCGTTCCATCGCGCCGACAACCGGCTGGACGCGCGCTGGGTGCGCGTCGATTGATCGCTTCCCCGCGACGCGGGAAAGCAGGTCCGGTCCCCGGTCCCGCCGGGGCGAGCGGGGCGTAGAGGGCGATGCTCGCGTTCGTCCTTCGCCGGGTGTTGCAGTCGATTGCCGTCATGGCGGTGGTCGCCTTCATCGCCTTCGGCCTGTTCAATTTCGCCGGCGATCCGGTCGCGTTCATGCTCGGCCAGGAAGCGACCATGGAGGAGCGCGCCCGTCTTCGCAGCGAGCTCGGTCTCGATCGCCCGTTCTACGCGCAGTTCGCGCGCTTCGTCGGGAACGCGGCGCAGGGCGACTTCGGCGTCTCGTTGCGCCAGGGGCGCAAGGTCTCCACGCTGCTTAAGGAACGGCTGCCCGCGACGATCGAGCTTTCCGTAGTGGCGGCGCTGCTCGCGCTAGTCGTCGGCATTCCGCTCGGCGTCTACACGGCGCTGCGCCGTGGCGGGATGGCTGTCGAATTTCCTGCTCGCCGCCTCGCTCGTGGGCGTGAGCTTGCCGACGTTCCTGATCGGTATCCTGCTGATCCTGATCTTCGCCGTCTATCTGGGTTGGCTGCCCTCGTTCGGACGCGGCGACACCGTTGCATTCGGCTGGTGGACGAGCGGCCTCTTCACGACGAGCGGCCTCAGGTCGCTGATCCTGCCGTCGATCACGCTTTCGCTTTTCCAGATGACGCTGATCATGCGCCTCGTCCGCGCCGAAATGCTCGAGGTGCTGCGCACCGATTACATCCGTTTCGCGCGCGCGCGAGGCCTTACCGATCGCGCGATCAACTTCGGGCACGCGCTCAAGAACACGCTGGTGCCGGTCATCACGATCACCGGTCTGCAACTCGGTGCGATCATCGCATTCGCGATCATCACCGAAACCGTGTTCCAATGGCCTGGCATGGGGCTGCTGTTCATCCAGGCGGTGACGTTCGCCGACGTGCCGGTGATGGCTGCATACCTTTGCTTCGTCGCACTGATCTTCGTACTGATCAACCTCGTCGTCGACCTGCTCTACTACGCTGTGGACCCGCGGCTGCGCGTCGAGCGTGGCACCGCGGCCGCGCACTGACATGACCACACCCGTCGACCGCATCCGCGCCTGGCTTCCCGAGTTCGCCGCGTTCCGGCGTGACATCCACTCGCATCCCGAATTCGGGTTCGAGGAGCACCGGACGGCACAACGGGTGGCCGAGCAACTCACCGCCCTTGGCATCGAACACCACACCGGCATCGGGAGGACCGGCATCGTCGCCGTGATCCGCGGCCGCAGCGACCGCGCCGGCCGGGGCGTCGGATTGCGCGCCGACATGGACGCGCTGCCGATGCAGGAGGAAAACGACTTCGCGCACAGGTCGCGCTACGACGGACGCATGCATGGCTGCGGCCATGACGGGCACACGACGATGCTGCTCGCGGCCGCGCGGTACCTGAACGAGACGCGCAAATTCGACGGCACGGTGGTGCTGATCTTCCAGCCCGGCGAGGAAGGCTATGCCGGCGCCAAGGCGATGATCGAGGATGGACTGTTCGAGCGCTTTCCCGTCGAGCAGGTGTTCGGGTTGCACAACTGGCCGGGGTTGGCACCCGGGCGGATCGGCATCACCCCCGGCCCGGCGATGGCCGCGGCAGACCGCATCGAGATCACGATCGATGGGCGCGGCGGGCACGGCGCCCATCCGCATGCCGCCATCGATCCGGTGCTGGTTGCAGGGCACATCATCACCGCCACGCAGTCGATCGTCAGTCGCAACGTGAGCCCGATCGACACTGCGGTCGTGAGCCTGTGCGCGATGCAGGCGGGCAACCCTGGCGCGATGAGCGTGATCCCGGCACATGCGACGCTCGTCGGGACGGTGCGCACGTTCCGCCCGGACACGCAGGACATGATCGAGCGGCGGCTGAAGGATCTCGTCGAGTCGATCGCGGCGGCGTTCGGGGCGAATGCCACGCTCAGGTACGAGCGCGTCTATCCTGCGACGATCAACCACGAGGCCCCGGCCGCATTGGCGATGGAAGTCGCCGAATCGCTGGTCGGTGCCGAAAACGTCGACCGCAACCTCGATCCCTCGATGGGGTCGGAGGATTTTGCGTTCATGCTGCAGGCGCGACCGGGTGCGTTCGCACGGTTGGGACAGGGCGGGGCCGAGCGGGGCACGTTCCTCCACAGCAGCCGCTACGATTTCAACGACGAGATCATTCCGCTCGGCGCCGGCTACCTCGCCGCGCTGGCGGAGCGGGCGCTGCCCCCGGTTCGCTGATGCTTTGCGCGACCAGTGCGGTGACTGGCTGCGGATGGTTGGCCGGCACGGGCTGGGTTAGACTGCACCGATGACCGACGCCGCACTTGGCCCTGCCCGCACGCACGGCGATCGCCTGCGCGTTGCCTGGGATAGCGACCTCGCGTGGAGCTTCCGGCAGTCGCCGGTCGCAATCGTCGCCGCGGTCGTGCTGCTGGTCTGCCTCGGCGCTGCGCTCTTCGCGCCGTGGCTCGCGCCCCACAATCCATTCGACCTGCGCACGCTCAACCTGCTGGATGCGCTTTCGCCACCGGCATGGCAGGAAGGCAGCAAGCCCGAATACCTCCTCGGCACGGACGACCAGGGTCGCGACATGTTGTCGGCGATCATGTACGGCGCGCGCATCTCGCTTCTGGTCGGCCTCGCTTCCGTCACGCTCGCCATGGTGATCGGCGTATCGCTCGGTCTCGTCGCCGGCTACGTCGGTGGCAAGACGGATGCATTCGTCATGCGGGTCGCCGATGTGCAGCTCTCCTTCCCTGCGATCCTGATCGCGTTGCTGGTGGACGGTGTCGCCCGCGCAGCGCTGCCACGCGATACGCACGACAATCTCGCGATCGGCGTGCTGATCTTCGCCATCGCCGTGTCCAACTGGGTGCAATACGCGCGTACCGTGCGCGGCTCGACCATGGTGGAGAAGAGCAAGGAGTACGTTCAGGCGGCACGCGTCATCGGCGTTTCCCCGTTCGGCATCATGTTGCGGCACCTGCTGCCGAACGTGCTGGGCCCCGTGCTCGTCCTCGCGACGATCAACATTGCGAC
Source organism: uncultured beta proteobacterium (assembly GCA_963750585.1). Taxonomy (GTDB): domain Bacteria; phylum Pseudomonadota; class Gammaproteobacteria; order Burkholderiales; family Casimicrobiaceae; genus VBCG01. The sequence goes on from CAVVRH010000011.1 coordinate 34,175, forward strand.
GGCGATCATCACCGAGTCGACGCTGTCGTTTCTTGGCGTGGGGGTACCGCCGACACGTCCGTCAATGGGAACGCTGATCCGTGTGGGGAACGACTTCTTGTTCTCGGGGGAGTGGTGGATCACGATCTTTCCCGGAGCCGCGCTCGTGATCATGGTGCTGGCGATCAACCTGCTCGGGGACTGGCTGCGCGACGCGTTGAACCCGAAGTTGCGCTGATTGCGCGGTTCTCGCCCTCGGGCCCCGCACGTCGGACGGGCTAAACCTACTTGAGGAGCGTGGATGATGAGGAATCTGCTGATTGTAGCGGCGCTGGTCACGGTCTCGGGTTGCCAGACGTGGGGGCCGACCTGGAGCGAAATCTCGGGTCGGCGCTACAACCGTGTCGAGATGAATGTCGCCCCGACGATCATCGAGCGCGTCGACAACCAGGGCGCGTTCGCCACGGGCCCCGGCATGCCGGTCCGGATCGAACCCGGTCAGCGCCGCATCGTGCTGCAGGCGTATCCGCTTTCTGCGGGCTGGGCGGGCGGCATGGACCTCGAAGTGATGATGCTCGATGCAGAGCCGTGCAAGCGCTATTTCGTCAATGCCCGTTTCGACAATCCGCTGGGACCTGCGTGGACGCCTTTCATCGACTACGTCGAGACGATCTCGGGTTGCGCAGTCCCATCGTCCGAAAAGAAGTGACCGGCGACCCGGCCGTTCTTCGATGAGCCTGGCTGCGCCGGGATCCGCTGTCCACCCGGATCGCGGCGCGGCGCTGCTCCGCGTCGAGCGGTTGCGCGTGGAATTTCCGACCCGGCGCGGCACGCTCACTGCGGTGCATGATGTGTCGTTCGAGATCGCGCCGGGCGAGGTGCTCGGTGTGGTTGGGGAGTCCGGCGCCGGCAAGTCGCTGACCGGCGCGGCGATCATCGGCCTCATCGACCCGCCCGGTCGCATCGCCGCCGGCGAAGTGTGGCTTGCCGGCCGGCGCATCGACCAGCTGCCCTATGAGGCGATGCGCAAGGTGCGCGGTCGCGAGATCGGGGCAATCTTCCAGGATCCGCTGACCTCGCTCAATCCACTCTATACGGTGGGTCGGCAGCTCACCGAGACCATTCGCACGCATTTGCCGCTCGGGGAGGGCGAGGCGCGCAAGCGCGCAATCGCGCTGCTGGAGGAAGTAGGGATTCCGGCTGCAGCGCGACGCGTCGAGCACTATCCGCACCAGTTTTCCGGCGGCATGCGCCAGCGCGTCGTGATCGCACTCGCGCTCGCCGCGCAGCCGAGGCTTATCGTTGCGCGACGAGCCGACGACCGCGCTCGACGTATCGATCCAGGCGCAGATCATCCAGCTCCTGCGCCGGTTGTGCCGCGATCATGGCACAGCGGTGATGCTCGTGACGCATGACATGGGTGTGATCGCCGAAACCGCGGATCGCGTGGCCGTCATGTACGCAGGGCGGATCGTCGAGATCGGTGCGGTCGCCGATGTCATCCATCGGCCGCAACACCCTTACAGTGTCGGATTGATGGGGTCGATCCCGTCCATCGTGGATGAGCGCGAGCGGCTCGCGCAGATCGATGGCACGATGCCGCGGCTCAATGCAGTTCCGAGCGGATGCGCCTTCCATCCGCGCTGCGCACAGGCGTTCGAACGCTGCGGGCGCGAACGTCCCGCGTTGCTGTCGGCTGGAGGTGCGAAGGTCGCCTGCTGGCTGCACGACGCGAGCGCCACCACGCGCGCGACTGCATGAGTGCCGCCGGGCCGTCCCAAGGCGCGAATTGCTCCCTCTTGGAGGGAAGGCGCGCAGCGCTAAGGGTGCACCAAAGCGCGCCCGATTTCCTGCTGGAGTTGCATGATGTCGCGCGTTCGTTCGACGTGTCCCCGCCCTGGCTCGATCGCGTTCTCGGACGCAAGCCCCGCGTGCTTCTGCGCGCCGTCGACGGCATAAGCCTCGGTATCCGGCGCGGAGAGACACTGGGTCTCGTGGGTGAGTCGGGCTGCGGCAAGTCGACGGTTGCGCGGCTCATCACCGGCCTTTACGCGCCCTCGCGCGGCACGATCACTTACGACGGCGTGGCGCTGGCGGGCGAGGGCGCGGTCGTGGCGGATCGTGCGGCATTGCGCGCGGCTCGCCGCAGCATGCAGATGATCTTCCAGGATCCCTACGCGAGCCTCAACCCGCGCTGGCGGGTGGCGGACATCGTTGCGGAACCGATTCGGGTGCAGGAAGGTCCGACGCCGCGCGCGGAGCTCGCGGAGCGCGTTGCGGCGCTTCTGAAGCAGGTCGGGCTTGCGGGCGCCGACGGCGCGAAGTATCCGCATCAGTTCTCCGGCGGGCAGCGCCAGCGCATCTCGATCGCCCGGGCGCTGGCGACCAATCCGGCGTTCCTTGTCTGCGACGAGCCCACGTCCGCGCTCGATGTCTCCGTGCAGGCGCAGGTGCTGAACCTGATGCGCGACCTGCAACGCGACCTCGGGCTCACCTACCTGTTCATCTCGCACAACCTCGCGGTCGTGCATCACATCGCCGACCGCGTCGGCGTCATGTACCTGGGCCGCGTCGTCGAGATCGCGCCAACGCGGCGGTTGTTCATGCTGCCCCAGCATCCCTATTCGCGCATGCTGTTGGAGGCCGTTCCGGATCTCGCGATGACGGGCAAGGCGCGCACGGCGGTGGCAGGCGAAGTGCCGAACCCGCTGGATCCGCCGCCAGGCTGCGCCTTCCACCCACGGTGCCCGCACGCGAACGAGCGTTGCCGCCTGGAGGCGCCTTCGTTGCTGCCGGTACCCGCTGGCGGCGAGGCCGCGTGTCACGCGATCGGGGAGGGGCGCCTGCCCGTGGCCGAGGGCATGCTGGCATGACATCTTCGATTGGCTGGAGGCGGCCGCCTGTGCGTCGCTTTCCGCTATAATTTTCCGATTGTCCCGGCGTTGTCGCTGGCCGTCGCACTGCGTTCTGGCGGCGCGTGCCCGAGTGGCCGCGTGCTGGCGCCTTTCCAGTCACAAATTTTCAGGTTTCCGCCCTTGCGCCTCACGCAGATCAAGCTCTCCGGATTCAAATCGTTCGTCGACCCCACCGGTATCGGTACTCCTGGCCAGTTGGTCGGCATCGTCGGTCCAAACGGCTGCGGCAAGTCGAACGTCATCGACGCCGTGCGCTGGGTGCTCGGCGAGTCGAAGGCCTCCGCGCTGCGTGGCGAGTCGATGCAGGACGTGATCTTCAACGGCGCCGGCGACCGCAAGCCGGTGGGCCGCGCGTCGGTCGAGCTGCAATTCGACAACAGCGCCGGCCGCATCGGCGGGCAATGGGGCAGCTATGCGGAGATCTCGATCAAGCGCGTGCTGACGCGCGACGGCGACTCGTCCTATTACATCAACAACATACCGGTTCGGCGCCGCGACATCCACGACCTGTTCCTCGGCACGGGGCTGGGTCCGCGCGCCTACGCGATCATCGAGCAAGGCATGATTTCGCGGGTTATCGAGGCCAAGCCCGAGGAGCTGCGCGTGTTTCTCGAGGAAGCGGCCGGTGTCTCCAAGTACAAGGAGCGGCGCAAGGAGACCGAAGGGCGCCTGTCCGATACCCGCGAGAACCTTGCGCGAGTGGAGGACATCCGCATCGAACTCGGCAATCAGCTTGCGAGGCTCGAACAGCAGGCGAAGGTCGCAGGCGAGTATCGCGAGCTCGAGGCGCGTCTCAGGCAATCGCAGCAGCTGCTGTGGTTCGCGAAGCAGCAGGACGCGGTGCGCGCCCGCGAGCGATGCACGGCCGAGATCGCGCAGCTGACGGTCGCTCTCGACGCCGTGCAGGCCGAACTGCGCAGCGTCGAGGCGAGGCTCGAGACGTTGCGCCACGATCACTATTCGGCAGGTGACGCGCTGCACGAGAGGCAGGGTGCCTTCTATGCGGCCAATTCCGAAGTGACGCGCCTCGAGCAACAGCTCGCCTTTGCGCGCGAAAACGAGAACCGCATCACGCAGCAGGTCGCACAGCTGACCGAGGCGCTGGGCGCCCTCGCGGCCCAGGAGGCCGCACTCGCCGGCGATCGCGCCGCGCTCGAGCGCTCGCTCGAGGAGGCGCTTGCGGCGCGCGAATCCGCGGCCGCAGAGGAGCAGGCGGCGCAAGCGGCGCTGCCCGCGCTCGAGCAGGCCCTCGTCGATGCGGCGCGGACCTTGGACGATCTGCAGCAGACGATCGCGCTGACCGAGCAGGGCGTCCGCGTGGCCGAAGCGCAGCGCGAGAGCGCTGCGCGCACGCTTCTCCAGTTTGAGCAGCGGCGCGAGCGTATCGATGCCGAGCTCGCGGGATTGGCGGCGCCGGTCACCGATGATATCCGGGTGGTCGAGGAGCAGCTTGCGCAGGAGGCGGCGGACCTCCACGGCAAGGAAGCCTCGCTCGCATCGTTGCAGCAGACCGTGCAGTCCCTTCAGGAACAGCAACGGCAGACGAGCGAAGCGTGGCAGCAGGCGAGTCGCCAGCTGGCCGACCTCGAGGCGCGCGAGAGCGCCTTGTCGGCGCTGCAGGCGAAAGTCGGGCACGGCAACGACAAGGACGCGTGGCTCGAGCGCGCGGGACTCGTGCGCGCGGCGCAGCTTTGGCAGGCGATCGACGTCGAACGAGGCTGGAACGACGCGCTCGAGGCGATGTTGCGAGAGCGGCTGGAAGCGCTCGAACTGGACGCCCTTGACCGTGCGCTTCGTTGGGAGAGCGGCGCGGACCAGCCGCCGGTGCGTCTCGCGGTTTACGCACCGGCGCCTTCGCGCCACGAGCCGCAGGCGGGTGGCGACGCGTTGCTGGCGAAGGTGCGGCTCAAGCGCGCCGAAGTCGGACGACTCGTTGCCGACGCGCTCTTCGGCGTGCGCTGCCGCGATACGCTCGAGGCGGCGCTGGCCGATCGCGGCGCGCTCGCACTCGGCGAGTCTTTCGTGACGCCGGCGGGGCACATCGTCACCGCGCAGACGGTGACGTTGTTCAAGCCCGACGGGGAATTGCACGGTGTGCTTGAGCGGCAGCGCGAGCTGGAGGAGCTCGCGGGCGCGCTCGGCGGCACCCGCATGTCGGTCGGCGAAGCGCGCGCAATCCTCGAAACGGTCGAGATCGAGCTCAAGGACAAGCAGCAGGCCTATCACGCCGAGGGCCTTGCGCTGGCTTCGCAACAGCGGCGCTGCCACGACCTCGAGCTCGAGTTGATGCAGTTGAAGCAGGCAGCCGAGGCCGCGGAAAAGCGGCGCGCACAATTGATGCAGGAGCGGGCGGATCTCGACTCGCAGCAGCAGGCGGAGCATGCACAGCACGGTGTGATCGGTGCGCAGATCGCGGACCTGCAGTCGCGGCTGCACGACGAGCTCGCGAAGCGCGAGGCAGGCGGCCATACTCGCGACGAGGCCGAGCTCGCGCTCGCGCGCGGCCGCGAGCGGGTGCGCACGGCGGAGCGCGCTTCGCAGGAGGCGGGTTTCGCCGAGCGCAGCGCGCGCGATCGCCTGGCAGATCTCGAGCGGCGGCGCGAGACGCTGAGTGCGCAGGGTGTGCAACAGCGCTCGTTGCTCGCGCAGGTGACGAGCGAGAGGCAGTCGATCGACTGGACGCCGGTGGAGGAGGCGCTGCAGCGGCAGCTGGCCACGCGCGGGGAGGCGGAGCACTGCGCTCGCCTCCGCGCGCGATCGGCTGGAGGAGCTGGGCGCGGCGCTGCGCAGTGCCGAGGAGGAGCGCCTGGCCGCCGAGCAGAAGCTGGATCCCGCGCGGACCAGGATCCAGGAGATGCAGCTAAAGGAGCAGGCGGCGCAGCTCGCCGAGCAGCAGTTCACTGAGCAGCTCGCCGAAGCGCACGCCGATGTCGCGGTCCTGCCCGAGGCGTTGAAGGCGTGGGGGCATCCGCGCGGGCTGCCGGGCGAGATCGAGCGCCTCGGCGCGGCGCTGACCGAGCTGGGCCCGGTCAATCTGGCCGCGCTCGACGAGCTCGCGGCCGCTGACGAGCGCAAGGGCTATCTCGACCGTCAGGCGGCGGATCTTACGGAGGCGATGAGCACGCTCGAAAGCGCGATCCGGCAGATCGACCGCGAATCGCGCGAGCTCCTCCAGCAGACGTTCGACATCGTCAACGACAATTTCGCCAAGCTTTTCCCCGCGCTCTTCGGCGGCGGGCAGGCAAAGCTCGTCCTGACGGGCGAGGAGATCCTGGACGCGGGCGTGCAGGTGTTCGCGCAGCCGCCAGGCAAGCGCAACGCGTCGATCCATCTTCTTTCCGGCGGCGAGAAGGCCCTTACCGCGACGGCGCTCGTGTTCGCGTTGTTCCAGTTGAACCCGGCGCCGTTCTGCCTGATGGACGAAGTGGACGCGCCGCTCGACGACGCCAACACGGGCCGCTTCTGCGATCTCGTGCGCGAAATGTCGGTGCAGACGCAGTTCCTGTTCATCTCGCACAACAAGATCACGATGGAAATGGCGAACCAGCTGATCGGCATCACGATGCCCGACCCGGGCGTCTCGCGCGTGGTGGCGGTGGATATCGCCGACGCAATCGAACTCGCGCGCAGCAATGCGCCCGTCGCGGCGGCCGCCTGACGGGGGATGGCACAGCGCCCGGGTACCACCGATGATGCACGGTCGCCTCGACGATTATCGTCACGGGCCGGGCTATAATCGCGTCATGCAAGAGGCGGATCGGCAGGCCGGCGTGGGGACGGGAAGACGCGTGCGCGCACCGGGCACTTTTTCCGGAGCGTTTCGCCTTTGGAATCGCGTCTTTCACCGATGCCGCGAACTCGACGCAATCCGCCTGCCGGTGCATTGTGGGCGTGACGCGCTGATGCCCGACTCATGAGCCAGCTCCAGATCGGTCTCATCGTCGCCGGCGTGGTTCTGGTTGTATGTGTCGTCGTTTACAACTGGCTCCAGGAACGGCGAATCCGGCGCCGGTTGCAGGCCGCGCACGCGCCGAAGCCCGCTCGCGCCACCGCAGATCAGGACGTGCCGCGTCGGGTGGAACCGACGCTTCACCGTGCGTCCGAACAGACCGAGGGCGAATCGCTTCCAGCGGACTCGACAGTGGAGGCGACGCCTGCGCGTGCGGGCGTCGAGGTCGAGCACGATCCGGAATGGCGTCCGCCGATGGAGCCGCTACCTCCCCTTTCCGACGCGGGCGACGGCGATTTGGAGGAAATCCCGCCCGCGGAGCCGGCGGCGGCGCGCATGCGTACCGTGGCGAGCGAATATTCGGCAGCCGCAGCGCCTGATGCTGAGATCGAATGCATAGCGACGTTGCAGCCGGCCCGTCCGGCCGGCGCGGGTTCGCTTGCCGCGGGACTGCACGCACGGTTGGGCAAGACCGTTCGCTGGTACGGCCGGCGTGACGCTCAGGGGGCATGGCAGCGGTTGGCCTCAGACACCCGCGGCGAATACGCGGAGTTTGCCGCGTGCATGCTGCTCGCCGATCGTGCCGGGCCCGCCGACCGCAACCAGATCGACGCGTTCCTGCGCCTTGTCGAGGACCTCGCGCCCACGCTGCCGGCGGCCTTTGTCGCGCCCGATGCAGATGCGGAGGCCGAGCGCGCGGAGGCGCTCGACCGACTTTGCGCCGAACTCGATATCCAGATCGGGCTCACGGTCCAGAAGGCGCCGCCCGGCACGATCGCGGGCACCAGGCTGCGCGGCGTTGCCGAGGCCGCCGGATTTCGCCTCGCGCCGAGTGGCCGTTTCGAGTGGGTGCAGGAGGAGACCGGGGTCGTGCTGTTTACGCTGCAGAGCATCGCGGACGAGCCCTTTACGCTCGATTTCCTGCGGCTCGGCTCCGTCACCGGGATTGTGTTCGTGCTGGATGTGCCCCGAGTGACCGATCCCCCGCGCGCCTTCGATCAGATGAAGCTCGCTGCGAAGCGCATGGCGAAGACGCTCGATGCGGAGGTGGTCGACGACAACCGGCGGCTCCTGAACGACGCTGGCCTGGCGGCGATCCGTGCGCAAGTCGCTGGTGCGACGTCGACGCTGCGCAGCTACCACATCGAGCCGGGCAGTCCACGTGCACTGAAGCTATTTTCCGCGTGACGACGACCGCCGCATCGCGCACGACGGCGGAAGGCCCGCTGCCGGCCATGGCCGCGCAACGTGCCGAGGAACTGAGGCGCGCGATCGGCGAGCACGACTACCGCTATTACGTGGAGGACGAGCCGACGATCAGCGACGCCGAGTACGATGCGCTGTTCCGGGAGCTTGTCGACCTCGAGGCACGACATCCCGAGCTCGTCGCGCCGGATTCGCCCACGCAGCGCGTTGGCGGCGCGCCGCGTGCAGAGTTCGCAACCGTTCGGCACCGCGTGCCGATGCTGTCGATCCGGACGCAGACCGAGTACGGTCCCGCAGCCGCCCTCGCTTTCGATGCGCGGGTGCGACGCGAGCTGAAGCTCGGGCCCGAAGCGCAGCCGGTCGAGTACATGGCGGAGCTCAAGTTTGACGGTCTCGCCATCAGCCTGCGCTACGAGCGCGGGAGATTGGCGGTGGCGGCGACGCGCGGCGACGGCGAGGTCGGCGAGGACGTGACCGCGAACATTCGCACGATCCGCGCGATCCCGAGGCAGCTACGCGGCGACGATCCGCCCGAGGTGCTGGAGGTACGCGGCGAGGTCTACATGTCGCGCCGCGATTTTGACGCGCTGAACGAACGGCAGCGCGCGGCCGGCGCGAAGACCTACATCAATCCGCGCAATACCGCGGCCGGGGCCGTCCGGCAGCTCGATCCAGCGACCACGGCACAGCGACCGCTTCGCTTCTTCGCCTACGGCGTCGGCGAGACGGTCGGGTTCGCGTTGCCGCCGACCCAGTCCGCGCTGCTCGACACGATGGAAGCCTACGGCGTGCCGGTCAACAAGGACCGGCGCATCGCGCGCGGTGCCGCCGAGCTCGTTAGCTTCTACGAATCGGTCGCGGCGCGGCGGCACGAGCTTCCGTTCGAGATCGACGGCGTCGTCTACAAGGTCAACGCGCTGGCGCTCCAGCGCGAGCTCGGGTTCGTCACCCGCGAGCCCCGCTGGGCGATCGCCCACAAGTTTCCCGCCGAAGAAATGCCGACCGAGGTGCAGGACATCGGCGTGCAGGTCGGCCGCACTGGAGCGTTGACGCCGGTGGCGCGACTCGCGCCGGTGTTCGTCGGCGGGGTCACCGTGACCAATGCGACGTTGCACAACGAGGACGAAGTGCGGCGCAAGGATGTGCGCATCGGCGACACGGTCATCGTCCGGCGCGCCGGCGACGTGATTCCGGAAATCGTGCGTGTGCTGGTCGAGAAACGTCCTCCGGCTGCGCGTACGTTCGTCATGCCGCAGAAGTGCCCCGAATGCGGCTCGGCGGTGGTCCGCCTGCCCGACGAGGCCGTCGCCCGCTGCACCGGTGGCCTGGTATGTCCCGCCCAGCGCAAGCAGGCGCTCCTGCATTTCGCGAGCCGGCGCGCCCTCGACATCGAGGGCCTGGGCGAGAAGCTCGTGGATCAGCTGGTCGACGCCGGACTCGTTCGCACGCCCGCCGACATCTACCGGCTGGCGCTTCCCACACTGGCCGGGCTCGAGCGCATGGGGGAAAGGAGCGCGGCAAACGTTCTCGCCGCGATCGACCGGAGCCGCAGCACCACGCTCGAGCGCTTTGTCTTTGCGCTGGGCATTCGCCACGTGGGCGAGGCGACCGCGAAGGATCTTGCCGCGCACTTCGGCGGCCTCGATGCGTTGCTTGCCGCGGACGAGAGGGCGTTGACGGAGGTTCGCGATGTCGGTCCCGTGCTGGCCGAGAGCATCGCGCGCTTCTTCGCCGAGCCGCACAATCGTCAGGTGATCATGGCGCTGCGCAAGGCCGGCGTTCACTGGGACGAGCACGCGCCGCGCCGCGCAGCAACAGGTCCGCTCGCCGGATTGACGTTTGTCGTGACTGGAACGCTGCCCACGCTATCCCGGGACGAGGCGAAGGCGATGATCGAAGCCGCTGGCGGAAAGGCCGCAGGCAGCGTCTCCAGCAGGACCGACTACATCGTTGCCGGCGCGGATGCCGGCAGCAAACTCTCCAAGGCGCAGGATCTCGGCATCCCCGTACTCGACGAGGATGGCCTGCGCGCGCTGTGTTCCTCCCAAGGTAATCCACCTCGATGAAGATCACCAAGGCCATCTTCCCTGTCGCCGGGCTCGGCAGCCGCTTCCTGCCGGTCACCAAGGCAAGTCCCAAGGAGATGCTGCCCATCGTGGACAAGCCGCTGATCCAGTTCGCCGTCGAGGAGGCGGCCGCGGCAGGCATTACGGACATGATTTTCATCACCGGTCGCAACAAGCGCGCGATCGAGGACCACTTCGACAAGGCCTACGAGCTCGAAACGGAGCTCACGCTGCGCAACAAGACCGCGCTGCTGGAAGCGGTGCGCTCCGCGACCCCGCACGGCATCAACTGCATCTTTATCCGGCAGACCGAGGCGCTCGGTCTCGGACACGCGGTGCTCTGCGCCCAGCCCGTGATCGGCCACGAGCCCTTCGCGGTGCTGCTCGCCGACGACCTGATCGACGCCGAGGTGCCGGTGATGCGTCAGATGGTCGAGATCGCGGCGCGCGAGCGGGTGGCTACCATCGGCGTGATGAATGTTCCGCCGGAGGATGCCGGCAGCTACGGCATCGTCGAGACGAGCTCCGCCGAGGATCGGGTCGCGCGCATCGTGCGCATTGTCGAAAAGCCGAATCCTGGTACGACGACGTCGACACTGGCGGTCGTGGGGCGCTATGTGCTCACGCCGCGGATCTTCCACCACCTGAAGTCGATGCCGGCCGGTGCCGGCGGCGAGATCCAGCTGACCGATGCGATCGCGAGGCTCCTGGCCGACGAACGCGTCATCGCCTATACGTTCTCGGGTCGGCGCTACGATTGCGGCAGCAAGCTGGGCTACCTCGAAGCGACCGTCGATTTCGGCCTCAAGCATCCGGAGGTCGCAGCCGGCTTCCGCAAGTTCCTCTCCGCACGTCGCGCTTGATCGCCCGTACCACCGCCCCGTGACATTCAACGAACTCCGCTACATCGTCGCCGTCGCCCAAGAGCGGAGTTTCGGGCGTGCGGCGGCCAAGTGCTACGTGAGCCAGCCGGCGCTCTCGGTGGCGATCCAGAAGCTCGAAGAGGAGTTGGGGGCGCCGCTCTTCGAGCGCGGCAAGTCCGAGATCACCGTGACGCCGGTCGGCGAGCGCATCGTCGAGCAGGCGCAGAAGGTTCTGGAGGAGGCGGCGCGGATCAAAGAGCTCGCGCGGACCGGACGCAACCAGCTGGCCGGCGTGCTGCGGCTCGGCGTCATCTACACGGTGGCGCCGTACCTGCTGCCGGATCTCATCCCTGCGCTGCACGCGCGCGCGCCCCAGATGCCGCTCGAGATCGAGGAAAACCTCACGGAGAATCTGGAGGCGGCGTTGAAGACCGGCCGGATCGATGTTGCAATCGTCGCATTGCCGTTCGAGCCGCCTGGCATCGTCACCGAGTTCCTCTACGAGGAGCCGTTCCAGGTCGTCGTCCCGCTCGGCCACAAGTGGGCGAAGCGGAAGTCGGTGCATCCGGACGAGCTGTCTGGCGAGCACACGATCCTGCTGAACGTCGGCAACTGTTTCCGGGACCAGGTGCTGGACGCCTGCCCGGAATTGAACCGTGCCGAGGCGCACGTGACGCGAACCAACTCGCTCGAGACAGTGCGCAACATGGTGGCTTCGGGCCTTGGCATTTCGGTGTTGCCGCGCGATGCGTTGACGCCCAAGTACCACAGCAAGCTGGTCGTTCCGGTTCCGTTCGGGAAGCCCGTGCCGACGCGTCGCGTTGCGCTCGCCTATCGGAAGAGCTTTCCTCGCCCGGACGCAGTCAGCGCGTTGCGCGACGCCGTGGCCGAGTGTCGGGCGCGGACGGCGAAGCCGCGGGCCGCCCAGGCGTGAAGAATCAACCGAGCGCGATCGCAGCGACTTCCGCGAGCGAACCGACGACATGATCGGGTGCGTCCGCGTGGCGCTCGATGGGAAACCCTGTCCGGTTGACCCAGAAGGTCCGAAACCCGAGCGCCTTCGCGCCGGCCGCGTCCCAGCCGTTCGCCGAGACGAACGCGATGGATCGCGCCGGCAGGCCGAGCCGCGTACAGGCAAGTGCATAGACGAGCGGGCTGGGCTTGAACACGCCGACCTCGTCCACCGATAGGATGCCGTCGAGCAACCCGACCAGCGCGCTGCCAGCCACGAGCGGCGCGAGCATCGCCTGCGTTCCATTCGACAGGATCCAGCGCGGTTTGGGCGCAAGGCGCGCGAGCGTGGTCGCGGCATCGGGAAAGGCGGGAAGCACGAGCCATGCGGAAAGCAGCTGGGCACGCTTCTCGGCCGCGAGTGGCAGAAGCAGCGCGGCGAGCGCGTAGTCGAGCGCCTGTCCGGTGATCGTCGTGAAATCGCGGCGCCGTTCCATCAGGCTCCCGAGCCAACTGTACTCGAGCTGCTTGGCGCGCCACAGGTTGGTCAGTGCGGCACCATGACCCGGCACGACGGATTCCGCCGTTGCGGCGAGTGCCTGGACGTCGAACAATGTGCCGTACGCATCGAAGACGAATGCAGTGGGAGGCGACGACGGCGCGTTCATGTGCGGGTCCGCAAGCGGTCTCGGTGATCGGCACGTACAAAAAAAAGAGGGGTTACGCTTGCGCATAACCCCTTGGTTCGATGTGGTGGGCGATGCTGGGTTCGAACCAGCGACCCCTGCCGTGTGAAGGCAGTGCTCTACCGCTGAGCTAACCGCCCCGCGAACCCAGACAGGAGCCGCGATTTAAGCACAGTCGGGTATCGAGGGCAAACGCGCCGATTTTCGATGTCCATGCACGTCCAGGACACGCATGTATCGAAGTGGGGCGCGTGATGCACTGAGCTAGTGCATAATTCCTCTCCGGATCAACGTGTTTGACGTAATACACTGATACAAAAGGACAATTACTTCTGGCTCGTCGATTGCTCAATTCTAAGTAACCATCCGATTGTCCCCCGTGAATACCCCCTTTTACGACGAGATGCAGTCTCCGGACGGCGACGTCCGCCCCCACTATCAGGCATTCGCCGACTGGCTCGCCCGCACTCCGGCGGATCGCATCGCACAGAAGCGCGGCGAGGCCGAGCGTGCGTTCCATCGCGTCGGCATCACGTTCGCCGTGTACGGCGAGAACGCAGGTACGGAGCGGCTGATTCCGTTCGACATCGTGCCGCGCATCATTCCCGCGAGCGAATGGGAAACGCTCGAGCGCGGGTTGAAGCAGCGCGTGGAGGCGCTCAACGCGTTCCTCGACGACATCTACCACGACCAGCGCATCCTCGCCGAGGGCATCGTTCCCGTCGATCGCGTGCGTGGCAACTCGGCCTATCGACCCGAGATGCAGGGCGTGGCGGTCCCCGGTGGAATTTACGCGCACGTCGCCGGTGTGGACGTCGTGCGCGCCGGAGAGGGCGAATGGTACGTTCTTGAGGACAACCTGCGCGTACCCTCTGGCGTCTCCTACATGCTCGAAGACCGCAAGATGATGATGCGGCTCTTCCCCGAGCTCTTTGCCACGCAGTCGATTCGTCCCGTGCAGCACTATCCGGACCTGCTTCTCGAGAACCTGCGTGGTGTCGCGCCATCCGGGGTGGACAATCCGGCGGTCGCCGTGCTCACTCCCGGCCCGCACAACTCCGCCTACTTCGAGCACACGTTCCTGGCGCAGCAGATGGGGGTGCAGCTGGTCGAGGGGCAGGACCTGTTCGTACGCGACGACACGGTCTACATGAAGACCACCCGCGGCCCCCAGCGGGTGCACGTGATCTACCGCCGCGTCGACGACGATTTTCTCGATCCGCTCGCATTCCGGTCGGACTCGATGCTCGGCGTGCCGGGGCTCTTCGCCGCCTATCGCGCGGGCCGGGTTACGCTCGCCAATGCTATTGGCACCGGCGTCGCGGATGACAAGTCGATCTACCCGTATGTCCCGGAGATGATTCGCTTCTATCTGAGCGAGGAGCCTGTACTCAACAACGTGCCGACGTACATGCTCCACAAGCCGGATGACCGAGCCTTCGTCCTCGACCACCTGCCGGAGCTCGTCGTGAAGGAGGTGCATGGCGCGGGCGGTTACGGGATGCTGGTCGGCCCGGCTTCGACTGCCGAGGAGCGCCATGCCTTTCGCGAGCGCATCATTGCCGAGCCGCAGAAATACATTGCCCAGCCGACGCTCGCGCTGTCGACGTGTCCGACGTTTGTCGCCGCCGGGCTCGCGCCACGACACGTCGACCTTCGACCCTACGTGCTGTCCGGGAAATCGGTGAACCTCGTTCCCGGCGGCCTGACCCGCGTCGCGCTGCGCGAAGGCTCGCTGGTGGTGAATTCGTCGCAAGGCGGAGGCACCAAGGACACCTGGGTGCTCGCGTCATGAACCCATCGGTCATGCTGTCCCGCACTGCGAACGAGCTCTACTGGATGGCGCGCCACATAGAGCGCGCCGAGAACACCGCGCGCCTGCTGGACGTCACGTATCGCACGTCGCTGCTGCCCTACCAGGTCAGGGAGCCCGGCCTCGCCTGGGCCGAGCCGTGGGCGGTACCGCTCATCACGAGCGGCCTCGCGACGTCGTTTTACGCGGGCCATGGCACGCTTTCCGCCGAGAACGTGCTTCGCCACATGATCTTCGACCGCGACAACCCATCGTCGATCCTCAACTGCATGCATGCCGCACGAGAGTCGGCGCGCTCGATCCGCGGCGCGATCACTTCCGAGATGTACGAGGATCTCAACGCCGCCTGGCTGGAGGTGCGCACATTCGACTTCGACCGGGTGCAGGCGATCGGCGTGCAGGAGTTCTGCGACTGGGTGAAGATGCGCTCGCATCTCTTCCGGGGCGTCACCTTCGGGACGATGCTCCGCGACGAGGCCTATCACTTCATCCGGCTCGGCACCCACATGGAGCGGGCCGACAACACCTCGCGCATCCTCGACACCAAGTACCATCTGCTGCTGCCCTCGGCGACGGACGTGGGTGGCGCGATCGACTATTACCAGTGGGCGTCGCTCCTGCAGTCGGTGTCCGGCTTCGAGTCGTATCGCAAGATCTACAGCGACGTGATTTCGCCGCGCCGGGTCGCGGAACTCCTCGTGCTTCGCGCCGACATGCCGCGCTCGCTGCACGCCTGCATGAACTTCATCTACGAGACGCTCGAGCTGCTCTGCGACGACAACAGCCGGGAGCTTGCGCGCATGGGCGGCGAGCTCCACGCGCGGCTGCATTTCGGCCGTACCGACGACATGATGCGCTACGGGCTCCACGAGTACCTGATGGATTTCCTGGAGCGGATTTCCGAACTCGGTGACGAGATCACGCGGCGCTTTCTCGTTCCCACGTACTAGGGCCTGTTCACGCTATGTCCGCAAGTGCGAACGGGTGGCCTGGGGCGCCAATCAAGGCGCTTGACGAAGGCAAGACCGGGTGTCTTGGCGAGGAAAGCAACGATGAGTGGCGCCCCAGGACGCCCGTTCCCTTGTATGTTGAGGCCGGATCAGCGCGGTAGAGTTCGGTTGCCCTCCTGGCGATCAGACCGGACCGTGCAGCCTGGCCTTCCCTTGGGTTTTGGAGCCCGTCCCGAAGTGAATGGCGCACGGGAGCCGCGCTGGTCTTCTCCAAGTCCGAACGGTTACAGGCGCTGTCCTCTGGGCAAGCGCGCATTGGCAAGGAAGGAATCGGAAGACCATGTCTGAAGAGTCGGTGTTGATCGGTATCGATGTGGCGAAAGCGCACATCGACGTGGCGGCGATAGGTGGTCAACTGTCGGTGGTCCGTCTGGGCAACGATACGGAAGGTCACTCGTTGCTGATTGCGGCGTTGCAGCCGCTGCCGGTGACCTTGGTGGTGATGGAAGCCACCGGCGGCTACGAGGTGCCGCTGGTTTGTGCTCTGCAGGCCGCTGGCTTGGCGGTCTGTGTGGTCAATCCCAGGCAGGCCCGCGATTTTGCCAAGTCCATGGGGGGATCGGCCAAGACCGATCGGATCGACGCGCGCATGCTCGCCGAGTTGGCGAGCGGGTTGGCTCGACGGCGAGATCTTGCTCGTTTTATAAGCCCGCTGAAGACGGCGCAGCAACAGGATTTGGCTGCGCTGGTGGCACGGCGACGGCAATTGATTGCGATGCTCGGTGCGGAGCGTCAACGCTTGGCCATGGCCCGCGCCGCGGTGCGCCCAAGTATCGAAGCCATCATCACGGCGATCCAGCAGCAACTCGACCAAGTCGAAGCCGAGATGCAAGGCCATGTACAGCGGCATTACGGTGAGCTCGATCGACGGCTGCGGTCGGCGAGCGGCATCGGTCGCGTTTCCAGCGCCACGCTGCTGGGCGAATTGCCCGAGCTCGGCCGCCTGAATCGGCGACAAATTGCTGCGCTGGTGGGTGTTGCACCGTTTGCGCGCGATTCCGGCACCACCCACGGCCGCCGGCGGATCGAGGGCGGGCGCTTTGACCGGCGCGCCACGCTGTACATGGCGACGGTCGCGGCAACGCGCTGCAACCCCACAATTCGCGCGTTCTATCAACGTCTTGTCGCCGCCGGCAAACTGAAAAAAGTCGCCTTGATCGCCGCTATGCGCAAGCTGGTGACCATTCTCAATGCAATGGTTCGCGATGCCAGCGCTTATCAAGATCGGCATGTTAAGACTTGACATTCAACACGGTTACTTCGGGTTGCTGCCAAAAGGGCCAGGGGCTTCGTTGCAAAGCCTCGCCCGGCAGCCGGCCCGACTTCGTCTTGCGCCTTGCCCTTGGCCCTTTTGGCCCTGCAACGCACTTGTGGACATAGCGTGAACAGGCCCTAGGCATACCCGGAACGACAACGGACCCGCATCACCGGTCGGCTAGAATGCGAGGTGTTCCTTCGCCGTTCCGCCCGGAACCCACAAGATGACTTACTGCATTGCGATGGCGCTCGACGCCGGCATGATCTTCGCGTCCGACTCGCGCACCAACGCCGGCGTCGACCACATCGCCCGGTTCGCCAAGATGCGGGTGTTCGTGCGCGAGGGCGACCGCCTGATCGCCATTCTCTCGTCCGGCAACCTCTCCATCACGCAGAACGCGATCAGCATCCTGGAGCAGCGCACCCGCGATCCGGACCAGCTCAACCTGTACAACGCGACGTCGATGTTCGACATCGCGCGCCTGCTCGGCGACTCGTTGCGCGAGGTCAAGAGCCGGGACGGTGCCTTCCTGCTGCAGAACAGCATCGACTCCAGCGCCAACTTCATCATCGGCGGGCAGGTCAGCGGGGAGGGGCCGCGGCTCTTCAACGTCTACAGCGAGGGCAACTTCATCGAGGCCACGCCCGAGACCTGCTATTTCCAGATCGGCGAGACCAAGTACGGCAAGCCGGTGATCGACCGGGTGGTCAACCGCCGCACGACCCTCGTCGATGCCGCCAAATGCGCGATCGTGTCGTTCGACTCGACGATGCGCTCGAACATCTCGGTCGGGCTGCCGATCGACCTGCTGATCTACGAGACGAACGCGTTGCGCATCAAGTTGCAGCGGAGGATCGAGGAGGCGGACCCGTATTTCCAGATGGTCCACACGCAATGGGGCGAAGGCCTGCGGCGCGTGTTCGGCCAGCTGCCGGACCCGGACTGGGTCTAGCTGTCGGCGCGGACGGATCCGATGGCAATCCGCGTCGCGCTGCAGCACCGCACTACCTATCGCTTCGACCGCGAGGTCAACCTCTCGCCGCACGAAATCCGCTTGCGCCCGGCGCCGCACTGCCGCACGCCGGTGCTCGGCTACTCGCTCGCGGTCAAGCCGGACAGCTACTTTCTCAACTGGCAGCAGGACCCCTACGGCAACTGGCTCGCCCGCCTCGTCTTCACGAAGCCAGCGGACCGGCTCGAGGTGCTCGTCGATCTGACCGCGGACCTCACGGTCATCAACCCGTTCGACTTCTTCGTCGAGCCGTATGCGGAGGGGTACCCGTTCGCCTATGCACCGGCACTCGCGAAGGAGCTGATTCCGTTCCTGGAGCGCGACCCGCCCGGACCGCGGCTCGCCCAGTGGATCGAGCGCTTCCGCGCGACGATCCGCCCTGGCGAGAACACCGTGTTGCTGCTCGTGCGGCTCAACCAGCAGCTGCAGCACGAGATCAAGTATCTGGTGCGCATGGAACCGGGCGTCCAGGCTCCCGACGAGACACTCTCGCTCGGCAGCGGTTCGTGCCGCGACAGTGGCTGGCTGCTCGTGCAGATCCTGCGGCATCTCGGCATCGCGGCACGCTTCGCGTCGGGCTACCTGATCCAGCTTGTCGCCGACGTGAAGCCGCTCGACGGGCCTGCGGGCCCCGAGCGCGATTTCACCGACCTCCATGCCTGGGCAGAAGCCTACATGCCCGGCGCGGGCTGGATCGGTTTCGATCCAACGTCCGGATTGCTTGCCGGCGAAGGCCACTTGCCGCTCGCCTGCACGGCCGATCCGGGCAACGCGGCGCCGGTGATCGGTTTCACCGACGTCTGCAACGTCGAGTTCGCCGTCCAGATGCAGGTGATGCGAATCCACGAGGACCCGCGCGTCACAAGGCCCTACTCGGACACCCAGTGGCAGGCGATCGACGCGCTGGGCGAGGCGGTCGACCGCGAGCTCGCGCAGCATGACGTGCGCCTCACCCAGGGCGGCGAACCGACCTTCGTGTCGATCGACGACATGGACGGGCCCGAATGGAATTTCGCGGCACTCTCGCCGAAGAAGCGGGCACTGGCAGAGTCGCTTGTGCGCCGGCTTGACGCGCGGTTTGCGAATGGCGCGCTGCTGCACGACGGGCAGGGCAAGTGGTATCCGGGCGAGCCGCTGCCCCGCTGGTCGCTCGGCCTTTTCTGGCGCGCCGACGGCGAGCCACTGTGGCGAGATCGTGCGCGCTATGCCGATGTTTCAACCCGAGGGCACACAACGGAGACGGATGCGCAGCGCTTCGCGCATGCGGTCGCGGCCCGCCTGGGGTTCCCGGCGGATCTCGTGATCACCGCACACGAGGACGTGCCGAAGCTCCTCATCGAGGAGGCGGCGCTGCCGGTCAATGTCGATCCGCTGCGTGCGGACCTCAGCAAGCCCGACGAGCGCGCCCGGCTCGCTCGCCTGTTGACCCGCGGGCTGGATCGTCCGCTGGGCTACGTGCTGCCGCTCAAGGCGGCGGAAGTCGAAGTCGACGCGAATTCCGCCTCGGCTTGGCTTTCGAGCCCGTGGCCGTTGCGTCGCGAGCGGCTCTACGCGCTGCCAGGCGATTCGCCGCTGGGCCTGCGGTTGCCGCTTGCATCGATGCCCGAAGTGCTGCCCGACGAGGTCGAGGTCGAACACCCGGTCGATCCCTTCGCACCGATCAGCGAGCTTGAACCGCGGACCACGCTCGGCCGTGCCACGGGCGCGCGCCGCGGCAGCACGCCACGCGAGGTGGTCAAGACCGCGCTCTGCTTCGAAGTGCGTGCCGGGCACCTGCGTGTGTTCATGCCACCACTGCCGCGCCTTCCCGACTACGCGGCGCTGCTCGCCGTCATCGAGGACGTTGCGGCGGAGCAGGACATCGCGCTGCTGATCGAGGGCTACGCACCGCCCCAGGACGCGCGCCTCGTCGTGTGCAGGGTCACACCCGATCCCGGCGTGATCGAAGTGAACGTGCAGCCGGCGTCGAGGTGGCGCGAGCTCGTGACGATCACCGAAGGCTTGTACGACGAGGCGCGCCTGTCGCGCCTCGGAACCGAGAAGTTCATGCTCGACGGGCGGCACACGGGTACCGGCGGCGGCAATCACGTCACGCTCGGTGGAAAGACGCCGGCCGACAGCCCGCTCCTGCGTCGCCCGGACCTGCTGCAGAGCCTCATCACGTACTGGCAGAACCATCCGGCGCTATCGTATCTCTTCTCGGGGACGTTCATCGGTCCGACAAGCCAGGCGCCGCGCGTGGACGAGGCACGCGACGACAAGCTCTACGAACTGGAGATCGCGTTCCAGCAACTGGCGCTGCAGGCAGAGCAGGGCAAGGAAACGCCACGGCCGTGGATCGTCGACCGGCTGTTGCGGCACCTGCTGACCGACCTTACCGGTAACACGCACCGCGCCGAGTTCTCGATCGACAAGCTCTATTCGCCGGACACGCCGACCGGCCGGCTTGGCCTGCTCGAGTTCCGCGCGTTCGAAATGCCGCCGCATTACCGGATGAGCGCGGTGCAGATGCTGCTTCTGCGTGCACTGGTCGCCCGCTTCTGGCGCGAACCGTATCGCGGGATGCTGGTCCCTTGGGGCACGGCGCTGCACGACCGCTGGCTGCTGCCGCACTTCGTCGCCGCCGACATGCGCGATGTCGTGCTCGATCTCATTCGGGCCGGCTATCCATTCGCGCCCGAGTGGTTCGATCCCTTCGTCGAGTTTCGCTTTCCGCGCTTCGGCACGGTGAGCTACGACGGTGTATCGATCGAGCTGCGCCAGGCGATCGAACCCTGGCACGTACTGGGCGAGGAGGTGAGCGGCAGCGGTACCGCGCGTTTCGTGGATTCCTCGGTCGAGCGGCTGCAGGTCAAGGTGACCGGCATGACGGGCGGTCGGCACGCAGTCGCGTGCAACGGCCGAACTCTGCCGCTCACGCCCACCGGCATTCCGGGCGAATACGTGGCCGGCGTTCGCTTCCGCGCGTGGAGCCCGCCTTCGGCACTCCATCCCACGATCGGCGTACAGGCGCCGCTGACGTTCGATCTCGTCGACACGTGGGCTGGTCGCGCGCTCGGTGGCTGCACCTATCACGTCGCCCATCCGGGCGGGCGCAGCTACGACACATTCCCCGTCAACGCGAACGAGGCGGAGGCGCGGCGTGTCGCCCGTTTCTGGTCGCACGGTCACACGCCGGGGCCGATGCCGCTTCGTGCCGAACCGCCCAATCCGGCGACGCCGACCACGCTCGATCTCAGGTACCAGAAAGCAGTTGTCAACTGATCCCTGAATGATCCGCACCCGCTTTGCGCCGAGCCCGACCGGCTTCATCCATCTCGGCAACATCCGTTCGGCGCTGTTCCCTTGGGCATTCGCGCGCCGCCACGGCGGCGTGTTCATCTTGCGCATCGAGGACACCGACACCGAGCGTTCGACTCCGGAAGCCACCCGCGCAATCATCGACGCGATGGATTGGCTCGGCCTGGACTACGACGAAGGGCCGTACTTCCAGATGCAGCGGATGGACCGCTATCGCGAAGTCATTGCCCAGATGCTGGAGCGGGGGCTCGCCTATCGCGACTACATGACAACCGAGGAGCTCGACCGGCTGCGCGAGATGCAGATGGCGCACGGCGAAAAGCCACGCTACGACGGGCGCTGGCGCCCCGAGCGGGCATCCGGCATGACGCCGCCGCCCGGTGTTCCTCCGGTGATCCGTTTCCGCAATCCGGACGAGGGCAGCGTTGCATGGGACGACGCGGTGAAGGGAACGGTCGCGATCGCCAACGCGGAGTTGGACGACCTCGTGATTGCACGCGCCGACGGTACGCCGACCTACAATTTCTGCGTCGTGGTGGACGACCTCGACATGCGCATCACGCACGTGATTCGCGGCGACGACCACGTGAACAACACGCCGCGCCAGATCAACATCCTGCGCGCGCTCGGCGGCGCACCGCCGGTGTACGCCCACCTGCCGACCGTGCTGACGCCCGAGGGCGACAAGCTGTCCAAGCGCCACGGCGCGAAAAGCGTTCTCGAGTACCGCGACGATGGGTACCTGCCGGAAGCGGTGGTGAACTATCTCGCGCGCCTCGGCTGGGCGCACGGCGACGACGAAATCTTCGCCCGCGAGCAGCTCGTCGCGTGGTTCGACCTTGCCGGGTTGTCCTCGTCACCCGGCCGCTTCGATCCCGAAAAGCTCCGCTGGGTCAACCAGGAACACATCAAGCGGACCCCGGCGGGGAAGCTCGGCGCCGCGCTGGAGCCGTTCCTCGCACGGGCAGGGATCGATGTTGCCGCCGGCCCGTCGCCCGCCGCGGTCGCCGACCTTCTTCGCGAGCGCGCTGCCACGCTTGCCGAGATGGCGGATGCAGCACACTACTTCTATGCGACACCGCACCCGGGCGCGGCGCAGATTGCCGCCCAGGTGAGCGCGGCCAACCGCCCGGCGCTTCAGGAGCTCGAGGCCGAGTTCGCGACGATCGAATGGACACGCGAAGCGCTGCTGCCGGCGATCAAGGCGATCGCTTCCCGCCACGGCCTCAAGCCGCCCCAGCTCATGATGCCTTTGCGCGTGCTGGTGGCGGGAACCCCGCAGACGCCCGCGATCGACGCGGTGCTGGTGCTGCTGGGACGCGATGTTGTGCGTTCGCGAATGGCTAGCGGGCTCGCGCTCCAGGGAACCTCTGCATAGCCCAACGGGCGGCAGGCGGTCGAAATTTGCCCGCTCGGCTCGCGCGTTCCCACGAAGCATTTGGAGAGCGGGCCGACGTCGGATAAAATACTAATTTCGAAGAACTTGTCCGCCATGACCAAGTTCGTGTTCGTGACCGGCGGCGTCGTTTCCTCGCTGGGAAAAGGCATTGCCGCCGCGTCGTTGTCCGCGATCCTCGCGTCGCGAGGCGTCCGCGTCACCAATCTCAAGCTCGATCCCTATATCAACGTCGATCCAGGCACGATGTCGCCGTTCCAGCACGGCGAAGTGTTCGTGACCGACGACGGCGCCGAGACCGACCTCGATCTCGGGCACTACGAGCGCTTCACCGACGTGCGCATGGGGAAGCGCAACAACTTCACGACCGGCCAGATCTACGAGAGCGTCATTCGCAAGGAACGCCGCGGCGACTACCTGGGCGGCACCGTGCAGGTCATCCCGCACATCACCGACGAGATCAAGAACTGGATCGCCGCCGGCGCGGGCGATGCGGAAGTCGCCGTAGTCGAGGTCGGAGGCACGGTCGGCGACATCGAGTCGCTGCCCTTCCTCGAAGCGATCCGGCAGATGGGCATCACGCTCGGCCGCGAGAACGTCTGCTACATCCATCTCACGCTCGTGCCGTACATCCCGACGGCAGGCGAGATGAAGACCAAGCCGACGCAGCACTCGGTCAAGGAATTGCGCGAGATCGGCATCCAGCCGGATGTCGTGCTGTGCCGCGCCGACCGGCCGATCCCCGACGGCGACCGGCGCAAGATCGCGCTGTTCACCAACGTTGCGCCGGACGCGGTCATCCCCGCCCTCGACGCCGATTCGATCTACAAGATCCCCGCGGCGCTCCATGCGGAAGGACTCGACGCGATCGTCTGCAAGAAGCTCGAGCTCAGTCCTCCGCCGGCCGATCTCACCGTGTGGAAGCATCTGATCGACGCGATGGAGCATCCGGAACAGACGGTGCACATCGCGATGGTCGGCAAGTACGTCGACCTCACCGAGTCCTACAAGTCGCTGTCCGAGGCGCTGACCCATGCCGGCATCCACACGCGAAGCAAGGTCCAGGTCCACTACGTCGATTCGGAGGCGATCGAGCGCGACGGCATCGACGCGCTGAAAGGCATGGATGCGATCCTCGTGCCGGGTGGCTTCGGCAAGCGCGGCGTCGAGGGCAAGATCGCGGCGATTCGCCATGCGCGCGAAAACGGCATTCCCTATCTCGGCATCTGCCTCGGAATGCAGCTCGCCGTCATCGAATACGCACGCCACAAGGCGGACCTCGAACACGCGAACAGCACCGAGTTCGAGCTGAATACGCCCAACCCGGTGGTCGCACTGATCACCGAGTGGCAGAACCGCGACGGCTCGATCGAAAAGCGCTCGACCAGGTCCGACCTCGGCGGGACGATGCGCCTCGGTGCTCAACCGTGCGAGATCGTGCCGGGATCACTCGCGCATCGCATATACGGGTCGACGACCGTCGCCGAGCGGCACCGCCATCGCTACGAAGTGAACAACCATTACCTGCCGCGTATCGAGGCCGCGGGGCTTGCGGTCGGGGCCTGGGCGAAGAGCCAGGCGGCGGGTGACCTGTGCGAAATGGTGGAGTTGCCGGACCATCCATGGTTCTTCGGCTGCCAGTTCCACCCCGAATTCACGTCCAACCCGCGGCGCGGACATCCGCTCTTCATCGCGTTCGTGCGGGCCGCGCTCGAGCAACAGCAGCGGGTGCGGCGCGGCGGCGGCGAAACCGTCGCCGAGTTGGTCGCTTCGGTCTGATACTCCGATGGCCCGCTCGTTGCCCATGTTCGGTGCTCGGGGCCGAGCCGTTCCCGCGTGCAGCGACCCGGGCCGGGGTCGCGAATGAAGCTTTGCGGCTTCGAGGCCGGCCTAACACACCCGCTGTTCCTGATCGCCGGGCCGTGTGTCGTCGAGAGCATGCAACTGCAGCTCGACGTAGCAGGTCAGCTCAAGGAAATCTGCGCCGGCCTCGCAATTCCATTCATCTTCAAGTCGTCTTACGACAAGGCCAACCGCAGCTCGCACGCGAGCTTCCGTGGCCCCGGGATGCAGGAGGGGCTGCGCATTCTCTCGGAAGTGCGCCGCCAGATCGGCGTGCCGGTATTGACCGACGTGCATGCGATCGACGAGATCGCCGAGGTTGCCGCGGCCGTGGACGTGCTGCAGACGCCCGCGTTCCTTTGTCGCCAGACCGATTTCATTCAGGCGGTCGCGGGAGCGGGCAAGCCGGTCAACATCAAGAAGGGCCAGTTCCTCGCGCCCGACGACATGAAGCAGGTCGTCGCCAAGGCAAGGGTCGCGAGCGGCGCCGACAACATTCTGGTCTGCGAGCGTGGGGCATCGTTCGGCTACCACAATCTCGTTTCCGACATGCGCTCGCTTGCGATCATGCGGGATACCGGCTGCCCGGTGGTTTTCGACGCGACGCATTCCGTCCAGCTGCCGGGCGGGCAGGGCACATCGTCAGGCGGACAGAGGGAATTCGTGCCGGTTCTTGCGCGGGCAGCGGTCGCGGCCGGCGTGGCCGGTGTCTTCATGGAGACGCACCCGAATCCCGAAAACGCGCTCTCGGACGGTCCGAACGCTTGGCCGCTCGCACGGATGCGCGCGCTGCTCGAAACACTCAGGGAACTCGACCGCGCAGTCAAACACGCGGGCTTTCCGGAAATCGAGCTGATGACGGCGAAAGGCTAGCCTTGGCGACCATCGTTCGACCCGTGCGGCATTGCACGCTCGTGAGCAAGGATGCGAGAGCAGCTTGCGCCTCGCACCAACAGCACCAGGCGTTCGTTACGAAATTGCGCAAGCCCGCGAACTGGACGCCGGTCGACTGCCAGCGATGACACCTGCGCGGATTCCTCCAATCTTGCCACCCTATTCCATGCCCGCGCGAGCGGGACCCTGCCTCCTCTACAGGATGAAAGCACGTACATGAGCGCCATCGTCGATGTCATCGCCCGCGAAATCCTCGATTCGCGAGGCAATCCCACAGTCGAGGCCGACGTGGTCCTCGAATCCGGCGTGTCCGGCCGAGCCGCGGTTCCATCCGGCGCATCCACGGGTTCGAAGGAGGCAATCGAGCTGCGCGATGGCGATGCCGCCCGCTACTTCGGGAAGGGCGTGAAGAAGGCAGTCGAGAACGTCAACACGGAAATCTGCGAGGCGATTCTCGGTCTGGACGCGTCCGAGCAATCGTTCATCGACAAGACGCTGATCGATCTCGACGGCACCGAAAACAAGTCGCGGCTTGGCGCCAACGCGATCCTCGCGGTGTCGAGCGCGGTGGCGAAGGCGGCCGCCGACGAGTCCTCGCTTCCACTCTACCGCTACCTGGGCGGTGCGGGCCAGATGCAGCTTCCCGTGCCGCTGATGAACGTGATCAACGGTGGCGCGCACGCCAACAACAAGATCGACCTGCAGGAATTCATGCTGGTACCGCTCGGTGCGCCATCGTTCCGCGAAGCGCTGCGCTACGGTGCCGAGGTGTTCCATACGCTGAAGAAGATGATCGACGGCCGCGGCATGCCGACCACCGTAGGCGACGAAGGCGGCTTCGCGCCCGACCTGCCATCCAACGAAGCAGCGCTGCAGTTGCTCGTCGAGGCGATCGACAAGGCCGGTTACACGCCGGGGACCGACATTGCCCTCGCGCTCGACTGCGCGGCGAGCGAGTACTGGAAGGAGGGCGGCTACGCGCTCGAAGGCGAAGGGCGAACCTACACGTCGGGCGAGATGGTGGACGTGCTCGCGGCATGGTGCGACAAGTACCCGATCGTGAGCATCGAGGACGGCATGTCGGAGCATGACTGGGACGGATGGAAGAAGCTGACCGAGCGACTCGGCAAGGACGTGCAGCTCGTCGGCGACGACATCTTCGTCACCAACACGAAGATCCTGAAGCAGGGGATTGTCGAGGGGATCGCGAATTCGATCCTGATCAAGATCAACCAGATCGGCACGCTTTCGGAGACCTTCGCGGCGATCACGATGGCGAATCGCGCCAGCTACACGACCGTGATCTCGCATCGCTCGGGAGAGACGGAAGACAGCCTGATCGCGGACATCGCGGTCGGCACCAATGCAGGCCAGATCAAGACCGGGTCGCTGTCGCGCTCGGACCGCATCGCGAAGTACAACCAGCTGCTGCGCATTGAGGAAGACCTCGGTGACGCCGCGAGCTACCCAGGTCGCGCCGCTTTCTTCAACATCGGCGGAGCATGATGGCCCCGATGTCGGCGCACACGTCGCGTGCACGGATCGAATAGTGTGAACAGGCCCTAAGCCTTGCGCTGGCTCGCTCTCGCCCTCATCGCGCTGATCGCGGCGCTCCAGTACCCGATGTGGCTGGGGAAGGGGGGCTGGCTGCAGGTCCGCGAGTTCGACCGCCAGCTTGCCACGCAGCACGAGGCGAACGTGCGGCTCAAGGCGCGCAACGAAGCGCTCGATGCCGACGTGCGGGACCTGAAGACGGGCTATGAGGCAATCGAGGAACGCGCGCGCGCCGAACTCGGGATGATCAAGGGCGACGAGGTGTTCTTCCAGATGCAGACGGCCGGCACGGTGACGCGCGTGGCACCTGCGAAGGCCCCGTTGAAGGAATCTGCGAAGGCCCCGGCGAAGGCCCTGGTGAAGGAACCGGCGAAGGAACCGGCGAAGCCGTAGGCCGGATCGCAGCCGAACCCTGCATGCATCGCGTCACCTCCCGGCAGAATCCGCGGCTACGAGAAGCCGCGCGACTGCTCGCCTCGGCGCGCGACCGCCGCAAGGCGGGGCGTTGCGTCCTGGAAGGCGAGCATCTGATCACCGTCTACTGCGATCGCATCGGCGCTCCGGAGACGCTGGTCGTGCTCGAGGAAGCGTTGGACGATCCGCGCCTGCAATCGCTGGTGGCACGCGTGCCGCCCGGGCGCACGCTGTCGGTGCCGACTGCGATGTTCGCCGAGATGGCGACATTGCCCGCTGCCGTCGGCGCGATCGCGGTCGTTCCTGCGCCACGCGCAGGGCCGGCGCCGCCGGCCGATTTCTGCCTGCTGCTCGAGGACCTGCAGGACCCGGGCAACGTCGGCTCGCTGTTGCGTACCGCAGCATCCGCCGGCGTGCGGCAGGCGTGGCTGTCACGCCAGTGCGCGTTCGCGTGGTCGCCCAAGGTGCTGCGGGCTGCGCAAGGCGCGCATTTCTTCCTGGAGATCCACGAGGACGTGGACCTGCCGGCGTGGGCGCGCGCCTATCGCGCGCAGGGCGGCATCGTCGTCGCGACAACCGCGGGCGGCGGTGAAAGCCTGTTCGAGACGCCGCTCGTGCGGCCGCTCGCGCTCGCGATCGGCAACGAGGGCGCGGGTCTGTCCGCGCAGTTGCTCGGCGAGGCGAGCGTGTGCGTAACGATTCCGATGCCGGGCGGCTTCGAGTCACTCAACGCCGCGGCCGCCGGTGCGATCGCGCTGTTCGAGTGCGTCCGCCAGACGCCCGTGCGGGCGCTGGCGGTTCCGCGCTAGCGCAGCACCGCGGAGAACGCGGCGTCCTCGGTGCAGCCGTTGGACAATCGCGATGTAAAGCGGCCTTCGATGCCCTGCGCAGTCTGCTTGAGCTCGTACACGGTGGCCGTCGTGTCGACGCTGATGCTGCCCGTGCACCGGTAGGTGGCATTGGCAATCCGGTACAGCTGTCCGGTCTGCTGCAGCGTGCCGGAGAGCGTGCAGGTCGCGTTGCTGTCGTAGACGAACTCCAGCGTGCCGAGATTCGCCACCGTTTGCCCGACCGTCAATGTGTACGTGTCGATGTAGGGGCCGTTGTCCGTCGCAGTCGTGCAGCTCGAGTAAGTACCGGATTGCCCGCCGACATAGCGTCCACCCAACGCGATCGTGGTCAGCGTCTGCCGCATGATCTGCTTGACGATCGTCCCGATGCCGTTGACCGTGTAGGAGAGCGTCCCCGAAGTCGCACTGGTGGGCGTGAACGACGCGGTTCCGACGACATTCGCAGGAGGATGGTCCGCAGCATTCCACGGCGCCGCGTAGTAGCTGCCCTGCGTGCGCGAGAGCGGCCCCGAATAGCGCGTGCCGTCCCAGGTGAGTGTCCCGACGTACCAGAACGGTTGCTTGTCCGGGCCATAGATGAAGAACGTGACGAACAGGAAGTTGTCCGACTGCACGATGTTGACGCCCCAGCCATCCTCCGAACCCGCGGGCGAGTTCCACCAGATGTCCGTGTAGTCTTGCGCGGCGGCCGGCGCCGCATGGAGGAGGACGCTCGCGCACAGGGCGCAAAGGAAGCTTCGGATCACGTTGCGGTTCGACATTGGTGGAGAACTCCTGAAGTAAACAAGACGCGAGTGTACCGTCCATCGGGCGTTATGGGGAGGGTCGCGAAACGTCGTGCACCCGCAACGTCGCCGCGAGCGAGGCGATCTCCGCCCTTTCCGGCAGCGCTTCCTGCGCACCTCGCCGGGTGCAGGCGAGTGCGCCGGCAGCGACGCCGAGCGTCAGCGCAAATGCAAGCGTTTCGCCGCGATCGAATGCCGCGGCGAGCGCCCCGACGAACGCATCGCCGGCACCCACCGTGTCCACGGCCTGCACGCGGGGCGCCGGCACCTCGATTCGCATATCGGGCGTGCAGGCCAATGCACCCGCAGCGCCGAGCGTCACGACGACGGCGGTCCGCCCGGTGGCCAGCGCGGATGCGAACGCCGCGGGTTCGGCAGGAACGTCGAGCGATACGGCGAGACTGGCGGCTTCGTGCTCGTTGACGACGAGCACGTCGAGCTCAGCGAGCAGGGCGCGTGCAAGCGGCAGCACGGGCGCGGCGTTGAGCACGATGCGTGCGCCGGCAGCTCGCGCACGCGATACCAGCGCCTCGATTTCCGAAAGCGGCACCTCGAGTTGCAGCAACAGCGTCGACGTCGGTCCGAGCTCGGCATCGTCCACGTCCACGGCCCGCGCCTGGGCATTCGCACCGGGAATCACCGTGATCGTGTTCTCGCCCGCTGCATCGACGTGAATGAGCGCGATGCCGGTGGGCGCATCGACATCGCGCACGCCGGCGAGGTCGACACCGGCCGCGCGCAGGCGCGCCAGTGCCGTGGGCGCGAACGCATCCCGCCCGACGGCGCCGTGCATCGCCACCTGTGCGCCCGCAAGCCGCGCGGCGAGCGCCTGATTCGCCCCTTTGCCGCCAGGACCCGAAGTGAACGAGAGTCCGGTCCGGGTTTCGCCCGCGCGCGGAAGGTCACGGACGTGCGCGACCAGGTCGAGATTGATCGAGCCGAAAACGATGATCATCGTGCGCGACGCTTCGCCATCGACGCGCCGAAACCTATCGCGCGGCCGCGCCTTCCGCCAGGAATCCCGCGGCGGCGAGCGCCTCGCGCAGTTCCGACACCTCCGCCGGTGCGAGCGGCATCAGCGGCGGCCGCACCGCGTTCCATGCGGAATCGCCGGTCTGCATGCCGCGAACGGCCTTGAGCGCAGGAATCAGCGAAAAGCGGAACACGATTTCGAGAAGAACTGCGGTCCGTTGCTCGTCCGCCATGGATGCATCCGGCCGCAGCAGCGCACGGACGAGTTCGGGAAGGAGGTTGGCAATTCCGCACACGGTGCCTGCGCCACCGGCACGCATCAGCTGCGGCAGGTGCGGCTCGTGACCGACCAGCACCGACTTGCCCGGCAGCGCGGCAAGCAACGCCTGCGTATGCGCGAAGTCGCCGCCACTGTCCTTCACGCCGGCGATGACGTCACCGAAATCCGCGGCGAGCCTTCGCGCAACGCCCGCCGGAATCGGCACCGCGCTCACCTGCGGCAAGTGGTAGAGGTACACGCGAAGGTCCGGGTCGCCCACGCCCTCGATCAGCCGTGCGTACCATGCGTGCAGGCCCACGTCGCTCACCTCCTTGAAGAAGAACGGGGGCAGGACAAGGCAGCCCGCACATCCCGCCTGAACCGCCTGCCGCGACAATGCAATCGTCTCGGGCAGATCGGCACAGCCGGTGGCCGCGAGAATCCGTGACGGTGGGATCCCGGCGGCGAGCAATGCGTCGAGGCCGTCGCGCCGCTCCGCGAACGAAAAGGACTGGCCCTCGCCGGTCGTTCCGAACGGTGCGATTCCCTGCACGCCGGCAGCGAACAGCGCCTGCGAGTGTTGCGCGAGATTCGCCATGTGGGGCGCGCCGTCGCTGCCAAGCGGGGTCAGCGTCGCGCACCAGAGGTCGCGGATCGGATTGGGTGCCATCGCGTCCCTTCTCAATAAATGTGGCGCTGCAGTCCTGCCCTGTGCAGGATCGTCGTGGCGATCTCCTCGATCGATTTCGACGTGGTGTCCACCTGCGGAATGCCTTCGCGTTGCATCAGAGACTCCGCCTCACGGACCTCGTAACGGCAGCTCTCCAGCGCCGCATACTTGCTGCCGGGCCGCCGCTCCTCGCGGATCTCGCGCAATCGCTCCGGATTGATCGTAAGCCCGAACAGCTTGGCGCGGTGGGGCAGCACCGAGGCCGGCAGCTGCCGGTCGGCGAAATCGTCCGGCGTGAGTGGAAAGTTCGCGGCGCGAATGCCGAACTGCAGTGCAAGGTAGAGCGAGGTCGGCGTCTTGCCGCAGCGGGAAACCCCGACCAGGATCACTTGCGCCTTCGACAGGTCACGCGTTGCTGCGCCGTCGTCGTGCGCCTGGGTGAAGTTGATCGCCTCCATGCGGACGAAGTATTCGTGCGGGTTGGCAATGCCGTGCGAGCGGCCGGCCGCGTGGGAGCTCTCGGCGCCGAGCTCCTCCTCGAGAGGCACGATGAACGTCTTGAACAAGTCGAGCGTCAGCGCGTTCGCCTCGTGGTGGATCTGCCGGCTCATCGCCTCGTCCACGAGCGAACTGAAGACGAGCGGCCGGCGTTCCATGGCCTGGGCGGCCGCATTGATCTGCCCGATCGCGTCGGCCAGCTTGTAGGGTGTGTCGACGAACGGGATCGTGATGCGCGTGAAATCGAAATCCTCGAACTGCGTGAGGAGGCTGTTGCCAAGAATCTCGGCCGTTATTCCGGTGCGGTCGGAAACGAAAAAGACGGTGCGGCGAGTAGGCATCGGCGGGGCGGACTCGGACGGAAGCGGCTGCGACAGCTTGCTGCGCGGTAAGCACACCGGCCGTCGCCGGCGTGCCCGCGAGCTTACACCGGAACGATGGGGCTTCCGTTCACCAGCGCGACCACACCGGCGTGACGCCGACCGGCAGCTCCGGCAGGCCGCCCAGTTCGAGCCAGCTCTCGCCGGGACCATGGTAGTCGGACCCGGTCGACCCGAGCAGCCCGAACACGCGTGCGTAGGTTGCGAACTCCTCGAACTGTGCGGTCGTGTGCGACGACGACAGCACTTCCACCGCGTCCCCTCCGGCGTCGCGAAAGTCGCCGAGCAGGCGCCGCATGCCGGTGCGCGACACCTTGTATCGGCCGGGGTGGGCGAGCACGGCCTGCCCGCCGGCGGCGTGAACCCAGGCGATCGCATCGGGCAGCGTTGCCCAGGCGTGTCGCACGTGCCCGGGCTTGCCGGGCGTCAGGTAATGCTTGAAGACCTCGTGGAGGTTGCGCTTGTAGCCCGCCTCGACCAGGAAGCGCGCGAAATGGGTGCGCGAAATCAGCCGCTCGCTTGTCACGTAGCGACGCGCGCCCTCGAACGCGCCGGGTACGCCGGCGCTTGCCAGCGCGTCGCCGATCTTGCGGGCGCGTGCGTCGCGCCCCGCTCGGATCGAAGCGAGACCGGCCGCAAGTGTCCGGTCCAGCGGATCGATGCCGAGACCCACGATGTGGACCGTCATGTCGTCCCAGCTCACCGACAGCTCCGAGCCGGATATCAACCGGATCCCGGCCTCGACCGCCGCGGTCTGGGCCTCGGGAATCCCGGAAACCTCGTCGTGATCGGTCAACGCGAGCACGTCCACCCCCCTGCTCGCGGCGCGGCGTACCACGTCGCCTGGCGCAAGCAGTCCGTCGGAGTGCGTCGAGTGGCAATGGAGGTCGAAGCGTGGCATGGAATGGAGGTGGGGGAATCCGGCGTCACATGGCGCGCCCAGTAATCACGGTTGCCGGACTTTGGCGGGGCGACAACGCCTGGACCGGCATGCCGGTCCCGTGCGGCAGGCGGTCACGCTAGGCTGATTGTAGAGCCTGCCAATTGACCCGCCGCGGGGTGGTTACGGACTCGGTGCCGGAAATGCGTCCAACCGGCATTGGCGGACACGGCACTCCCATCCAGGACCGCGTCATTCCCCGGCGAGCCTTCGGAGGGCGCCCGTGCAAATGTGAGACGCCACTACCGAAATTCTCGCCGTTTGTCGGTGTCCCCCTTGCATTGCGGGGAGCGCTTGGACAAGAATATGCCATTGGTATAGCACGCCATCCCGGCGTGCTATCGGCTGAAGGGAACGCTGTGAAGCTGATCGACCGTGTCCTCAATCCGCGCGAAATCCGTCGGCGGCTCGGCCTCAATCAGGAACAGTTCTGGACCCAGATTGGCGTGACGCAGAGCGGCGGCTCGCGTTACGAAAGCGGCCGCGAAATGCCGAAGCCCGTGCGCGAGCTGCTGCGCCTCGTCCACGTCGAGCAGATCGATCTCTCGCAAGTCAAGCGAGTCGACTTCGAGATCATCAGCTACCTCAAGGAGTCGCATCCGGACCTGTACCGGAGCCTGCGACGCGCTGTGCGCAGCCGCCACCGCAGCCCCGATGCCCCCGCGGCCGATCTCTCGGGCGACGCGGTGGACGACGACATCGACCACGAGATTGCGCAGGCGCAGGGCGAGCCCCGCTGAGCGACACTGCCTACCAAGAGCCGCACCCGTCAAGGTGCGGCTTTTCGTTTTCGGGGACCACGATTGCGCCGTACGCCCGCGTGCGCCTTCCGCGCGCTGCGGGACGACTTCAGTCCACGTGCGCGTAGCGAGAGGAGGGATTGTCCGGACGGCTAGAATAGTGTTTTCCTGTCCGCACGACGCTTCGATCCACACCGTCGTCGCATCGCAATCAATCCCGGAGGCCCATTGAGCGAGGCAGCACGCGTCCTACCCTTCGATCGCCTGCGCATGACCGATGTCGAGCAGGTGGGTGGCAAGAACGCTTCATTGGGGGAAATGATCAGCCAGCTCGCGGGCGCGGGCATTCGCGTACCCGGCGGATTTGCCACGACCGCCAGCGCGTTTCGCGAGTTCCTTGCGCATGGCGATCTCGTCAAACGCATCAACGCCCGACTGGATGCACTCGATGTGGACGACGTCCGCGCACTCGCCGAAGCCGGCCGCGAGATCCGGGGCTGGGTGGCGTCCGCGCCATTGCAGCCGGCGCTGGAGCACGATATCCGGGATGCGTACGCGGCCCTGACGGCGGACTCGCCCGATGCGTCATGGGCGGTGCGGTCGTCGGCCACAGCCGAGGATCTGCCCGATGCATCATTCGCCGGTCAGCAGGAAACATTTCTTAATATCAAAGGATTGAATAACATACTTCACGCGATTCGGGAGGTGTTCGCGTCTCTCTACAACGATCGGGCGATCGCCTATCGCGTGCACAAGGGTTTCGCCCACGCCGACGTGGCGCTCTCGGCCGGAGTGCAGCGGATGGTGCGCAGCGATCTGGGCGCATCCGGCGTGATGTTCACGATCGACACGGAGTCCGGTTTCGACCAGGTGGTGTTCATCACGTCGTCCTACGGCTTGGGCGAGTCGGTGGTGCAGGGCGCGGTCAACCCGGACGAGTTCTATGTCTACAAGCCGGGCCTCGCTGCGGGCCGGCCGTCGCTCCTGCGCAAGACGGTGGGTACGAAGGCCACGCGCATGGTGTTCACCGATCAAGTGGCCGCGGGCAAATCGACGGCTACCGTGCCGGTGGATACGTCCGAGCGCCTTCGGTTTTCGATCACCGATGCCGAAGCCGAGGAACTCGGCCGCTACGCCGTCACCATCGAGCGGCATTACGGCCGACCGATGGACATCGAGTGGGGCCGCGATGGTGTGGACGGCAGGCTCTACATCCTGCAGGCGCGGCCGGAGACCGTGAAGTCGCAGGAGGTGGGCGGCGAGCAGCTGCGCCGCTTCCGGCTCGAGGAGCAAGTCCAGGGTCCTGGCGAGCGGCCGGGCGATCGGGCAGAAGGTCGGGCAAGGCAAGGTGCGCCTCATCAAGTCTGCGGCGCAGATGGACAAGGTGCAGCCGGGCGACGTGCTCGTCACCGACATGACCGATCCGGACTGGGAGCCCGTGATGAAGCGTGCGAGCGCGATCGTCACCAATCGCGGCGGGCGCACCTGCCACGCGGCGATCATCGCCCGCGAGCTCGGCATTCCCGCCGTCGTCGGGTGCGGCGACGCGACCCATGTGTTGCAGGATGGCAATGACGTCACCGTTTCGTGCGCGGAAGGGGACACCGGGCACGTCTACGAAGGCCTGCTCGATGTCGAGACGATCGACGTCGCGCTCGCCCGCATGCCCGCGTGCCCGACGAAGATCATGATGAACGTCGGCAACCCCGAGCTCGCGTTCGAATTCCGGCGGCTGCCCAACGAGGGTGTAGGGCTCGCGCGGCTCGAGTTCATCATCAACCGCAATGTCGGCATCCATCCGAAGGCGCTGCTCGAATTCGACCGCCAGCCGGAGGACCTCAAGGCGGAGATCGGCAAGCGGATCGCGTGCTACGCGAGTCCGACCGAGTACTACGTCGCGAAGATCACCGAGGGCGTGGCGACCATCGCTGCGGCATTCTGGCCGAAGAAAGTGATCGTGCGGTTGTCGGACTTCAAGTCGAACGAGTACTCGAACCTGCTCGGTGGAAGCCGCTACGAGCCGCACGAGGAAAACCCGATGCTCGGCTTTCGCGGCGCGTCCCGCTATATCGCCAAGGAATTTCATGACTGCTTCGCGCTCGAATGCGAGGCGATGAAACGGGTGCGCAACACGATGGGGCTCACCAACGTCGAGCTGATGATCCCGTTCGTGCGTACCGTGGACGAGGCGCGTCGCGTGATCGAGTTGCTTGCGGCGAGCGGCCTCAAGCGCGGCGACAACGGGTTGCGGGTGATCATGATGTGCGAGATTCCGTCGAACGCGATCCTCGCCGACCAGTTTCTTCAGCATTTCGACGGTTTCTCGATCGGCAGCAACGACCTGACGCAATTGACGCTGGGAATCGACCGTGACTCCGGCGGGCCGATTGCCTCGACGTTCGACGAGCGCAATGATGCAGTCAAGGCTTTGCTGCGGCTTGCAATCGACGCGTGCCGCCGCAACAAGCGCTACATCGGCATCTGCGGCCAGGGGCCTTCCGACCATCCGGATCTCGCGCAATGGCTGGTAGGCGAGGGCATCGAGAGCATGTCTCTCAATCCCGATACGGTGGTCGAGACCTGGCTCCTGCTCGCGGGGCAGAAGGCGTAGCACCCGCATAGCGGGCCTGGCCATCTGGCCGATTGCGTACCAACGCTGCTGCGCGGTGCAATGCACGCATGCGTCTGCCGCCTCGACTGCGAATCGAGCTTGTCGCCTCGCGAATGGCTGCGACCTGCATCATGGCGCTGGGCGCCACTACCGGGGTGGTCGTCGCGCTTCTGCCCATTCCATGGTGGGCGATCGTTGCCGCGCTGGGCGGCATCGGGGTGTGGAGCTGGAACCGGCTTCAGGTCGTCGCTTGGCGCCGTGATGCGGGCAGTGCGATCGAACTTGCGCTGACCGGCGACCGCCGGATCTTCATACGTACGAAGTGCGATCATCTGCGGGCGGGTGTTGTGCTCGAGGCGACTTACGTCAGTCCGTCACTTACCGCAATCGTATGGCAGCCGGACGATGCCTGGCGATCGCAATCGTTGCTGATCCTGCCCGACATGCTGCCGGCGGAAGATTTCCGCCAGCTCCGCGTAGTGTTGCGCTATGGCAGGAGCGATGTCGTCGCCGGTGTGCCGGCGAGCCAGGCCTGAGCATCGACCAGCCGCGCGCTGTCGGCTTTTGCCTGCCCGGCGATGAGGTGGAGATAGAGGGGGGCCAGCGCTTGCGGGGAAGGCAGGTCTGCGAAATCCTCCGCGGGGTGTGTCTGACCTCGCAGCGGCGAACGGATCGGTCCCGGCACCACGGCGTTGACGCGCATATTGCCGCGGTTCTCCCACTCGTCGGCGAGGATCCGCGCCAACGCCGACAATCCTGCCTTCGCGGCCGCGTAGCTGCCCCAGTAGGCGTGCGGCTCCTCACCGCGAGTATCAAGCGTGAACGTCACGCTTGCATCGGATGCCTGCGCCAGCAGCGGCAGCAATGCGCGCGTGAGTCCCATTGGCGCCGCGAGGTCGACACGCAGCACCGAAAGCCAGTTGTCGAACGATTGGTGCTCGATCGGGCCGAGCGAACCCAGCATGACGGCCGTGTGCACGATCGCATCGAGCCTTCCGAACTGCTCCTCCAGCGCGCTCGCGACGTTTGCGAAATCGGCGGCCTCCGCCTTTGCGAGATCGAGCGGCAGGATCACGGGCTCCGGATGCCTGGCGCCGACGATTTCATCGTAAAGTGCTTCGAGCTTGCGCGTGACACGGCCATGCAGGACAACCGTCGCACCTCGCGCCGCTGCGGCAATCGCGAGCGGACGACCAATGCCGCCTGCCGCGCCAGTGATGAAGACGACGCGGTCGCGCAGGTCGGTGGCAAACGGCGTATCGGGCGCGGGAAGGGACACGGGGACGTAATCGACGGTAGTAGCGACGTGCGCGTATAGGCAAGATCCGCAGCGGGAGCGGGCGGGATGATAGCCGAAACCGTGCATGCGCTCCGTGTGCCGATGCGGATGCCTTCATCAACAATCGAGCCGGAAGCGAGCGCGCGCGACGGAATGGGCGATCGAACACGCGGGATGGCCGCGGCCACTTGGCGATTTGCGCGGCTTGCCCCGGAGCGGCTATAATTTCAGTTTAGCCGTGGGGGTATAGCTCAGCTGGGAGAGCGCTTGCATGGCATGCAAGAGGTCAGCGGTTCGATCCCGCTTACCTCCACCACCGCACCAATGAGCGGCCCGGCTCGGCAGG
The DNA here is from genome assembly GCA_963750585.1 of uncultured beta proteobacterium. GTDB lineage: Bacteria > Pseudomonadota > Gammaproteobacteria > Burkholderiales > Casimicrobiaceae > VBCG01. The sequence continues at coordinate 71,614 of CAVVRH010000011.1, forward strand.
CGAGCCGCTTCGCAGCACCAGGTCCCCATCGTCTAGAGGCCTAGGACATCGCCCTTTCACGGCGGTAACGGGGGTTCGAATCCCCCTGGGGACGCCAGTAAATCAATGTGTTAAGCAGCGTCGGCCATTTCGGCGGTCGTTTCGCGTAATTTTCGCGTAATACGCCGCGCGATATTCCCGTATCGAACTGCCCGTCCGGTTGATCCGCAGCGCTCAGGAATCGGTCAATTCCCGCTCGGCAGGTAGTCATCGCGGGAACGCTTCGTGCCGATCAACGCACCGATCTGCCGACAATTTGCTCTTCTAGTGGCGGAGAACGGCTGGCCACGCCGAACATGCTCTCGAGCAAGCGCACAAGGTTTTGGACAGGTCAGTTCCCAGTGGCGAACCGGGCTTCCTGTGCGGGCAGCGCGTCTAGTGCGCCTGTGCGACTCGCCCCTCCGGTGAGGTGCGCGCCATCAACACTTCGACTGCGCGGTGGAGGCTCCGCAACCTCGGCCTTCAGCGAATTGATCTCGGCGTCCTTCGCCTGCAACTGGTGCTCGAGCTTGGCATTAAGACCCTGAATCGCGGCAAGCGCAACACCATCGGCGTCGACGGTGCTGATCATCGTGTCGGTTTCGCCCAAGCCGAACGCGGCGGAGAAGTCCTGCGCCACGGGTCCCATGTGGCGGATGTCCGCCGCCTGCGCCTTCCAGTTCCACGATGCGATCGGCATCGCGACAACGCGATCGAGCACGTCGCGGACATCCACGGCCGCAAAGTTCTCCTTTCCCTGGCGATCGCTGTAGGCGGACCAGGCACCCGCGCCCGGTGCCAATCGCGTGCCGGAGTCGGTGTTCTCCAGGTGCCGGACGTATAGAAATAGAAGCCCCCCAACGCCTTTGCAATATATTCGTTGTTCGCAAAGCAGCTCGTCGGAAGCGAAGTAGAGCCATCTGCCCAAACGAAACAGCCGGTATTTGCCGCGTTCGCGCTGCGCCCTGCGGCGAGGCTAAATAAGCCGCCCGCGGTGTTGGTGTTACCCCCGACGGCGGTCGACCAAGCGCCACTCGCGGTGTTTTGTCCGCCCCCGGCGACTGTCGAGAAGCTGCCACTCGCGGTGTTGCCGGGGCCCCCGCTGACGGTCGAGTAGGCGCCGCTCGCGGTGTTGTTGGCACCCCCGGCGACGGTCGAGTAGTCGCCGCTCGCGGTGTTGCTAACCCCCCCGCTGTCGGTCGCATTGATCCCGGTGATGACGTGCGTCCCGCCGTAGTTGGTTGGCCGCTGAAAGTAACCGACCACGTCGATCGCCACGTTGGCGGTCCCCAGGCGCACCTGCACGCTGATCTGGTTGTTGGCCTGATTGATCCGCGCCGTCGTTCCTGCCGAGGTGAACTGGTTGTTGCCCAGGAACACCAGCGTCGCCGAACCGCCGAACGTCGATCCCTGCGGCAACACCTCGATGTCGCCCGACACTCCGTTGACTGGAATCCCGAACACCTGTACCTGTACCGCCGCCGGGTTAAGCCCGCTGGGCAACTGCGACAGGCACACCCCATTGCCGCCCTGTACCGTGTAGTTACGTGTCGCACCGGGCGTAAACGGTCCTTCATTCTGGTACACCGCAGGGTAGGGGGCGCGGGTATCCACCAGACGGCACGGCGTCACCGGGACATAGACGACATCGGTGCCCGGATCGCCCAGCGTCTTCGCTACGGCAACGCCCTTCGCCGCGACCGGCGCGTGGGCGGCGCGGCACCACATCGCGCACGCCGTCGAGCGATCCAGCCAGGCTCGCGGCGAGCAACTGGTCGGCGCGCAGGTGAACAGCATCTCGCGCAATTGCTCGCGTCTGACGCCGGCACTGGCTGACCCAATTTGTCACCCCACTCGCTGACGATGCGCTCGACCACGGTCGTGCGGTGTTGATCGACGGCGAGCAGCGCGGAGGGAGCGAAGGTCGCTTCGCTCACCGCCGCTGCGCTGGCAGCGTCTTGCGGAGCCGCGATGGCAAGCGTCGTGACCAGCGTGAGAAGGAGCGTGAAGGCGCGAGCGAGGACGCTCCGCCGAATCGTCGTGAGCGACATGCCTTCCTCCCGGGAAGAATCCGCCGATCGGCGGTCTGTGGACACTACTCCCTACGCCGTGGTCGAACAAGGAACGTTGCAGCAACGTTCGCAAGCGAGACCGATGGGCAGGAATCCGCGGTGCTCTTGCCTATTCGCCCCGCGATAGATTGCGCAGAGGATTGAACGACTCATCGCGTGGTTCCCGCACCTCCGGCGGCCCGGTGATCTCCCACTCCTGGTAGCGCGCAATGATCTCGTGGCGCTCGGCCTTGTATCGGGCGCGCACCCACTTGCCGGTGCGCGGATCACAGTAGCGGAAGGGAACGACCTCAATCGGCATACCGCGCGGTATGAATACAAAGTGAGCAACTCCTTCGTCGCTGGTCGGCAACTCGCCCACGGGAGTGGCGCCGTTGTCCAGACCGGGATGACCGAGTCTGACGTTGAGCTTCGCGCTGCCGACGGCAGCAATGCCGCGATACCGGCCGTTCGGTCCCGGCTCGCCAATTGGCGCTCTCGGCCAGCGCCAGCCGTTCGCGGTCGCAGCGGAAATTTCGCGTAAGCAGCCGTCCGCGCCAGCACGTCGAAGTAGCGATGGCGATGGCGAACAGCGCGCCTGCGAGCAGCAGCGGCCACCAGCCGGCGACGTCGCGGACGACCTGCGGCGCAAAATGGAGTCCGAGCGACGTGCCGATGACCTGCTGGCCGATCTGGCGCGCACCCGGCGGGGCGTCGATTGGCACGCCGAGCACGCGCAGCAGCGCGAGCGCGGTCAGCGGGCCCAGCATTCATGGAATCGGCGTGCGCAGGCGGCTGCAGACATAGCCGACCGCGAGGCCCGCGCGCCAGCCCGCTCGTGACCGTTCGCACCGCCGGATCCGACACCCGCTCAGGGCATCGGGATCAGCTTGTTGTTGCGTTTCCAGCGCAGCAGCAAGGGAACCACCAGCATCACGACCGCGGCGATCCACAGCCCGATCGTGATCCCGCTGCCGTAGAGGATGTGGACGTCGCCGTCGGAAATCGCCAGCGCACGACGGAGATTCTGCTCCATCATGTCCCCGAGCACGAAGCCCAGGATAAGCGGGGCCATCGGAAAATCGAGCTTGCGCAGGAAGTAGCCGAACACGCCCAGCCCGGTCATCAACACCAGGTCGAAGGTCGTCGCGTGGATCGCGTAGACGCCGACGAAGCTGATCGCCGCGATCGCGGGCACGAGGAACCAGTTGGGCACCGTCAGCATCCGCGCAAACAGGCCGACCATCGGGATGTTCATCACCAGCAGCATCACGTTGCCGATGAACATCGACGCGATCAGCCCCCAGACCAGGTCGGGCTGCTCCTTGAACAGCATCGGTCCCGGCGTGATGTTGTAGAGCGTCAGTGCGCCCATCATCACCGCGGTGGTGCCGCTGCCCGGGACGCCCAGCGTCAGCATCGGGATAAACGCGCCGTTGGCCGCCGAGTTGTTCGCCGCCTCCGGGGCCGCGACGCCGCGGATGTCGCCCTTGCCGAAGGTCCCCTCGGTGTCGGTGAGGTTCTTTTCGATCATGTAGGTGACCGCGCTGGCAATCGACGCCCCCGCCCCCGGCAGCACGCCGATGACGAAGCCGATCACCGACGAGCGGATCGTGCCCCACCACGTGTACATCGCCTCCTGGAGGTTGAACCATTTGCGGCCGGAGGCCTTCAGCACTTCGCCCCCGGTGTGCGTCTGCTCCAGCATCAGCAGGATCTCCGACACTGAAAAGAGGCCGATCACTACCACGACGAACTGGATGCCGTCGCTCAAGTGGACGTCGCCGAAGGTGAAGCGGTAGACGCCGCTGTTCGCGTCGATGCCCACGGTCGCCAGGGCGAGGCCGATGACGCAGGCGAGCAGCGTTTTCACCGGGCTGTCGCCGACCATGCCGGCGAGACAGGCGATGGCGAACACCATCAGCGCGAAGTACTCGGCCGGGCCGAACGCCAGTGCCCAATGCGCCAGCGCCGGGGCGAACAGCACCATGCCGATGGTGCCGATCACCGACGCCACGAAGGAGCTCCAGGCCGAGATCGACAGCGCGACACCCGCCTCGCCGCGCTTGGCCATCGGGTAGCCGTCGAGCGTGGTCATCAGCGCGCCGGCGTCGCCGGGGATGTTGATCAGGATCGCCGAAATGCGCCCGCCGTATTCGCAGCCGAGGTAGACGGCGGCAAGCAGGATCAGCGCCGACGTCGCGGGGAGCTTGAGCGCGAACGCGATCGGCAGCAGGATCGCCACGCCGTTGATCGGGCCCAGCCCCGGCAACGCGCCGACCACGGTCCCGACAAACGACCCGACCAGCGCCATCAGCAGGTTGATCGGCGTCGCCGCGACGGCGAAGCCGTGCCACAGGGAGGTGAGGTTGTCCACGTCACGGCCTCCACAACGTGCCGAGCGGCAGCGTCACGTCGAGCGTCGTATCGAACAGCAGGAACAGGACGACGCCGAGTGCGACCCCCGCCAGAGCCACCTGTCGCCAGCCGCCGCCGAACAGCCGCCCGATCGCGATCGTCACGAGCACGGTCGCGAGCGGAAACCCCACGAGCTCGAACAGGAAGGCGTAGGCGAACAGTGCGCCGATGAGCGCCGCTGCCGCGCGGGGCCCCCTCCGGCAGCGGCGCCAGCGTCTCGGCGACGCGCTTGGGCCGCAGCAGCAGCCACAGCGCGCACACCGCCGAAATGCCGGCCAGCAGCAGCGGAAACGCCCGCGGACCGATCGGCTCGTACGAGTACTGCGCCTCGTAGGTGCGGGCAATGGCGGCAAAACCCAGCGTCAGCAGCAGCCAGATTCCGGCGAACAGGCGATCGACCATAATCTCTCCGACCCAACGGTACGGTGGCGGTCAGGGCCGCGGAGCCCTGCCCGGACAGACGCGGCTAAGGCTTCTGCGCAAGGCCGAACTCGTTGGCGAGCTTGCGATACTCGCCGACCGTCTTCTTGATGTAGGTGTCGAGCTCGGCGCCAGTCATCGCGAACGGGTAGAGATCGCGCTGGTCGCGGAGCGCAAGGAAGTCCTTCGACGCCAGCAGCTTGGTGAACGCATCCTGCCACCATTTGTAGTCGGCGTCGGAGACCTTCGGGCCAAGATAGAAGCCGCGGACGATCGGCCAGGTGAAGTCGTAGCCTTCCTCCTTCGCGGTCGGGATGTTCGCCGCGTCGCCGGGCAGCCGCTTGTCGGAGTAGACCGCCAGGATCCGGATCTGTCCCGCCTTGTGCTGCGGCAGATCGGCGGAGATGTCGCCGCTGCCGGCCTGGATGTGGCCCCCCAGCAGGGCCGTCGTCACCTCGCCGTTGCCCTCGAACGACACGTAGCGCAACGCCTTGGGGTCGACGCCCACCTGCTTGGAGAGTGTCGCGACCTTGGTCCAGTCCTGACTGCCGACCGAGCCTCCGCCGCCGATGGCCACCTTGGTCGGGTCGGACTTGATCGCCGTCACCAGGTCCTTCAGCGTCTTGTACGGCGAGTCGGCGCGTACCGAGATGCAGCCATAGTCGGCTCCGAGCGCCACCAGCCAGCGGACGTCGTTCTCGGTCCACTTGCCGAACTTGCCCTGGGCGATGTTGAGCAGCGAACCGCCCGAGTAGGCGACGATCGCGTTGCCGTCGCTCGGCCGCTGGCCGACGACCGCGTTCATCGCCACCGCACCGACGCCGCCGGGCATGTAGGTGATGCGCATCGGCGCGGCCAACATCTTGGCTTCCTGCATCCCCTGCTGCGCGAGTTTGCAGGTGAGATCGAAACCGCCGCCGGGCTTGGCGCCGGAGATGCATTCCGGCTTGTCCGGCGCGGCGAACGACAACGTCGCGAAGGCGGCAAGCGCCGTCGCGAGCAGTAGGCGAATACTCATTGATTTCTCCTTGAAAGCCCGCCGAACGGCGAGGGTCATGCGCCTGCCAATATAGCACTGGCGCCCCGGGCGACGCACGACGGATAGGCATTGCAATCTGCAATCGCGCGAGCCTGATTGTGGTGGCGTCGATGGCACGGGGCCGCTCCGCACGCATGTCGTGGCACTTTCAGGCGGGCGTTGCCGCCAGCGTGGCCGTGGGCGGGCAGGTTGGTGCGGGGGCAGGGCACGAGCCCGCCTCGCGCTGCGCGTGGAGGAGCGTCGACGGTCGCGGCTACCCGCCGATGCGCTGGTCGAACTCGAACGCCGGGGCGGGCGGGAGCGCGGGATTGGGGGTCGGCTCGTGTTCGGCGTTCACTGCCTCCCACGTTGGCGTGTCCCGGCGCCGGCGCGATCCTTGCCCTCTTTTGAAGGCATCCAATCTGAGAAGGTTGAGGTGCCTCATTGCCGCAACTTGAACGGCGGCTTCAAACGATTTCTATGACCGGTGCGGAGGGCCATGGCCGACGGCTTCGGGTCGACAAGCGCCCTTGATCCACGATCAACATACGGCTCCTCTCCTACTACCAAGGAGCCATTCATGTATGCCGTTACCAACACCACCCCCAAGGCTGACGGGCGTGTAGTACCGTGGAACAAAGGGAAGCTGATCGGCCAGAAGCCACCGCTGAAGCTGAAGGAGATCTGGGCCATCCGGATTCGACTGCAACTGGATCATCGAGCCCGGGAACTCGCGTTGTTCAATCTCGCCATCGACAGCAAGTTGCGCGGGTGCGACCTGGTCGGGCTTCACGTTCGCGATGTGGTCCAGGGCAGTCATGTCGCCTCGCGCGCGATTGTCATGCAGAAGAAGACCCAGCGGCCGGTGCAATTCGAGATCACTGAACAAACGCGGGATGCGGTCGGCGCCTGGATCGCGGCCGCCCGCCTGAAGCCGGAGCAGTTCCTCTTTCCGAGCCGTATGTCGGCGTCAGTCGCCTCACCTTTCGACTCGGCAGTATTCCCGGATCGTCCGGACGTGGGCGGGATCGATTGGGCTTGATCCAGCGGCTTACGGCACTCATTCAATGCGGCGAACCAAGCCGACTTTGATCTATCGCCGCACCCGGAATCTCCGGGCCGTTCAACTCCTGCTCGGCCATACGAAACTTGAAAGCACCGTGAGATACCTCGGAATCGAGGTCGACGACGCGCTGGAAATCGCCGAACAGACTGAGGTGTAGTCCCGTCGGGCCGGTCGGCGACCGCCGGACTTGACGGTCGCCGACTGAATGCAGCCATTCGGCAGACGCAGGGGAGCGGCGGCCACCGACCCTCTGCCGTCACTCGTCGTGCCGCAGTGGCCGACTGCAATGCAGCCAAAGCTGCCTGTCGCGGGTGAAACTTGGCGGGCAAGTTTCCGCCAACACCGGTCCCTTAACGTCAACTCCTCAGAGCTGACGATTAGGTTGCTGGCCGGCACCGTCGGTAGTATTTCATGCGCACTTCAGGGCGCCGCCCGCTGGCCAGGGAGGGGGCTTGACAACCAATCATCATACGTATGATGATTATGCCATGACGCTCTATCAGCAAGTCCTGACCCAGCTGGGCAAGGAGATCTGCGCCGGGCCGTTACGCGCCGGGCAGGTCATTCCCGCCGAGCCGATCCTGTGCGAGCAACTGGGCGTAAGCCGCATCGTCGTCCGTGAGGCCATCAAGGGCCTGGTCTCGAAGGGCATGGTGGAGACACGGCGGCGAACGGGCACCGTGGTCCTCGACACGGCCCGGTGGAGTCTCTTCGATCCCGAGATCGTCACCTGGCGCGCCGAGGCGACGGGGATCGATCTCGCGCTTGCCAACGACTTGATGGAATTGCGGCGAATTGTCGAGCCCGCCGCTGCGCGCCTCGCTGCCGAGCGAGCAACCGAGGCCGAGCGCGGGGCGCTGCGGGTCGCGTACGACGCGATGGCGCGGGCAGTGGCCGGTGACGGCGATTACGTCGCCGCGGACCTCGCATTCCACGACATCATCATCCGCGCTTGTGCCAACCCGTTCGTGAGGCAGTTGCAGGAAGTCCTCTCGACCGTGCTCAGAATCGGCTTCGAGCGTGTCGCCGAAACCCCGGGGGGGCCGGCCCGGTCGCTTCCCCTGCATCGGAAGGTGTGCGAGGCGATTGAAAAGAACCAAGGTCTCAAGGCCGAGCGGGCGGTCGTGGCACTCATCGACCAGGCCGAAACCGATCTGCGAGAGCGACTGCGCACGCAGCGCCGCCTGCCCATCGTAACGAAAGCAGTCGAAATGCCGGGCTCAGCGTCCAAGGCGCGCCCGCGTGTTCCCAGGCCGAGTCTCCGGTCTTGAAGTTCCCTAACCTCATTACGCACTCAAAGGAGGCACCAATGCTGAACCCGTCCCGTCGTCATTCCCTCAAGCTGCTGGCAGCGAGTCTCGGCGCGGCCGCGCTTCTCGCCGGCGCCACGACCGCCTTCGCGCAGGACGTGAAGACGGTGCGCCTTGGCCACTCCTTTGTCGACAGTCACCCGCGTACCGGGGCGATGAAGCGCTTCGCCGCCGAGTTCGAGAAGGCGACCGGCGGCAAGGTCAAGGTCGAAGTGTTCGGCAACGCCGTGCTCGGTTCCGAGGAGAAGATGCTCATCGCCGCGCAGGCCGGCACGCTCGATCTCTACATGGGCGCGCTGTCGCCGATCGCCGGTCGCAAGAAGGAACTGCAGATCTTCGACTTCCCGTTCCTGTTCGGCACGGACGCGGAGGCGGCGTATGTGCTCGACGGGCCCGTCGGCCGCAAGCTGCTGGACAACCTTAACGACATGAACCTGCACGGCCTGGTGTGGGCGGGCGGGGCGTTCCGGAACATGTCGAACAGCAAACGCCCGCTGAACACGATGGCCGACATGAAGGGCCTGAAGGTTCGCGTGATGCAGAGCCCGATGGCACTCGCGAGCTTCAACGCCATGGGCATGAACGCCGTGCCGATGGCTTTCACCGAGGTCTACACCGCGCTGGAGACCAAGGCGCTCGACGGCTACGAGCACCCGGTGGTCGACATGTACGCGAACAAGATGTTCGAGGTGCAGAAGTACCTGACGATCACCAACCACGTCTACACGCCGGTCGCCCTGGTCGCCTCGAAGAAGTTCTGGGATTCGCTCACGCCTGACCAGCAGAAGGCGATCCAGAAGGCTGCGGAAGATACCCGGACGTACCAGCGCGCCGAGGAGCTCAAGGACGCCGCGAAGGTGGTCGACGAGTTGAAGGCCAAGGGGATGGCGATGACGGTTATGCCGCCGGCCGAACTCGACAAGATCCGGGTCACGGTGCAGCCGGTGATCGACAAGAACACCGATGCGATCGGCGCCGACTTCGTCAAGTCGTTCTACGGGGAAATCAAGAAGTCCCGCGCCCCGCGCTGATTTCCAAGGCTGCATCGGCAGTGCTTTCCGCTTCCACTCTGTAGGGTCTGCCGATCCCCTCCCGCCACGCCGCCTCTCGTGGCGGCGGCGGGCACCCCTTATCCGCTCCTCTCGCCATGAAAATCACCGCGATACAGACAACACGGGTCGCCGAGTTCGGCAATCTGCTTTGGGTCCACGTTCACACCGACGAGGGTACCGTCGGCCTCGGCGAGACCTTTTACGGCGCCGGAGCGGTCGAGGCGCACATCCACGAAACGTTGGCCGAACGGCTCCTGGGCAAGGACCCGCTGCGGATCGAGGCCCTGAACCGCGAAATGGTCAATCTGCCGATGGCGCAGTCATCGACCGGCGCCGAGTACCGCGCGGCGTCAGCCATCGACATCGCCTTGTGGGACCTGTTCGGCAAGGTCTGCGGCCAGCCGGTCCACCAGATGCTGGGCGGACTGTGTGCGGACAAGCTGCGCCTCTACAACACCTGTGCCGGTTACCGTTACGTCCGCTCGCAGAACATCCGTCCGGTATCGAACTGGAGCCTTGGGGAAGGCGAAGGCCCGTACGAGGACCTCGACGCGTTCATGAACCGCGCCGACGTACTGGCCGAGAGCCTGCTGGAGAGCGGCATCACGGCGATGAAGATCTGGCCGTTCGATCCGGCGGCGCAGGAGAACCGCGGCATGTCGATCTCCGCGGCCCAGATGAAGCGAGCACTGGAGCCGTTCGAAAAGATCCGCAAGGCGGTCGGCGACAAGATGGACATCATGGTCGAGTTCCACTCGCTGTGGGACCTGCCGACCGCCAAGAACATCGCCCGGGCGCTGGAGCCCTACGCGCCGATGTGGTTCGAGGACCCGATCCGGATGAACTCGCCGCAGGCGCTGGGCGAGTACGCGCGCTCGACCAACGTGTGGGTTTGCGCCAGCGAAACGCTCGGATCGCGGTTTCCCTACAAAGACATGCTGGAGCGCGACGCGCTTCACGTCGCCATGGTCGACCTGTGCTGGACGGGCGGGCTGACCGAGGGCCGCAAGATTGCCGCTCTTGCCGACACCTGGCACCGTCCCTTTGCTCCGCATGACTGCACCGGGCCGGTGGGGTTCATCGCCGCCATTCACACGTCGTTCAGCCAGCCCAATACGCTCATTCAGGAATCCGTGCGGGCGTTCTATCGCGGCTGGTACACCGAACTGGTCACCGAACTGCCGCGGATCGAGAACGGCTTCGTCTACCCGATGGATGGGCCGGGACTGGGTGTCGAACTCCAGCCGGGCGTTTACGAGCGGTCGGATGTGACGGTGCGGCGCTCCGAACTCTGAAGAGGAAACCCCCATGTCCACTTCACTCTTCAGCCTCGCAGGGAGAACCGCCCTGGTGACGGGTTCCTCGCGTGGTCTCGGCCATGCCATTGCCGAAGGATTCGCCGCTGCGGGTGCCCGTCTCATTCTGAACGGCACCGATCCGGAACGGGTGTCGCGTTCCGCTGCCGACCTCCGTGCCAAAGGGTATGACGTGATCGAGGCGGCGTTCGACGTAACCGACGAGGCGGCGGTTGTCGCAGCGTTCAACCGACTCGACGCATCCGGAGTTGCGGTTGACATCCTGGTCAACAACGCCGGGATACAGCTGCGCAAGCCCTTGGTCGATCTCTCCGTTGCCGAGTGGCAGAAGGTCATCGATACCAACCTGACCAGCGCCTTTGTCGTTGGCCGCGAGGCCGCACGCCGGATGATTGCCCGCGGCAAGGGCGGCAAGGTCATCAACATCGGCTCGCTCACCTGTGAACTCGCCCGGGCGACGGTCGCGCCCTACACCGCGGCCAAGGGCGGCATCAAGATGTTGACCAAATCGATGGCTGCCGAGTGGGCCGAGCACGACATTCAGGCCAATGCCATCGGTCCGGGTTACATGATCACCGAGATGAACAAGGCGCTGCTGGAGAATGCGGCGTTCGACAGCTGGGTGAAGGGACGCACCCCCGCCCGGCGCTGGGGAAAGCCCGAGGAACTGGTCGGTGCCGCGGTGTTCCTCGCCTCGCAGGCGTCGAACTACGTCAACGGCCAGATCATCTACGTCGACGGCGGCATGCTTGCCGTGCTTTGAATTGCCCCGATGGGCGCGGCTACCCGAAACCCCTAACAGAGGAGCACTGAAGATGAAGCAACAGTTCACCAAGCGGCTTGGCCTCGTCGCCGCCCTGACGGCGGCGGCAGTGTTCGGTTCCGGCACGGCGCTCGCCGAAATCAAGGCCAAGGTCGGCCACGCGATGCCCGACACGCCACCCGCAGGCCGTGGCGATGAACAAGTTCGTCGAACTCGCCTCGACCTACACCAACGGCAACGTCAAGATCCAGGCGTTCCACAGCGCGATGCTGGGCAGCGACGAGAAGCAGCTGCAGGCGGTGCAGGCCGGCACGCAGGAGTTCTACATCGGCACGCTGGCGCCGCTGTCGACGCGCGTCAAGGAAGTGCAGGTGTGGGACCTGCCGTTCATGTTCCAGAACGAGCAAGGAGGTCTACGCCGTGCTCGACGGCGCCTCGTCGAAGAAGATCTTCGAGAAGATCGAGCCGACCGGCCTGGTCGGCCTGACCTGGACCGGCATGGGCTTCCGCAACCTGTCCAACAGCAAGCGCGCGGTCACCAAGCTCGAGGACATCAGCGGCCTGAAGTTGCGCGTGATGGCCAACCCGGTGGCGCTCGAAACCTGGAAGACGATCGGTGCCAACGCGGTGCCGATGGCCTTCGCCGAGGTGTTCACGGCGCTGGAAATCAAGGCGATCGACGGCCAGGAAAACCCGCTGCGTGCACATGTACTCCAACAAGATGCAGGAAGTGCAGAAGTACATCTCGGTCACCAACCACGTCTACACGCCGGTGGCGCTGGTGGCGTCGAAGAAGTTCTGGGACACGCTGTCGCCCGCCGACAAGGCCGGCATCCAGAAGGCCGCCGTCGAGGCCGGCCTGCTGCAGCGCAAGCTGCTCGACGAGGGCGACGCGCGACGTGATCGCCAAGTTCAAGGCGGCCGGCGTGACGCGTCAACGACAGTGACGCCGGCGGAGCTCGCGCGCATCCAGGAGAAGGTCAAGCCGGTGGTGGCGAAGTTCTCGCCGCTCATCGGTGACGACTTCGTCAAGGGCTTCTACGCCGAGATCGAGAAGGCGCGCGCGGAAGTAGATCCGTCGAGCGGCGGCGGCTCCGCGATCGGGGCCGCCGCTGAATCAGCGGCCTCGCCGCCGGACCGGCGGCCAGGCCGGCCGACAGCGCAAAGCCATCGCTGAGGCATGCGGATGAGCAGCAGCTGACGCAAGGCGATCGACGCGTTCTACTGGGCGCTCGAGGTCGTCATGGTCGCTGTGCATGGCCGTGATGCTGGTCATGGTGTTCGGCAACGTCATGTTGCGGCTGTTCCTCAACACCGGCATCGACCTGTCCGAGGAAATGCCGCGCTACGCCTTCGTGTGGATGACCTTCCTCGGCGCGCATCGTCGGCATGCACCGCCGCGCCCACCTCGGCGTCGACATGGTGGTGCAGGCGCTGCCGGTCCTCGGGCCGCAAGATCTGCTGGGGCATCAGCCAGGCCGTCATGCTGGTCTGCAGCCTCTACATCGTCTACGGCACCTGGCTGCAGCACGACATCATCGCCGGCAACTCCTCGCCGGTGGCCCAGATCAGCATGCTGTGGGTCTACGGCGTGAGCTACCTCACCGGCGACCGCGATCGCGATCATCTGCGCCGTCCAACCTGGTCCGGCTGTTCCTCGGCATGGTCGACGAGGACGAGCTGATCGAGGTGCAGGAGGAGGGCATGGCCGACGCCGCGCGAGGCCGAGCGCGAGATGCAGGAGCAGGCAGCGCCCACAACGGGAGCGAAGTCATGATCGTCTTCGTCTTCATCGCCTCGCTGCTCGGCCTGATGGCGCTCGGCATGCCGATCGCGTTCGCGCTGATCGGCTGCGGCATCGCCATGATGTTCTACATGGGCGATCACCGATCCGCAGATCGTGATCCAGAACATGTGGGACGGCGCCAACAGCTTCCCGCTGCTGGCGGTGCCGTTCTTCATGCTGGCCGGCGAGTTCATGAATGCCGGCGGCATGACCCGGCGCATCATCACGATGGCCATGGCCTGGGTCGGCCACATCCGCGGCGGACTGGGCTACGTCGCCGTCGTCGCGGCGATCATCATGGCGTCGCTGTCCGGTTCGGCGGTGGCCGACACGGCGGCGCTGGCATCGGTGCTGATTCCGCTGATGCGCAACGCCGGCTACGACGTCAACCGCTCCTGCGGCCTGATCGCCTGCGGCGGCATCATCGCGCCGGTGATCCCGCCGTCGATCGGCGATGATCCTGTTCGGCGTCACCGGCGGCGTGTCGATCACCAAGCTGTTCATCGCCGGCATCGTGCCCGGGCGTCCTGATGGGCATCGCGATCATGCTCGCGTGGCGCTGGTGCATCGGCCAGCGACAAGCCGCAAGGTCGAGCCGAAGCGCACGCTGCACGAGCGCCTGGTCGAGACGCGCAAGGCCGCTGTGGGCGCTGGTGCTTGCCGATCGTCATCATCGGCGGCCTCAAGTTCGGCGTCTTCACGCCCGACCGAGGCGGCGGTGATCGCGGCGGTCTACTCGCTGTTCGTCGGCTTGGTGATCTACCGGGAGATCAAGCTCAAGGACCTGTTCCACCTCATGTACCGGGCGGCCGAGACCACCGCGGTCATCATGTTCCTGGTCGCCGCGGCCGGCGTTTCGGCCTGGCTGATCACCACCGCCAACATCCCGCAGCAACTGGCCGACATGGTGCAGCCGTTCATGGGCAACAAGATGCTGCTGACGTTCGTGCTGATGGTGCTGGTGCTGATCGTCGGCACGGCGCTGGACTTCACGCCGACGGTGCTGATCATGACGCCGGTGCTGATGCCGGTGCTCAAGCAGGCCGGCATCGATCCGGTCTACTTCGGCGTGCTGTTCATCATGAACAACGCCATCGGCCTGGTGACGCCGCCGGTCGGGCACGGTGCTCAACGTCGTCTGCGGCGTCGCCAAGATGCCGATGAGCGGCGTCGATCAAGGGCGTGGTGCCGTTCATGATCGCCCAGACCATCGTCATGTTCCTGCTGGTGGTGTTCCCGCAGATCGTCATGTGGCCGCTACAAGTCATGACGCGATGACACTAGTCCGAGCCATACGCACGAAGGCTGCGTGTTGGCAGCCTTCTTCGCTCTTGAAGGGGTCATTCGAAGGCGCACGTTGGGTTGCCTGCCGTCAGGCAGTTGCCACAACTGAACGGCAGCAAACCAGTCTGAAGCCGACGCCCAGTCGGCGTCGGCCAACGTCAATTGATGGCCGGTCGCCGGCATCGAAGCGATTCGACCGAGTGGCCGGTGTATTACGTACAGCCGCTATCGAGGCGCGAAGGTCAGCTATGGGCCGTACGGCGGCCCGCCAGCGCTTCGGTTCGGATGGGCGTGAACGACCCTGAGCAGACCTTCGAGTCTCTCGAAAGCAGCCGTACGATCGGGCTAACACTGCATCCGCCTCGTTACGGCGCGCTCGCCACGATGTTCAGGTGAGTCGCGATGTCGATGCCCGATCGGACTGCAACCCCGTCCCGCGCCTCGCATGTACCGGTTTCGGCTGCGGCGTGATGGATGAAACAGAACGATTTGACGGCTTGAAGCTCGAGCAGATAGCCGTTCCGGGTCTCGCCGGCGCTGGCCGGCATGTCACCGAGCCAGTGGAAGTGCGCATACGCGCCCGGTTGCGGGATGTCCCTGCGATCGACGAGCCACACCGGATGATCGCCTTCGACGTGGTACAGGAACGCCGCGACCGCGGGTGTTCCGTTCAAGAGCCATCCGACGTCGCACGCTACGACCGCGCAGTCGCCGTGATGGGCAACCGGCAGTCCGTCCGTCGTCACCGCACCCGTGTACTGGACGTAGAGGAACCCGGACAATCCGCCCGCCTGCGTCTTTCGGGTTTGCTGGTGCGTGTCGATTTCATTTTCAAAGACGAATACGTACGGCGCGGCATGGTCCTTCCACGGGTATCCCGCAGCTTGCGCCCCGACCGCCATCGTCGATGCCGCAACCGAGATCGCGATTGCGCTGATCAACTGCTTCATGTCGCCTCCTGATGATAACGGGCCGAGCGAAACGCCGCTTACCCCGCGGACGATGTTGCGCCGGACGCTCCTGAAGATCAACGGGGCTGGGGTGATCGGGCGTCGCGGCGACGCCTTGGGCGTCGTGGGATCGCCAGGCGCCGGCCGCCTCGTCAATGGCCGCTTGTATGGTGTTTTCGGCTTTCTTCTGAAACAGTGAAGAAGCCGGGGTGGAGGGACCAATGGCCGCATCTGCTCTCACTCTTGAGAGACAGACTTCTAAAGAATCCCCCCACCCACACCACCCAGCGTCGATGAGGAATCTAGCGGCTACGACCGCCGATTTGAACGCAAGCTGACGCAGGTGTGTTCCACCCCGGCACCGTTAAGCTTAGTCAACGGAGGCACATCATGCAAACCCCATCCGCAGTGCTCAATATCGGCGCCGATGTCGCCAAGGACGCGATCGTGGTGGCCTGTTCGGAAGGAAGCTTCCCCGTGCGCGAGGTCGCTAATCAGCGCACTGCGGTGCTGGCCTTTCTCAAGGGGCTGCCCGCCGGCAGCCGCATCGGCGTGGAATCCACCGGTACCTATCACGAGTTGTTCGCTGAGGCTGCCCACCAGCTCGGGTTTCGGGTCTTCCTGCTCAATCCCAAGGATACCCGCCACTATGCCAAGGCCGTTGGACTACGGGGCAAGACCGATCGCGTGGATGCCGAGCTCATCGCCCGGATGATCGCCCACGAACACACCAAGCTGCACGCCTGGATCCCACCCACACCGCAGCAACGCGAGATTGATCGACTGATCAAACGCCGCGCTACGCTCATCTCCCTGCGCGAAGCCGTCGCCATGTCGCTCCATGAACTGGACGGATTCGCCGCCGATCTCAAGGCGCTAAGAACGCGCTTCAATCAGCTCATCGCGCGCATCGACCTGCGAGTCAAGGCGTTGGTCGAAGCGAGTCCCGAGCGCAAACAGAACTTCACGCGCTTGTGCACGATCACCGGCGTCGGCCCGGTCGTCGGCACCGCTCTGGTCAACACCCTCGAGCGGGTGCCCGTGAAGAGCGCGGATGCGTTCGTCGCCTTCACCGGCCTGGACCCGCGACCGGATGACTCGGGACAGCATCGCGGCAAACGGCGCCTGTCCAAACGCGGACCGGCCGAACTGCGCCGGCTGCTCTACCTGGCGGCGCTGTCGGCAGTAAAGACGAAGACATGGCGGCCACTCTACGAGCATTACCGGGCCAAGGGCCTATCCAGCACCGCGGCCCTCGTCATCCTCGCTCGGCGCATCGCTCGTACCGCCTGGTCGATCTACACCTACAAGACCGAATTCGATCCTGCGCGTCTCACGAATCCCGTTTTACGAACCCATTGACACAAACCATAGAATCT
>CAVVRH010000012.1:0-48106 GCA_963750585.1 uncultured beta proteobacterium
CCAGCAGGTCAAAAACTCCATTGCAATTGTGGCCGGTGCAATCATCCTCGCTCAGTATCATCTTCCTCCTAGCGGTCCAGCTTCTCCTCCAGCGCTTTGTCCTGGCACCGTTAAGCGAGCCGATTCCGGGCATGAAGTCCATCGGTGAATTCCGGGGATCTTTCCGGTGCATGCCGGAGACCGGTGACGAGGAGGTGGTTTCGCTCACCCGCTCCCTCAACCGGATGCTCGGCCAGATCCAGCAGCCAGCGGAATGAGATGCACGAGTTGATCGAAGAGATTGAGCAGCAGCGGGACGATCTGTCGGATGCACGGCAGGAACTTGCAGAACGTAACCGGGATCTCGAGGAACTGAACCGGAAGGCAAATCTCTATCTCGATATTTATCTTGATGCGATCACCTATGAAATCCTGAATGCGATCATGGGTCTGCGGGGATATGCCGAACTTGTTCGTTCACTGCTGGAGAAAAAGAACAGAAGTTCGCCGACAAGATTATCGGGCTTGCAAAGAAGAGCGATGATGTGATCCGGAACATCGAGACTATCAGCCGCATTTACAAGAACCCGCCGGAAGTAAAGGAGGTGGACCTTGCATCTATCATAAAAAAGGAGATGGGATCCCGCACCGGGTAATCACATTCTTATGGAACACTGCAACCGGAAGGTGCTTGCCAATGATATGCTGGGCGTGGTCTTCGACAACATCTTCTCCAACAGCATAAAATTCGGGGGAAAAGATACCGAAATAACCGTGAGCTGCCCGGGATACCCCCCAGGGTATGCTGGAAATCTCCGTCAGCGATACCGGGCCGGGAATTCCCGATGCCCAGAAACCGCTGGTCTTTGCATCAGGAAAATCGTAAAATCCCGGGGTTTGCCCGTGCGGGACGATATCTTATGGATCGTGGCCGCTTCACTGAACCTGACGGAATCAAACCCGGCCGCTCAAAAACCTGCTGCAGGTTTTTCCGGTCAATGCCATCATGCTCCGCAATACCGGGGGCTTCGTGGAACTCCCCATTATCAGGATCGAGATCGGCAATCGCGATTCTCCCCCCGGGCAGCAGGAGTTCGTGAAACGTCCGGGCCGCAGCAGCAGTATCCCTGACATGGTGCAGGGTCATCGAACTCACGATCAGGTCAAACTTCGGAAGCCCTGACGGTATCCTGCCCGATGCTCCATTCCCGTGGCTCGATAGTGGTGATGCCATCGGCCAGGAGTTTCTCCTTGAGCACCTCCAGCATGCCTTTTGCTGAATCGACCGCGATGATCTTCTTTACCTGGGGTGCAATCCGCAGCGCAATATTTCCGGTGCCAGTACCATAATCCATCACCAGTCTCAGTGCCATCAGGGTGCAGTGCGTTGATCATGGCATCGGCAATCGTTCTTGCCATCTGCACCCGCCCGGGATCCTTGTCCCAGACCACTGCTTCGTATCAAAATAATCCGGTCATTGTCGGTTACCTTATGAGTAAGGATATTACACGGGATTTGGCATAAAAAGACAGGGCTCAGGACCCTCTCGGGTATGAGCACGCACGAATGAATTTTGATAATCTTGCCTGTCCCCATGAAATCACGATGTGCCAGACATGAACTGTGTTTTTTGACCGGTGGAAAAACAATCCCGACCAAAGCGCTTAAAGTGCCATTATCCTACAATTAGTTCCGGTAAAGGCATCTCCATGGACCGGGTAGAATACATCACTACGGATGAACACGATCTTGAGAGCCATCCGGCACCTCTGGATGCAGCTCAATGAGCACCACCACGAGCGGGCATCTCACTTCCGCCTCCATTATGAACAGATGACATTCGATGACCGGAAAAAGTATCTTTGAAACGATCGCATCCACCGGGTATTATTACGCCTCGATCTGGCACGGATCCCGGTACTCGCACAGGTTTGTTGGCTATTGCGTGAGTTCGGTCTCCTCAGAGAACAACGGGGAGATTGAATCGATCTTTGTAGAGCCCGACTACCGCTCGCACCATATCGGCTCTGATCTTGTCTCACCCGTGCACTTGCATGGATGGATGCCTAGGTGGGTGAAAAGAAACGGGTATCGGTCGGCGATGGCAATGAGGAGGCCTGGCAATTTTACCGGAAATTCGGATTTTATCCCCGTATGACCATTCTTGAGCAGAAAACAGACTAACAACAAAGGTAAGGAATTAAAAATTATTTTCATGAAATTTCCTTCGACCGTCTCAACTAGCAGCGATCAGGTCCCCTCCATTGTTCATCACAGAAGTCACCGTGAACCGGAGTCTTCTGCTGATTCCCCGCCAGGTGCAGGGAGCACATCTTCTGCGGTGAAAGTTCCATCCTGGGATACCGGTTGCAGATCGGTGCCCGGATACCATTCCGGTATCTTCTCCGTCAAGCCATCGATGACCAGGTCGGCAAGGCACGGTCGTTCCTCCGGGTAAAACGCCTGCCACTGCCTGCGGGTTCCCACCATACCGGCGGATTTTAAGCCGGAGAACTTCTCCATTGCCCGGTTCCATGCGAGAATATGGTGATCCTCGCCAATCACGTACATCGGGACAGGGGAGGCATACAGGACAGCCTCTAAAAGCCTGCTTGCTCTCTTCATGGGAGAGTTCGGCCTTCTTCTGGTTCGGAGATATTCTCAAACCTCAGGGCCACACCGGCATCCCCGTCTTCAAACAGGGTGGGGATGCAGAGCGCATTGAAGATACATCACTTTGTCGTCTTTTTTTATGTGGATCTCGTGGCGTGAATCAGTTCCTGCTTTCTCCTGCTGCAGCCAGCCCATCATCTGCTCAACCGGGAGCAGGGCCGAAGCAAGGTCAAACAACCGTGTACCAATGATTTTTTCCTTGGGCGTCCCGATAAAATCAACAAACGGGGAGTTTACCTGCGCAATCCGCATATCCTTGTCAACGACCGCGATCATATCAGGACTCATGCTCATCATCGATTCAAGGGGCACGCGTTTTGCAAGATAGAAGAGTTTGGCATTCCCGACATACCGGACTTCGAGTTGCCCGGCTGCGGTCAGGACATCAAGATATTTCGCAATGGAATTCCGGCTCATGGCAACTGCGGCTGATATCTCCTTGATGTTCATTCCCCGGGGGTTCTCACGGAGCACCTCTTTGATACGGGTTATTTCATTGTCTGCCGCTTCCATAGACTCAGTCACCCTAAAAAATATTATACTCTTTAGTGAAAAGAACTTTTTTTATCTCGTTCATTTCGATTCACAGAACTGCTTCGATCTTTGATTCGATTGATTTATTAAAGGCTATGATAACAATAGATATTGTGCTTAGTGTTTGTGCACTAATGCACAGCATTGAGATTGTGCATATCCACTGCAAGCCAATCAACAATGCTGAACGACAGGAACATGCGCTCATAGCGGTTGTGCGCATACGTTTCTGATCTAAAACTGCGAAATCGTGGTGATGCAGAATTCGTCATCAGCACCTGTCATCACCTCATGGCAGGTACAGGACTTTCACAGGCACGTCCTAAAAAGTACCAGCAACAAGCGGGACTAAAAGGGTAAACACACACACACCTCCCTCAAGTCCCGCTTTTTTAATTGTCATTTCTTTACATGGGTTTTTGGGCAGGAGATTTATTCACGGGACAAAACGTTACCGTGCGACAGACCCGATTATTTCAATATCCATCCCGCAATAGTATCATATCTATGACTGCCATCACCCATTCAATCTGGGGGCGCCGTCTCATCGCCGGGCTCTCGAGCTGGTTGGTGCCATTCCTTGCAGCAGTCCCGTTCTATGGCCGTGACGGGACACTTGCCATCGATCTGGCGCTTTTCAAATCGATTATGATCGTGGTCGCATCGGTCACCGCAGCGATCCTCATCGTCTGGTTTTTTAAGAGCGTGAGCACATCCTACACTCACGAAGCGGTGATCACCGGGCTTGTCTGGCTTGCGATGAACTGGGCGCTCGATGCTGTCGTGCTCGTAGGGATTCTTGGTATGGCGGTGGGAGATTACATCACGCAGATCGGTATCCGGTACCTGATGATCCCGGCAATCGTGATCGCGGCTGGTGTAGTCGCAGATGAAGCAACGTTAAGAAAGAAATTGTAACCCGGGATCAGAGAACAAACGATGAGTGTGGCAGTGGATATGACACTGCCTTTGCGGTCATCGTCCTCGTTACGATTCCCAAAAAAATTATTTCCCGTCCTCGCCCAGCGATTCCCGGCTCCGCATCTGGTAGAGCACCATCGGGTCCATCTCGCGGTGTTCCTTATCACTGGTCCGCATGATCACGTTGGTGATTCCGCTGTTCACGATCATCTTCGAGCAGAGGAAGCACGGCCAGATCTGGGTGAGCGCTTCAGTCTCGACATCGAATCCCGCAAGGTAGAGCGTGCATCCCCGCGCCAGTTTTCCTGCCTGGAGCAGGGCATTCATCTCGGCATGCACGCTCCGGCACCGCTCGTAGTTGGAGCCGGACGGGATGTTGTGGTCCTTTCGCCAGCAGCGGTTGAGTTCCGTGCAGTCCATCTGCTTGCGGGGGGCTCCGGTGTAGCCGGTCGAGACGATCGTATTGTATTCATCCACAATGATCGCGCCAAAGTTCCGGCGGAGGCAGGTCCCCTGGTGGGCGCACCGCAGGGCAAGGTCGAGGAAATACTCGTGACGGTTGGTTCGCATCTACAAGAGTTTTGGGAGGCGGGGTAATAAAGTGAAGGGGTTTTTGGTTCTTCACTGTATCATGGAGGTAAGATCGTTACTAAAAATTTGGTTGGGATGTTCCCCGCCTCAGGGCCACTCTTTAGGCATGGCGGAGCAAGGTGGTTTCAACATTTTAGTCACCAAAACCGCCACGGGGGCGTCCCTTTTAGGTGCGGCGGGGTTCATCGTATTTGGGATAAAATGGTATCAGTCACCATCTTTGTACTATACTCCGTTCATGTGTTACCCATTCAAAACAGCGATGAGACTGGGGGTTTGTAACCGGTAACTGCCGGTTGCTCTGCTCATTTCCACCAAGATATGAACCGGAAAAACCCGTACCTGAATTCATCACCTTTCTGACTTTACAGATCCGTAGGAATGTATCGAAATTAAACGGCAAGAATTATTGTCATGAATGTAAAATATTGACCGGGTTACAAAAACACTATTGAAATCATGGAGAATTTGGTTGGAGGAACATGGATTTTTTTAAGAAATTTACAAAACACCAGTACTTAATTGGTGCAGTATTGTTGTTCTTCATGGGATTCGCCCTGGCCTTAAGAGCAATTCCTGCACTCTTCATCCATGACGCTGGTTTTCTCTATCTCCATGATACGGACAGTTACTACACATTACGACAGATCGAAGTGATGGTGAATCATTTTCCCCAGTATAACTGGTTTGATCCCATGACCGCATTTCCGGAGGGAAAAACCCTTGACTGGGGTCCGCTTTTTCCGTTCATTGCAGCGAGTCTCTGTCTCATTACCGGCGCAACTACCCGGGATGCGATCTTTTTTATGTCCGGATGGGTTGTGCCGCTCATGGCAATGATGATGGTTCCCGTAATGTACTATCTGGGCAGACGATTGTGGAACGGGTGTGCCGGCCTCGCAGCTGCAGGCCTGATCGCAATAATTTCCCTGTATTATTTTTCCATATCATCGTATGGCTGGACTGATCACCATGTGGCTGAAGTATTATTCAGCACGGTCTTTATCCTCATCTATTGTTCAGCACTCGATTATATACAAAAAAATCCCGTGGATATTAAAAAAGGTGCAACATTTATTTTCCCGATTCTCTTTTCGATACGGAGCCGGTATTTCCCTCTTCCTTGCGCTGTTGTCATCGACTACTGTTATACTTGTGTTACTGGTCATTGCGATATACACAGCAATCCAGTTCATTCTGGATTATTACCAGGGGAATAACTCAAACAATCTTCTCATCGTCAATGTGGTTTTATTGTTAGTAACTTCGGCTCTGTTTTTACTCCATGGAATCAAACAACCCGGTACCTCCTTAACACAATACACCATTGGTGTCGTGTATGTGCATTATGCACTTATCGGTGAAACGGTCGTACTTGCACTCCTTAGCAAGGGTTGTTCCGGTAAAAAATGGTTATACACGTGCTGTCTCGTAGTTCTTGCCATCGGGGGGTTTTTTCTCATCCAGACAAATCCCATGCTCAATGCCGTGAGTAACCAGGCGACTTGGACTGGTATTTGGTTCTTCAACATATGCTCTTGGCATTGTGGAGACATTACCCTGGACCCTGCCAAATGCATGGGCAAATTTCAATTTTGCCCTGATCCTGGCACTTGGCGGATTGGTGTCCGTAGGTTATGCACTGATAAAAAAGCGGGAGAGCAACGCAGTTTTTCTTGTGGTATGGTCGGTGGTTATGCTGCTGATGACCATCCAGTACCAGCGATTCCAGTATTATTTTACCGTCAATATTGCTTTGCTTGCCGCGATCTGTATCGCAGACACACTCACCATGAGAGAGGAAAAACTGCGCCAATACCTTGCATCGGCAGTATCCCGGTTTTTCCCGTCTCATGGGGCATCAACGGATGTGTCCAAGGATAAATCCTCCGTATCCATACCAAAACAGAATAAAAAAAGGGAGCAAAAACATCCCGTGCGCAATCCTGCAAATCCCGTTGAAACCTTAAAGGACATTGTTGTCATTATCGTAATAATTACCACGGCTGCATTTGTTGTAACTTCCCTTTCGCAGGACATCGGTTATGTCTTGGAAACGCCGGAACATACATTATCTCCTGACTGGATTGAATCGCTGAAATGGCTGGGAGCAAACAGCCCGGATACAGGCATTGATTATTACCAATCCTATGATGCCAAAGGGTTTTCCTACCCTCAACAAGCCTATGGAATCCTGGCGGTCTGGGATGCCGGGCACTGGATCACGGTCTTATCGCACCGCATTCCGATCACAAACCCGTTCCAGAACAATCTTGACGGTGCCAATGGGGGTGCTGCCTATTTCCTGAGCACAAATGAGTCAAAAGCTAACCCGATCCTCGAAAAACTGGGCGGGAAATATATCGTTACGAATTCGGATATGGCCGTAGATTCCTTCACCAATCTTGTTCCATGGCAGAGTCACTCTGTAGATATTTCCCCATACATAAAATGGTTCGTGATTCCGGACACCAGTGATTCCTCCCACCTGCTTAAAGTTCACCGGTATGTAAATGGGTATTTCCAGACTATGGTTGTCCGGCTTCACATCTATGATGGCTCGATGACCGATCCAGGATCTGTGCAATATACCAAGTAACGTGATACGTCAGGTACCTGCTGCAGGAGAGACGGCCGGGGATGTGAACGGGTATGCACGGGTCATCACACAGGAGCGTCCCATAAATGGTTCGCACATAACCAGTGACACCCCAATCATACGTGAAGGTTCGAATCTGCAGTCCCAGGCATATGCAGATCTGTTTTCTGATAAACCGTATGAACCGATCGAAATTGTCCCGGCATTGCAGCATTACCGGCTCATCCACGAATCTATGAATAATGCAACAGCTACAGTGTTTCCGGAATCTGTCCCTGCCATACTTCCGGATATCAAATATGTAAAAATATTTGAGTACGTTAACGGTGCCCATATCTCAGGTGATGGGATTATTGAGGTGCCGGTCGTGACAAATACGGGACGGGCATTTGTTTACCGGCAGGAAAGTGTTAACGGGGAATTTATCGTTCCCTATTCAACAACAGGAAATCATTATGAGGTTAAAGCAACCGGTCCGTACCATATTGCCGGTACATCCCGGTACATTACCGTGACAGAAGACGATGTATTGACGGGAAAAAATGTTTCATGATCGTGTGTCACCCTGCGGAGTCACATTTTTTAAGACACTTTTTTAGTTAATGACATCAGTATCAATCACTGATTGGTAGTAGGTCTCAAGATCGGAGGCAATACTATCCCAGTCAAAGGTTTCAGCAGATGCGATACAGGCATGTTTTCATTTCCTTATATTGTGCCATTATCCCGGAAATTTTATCGGCAAGATCTTCAGCAGATAGCATGCACAGGCGACCGTTATCTGTTCGGTGATGAGATCCCGTATCGCATTTGCCGGATGATCGACGGTTATGACCGGTATCCCACATGCCAGTGCTTCAAGCGCCGCGATACCAAATCCTTCGCGCGTGGATGGCAGCACACATACTTTTGCCGATTTCATCCGGGCGATGATCTCATCATGATTGTCCCGGAATCCGATCATACGCACGTGGGGTTCAAGCGAGAGTTCGTGGATGAGCCGCAAAATTGTTTCACGTTCCGGGCCATCACCAATGATCAGCAATTGAATTTTTTTATTTTTATTTGAGAGGATATCTATCGCACGGACAAGCAGGTCCACATTTTTTTCCCGGATCAATCGGCCGACAAAAATAATATCTGAAGTTTCATTGTGCGGCAGAATCGTATTCATTCGTTTCAGGTCAACACCATTCTTGATGATCCGGACGTTTTTCTGGCCGCTTAAGGTCATGAGATTTTTTGCTGTGGTCGCAGAAACGGCAATCATTGCAGGCGTGAGCCGGGACACCCACCATTCGATGAATTTCCCAAAGATACCTGCGATACCAAGATAGGTGTACCAGTAATCCCCCCAGACTTCATGCCAGGTGATCACAAGGGGAGTTTTTTTAAAGGCTATACTGCATTTTGCTGCTATGCAGGAAAAATAGGGAAACTGCTGGCAGTCGATAATATCATAGTTCTCTTCACGCAGCCGGAAAAAAGGGCGATGCCAAATGAAATCGCCTCATGGACAGTTCTTCTTCCATGGGAATAGAGGTTTTGTGCCGGGCAGACACCGTGCAGAGTTACGCCTTCACGTTTGATGATATCATTACCATCCCAGAATTTCATGCCGTAGAGGTGGACATCGTGTCCACGACGGGAAAGCCGTACCGGCAAGTTCCCAGACACGTTTTTCCACACCACCTTTTACGTAGGGGTAGATGACATCGTAGATGATGGCGATCTTCATTATGGAAACCTAAGGTTGCTGGTAATTCTCACGTACACTGGAGGTCAGGGTGTATTTTTCTCTCATGGTTGCACGATCCATCTCTTGGTCAGTGTGATATATCATTCTTCTAAAATCCTCATAGATCCCGCTCACATAATATCCTTAAATACTCTTGTCATGATTATTGTTCTCGTTTAAGAGCATCATACTCTGGAATACGGCAAAGAGAACGATCTGGAGACCGCTGACGATCAATACCAGTGAAATGATTGCTGTGGAGATCTCTGAAAGAACTCCGAAATCCACCGATATCCAGTGGATAAGGATATTGAGTCCCAAGAGTACTCCAACAAACAGGAGAAATGATCCCAGAACAAGAAACTTTTCGAGATTGCTGTAGCTCATAATACGTTTAATAATCCCCGTGTTATCCTCGTAACCATGAATAACTGAATAGGTCTTCATTAAAAAACCCGTAAGCACAAACTGGAGACCGCCCATGATCAGGATTGCTCCGAGAATGAAGGTATGAAGATGGGATGATTCGACATTGCCCTGGAAATAGAAAAATGCCATGAGCAGAACACCCACAAGGGAAAATACAAGTCCCGGAATTGCCACAAAGGGTAGTGGTTTCATGAGCAGGACAAACCGGATGTGTCGCCAGCCATCGGCAAAACTGTGCAGTTTGGAAGGGGTTATCCGGGGATAGTAATCGATTGGCACTTCCACAATGTTCAGCTGCTCTTTTGATGCCATGACAAGCATCTCTGAGGCAAATTCCATGCCGCCGGTTTTGATCGGCAAACGCGCCGATGCCGGACTTGATGAGCGGGATGAAGATCGTGAGGAAGAAGCGCGGGAAAACGAGAGGCCGAGCGATGGTTCGGTGATCGGCAGACCGAGTCCGAGAAACGATAGCGTCGCCTCCAGCGCGATCGCGGCTGCCACCTGGACGGTCGCCACGACGATCAGCGGTGGCAGGCAGTTCGGCAGCAGGTGGCGGAACACGATGCGAAGCGGCGGCAACGCGAGGCAACGCGCCGCCTCGATGTACTCCTTGCGCTTTTCGACGAGCGCCGCACTGCGCACAGTGCGCGCGTAGTACGCCCATTGCACGAAGACCAGCGCGGTGATGACCTTGCCGGTCCCCTGCCCCAACACCGCGATCAGGATCAGCGCGATCAGGATTGCCGGAAACGAAAGCTGAATGTCGACGATGCGCATCAGCAGCGCTTCCCAGCGCCCGCCGACATAGGCGGCCGCGAGCCCGAGCGTGAGTCCGATCGTCAGCGCGAGGACGGTGCTCGCCACGCCGACGAAGAGCGAGATGCGCAGCCCGTAGAAGATCGCGGACAGCATGTCGCGCCCCTGGTCGTCGGTGCCGAGCCAGAACATCCCGCCGTCGCCCGACTTCGACCCGGGCGGCAGACGTGCGTCGCATGATGTCGAGTTGCGCGAGGTCGTAGGGGTTCTGCGGCGAGATGAAGGGCGCGGCGATCGCGAGCAGCAGGATCACGCCCAGCAGCGACAACCCGAACACGGCCACGGGATTGGCGAGGAACTCCCTGGCGATGCGGGAGAACGGCGTCTCGACACCGCGCTCGAGCGGCGACGCAGCGGGAATGACGCTCATCGCGGCCCAGATCCTTCAGCCCTTGCCATCGGACAGCCGCACGCGCGGATCGAGCACCGAGTACAGGATGTCGACCAGCAGGTTGATCACGATGAAGATCGTCACGATCACGAGCAGGTAGGCGACGATCACCGGCCGGTCCAGCAGGTTGATCGAGTCGATCAGGAGCTTGCCCATCCCGGGCCAGGCGAAAACACTCTCGGTGACGATTGCGAAACCGATCAGTGCGCCGAACTGCAGGCCGATCACGGTCACGATCGGGATAAGGATGTTGCGCAACACGTGCACGCCGATCACCCGGCTATTCGACAGTCCCTTGGCGCGTGCGAACTTGACGTAGTCCTGCAGCAGCGCCTCGTGCGCTCCGGCGCGTGTCAGGCGTATCAGCAACGCGAGATTGAAGAGCGCGAGATTGGTCGCCGGCATGATCAGGTGTCGCCAGCCGTCCAGCGAGAGAAACGAAATGGGCACGCCGAGCACGTCCACGGTCGGTCCGCGCCCGTTGGAGGGCAGCCATCCGAGCATGACGGAGAACACCATGATGAGCATCAGGCCGACCCAGAACGTCGGCAGCGAGAAACCCAGGATCGAGCCCGCCATGATCGTGCGGCCGGCACCGGAATTCGGTTTGAGTCCCGCCCAAAGGCCGAGCGGAATGCCCAGCACGATCGCGATCAGCATCGCTACCAGCGCGAGTTCGATTGTCGCCGGCATGCGCTCGAGGATCAGCTGCAGCGCGGGCGTCGAATGGACGAAGGACCTGCCGAGGTCGCCACCCGCGGCTCCCTGCAGGAATGCCAGGTACTGCTCGTACAGCGGCTTGTCGAGACCGAGTGCGGCGATCGCGCGTTCACGATCCAGTTGGTCTGCTTGTGGATTGATCAGGATGTCGATCGGGTTGCCGATCGCGTAGACGCCTGCGAAGACGAGCAGCGACATCGCCATCAGCACGACCATGCTCTGCAGACAGCGGCGGATGACGAAGACCAGCATCGGGCTTCAGGAATCTGGATTCCGGGGTCGGGGGCCAACCACGGCAATCCCGTCCGCCGCAGGGTCCGTCATGCCCGCTCGAGGGTCGGCGCAGGTGCCCGGCAGTACGGTGGATGCTCGCGCACGATCTCGTCGAGCGAACGGTAATACGCGCTGTCCTCCTCGAGATCGCGGGCCGCGAGCGCGCGCGCCTCCCCATCCGGCAGCGCGGCACCACGGCTGTCCCACGCCTTCGCCTCCCCGAGCACGCCATCTTCGTAGGTGAATTCCCCACGCAGCCGGCCATTCGGATGCCATGAGCGCTTCACGCCATTCAGCCGTCCCGACGCGTAGACCGCCTCGAGCTTCTGGGGCGTCATGCCATCGCGTACGGGGGTCGCGTACCAGAGCGCGACCGTGCCGCTGATCGCGTCGTCGTCGAACGGAATGTGCGCGACCCGCACGCCTGCCGCGTTCCAGAAGATGAACGAGCTGGTCCGCTTGCCGCGGTTGTAGGCGCCGACGACGCGCAGCTTGCCCGTGGTGCTCTTGAGCTCGTAGGCACCGTGGGGAACGCCTTCGCGGCAGGTGCCCTCCACCTTGTACGATTCGGCCACGGCCGCGGCGGGTCCGGCATTCGCGGCGTACGCGAGAGCCATCGCTCCCAGCGCCGCGGCAGCCTTGGCGGCAACAACGGCCAGGCGCATTGCGGCCGTCAAGCCCGGCGGCGGTTCCACAGCGCGGCAAGCTCGCCCACGATGCCGCGACGGAACGCGAGCACGCAGATCACGAAGATGACGCCGGTGATCACCGTGACCCACTGCCCCTGGTCGGACAGGTAGTGCTCCAGGCCGATGATGAAGAACGCGCCGACGACGGGGCCGAAAATCGTGCCCATGCCGCCCAGCAGCGTCATCAGCACCACCTCCCCCGACATCTGCCACTGCACGTCGGTCAGCGAGGCGAGCTGGAACACGATCGCCTTCGTCGCGCCGGCAAGACCGGAAAGCGCCGCCGACAGCACGAATGCCAGCAGCTTGTAGCGCTCGGCGTCGTAGCCCAGCGAAATGGCGCGCGGCTCGTTCTCGCGGATCGCCTTCAGCACATTGCCGAACGGCGAGTGGATCACGCGGTAGATCAGCACGAACCCAAGCGCGAACATCGTGAGCACCACGTAGTACATCGCGTGGATGTTCGATAGGTCGAGCACGCCGAAGAGCCGACCACGCGGCACCGCCTGGATGCCGTCCTCGCCGTGCGTGAACGGGGCCTGCAGATAGAAGAAGAAGATCATCTGCGCGATCGCCAGCGTGATCATCGCGAAGTAGATGCCCTGTCGGCGGATCGCGAGTGCGCCGGATACGATGCCGAGCAGTGTCGCCGCAAGCGTTCCGGCAAGGATCGCGAGCTCGGGCGAAAGCCCCCACACCTTGGCGGCATGCGCGGTGACGTAGCCCGCGGTGCCGAGGAACATCGCATGCCCGAACGACAGGAGTCCGCCGAAGCCGATCAGCAGGTTGAACGCGCATGCGAACAGCGCGAAACACAGCCCTTTCATCAGGAACACCGGGTAGACGCCGACGAGCGGCAGCACGCCCAGCACGACCAGCATGATGGCGGTGGCCAACGCGAAACCGTTGCGGGAACTGGACGCCAGGGAGGCGGCCACTGCGGGAGCTGCGTTTTCCATCGCCTCAGCGCTCCTTGCCGAAGAGCCCGGCGGGCCGGATCAGAAGCACGATCACCATGATGACGAAGATCACCGTGTTCGACGCCTCCGGATAGAAATACTTCGTGAGCCCTTCGACGAGACCGAGTCCGAAGCCGGTGATGATCGCCCCCATGATCGAGCCCATGCCGCCGATGACCACCACGGCGAAGACCACGATGATCAGGTTCGCACCCATCTGCGGGTTGACCTGGTAGATCGGCGCAGCCATGACACCGGCCAGCGCGGCGAGGCCGACGCCGAAGCCGTAGGTCAGCGTGATCATCCGCGGAACGTTCACGCCGAACGCCTGCACGAGCGCGCGGTTCTCGGTCGCCGCCCGCAGGTAGGACCCGAGCTTGGTTCGCTCGATCACGTACCAGGTGGAAAGGCAGATCGCGAGCGAGGCCAGCACGACCCATGCCCTGTATTTGGGAAGGAACATGAAGCCGAGGTTGTAGGAGCCGGCAAACTCCTCGGGCAGGCGGTACGGCAGGCCCGAGCTGCCGAAATAGTTGGTGAACACGCCCTGAATGATCAGCGCGAGTCCGAACGTCAGCAGCAGCCCGTAGAGGTGGTCGAGCTTGTAGAGCCGCGCCAGCATCGTGCGCTCGATGATCACGCCGGTCACGCCAACGGCGATCGGCACGATCAGCAGCGACCACCAGTAGCCCACACCCGCGTACTGGAGGAGGAACCACGCGCAGAAGGCGCCCATCATGTACTGGGCACCGTGCGTGAAGTTGATGATGTTGAGCAGGCCGAAGATCACCGCCAGCCCAAGCGAGAGCATCGCGTAGAACGCGCCGTTGATGAGGCCGATCAGCAGCTGCCCGAACAGCGCCTGGGTCGAGATGCCGAAGAGCTCAGCCATGGACCCGTCGCGGCGTGGAGTTCGGTGGATCCGTGCCGTCTGGCACGCGTTCGGATTCGTTCAAGGTGTCGTGGAAGGCGATGGCAACGGTCGGAAAGCAAAGCACGCGGTTCCTTGCGAACCGAGCGGCGACACGCCGCCGCTCGATTCGCCCGGCAACGCCGTCAAGTCGATGTCAATTGCGCAACCCCGCGCTTGCCGGCCTGACGGATAGCCGCTATTTCACCAGCGGGCAATCCCCCGCATTCAACGGCCTGAATGCCTGGTCAGCGGGGATCGTCGCCTTGATCTTGTAATAATCCCAGGGTCCCTTCGACTCGGCGGGCTTCTTCACTTCGACAAGATAGGCCGGGTGGATCTTGCGCCCATCGGCACGCACGGTGCCCTTTCCGAACAGCGGGTCCTCGGTCGGCATCTCCTTCATCTTGGCGATCACCTTGGTGCCGTCGTCGCTCTTGAGCGCCTCGACCGCCTTCAGGTAGTGGGTTACCGCAGAGTAGACGCCAGCGTGAATCATCGTCGGGTGGATGCCCTTGTCGCGTTCGGCGAAGCGCTTGGCGAACGCCCGTGACTGGTCGTTCATGTCCCAGTAGAACGTCTCCGTGAAGATGAGACCCTGCGCGGTCGGCAGCCCGAGTGCGTGAACGTCGGTCAGGAACACGAGCATCCCGGCGAGGTTCTGCCCGCCCTTGACGATCCCGAACTCGGCTGCCTGCTTGATCGAGTTGGTCGTGTCGCCGCCCGCATTGGCAAGGCCGACGATCTTCGCCTTAGAGGCCTGCGCCTGGAGCAGGAACGAGCTGAAATCCTGGGTGTTGAGCGGGTGGCGCACCTTGCCCAGCACCTTGCCGCCCCCTTCAGCACCACCGCCTCGGTGTCGCGCTCGAGCGCATGGCCGAACGCGTAGTCCGCCGTGATGAAGAACCACGTATCGCCACCGGTCTTCACGATCGCGCTTCCGGTTCCGTTGGCGAGCATCCACGTGTCGTAGGTCCAGTGGATCGTGTTGGGCGAGCACGCCTTGCCCGTCAAGTCGGACGACGCCGCACCGGACACCAGAAACGCCTTGCCCTTTTCCTTGGTGATCTGGTTGACCGCGAGCGCGACTCCGGAATTGGGCGTGTCGACGATCACATCCACCTTGTCGACGTCGTACCATTGCCGCGCGACTGCGCTGCCGACGTCCGGCTTGTTCTGGTGGTCGGCGGAGACGATCTCGACCTTGTAACCGCGCTTCTCGATCCCGGAGTCCTCGACCGCCATTCGTGCCGCGACGACGGAGCCCGCTCCGGCGAGATCGGTGTACAGGCTCGACATGTCGGAGAGCACGCCGATCTTGATCGCGTTGTCCGAGACCTGTGCCTGCGCGGCGCCGCAGGCGAGCGCTGCGGCCACCGCGACCGCCGTCATGTTGCGCTTGAATGCCTTCATCTTCCGCTCCTTCAGGTGTGCGGGCACCGTTGCCGGCGCCTCGGTTTCAAATCGGGACGTCCCTAGACGCCGAGGTAGTCATGCAGCTTGGCCATGTTGGCGTCGAGTTCCGCATTGGGGATCATGTCCACGACGCGGCCGTGCTCCATCACGTAGTGTCGATCCGCAACGGTGGCGGCGAAGCGGAAGTTCTGCTCGACCAGCAGGATCGTGAACCCCTGGGCCTTGAGGCGCGCGATCGTGCGGCCGATCTGCTGCACGATCACGGGCGCCAGACCCTCGGTGGGCTCGTCGAGAAGCAGCAGGCGCGCGCCCGTGCGAAGGATTCGGCCGATCGCGAGCATCTGCTGCTCGCCACCGGAGAGCTTCGTCCCCTGGCTCCGTTCGCGTTCCTTGAGGTTGGGGAACAATTCGTAGATCTGCTCGATCGACAGGCCGCCCTCGCGCACCAGCGGCGGCAGCAGCAGGTTCTCGCGCACGTTGAGGCTGGCAAAGATTCCGCGTTCTTCCGGGCAGTAGGCGATGCCCAGCCGGGCAATGCGGTTGGACGACAGGTCCACCGTCTCGCGACCCTCGAACGTGATCGAACCCGCACGGCGCGGCACGATGCCCATGATCGACTTGAGCGTGGTCGTCTTGCCCGCGCCATTGCGCCCGAGCAGCGTGACGACTTCACCCATGCCGACCTCGAAGTCGACGCCATGCAGCACATGCGACTCCCCGTACCAGGCGTTGAGCCCGCGCACCTTGAGCAGCGCTGTGGCGACGCCTGCGGCGTGCGCGCGGTCGACGGCAGCTGCTTCAGGCATCGACGTGTCCCAGGTAGGCCTGCACGACGTCGGGGTGCTTCGAGACGTACGCGTAGTCTCCCTCGGCGAGCACCTCGCCGCGCGCGAGCACCGTGATCCGGTCGGAGAGTGTCGAGACGACCGAGAGATTGTGTTCGACCATCAGCACGGTGCGGTTTGCCGCGACGCGCTTGATGAGCGCGGCGATGCGCTGCACGTCTTCGTGCGTCATGCCCGCAGTCGGCTCGTCCAGCAGCATCATCTCCGGGTCGAGCGCGAGTGTCGTCGCGATCTCCAGCGCGCGCTTGCGCCCGTAGGGCAGTTCGCCGGCGTGCACGTGAACGAATTCGGAAAGGCCGACCGCCTCGATCAATTCGAGCGCCCGGAAGTCGAGCGAGGCCAGAGCGTTGGCAGACCGCCAGAAATCGAACGAATGGCCGCGCTTTCGCTGCAACGCGATGCGGACGTTCTCTAGTACCGTCAGATTGGGGAACACGGCGGATATCTGGAAGGAGCGCACCAGCCCCATGCGGGCGATGGCGGCCGGTCGAGAGCCGGTGATCTCGCGGCCGTTGTAGAAGATCTGACCTCGGGTCGGAACGAGAAAGTGCGTGAGCAGGTTGAAGCAGGTGGTCTTTCCGGCGCCGTTCGGGCCGATCAGCGCGTGGATCGTCCCGCGCCGCACACGCAGGCTGACGTCCTTGACCGCGACGAAGCCCTTGAACTCCTTGGTGAGGCCCTTTGCCTCGAGGATCGTGTCGTCGGCCATGCGCAAGGCGTCACGCCGCCAGGCACCTCGCCGGCCGCACATGCGTCCGGACGCCTGTCGAATCGCGTCGCTGTCTCCTCCTCCTGCTCGGGTGCCGGATTATCGCGGTAGCGGCACCCGATTGGCAACGACTACCGGCGCGCGAGGAGGCCGTTGCCACCGTCCGCACCGGCACCCCTCAGTAATCGAGCCGTGCCAGATACGTCTTCTGCGAGGCTTCCCGTGCCGCCCCGAGGGTGCGGATGCCCTTGTCGGCCAGCAATGGAATCATGCGCAGGAAGATCTCGGCGGTCATGATGGCATCGCCCAGGGCGGTGTGGCGCCCGATCGGGTTGATGCCCATGCGCTCGGCGATGGCCTCGAGCCCGTGGGCATCGAGGCTGGGATTCACGACGGCAGAAAGAAGCAGCGTGTCCAGGACCGGCTGCGTGAAGCGCACGCCGGCCGCCGCCTCCTTGAGGCGCAGAAAACGCATGTCGAACGCCGCATTGTGCGCGACCAGCACCGTGTCTGCGCAGAACTGCCCGAACGCCGGCAGCACCTTGTCGATCCGCGGCTGATTCTCCAGCATGCCGTTCTCGATTCCGGTGATCCGCGCCGCTTCCGGCGACATCGATCGACCCGGGTCGATCAGCTGCTCGAACACCTCGTGCTCGAGCAGCCGCCCATTGACGATGCGCACTGCGCCGAGCGAGACGATTTCGTCGCCTTCGGACGGGTTGAGCCCGGTGGTCTCCGTGTCGAAGACCGTGTAGTCGAGCGCCGTCAGCGGACGGTTGTCGAGCTCCGGCGTCTGTCCTGGCTGGTGGAAGAGGTCGAAGTCGTAGTACTCCGGTCGGCTCTCGCCCACGGGCGGGGCGCTCCACGCCGGCTCCTCGGGCTTCGCAATGGGAAGCGCGATGCGGAAGTACTCGCGGTGCGACGCCTTGTGGATCTGGTACCAGATCTCGCCATTGTGCCGATCGATGATCTGCTTCAACGTCAGCGGCGAAGCCTCGCCCCCGAGCTCCATCGCGTCGGTCTGCCAGGTCATCGTCGTCTCCGAACCGATGGGCGCGCCGGTCCAGATCAGGTCGAGGTGCGCGAGCTGGCCCGCGGCCTCGAGTCCGAAGCGGATCTCGCGGATACCGAATTCGTCGTGCAGGCGGCTCACGAGGTAGGTGAGCGCCTGCATGAGCGAGTAGCTGTCCACGTTGAGCCAGATCGATTCGTCGATCGACTCGAGCTTGCAAGGCAGGCCGAGCCTGGCTTCGATGCGCCGCTGCGCGGCCGCGATCAGGTCGGCGCCGCGCATGTCCTCGAGCGGCCAATCGGTGCGCAACGAATCGGCAAACTCGGAGACGGTCGCGTCGAGCCGCGCAGAAAGCTGCCGGGCCTCGTCGTCGATGATGTCGATGAAGCGCTTCTGCGCGTCGCGCTCCATGTCGGGAAACGAGGCGATCGTCTCGACCGCCGCGCGCATGCTGGCGAGCGAGGCACGCGTTCCCTGCGTCAGCGTCTGCAGCAGCAGGTCACGGCGATTGCCGGCCTCGATGCGGCGGGTTATGTTGTCGAGGATCAGCACGAACCCGGTGACGTCGGCCACCACGCCGGTCGCGCCGCCGGTCGGCGTCGCGCCGAGCACCGGCGCCATCTGCACGCGGACGAGCTGCCCGGCCGGCGCGGTGGTTACGAAATTGGCGACCGGATTGCGCTCCCCCTTGGCGATGCGGTCGTGGATGCCGTCGAGCGCGTGGATGATCAGGTTCCGGTCGAGGATCGCGAACACCGAACGACCAAGGCCGACCAGCGTATGCGCCTTGCCCGCAGCATCGCCCTCGACCTTGGCGCGCAGGAGCTGCATCGCCCGCGCGTTGTAAAGGAGGATGCGACCCTCGACGTTGCACATGATGACGCTCTGCGCGAGCTCCGACATCAGCGCCGCGAGCCGGTTCTTCTCCTGCTCGATGCGGGCATTTGCCTCCGCGACGCGCGTCTGGACGTCGGAAAGCAGCGATTCCCGCGCTTCGGCGAACTGGTTGATGCTCCGGGCGAGTTGACGCAACTCGCTTCCGCCCCGCTCGGGCGCCCGGTGCGCCGGGTTCGCGCGCAGCATCGTATCGGTGTCCTCGACGAGCTGCCGCGCCGACGTCACAAAGCGCCGCCAGAGCGCCCGATGGACGATGGCGAGCACGGCAAGCACGACAATTGCCGCCACGACAAGGCTCGCTGCCTGCTCCTCGAGCAGGACCACGAGCGCCGCACGCCCCGTGTCGTCCAGGTCCGCTCCGAGCAGGAGGAAGGTTCCCGCCATCGCAGCGAGGACGAAACCCCACGCGGCGGCGAGCACGAGCACGAAGCGGAGGCGGTCGGACATCGCTTCGCCCTGTCGCTACTCGCCCAGCAGTTCCTGCACCTTCGCGATCAGGTCCCTGGTCGAGAACGGCTTGGTCACGTAGGCATCCGCACCCACGGCCATGCCCTTGGTGACCTCGACGTCGCGTCCCTTGGCGGAAAGCATCACGATCCTGATCCGATTCCACGCCGCGTTCTCGCGCACCTTCTGGCACACGTCGTAGCCGCTCATGCGCGGCATCATCACGTCGAGCAGAATCAGGTCGGGCGCGAACTCACCGACCGCGCGAAGCGCGTCCTCGCCATTGCTCGCCACCTTGACCTCGTGCCCCTTCTGCTTCAGCAGGAACTCGAGCGATACAACGATGTTGGGCTCGTCGTCGGCGATCAGGATCCTCTTGCCCATCGACTATTCCTCCGGTGACGCCATGTGCGCCGGGGCCGCGGCCGCCGGAACACCATGCGCTGCCCCGACGGCTTTCGCGACAGGAAGCGCGAACGTGAACGTCGCGCCCTTCC
The DNA here is from genome assembly GCA_963750585.1 of uncultured beta proteobacterium. GTDB lineage: Bacteria > Pseudomonadota > Gammaproteobacteria > Burkholderiales > Casimicrobiaceae > VBCG01. The sequence goes on from CAVVRH010000012.1 coordinate 20,050, forward strand.
CGGGTTCGCTTCTCACCCACAACCTTCCGCCCAAATGCTCGACGATCTGGCGGCTGATCGGCAATCCGAGTCCCGTGCCTTGCGGACGGTCCGTCATCGTGTCTCCCGCCTGCCGGAACTTCTCGAAGATGAGCTGCTGGTCTTCCGGCGCAATGCCGGGGCCGTTGTCGGTGACCTGCACCGCCACCTCGCCGCCCGACTGGACCAGCGCGACGACCACGCGCCCTTCGCCCGGCGTCACGAACTTCACCGCGTTCGACAGCAGATTGATCAGCACCTGCACCAGGCGATCGCGGTCGGCGCGGACAGGCGCCACGGCCGCAGGCAACCGGGTCTCCAGCGCGACACCGCGCTCGCGGAAGAGCTGCCCGGTGGTGTCGAGGCAATCGAGAACGACCTGCCGCAGATCGATCTCCGCCACCTGCCATTCGGCCCGGCCTGATTCCAGCTTCGCGAGATCCAGCACCTGGTTGATGAGACGCGACAGCCGCTCGCTTTCCTGGATTACGATGCCGAGGAACCTCTGCCGTTCCTCCGGCTCGAGCTCGGGGTTGTCGCGCAGTATCTCCGAAAACGCGCGGATCGAGGTCAGCGGCGTGCGCAGCTCGTGCGTGACCGTGGACACGAAGTCGTCCTTCAACCGGTCCAGCTCCTTCAGCCGTTCGTTGGCCGCCCGCAATTCGGTCGTGGCGGCAAGGAGCTCGCCTGACTTCTGCTCGAGCTCGTGGCTGTAGGCGATGACCTGCGAAGCCTCGTCGAGGATCGTCCGCACCTCGTCCACCGAGAGGATCTCCTCCTTGATCGTGGAGGCGATCAGAATCCGCGCCGACGCCCCGCCGATTGCTCCGGCGAGCTCGGTTTCCGCAAACTGCACAAGTCCGGCGTCCGCCGGTCCGTCCACCGCGGCGACCTGGCCGCGCCGGCGTGCGTAGTCGGCAATCGCCGCCGCCGCGCGCGTCGGCCCGAGGAAGCGCGCAAGCAGCGCCCGCAGCTCCGCCAGCGTTGCGGTGCCCTTCCACACGTGCACGTCGAGCCCCTCGTCACCGCCGCGGAACACGTCGACGAAACGCACGGCCTGGGCCTGCTCGGCCACGCTCTGCCGCGTCACCGCAGAGACTGCGACGTACGCGCCGATATTGGCGATCATGCTCCAGAGCATCGCGTGGGTGATGTTGTTCAGCCCCTCGACGCCGAAGAGCGCGTAGGGCCTCAGGAGCGTGATGCCGGCAGGGCCGTCGATCAGGAAGCTCATCGGCAGCCAGTCGGATTTCGCAAACGACGGTAACAGCAGCGTGTAGAGCCAGACCAGGAAGCCCGCGGAGAGCCCGGCCAGCGCGCCTGCGCGGGTCGCGCCCTTCCAATAGATTCCGCCGATCGTGGCGGGCGCAAACTGCGCCACGGCCGCGAAGCTGATGAGGCCGATCGCCACGAGCGCATACGCCTCGCCGGCAAGGCGAAAGTAGAGATAACCGAGCAGCACGATCGCGACGATCGCGCCGCGGCGAATGACGAGCAGCAGACCGGCAAGGCTCTCGCGCTGCGCGATCCATTGCGGCCAGACCCGCAGCAGCGCGGGCATCACGAGGTCGTTGCAGACCATGGTGGAAAGCGCGATCGTTTCGACGATCACCATCCCCGTCGCGGCCGAGAGCCCGCCGATGAACACGAACAGTGCAAGCGCCTCCTGATTTTCGGCCATCGGCAGCGTCAGCACGAACGTGTCCGGATCCACGCTGCCTGCACCGAAGTGCATCACGCCACCGAAGGCGATCGGCACGACGAACACGTTCATTGCGAGCATGTACAACGGGAACAGCCAGATCGCCTTGGCGAGGTGGTCCTCGTTGACATTCTCGACGACCGCGATTTGGAATTGCCGCGGCAGGAACATGATCGCGAGCATCGACAGCACGGTGAGCCAGGCCCAGCTCGCGTAGCTGCCGGCCGCACCGCCGAATGGTGCGAGCAGTCCTGCGAGCCGCACGTCCTCGCGCGCCCGCGCGAAGATGTCGCCGAGTCCGTTGTAGATTCCGTAGGTGATGAAGACACCCACCGCAATGAACGCGACGAGCTTGACCAGCGATTCGAACGCGATCGCCGCCACCATTCCCTCATGTCGCTCGGAGGCGTCGAGATGTCGCGTACCGAACAGGATCGTGAACGTCGCGAGCAGCAGTGAAATCCAGAACGCGGTGTCCGGCTGCGCCGACGGCGCGCCAGTCGTGCCGGGCGCCCCGATAGCATGCTGGGTCAGGATCGTGAAGCTCCCGGACACCGCCTTCAATTGCAGCGCAATATAGGGGACGACTCCGATAACCGCGATGATCGTGACGAGACCCGCGAGCAACGCACTCTTGCCGTAGCGCGACGAGACGAAGTCGGCGAGCGAGGTGATTCGGTTCGTGCGGCTGATGCGCACGATCTTGCGCATCACCATCCACCACAGCGCCATCATCATCGTCGGGCCGATGTAGATCGGCAGGAATCCGATGCCGTCGGAGGCCGCGCGTCCGACACTGCCGTAGAACGTCCACGCGGTGGCGTAGACACCGAGCGAGAGTGAATAGATGTACGGGTTGGCGATGATCGAGCGGCCCACGTCCGCACGCTTGTCGCCGTAGTAGGCGATCGCGAACAGCGCGCCCAGATACGCGAGCGAGACGGGAATCACCACCCATCCGTGCAGCATCGTCGTTCCCGCCGCGTCTTCCTGGAACCGGTCAGCGAGTTCGCTCGGCCACCAGCGCCAAGAGGCCGATCAGCAATGCCCAGGCAGCGAAGAGGTAGGCATAGAGGACCGGGATGCCGAACACCTCCGCCGCCGCATTGAACACCGCGAGCAGCGGGTAGTTGAAGAGCAGCAGCCCCGCCATGAAAACGGCCGCCAGACGTTGGCTTACGAGAGGGGATCGGGTCACGCGTGGCCTCTTTCCGGTCCGGATATCGAATGCTTCATACATGCCTGTCGGCCTGCACGCAACCCGCGTGGCCGCCATCGGCACCGCCGGCATTGCCGGCCTCACAGGCGGTACGAAAGGCGCAATCGCTCCTGGAGCTGCTTCGCTTGCCGAAATGCCTCCTTCAGCATGCGCTGCGCCACCTCGTTCAGCGCATAGGGATCGATCCGGTTGGGTCCTCCGGGCGTGCCGGGCTGGTCCTGCTGCCGCAGCCGCAGCAACTGCAGGAAGTGGAAAGCCTCGATCGTCGCGTCCACGTGCCGCGGCTCCACCTTGAGACGGGCGCCGGCGATGCGCAGACGGTCCGCGGTTCCGGTCTCGGCAATGCCATGCGCGAGCGCGAATACGCGGGCGCAGTCCACGAAGAGCCGCGTGCCGCGGACCTTCAAGTCGATCGTGCCTTTCGTATCAGGAGCGTCGTCGACCGTGAACGCGCGGATCAATCCGACCGGCGGGTCGACCTGAAGCGCGTTCTGCACCATGAGCCGAAGAAACACGGCATTGGCCTGCGTATAGCCGAAAAGCCACTCGCGCAACGCGTCGGCGAGCTTGATGTCGCCGTAGAGCGCGCGAAAGTCGAACATGATGTTCGCGTTCAGCAGCGCCTCCGGCGTCGGCTGGCGAAGCCATCCAAGGAACTTGGCCTTCCATTCCGGCAGCGACAGGCATAGATCGGGGTTGCCGCCCATCACGTTGCCCGAACAGAGCGGAAATCCGAGCGCATCGAGCGCGGCGTTGACTTCGCGGGCGAACGCCAGCAGTCGCTCGCGACGCGGGCCCGCTTCGCTCTCCTCCGCCGCGAACAGGATCGCGTTGTCCTGGTCGGTGGCAAACGTCTGTTCTCCTCGTCCCTCGCTGCCGAGCGCAAGCCAGCACCAGTCGACCCCGGAAAGGTCGTGCCCCGTGAGCACGATCTCGATTGCACGCCGCGAGAGCGCATCGTTGAGCGAGGCAATCGTGCGGGTGAGCGGCTCCGCGGATACGCCTTGCGCAAGCATGTTCTGCGTGTAACGGCGAATATCGCCTGCCGCCTCGCGCAGCTTGTCGATCGTCTCGGCCGAGTGCAGCTCCTCGATCACCACCCGCATGGAGACGCGCTGCAATGCGAAAAGGTCGCGCTCGTTGATGACGCCGCGCAGCCGGGCGTTCTCCACCACGACGATCTGGCGGATCCCACGCTCGGCCATCAGATTCAGCGCTTCGTAGGCGGTCGCGGTCGCTGGAAGTGTGACGATCGGCGCCGACATCACCTCCGCGAGCGGCGTATCGAGCGGGCGTCCGGCAAGCACGACGCGCCGCAGGAGGTCGACGAGCGTGAACATGCCGATCGGCGCATCATGCTCGTCGAGGACGACGATCGTCCGAACCTTCGCGTCGGCCATGCGTCTTGCCGCCTCGGACAGCAGCGCCGTGCCCCGGCACGCAATCGGCGGGTTGCGCACGAGTTCGCCGACGGTGCGGGTCAGGCTCTGCTGCTCGGCCGCACGCTGGCTGTATTGGCCGTAGAGGCTGTCGAGCGACTGTTTGAGGGTTTCGGTGATCGTCTGCGTGCAGTAGCGCTCGAATTCGGGCGAGGCTTGCTGCAGCATGAGGAAGTCCTCTCGTGCCAGCAGCAGGCACACGGTGTCCTGCATCGCATGGAAGATTCGCGTTGTGGCGCCGCCGGCCGAGAGTGCGCCCACCGGGAAGAGTTCGCCCGGACCGAGCGTGCGATCGGGGTCCGCCTGCGCGGTGTTCGGCCTGCTTCCGACGAGCCCGCGCTGAATGATGTGGAGGTCCGCGACCGGTCCGCTGCGGCTCGAGAGGATCGTGCTGTCCCGCGTGTAGTTTGCGACACGTAGCTTCGACACCGCCTCGCGCAGCACGTCCTCGCGCATCCGGTTCCACGGCGTGTGGTGGCGCAGGAAGTCGAACGTCGCGTCGAGATCGAGCGGGACCGCGATGGTGGACATGGCGGCAAGCCTAGTGAGCCGAAGCGTACTGCGCAAGCAAAAACCCCCGCGCGGGGCGGGGGTCGTTGCGACAGATCAAGAATCGGCGTCAGTGTGCCGCCGCCTTGGTGGCGAGGATGCCGGTGTTCTGGCGGACGTACAACTCGTCCCACATGTCGTCCGCGCGCTTGTCACGATACAGCAGCGAGCCGAGGATCACGGCGAGGAAGCCGAGCGGGATCGAGAACAGACCGGGGTTGCGCAGCTCGAACAGCGGTTTTTCGAGGCCGACGAGCGAGGTGCGGTCGTTGCCGATCTCCTTGATGCGCGCCTCCGCCGCCGCCTTCGTCTTCTCCGCGGTCGCGATAGCGCCCTTGGTCTTCGCCTGGGCAGCCGCGTCCGTCTGTGCGGCCAGGTCGGTGTTCAGCTTGGCGAGGTTGGCCGTCTGCGTAGCGACCAGCTTTTCCTGGGCCGACTTGACTGCAAGCGGGTACGTCATGTTGGGCGAGACCAGCACGAGCCCGATAGCCGTCAACGTGCCGACGATCATTCCCAGCACGATGCCCCCGGTGTTGCAGCGCTTCCAGAACAGCGTGAGCAGCACGCACGGGAAGTTGGCCGACGAGGCGACCGCGAACGCGAGCGCCACGAGGTGCGCGACGTTCTGGCCCTTCGCCGCGATGCCGATGGCGATCGCCATCGCGCCGACCACCACGGTTGCCACCCGCGCCGCCTTGACCTGTTCCTCCGGTGTAACGTGCTCCGAACGGATCACGCCGACGTAGAGGTCGTGCGCCATTGCGGAGGCCGCCGCGAGCACCAGACCCGCCACCACCGCAACGATCGTGGCGAACGCCACGGCTGCGACGAATGCGAGGAACAGGTTGCCGAGCATCGAATCGGGACCACCGCCCACCCACTGCGCGAGCAGCGGGCCGGCCATGTTGCCGCCCGGGTCCACCGCCCGGATGTTCGCCGGGCCGACGTTCATCGCCGCGCCCATGCCGAGGAACAGCGTCAGCACGTAGAAACCGCCGATGATCGCCATCGCCCAGATCACCGACTTGCGCGCATCCTGGGCGGTCGGCACCGTGAAGAACCGCATCAGGATATGCGGCATGCCGGCCGTTCCCAGCACCAGCGCCATCCCGAGCGAGATCTGGTCGATGGGGTTCTTGAGGTACAGGCCCGGCTCGAGGAAGCGCTGGCCGAGCTGCTCGGGCGTCATGTTCTTCGCCGCGTCACCGAGCAGTGTCGCCACCTGCGCCTGCACCTTGGCGTCGCCGACGACCGCGGTCAGGAACGCGGGCAGGCTGAATCCATACGGCACCCAGACGAACATCACGAGCAGGATCGAGGCGGTCACGAGCAGGATGGCCTTGATGATCTGCACCCACGTCGTGGCGACCATGCCGCCGAACAGCACGTAACCGAGCATCAGGACGCCCACCACCATCACCGAGATCTCGTAGTCGATGCCGATCAGCGTCTTGACCAGCACCCCGCCGCCGACCATCTGCGCAGTCAGGTAGAACGTCGACACGGTGATCGTCGACAGCGCGCCGACGACCCGCACCTTCTTGGGATCGTTACGGTAGGCGAGGATGTCGGACAGCGTGTACTTGCCGATGTTGCGGCACGGCTCGGCGATGACGAGCAGCACGGTGATGTAGGCGACGAGCCAGCCCACCGAGTACATGAAGCCGTCGTAGCCGTAGAGCGAGATCAGGCCTGCGATGCCAAGGAACGACGCCGCCGACAGGTAATCGCCGGCGATCGCCCAGCCGTTCTGCAGGCCGGACACCCCGCCACCGGCGACGTAGAAGTCGGAGGCGGTCTTGACGCGCTTTGCCGCGACGTACGTGACGTACATCGTCACCGAGATGATGGCGCCGAACACGACGAACGTGAGCCAGCGGAACCTGTCCGGCACGGCGCCTTGCGCCAGCGCGGGCGTGGCGATCGCGAGCAGCGACACGAAGCCCGCGAAGACAGCGAATCGACGCGTGTTCATTTGCGGCCTCCCAGGCTTCTTCTCGACGTCCCGGACGATGGCTGCCGACTCGGCATCGAACACGGCATTCGCGTGATGCGAGTAGTACCAGGCCAGGCCCCAGGCGACGACGAACTCCGACAGCGCAAAGACGATGCCGACATTGACCACACCCCAGACCTTGATCCTGAAGAGGTCCTGGAAATAGGCCGCGCCGATTGGCAGCAGGAAGTAATAGATCATCGAGAAGACCATCAAGCCCCAGAGGAAGGTCGTCTTCTTGCGATGCAGTGCCTGGAATCTCGGATCCTCGTCGATCGCCTTCCAGTCGATTCGTGCGGCCTCGGCCATGAACTCCTCCTTGCGACTCTGGTTTTTCATGGGGCGGCCAGCGCAACCGCCCATTCGGCAGGTGGGCGAATCATGGCCGGACCTCCTGCGCTGTCCCCTTGATCCAGCGCAACAAACCGGTCGGTCCGAACCCGCCCCCGAGTAAGTACTTTAGCTTACCTCAACCCATCTCGCCACCTCGGAGTGCGGCTCCGGGGACGCCACGATTGCACCGGCGAGCATGACCCGAGCCGCTTCCGCGCGCAGGAAACGCCAGCAACCGACGTCAGGGCCAGTTCGGCTTGCGCTTTTCCATGAAGGCGCGGACACCCTCCTCCGCATCGGCGCCGAGCATGTCACGCGTGATCGCCTGGCTCGCGGCTTCGTAGGCCCGCGCAACCGGCTGCTCGAGCTGGCGATAGAACAGCGCCTTGCCGGAGGCGACCACCGCGCGAGGCTTGGCGAGGATACGGGCAACGATGCGGGCGACCTCGGCGTCGAGATCCGCCGGACGGGAACCACCCGATTCACGAGGCCCCAGTCGAGCGCCGTCGCCGCGTCGATGAAGTCACCCATCACCAGCATCTCGAACGCCCGTTTGCGCAGTATGCTGCGCGACAGCGGGACCGCCGGAGTCGAGCAGAACAGACCGTAATTGACGCCCGAGGTCGCGAACCGCGCATCGTTGGCGGCCACCGCGAGATCGCACGCCGCGACGAGCTGGCACCCGGCGGCGGTGGCGATCCCGTGCACCCGGGCGATCACCGGCTGCGGCAGCGACTGCAGCGATTGCATCATCCTGCTGCAGCGCGCGAACAGGTCGCCGACGAAGGCCTCGGTGCGGTTGGACATCATTTCCTTCAGGTCGTGGCCGCCGGAAAACGCGCTTCCGGCGCCGCGGATCACCACGACACGCACCGCGGCATCGCCTGCGATGGCATCGAGTTCCGCCTGCAGGCGGTCGAGCATCGCATGGTCGATCGCGTTGAACTGGCGTGGTCGGTTGAGCGTCAGCGTCGCCACCCCGCCCTCGTCGGCGCGCAGCAGCGGATCGTCGGCAGTGACGGAGACAACGGCCGGGGTCGGTGCGTTCATGGAAACCTCCTCACGCGATCGCGCTCGCCGAGCGGGCGCGCTCGCGCAACACGAACTTCTGGACCTTGCCTGTCGAAGTCTTCGGCAGCTCGACGAATTCGACGGCCTTCGGTGCCTTGAAATGTGCGAGCAGCGTGCGGCAATGCGCGATCAACTCCGCCTCGGTGACGCCAGCACCCGGTTTGAGCTCGACGTACGCGCGCGGCGTTTCACCCCACTTGGGGTCGGGCTGCGCCACCACGGCGGCCGCGAGCACCGCCGGATGCCGGCACAGCGCGTCCTCGACTTCGAGGGAGCTTATGTTCTCGCCGCCGCTGATGATGATGTCCTTGCTGCGGTCCTTGATCTTCGCGTAGCCGTCGGAATGCAGCACCGCGAGGTCGCCGGTGTGGAACCAGCCGCCGGCGAATGCCTCGGCGGTCGCCTTCGGGTTCCCGAGGTAGCCCTTCATCGTGATGTTGCCGCGAAACATGATCTCGCCCATCGTCTGCCCGTCGGCGGGGACCGGCGTCATCGTCTCCGGGTCCATCACCGTCATCCCTTCCTGCAGCGTGTAGCGAACGCCCTGACGGCCGTTGCGCTCGGTGCGCTCGCCGATCGGCAGCGCCGCCCATTCGACATGCTTCGCGCACACGCTCGCCGGGCCATACACCTCGGTCAGCCCGTAGACGTGCGTGATGTCGAAGCCCATCCGCTCCATCGCTTCGATCATCGCCGCAGGTGGCGCGGCTGCGGCGACGAGCCCGGACACCTGGTGCGCGATGCCCTGCTTCATCCCGTCCGGCGCGTTGATCAGCGTCGAGTGCACGATCGGCGCGCCGCAGTAGTGGGTGACCTTGTGCGCGCGGATCGCATCGAACACCGTCTGCGCCTCGACCTTGCGCAGGCAGACATGCGTCCCGGCAAGTGCGGCGACGGTCCATGGGAAGCACCAGCCGTTGCAGTGAAACATCGGCAGCGTCCAGAGGTAGACCGCATGGCGTGGCATGCCCCAGTCGACGATGTTGGACACCGCGTTGAGGTATGCGCCGCGATGGTGATAGACGACCCCCTTGGGATTTCCCGTGGTGCCCGAGGTGTAATTGAGCGAGATTGCCTGCCATTCGTCTTCCGGCGGTTGCCAGGGGAACGCCGGATCGCCGCCTGCCAGCAACGTCTCGTATTCGATATCGCCCAGCGAATCGCCGCCCGGCCCCGCGCTGTCGCGCACGTCGATCACTCGCGGAGGCTTTCCCATCCGCGCAAGCGCCGCGCGGATCGTCGGCGCGAACTCGGTGTCGGTGACGAGCACCTTGGCTCCGCCGTGCTCGAGCATGAAAGCGATCGCTTCCGCATCGAGGCGAGTGTTGAGCGTGTTCAGCACCGCGCCCGTCATCGGTACGCCGAAGTGCAGCTCGACCATCTCGGGCGTGTTCGCTAGCATCGCGGCCACCGCGTCGCCTCGGCCGATGCCCAGCGCTGCAAGTGCAGAGGCCAGGCGACGGCAGCGCCGGTAGTTCTCGGCCCACGTGTAGCGCCGCTCGCCATGGATCACCGCGATGCGTGCGGGCCAGATCTCGGCAGTGCGCGCGAGAAACGAGAGCGGCGTGAGCGGAGCGTGATTGGCCGCATTACGGCCGAGATCCTGCTCGAAGGGGTCGGCGCGGGTCATGCTCCTCCGGATGTTCGACGCGCGCCGCATGGCAATCCGGCGGGGCGCTCGCTTCTATCCTAGCACCGTGAACCCTGCGCATGCTTGTCGCCGTGCGGCCGATTCGCTAGGCTCCTCCCAGGATCCACTCGGGAATCGCCATGGGCAATCGCCTTTCGAAGATCGTCACCCGGACGGGCGACGCGGGCACAACCGGACTCGGCGATGGGTCGCGCGTGACAAAGGATGCAGCGCGCATCGACGCGATCGGCACCGTCGACGAGCTCAATTCGACGCTCGGCGTGCTGCTCGCGGAAGTCGTGCCTGAAGGCGTGCGCACCTGCCTGACCGATGTACAGCACGACCTCTTCGATCTTGGTGGCGAATTGTCGATTCCGGGATACGCGGCCGTCACCGATGCGCACGTGGCGCGCCTGGAGCAAGCGGTCGAACGGTTCAACGCGGAGCTTTCGCCGCTGCGGGAGTTCATCCTGCCCGGGGGTGCCCGCGTGGCAGGTCTCGCGCATGTCGCCCGCACCGTCTGCCGGCGGGCGGAGCGCGCCGTCGTGCATCTCGCCGCGACGGAGTCCGTCTCCGACCCGACGCGGCGCTATCTCAACCGGCTTTCCGACCTGCTATTCGTTCTCGCGCGCACGCTGAACCGCGCATCCGGAGGAGCGGATGTGCTGTGGGAGAAGGGCCGGCAACGGGGCAGCGCGGCCGGATAGGCGAGCCCAACCAAGAGGAAAGGGCGCCGTTGCCGGCATCCCCGTCCCTCGCCTTGCGCGAGTGCATCCGCGCTCCGTACGCGCGCGTCAACTGCGCGGTGCGAACACCGGTATCGCACCGTCCGAGCGGGCGATTTCGCCCGCACGCACACCGATCACCTCGATGCGCGCAGGCAGAATTGCAACCTCCGTTGCCGGACGCGCGGTCTGAGCGGCCAATGACCTGAGCACCTATCGCCGTCGGCGTGGGCACGAACAACGCCTGCACGAGACCGCCAATCGCGATCGTGATGGCCGCTGCTGCCACCATGGCGGAAGCGGGCAACCAGGGATTCGTTGCGTGACGTTGCATCGCGGTCTCCTCGACGTTGGCCATTGCCGGCCACCCTCTGTTGCCGCGGCGGCCATCCTGAACCCTTGGATGCGGCGGCGAGACATTTCGGATTCGATGGCGGGACGACGCGCTTGCCGGGCTGTCGGGAGGGAGCGTATTCGAGCCGAGGAGCGACCTCATCCGCGACGCGACGAAGCCGGGTAAAGCGATCGCGAAGCCACGCGCGCGCGAATGAACCGCACGCGATCGCGAGCCGGGCGGGGGATAGAGAACCCGGACCAACCCTGCGAAGGTGCGGCCTCAGGCCGGTGCGACGACGCGCTGATCGATCGCGCCGAAGATCGACTTGCCGTCCGCATCGAGCACCTCGATGCGGATGTGGTCTCCGAAGCGCATGAACGGCGTCGACGGCGTGCCGGTGGTGATCGCCTCCACGGTACGCTGTTCGGCGATGCACGAGTACCCGATGCCGCCCTGCGCGGCGGGTCGTCCTGGCCCGCCGTTCTCCTTGTTGGACACCGTGCCCGAGCCGACGATGCTGCCGGCCTCGAGCTCGCGCGTCTTGGCGACATGCGCGATCAGGCGTGGAAAGCCGAACGTCATGTCGACCCCGGCGTTCGGATGGCCGAACAGCGCGCCATTGAGATGCGAGACGAGCGGCAGGTGCACCTTGCCGTCGCGCCATGCGTTGCCGAGCTCGTCCGGTGTCGCGGCGACCGGCGAGAACGACGACGCCGGCTTTGCCTGGAGGAAGCCGAAACCCTTCGCGAGCTCCTGTGATATCAGGTTGCGCAGGCTCACATCGTTGACGAGCATCAGCAGTCTGACATGGCTGCCGGCCTGCGCTTCGCTCGTTCCCATCGGCACATCGTCGGTGACCACCGCGATCTCGGCCTCGAAGTCGATGCCCCACGCCTCGTCGGCCAGCACGATGTCGTCGCACGCTCCGAGCATGTGATCGGAGGCACCCTGATACATCAGTGGATCCGTCCAGAACTCGGGCGGCATCGTCGCACCACGCGCCTTGCGCACCAGTTCGACGTGGTTCACGTAGGCCGAACCGTCGGCCCACTGATAGGCGCGCGGCAGAGGCGCCATCGCATGCCTCGCGTCGAACGGCCGCGCGTCCGGCAGGCGTCCGCGGTTCAGCATGTCGGAAATCGCTCCCAGCGCAGGCGCGCAGCGATTCCAGTCGTCGAGCGCGTGCTGCAGCGTGCGGGCGATCTCGGGCACTTCTACGCAGCGCGCCAAGTCGAGCGAGACGACGACGAGCCTGCCGTCGCGGCTGCCATCGGTGAGCGTCGCGAGCTTCATCGGGTTTCCGGTCGTCGCATATCCGTTGGATTACGCGGTGGTCGTGTCATGCTCGAGTCGCGGGCCGAACAATCGTGTCGTCAGATACGCCGTTTGAGCTGGTAGCCGTCGGGGCGGTCTTCCATCCCCCAACCCGCCGCGTGCAATTCGGCGCGCAGACGGTCGGCCTCGGCCCAGTTCCTTGCCCTGCGTGCGGCAAGTCGCGCATCGGCAAGCGACTTCACCTCGGCAGGCGCCTCGTCCTGCCGGGGTTGCCACGTCGCGAGACCGAGGCCGAACACCTCGTCGAAACGCGCAAGCGTCGCCCGCTTGACCGCGGGTGGAAGGCCACCACGCAGCACGTCCCACGCGACCGCGAGCGCACGCGGCACATTGAGGTCGTCATTGATCTCGGCCGTGAAACGCGCAAGCGCGCCGGCGTCCGGTTTCGCGCCGGCCTCGGCCGGCAGCGCCAGGAAACCCGCTCGCATCCGCGAGAGCCCGGTCGCCGCTGCGTCGAGCGCGTCCCAGGTGAAGTTCAACTGGCTGCGGTAGTGACCGGTGAGGCACAGGTACCGGTAGGCGATCGGGTCGTAGCCGCGCTCGACGAGCGAGACCAGCCGCAGGAACTCTCCCGCAGACTTGGCCATCTTGACGTCGCTCGAGAGCAGGAAGTAGCCGTGCATCCAGAAGTTCGCGAGCCGCGTGCCTACCCGCGCCTCCGTCTGCGCGATTTCGTTCGTGTGATGGACCGGGATGTGGTCCTCGCCCCCGCAATGGATGTCGAAATAGTCGCCGAGGTATTTCTGCGCCATTGCGGAGCACTCGATGTGCCAGCCGGGGAAGCCGCGCCCCCAAGGCGAATCCCACTCCATCTGCCGCTTCTCGCCCAACGGCGAAAATTTCCACAGCGCGAAGTCGGTCGGGCGGCGCTTCTCGCCCAGTTCGACGCGCTTGCCAGCCTCCAGCCCGTCCTTGTCGAGGCGGGCGAGGTAACCATAGCCAGGTTGCTTCGACGTGTCGAAGTAGATGCCGTCGGACGTGCGGTACGTGTAGCCCTTCTTCTCGATGTCGGCGATGAAGGCAATCTGTTCGGCGATGTGGTCCGTCGCGCGACACAGCACGGCCGGATCCTCGATGTGCAGGGCGGTCATGTCGGCCAGGAATGCGTCGGTATACAGCTGGGCAATCTCCCACGCGGTCTTGCCGGTGCGCCGCGCGCCCTTTTCCATCTTGTCCTCGCCCTCGTCGGCGTCCGAGACGAGATGTCCGACGTCGGTGATGTTCATCACGTGTCTTACCGCGAACCCATTCCAGCGCAGCACCCGCTTGAGCACGTCCTCGAACAAGAACGTACGGTAGTTGCCGATGTGCTGGTAGTCGTAGACGGTCGGGCCGCACGTGTAGAGGCCAACCGTGCCATCGCGGTCGAGCGCCTCGAACGGGCGCAGCCTGCGCTCGTAGTTGTCGTAAAGGGTGAGCGGGTCGGGCATCGAAGTCGGGCAAACAAAAACCGCCGGGGCTCGGACACCGGCGGCTTGGTCGAACGCTTGCGGCCGTCTAGGACCGGGCAGACCGGGCGCGCCGCGCGCGCGGGCGGCAGCGACAGTACGGCAATTGGACGCAACGCATGGATTGATGTTAGCGGTTTTCCGACACGCGCGGCAAGCGGGCACTCAATCGTTGATCATGGTCGGATCGAGATCCACATTGGCAGGACCCGCGACCCTGACGCTGTACTTGTAGCTCCCCTTGCGTGTGTGCTTGTTGTTCCAGGTGAACACCCGGCTCCCGCCGCCGTGCGGCTGATCGAATTCCCCGCCCGGATTCTGGATGTCGATCCCCACGGTCTGGAATTTCCAGCCCGCCGACGCGGGGTTGGTGATCTTCCATTGGATGGGGCCCCTGACATTCGATGGAATGTGGAGGGGATCCGGCGAGACCGTCACCGAATGTGCTGTTCCGGTAGTGTTGATCGTTACCTGCACTTCAATCGGCATCCGAAATCTCCCTCAAGTGTTCCTGCCCGGCCGCAAAGAAGATCGCGCGCACCAAGATCGAAGACGGGCGAAACCGTGCTGGCCCGCCGAAACCCGAAAGCCCGGATGCGGGAGCCGGGCCCTGCATTTCGGCTGGGGGACCGTTGCGACCTACACTCGCAGCGGCTCCTCGTCTTCATCGTCGTCCTCGTCGTCCCCGCCCTCGTCATCGTCCTGGTCGCCGATCGGGCGCTCTTCTTCTTCCTCGTCGTCATCGTCGTCGACGCCCGGCGACGGCCGATGCGCAACCGACGGCACCGGCGGCAGGTGCGCCGCGCGCCCGGAAAGCAGGAGTTCGAGGAGGACGATCACTGAGGCGGGATGCGCAGCTTCTGGCCCGGATAGATCTTGTCCGGGTGGGTGAGCATCGGCTTGTTGGCCTCGAAGATCTTCATGTACTTGTTCGCGTCGGCGTAGAACTGCTTGGAGATCTTCGACAGCGTGTCGCCCGACACGACGGTGTAGTATTTCGCCTCGGGTTCGCTCTTGTCGACGGTCATCATGTCCTTGACGGCGCCGACGCCCGCGACGTTGCCGCAGCACAGCACGATCTTCTCGCGCGTCGCCTGATCGGGCGCAACGCCGAAGACGCTCGCACTGCCCGACGCGCCGTCGAACGTGACCGTGAGGCCCGTCGCAGAAAGATTCTGCGACTTGATGTACTCGAGGATCGCGTCGCCGGCCGCGGCATTGGCCGCCTTGACCTTTTCCTCGTTCCCCGGGTCCGCCTGGACTTCCTTCATCGCAGCCTGCGCATGACCGCGCCCGAACAGCTTTTCCCCTGCTTCCTTGACAAAATCGATCAGTCCCATTGCATGCTCCGCGATTAGGATGTTCTGCACCTCCGCCGCATGAGTTGACGTGGCGGCACCACCCAAAAGGATACACCCAAGACCGCGCTGTTCGATAATCGGTGCGCAACGCCAAGGAGCGCCCCATGCACTATCAACTCTTCTACTGGCCCGGCATCCAGGGCCGCGGTGAATTCGTCCGACTCGCCCTCGAGGAAGCGAACGCGCCATACATCGATGTCGCGCGCAATGAAGGCGGCGAGGCGGCGATGGTCGATCTGCTCGAAGGCGAAGCGGTCGAACGCCCGCCCTTCGCGCCGCCGTTTCTCAAGCTGGGCAAGCTGCTGATTGCGCAGTCGGCGAACATCCTGTTGTTCCTGGGCGACCGGCACGGGCTCGCACCGCGCAGCGAAGCGGGCCGGCTTTGGACGCACCAGCTGCAACTCACGATCGCCGATCTTGTCGCGGAGGTGCACGACAGCCATCATCCGATCGCGTCCGGTCTCTACTACGAGGACCAGAAGGTGGAAGCGGGAAAGCGCACCCGGTACCTGATCGCAGAGCGCTTGCCCAAGTACCTGGGCTATTTCGAAGGCGTTCTCAGCCGCAATCCGGGCGGTCCGCGCTGGCTGGTCGGCACGCGGCTCACCTACGTGGACCTGTCACTCTTCCAGATCGTCGCGGGGCTCGAATATGCATTCCCGAATGCGATGCGCCGGCTTCGCCCGCGGATACCGAACGTGCGGGACGTGGCGCTGCGCGTCCGCGACCGCCCGAACATCGCGGCATATCTGTCATCGCCGCGCCGGCTGCCCTTCAGTACCGCCGGCATATTCCGGCACTACCCAAAGCTCGATCCCTAGAATTCGCGCCGGCTGCGCGGCCCGCGGCGCCACCAGCGCAGCAATGCGAAGCCGCCTACCATGCCGCCAAGATGGGCGAAATGCGCAACGCCCTCCTGCGTGCCCGTCACGCCGAGAATCAGCTCGATCAGCGCATAGAGCACGACGAACACGCGCGCGGGCATCGGAATCGGCGGAATGAGCAGCATGATCCGCGTGTGCGGAAAGTGGATCGCGAACGCGAGCAGCAGCCCGAAGACGCCGCCGGATGCGCCCACCGTGGGATAGGTCTCGCCCGAGATCTGCGCCACGATCAGCTGCGCGATCGCCGCCGAGACGACGCATGTCAGGTAATAGGCAAGGTAGCGTCGCGCGCCGAACAGGCTCTCGAGGGGGCCGCCGAACATGTAGAGCGCGAACATGTTGAACGCGAGGTGCAGCATCCCGCCGTGCAGGAACGCGTAGGTCACGAGCTGCCATGGCGCAAAGCTCACATCGCTTGCGACCTGGGAGGTATGCAGCGGCCACAGCGCAAACGGGCCGACGATGACGGGAACGAGCCCCTGCAAGAGGAATACCGCGACGTTCGCGACCAGGAGTGCGGTGGTGACCGGAGGCATGGCGACTGGCGGGCTGACTCATCCTGCGGGGACTTGGGCGAGCGTCGAGGAACGCGATCCGGGATGTCCAGTCAGGCTGCAACGGACCATCGCCAGGGCATGAACCGGCAGGCTTGCCGCCGCGGCCCATCATGCCCGGGCGTTGCCTGAAGAGCGGAAGATCGCTTCGTGATCTTCCCGGGAGACGCGGGCCCTGCCGCTACTTGCACGCCTTCGGCAGGTATTTCGCCGGGATGTCGACCGGAATGCACAGCCAGCGAGTCTGCTCCCATTCGTCGCGCAGCGGTGCGAGCAGGATCCGCTTGCCAGCAAGCTGCGGCAGCGCATCGCTGAATCCCAGCCACACGCGGCCGGTCAAGGGGCTGACATCGATGTCGCTGATCAGCCTCGCGACGTCCGCGGCGACGCGCACGTCACTCAGCGTCGGCAGGGCCGCCTCGCCGTAGCGGGCGTCGTCGATCCTGTCCTGCAACCAGTGTACGGCGGCGAGCGTGTCGGCGACTTTGAACCGCACGACCTGCTCGTTGTAGCGGGTCCATAACGTCGGCCCCAGCGTGGCGACGGCCGCGCACAGCATCGCGAAGGTCAACAGCACGGCAGCGCCACCGGAAGTCGGGCGATTGGCGCCGAGCTTGGTGAGCGCCTCCGATGCGGTCTTGCTGTGCGCCTCTGCCTGGCGCACCAGCGTGCGAACGCGCCGGTAGAGCAGCCAATCGGCGAATGCGGCCGGGACGATGCCCGGCACGATCAAGACGAGCAACGCGCCGAAAACGTGCCAGAGCAAACTCGATTCCTCGAGGCTCGGCAACAGCAGCACGAACGCCACCACGGCAGCGACGCGCAGCAGCGCGAAACAGAAGCCGGATACCCAGAGGCGTCGATAGAAGGCCCAGAGCGTCGGGACGACCAGCGATGGCCAATGCCAGCCGGGAACCGGGCGACCCGCACGTTCGTAGGCAAGGAAACGCGGCGCATAACGGTCGGCGTGCGGGCCGATGGCGACGCGGAACAACACCGCGAGCACCGGTCGAACGACCTTCTCGGTCGGGCCCAGCGCGGCTACCCGGATGTCAGTCGGGTCGCCGTCGTTGAGGGTGAAGGCGCGTGCCGCAGGAGGAAGCGCTACGGAATAGGGAGCGTGTACGGCAAAGTGTTGCTGTGGCATCGGCGATTGCTTGCGACCAGCCCGACTGCGCCGGCTCCTGTGTGAAGGCCCCCTAGACGTTGCGGGACGGATTGTACCAGCGAATTGCCCCTCCTGTGCGGGCGATTTTCGTGCCAATCCCGGATGCGGCACGCACTGGAGTCGACTATGATCAACAATTGCCCGGTCATTTGCATCGCAGGGGCATCGCGGAGGTAAGGTTGTCGGTTCTGATCCTCGGTCTTGTGGTGTTCCTCGGAGTGCACCTGCTGCCGACGCTGCCTGCCGTGCGCAACGGGCTCGTCACGCGATTCTCCGAGCAGCGTTACAAGCGGATGTTTTCGTTCGCCTCGGCGATCGGGCTCGTTCTGATCGTCGCCGGGTTCGCGCATTCAGGGCCCGAAGCGCGCGCAGCGCTCTTCGCGCCGATGCCCGCCGCGATCGCCATCGCGCCGTTCGCAATGGTCGTCTCCTTCATCCTGCTTGCCGCAGCGAACATGAAGGGCCATCTGCGCCGCTCGCTCAAGCACCCGATGCTGCTCGGCGTGCTGATCTGGTCGCTCGTGCACCTGTTCGCCAACGGTGAAGTGCGCAGCACGATTCTATTCGGTGCGCTGCTGGCCTACGCAGCGGTGGATCTTGCTTCCGCCGTTTCCCGGCACGCGGTCAAGAGCTTCGTGCCGCAGGCGAAATACGACATCATGGCGATCGTTGGAGGCGCCGTCGTCGCATTGCTGGTGATGACCTTCCACCGTGTGCTGTTCGGCGTGCCCGTTGTCCCTTTTGGAATCTGACCGGCGTCGACTTCGACCTCGCCAACTACCGGAGTGCTTCCGTGACCCCTGCCCTGTCCCTTCGCCGCGTCGCCGTCGTCGTCGCGATCGTGGCCCTGCTCACCGGATGCATCCCGATCGGTGGCCGAGTCTCCACGCAAATGATCGGGACGGAGGCGGCCGCCGCGCTGCTGCGCTGACGGCATTCGTCGCGGCCATGCCGGCACGAGGAGCGGCTGCACGATGACGCCGCGAGCGGCCGACGCCGAGGTCGCCGCGCGTACGCTCGGCCACTACGACGCCAACGCCCGCTCGTTCTGGGAGGGCACGCGCGACCACGATGTGGCGCAGAACATCGCAGCGCTGGTCGATCACCTTCCGGGCAGGCCGCCCTGGACGATCCTGGACTTCGGATGCGGGCCAGGTCGCGACCTGCGCACATTCCGTGAGCACGGTCATCGCGCGATCGGGCTCGAAGGATCGCCCGAGCTTGCCGCGATGGCGCGCGCGCACAGCGGCTGCCCGGTGTTGGAACAGAATTTCCTCGCGCTCGCCCTGCCAGCCGCACATTTCGATGGAATCTTCGCCAACGCGTCGCTCTTCCACGTGCCGTCGCGCGCGCTTCCGGACGTTCTGCGCGATCTTCATGCAGCGTTGAAGCCGCAGGGCGTGCTGTTCAGCTCCAATCCGCGCGGCAATGACGACGAGGGCTGGGCGGGCGAACGTTACGGGGTCTGGCATAGCCTCGAAGGCTGGCGCCACTACCTGCGCGACGCGGCATTCGACGAGGTGCTGCACTACTATCGGCCGCCGGGTTTGCCGCGCGAGCGCCAGCAGTGGCTCGCCGGCGTATGGCGCAAGCGCGACGCCGTGGGCGAGTGAGAATTGCCCGGCAAGGTGCATGTAGTCCGCTTGCCGGGTGGTTCCTTTGCAGCCACGATCTCGACGTTGGCACGGATGCGCGCGTCGGCACGGTCGAAACCGGTAACATCACCCACCGCCTGGGCTGGGGAGACTCTGCACAAGTGCGCGCAGGGGCTGACTTCCCGTCCGGCTGCAGTCTGCCCCGTGACCACCTCCATTCCCACTGACCCTACTGACCTCCATGCTCTCCCGCTACCGCCTGGTCGCCCGAAGCTTCGCCGTCATCGCCTTCGCTGTCGCGAGTTGCGCTGCGGACGCGCAAACCGACAACAAGCCCGAGAGCGCGGGACCCTATGTGCCGACCCCATGGGTCATCGTCGACGAGATCATGAAGCTCGCGGGGATCGGCCCCGACGATTTCGTGATCGACCTGGGCTCCGGGGACGGGAGACTGGTAATCACGGCTGCGACCCGCTATGGCGCGCGCGGCGGCCTTGGCGTGGATATCGACGAGTCGCTCGTGAAGCTTGCGAACGAAAACGCGACAAAGGAAGGTGTGGGCAACAAGGTGCGCTTTCTCACCCGCGACCTCTTCGTCACTTCGGTGGGCGATGCAACCGTCGTCACGCTCTACCTGCTGCCGACGTCCGTGCCGAAGCTCGAGCCGAAACTGCTGGCAGAGCTCAAGCCAGGTGCGCGGGTCGTATCGCATGACTATCCGTTTCCCAATTGGCCGCACGACCGGCTCGTCAAGATGGATGTTGCTGAAAAGGTCAACATATCCGGGACGCCGCGCACCACGCTCTACCTGTACACGGTCCCGGCGCGCGTTTCGGGCAATTGGGAACTGACGTTGCCGACAGCGCTCGCCGCCAAGCCCGTGCGCCTCTCGCTTGCGCAGAAGGCCGCTGGCGCGGCCGGTACCATCGTCATCGGTGACCGCACGCTCCCGTTGTCGAGCGTGAAGGTCGAGGGCGAGAGTGTGACGCTCGTGCTGCCCGCACTTGGCGCCGGTGGCAGGCCGGTCACGCTGAGGGGCAAGGCGTCGGGCGATGTGCTCGACGGCGCCGGCAACGCCTCCGAGGCATGGCGTGCAATTCGCCGGGGTGGCTGAAGGTTGGTCGGATCTCGCGGCACACGGGGTCGCCCCGCATTCGTCGTTTCGGTTGCGTCGTTCGAGAGACGTGACCGGGCGGCCGCGCGCACCGCGTGAACATCGCCCGAATGCCGACTTCGGCATAATGCTTCCGATCTCCCTGGCAATGAAGCGGAGCACATGAACGAGCCCCTGCCGCGCCAGCGCGTCGACTGGCACGGCAACACGGAGGCGTCCCAGGTGATTCTGGATCGAACAGTCTGCGGCAGGGCCGTCTTCGCGCTTACCCTTTTCGCGTTCGCGCTCGCGGCCCTGCCGCTTTCCGCGCAGGACTTTCCGGTGAAGCCGATCCGCGTGATCGTTCCATTCTCGCCGGGCGGCGCGGTCGACGGGCCGATGCGCATGATCGCGCAGGAACTCGGCAAGCGCCTGAACCAGCAGGTCGTCGTCGAGAACAAGCCGGGCGCCGGCGCGACGCTCGGCACCGAGATCGTCGCCAAGGCCCCGCCGGACGGCTACACGCTGCTGCTCGCCTCGCAGACGAACGCGATCAGCGCCTCACTCTACAAGTCACTCACGTACGACCCGATCGAGGATTTCGCGCCGATCTCGCTCATCGGCCGCGAGCCGGGCGTGCTCGTCGTGAACCCGTCGTTGCCGGTGAAGAGTTTCCCGGAGTTCGTCGCCTACGTGAAGGAGAACCCGGGAAAGGTCGACTATGCATCCTCCGGCAACGGCAGCGGGCAGCACCTGTTCATGGCGTTGCTCGCCACGCAGACCGGCCTCAGGATGAACCACGTGCCCTATCGCGGCAGTGGCCAGGCGACCGCCGACCTGCTTGGCGGACAGGTGCCGGTGTCGATCCCCGGTACGGCAGGCATGGTAGGGCACATCAAGGCCGGGAAGCTTCGTCCGCTTGCGGTCACGGGAGTCAACCGCTCACCGCAGCTGCCCGATGTGCCGACGCTCCAGGAGGCGGGGGTGTCCGGCTACGAAGCCTACGTGTGGATGGGGCTGCTTGCGCCCAAGGGTACGCCCGCGCCGATCATCGCCAGAATCCATCGCGAGCTGATTCAGGCGCTCGCCGCGCCTGAAGTCAGGACCTACATGGCGAACGCCGGCATCGAGATCGTCGGCTCCACGCCGGCCGAGTTCGGCAAGTTCTTCCGCGCCGAGAAGGATCTCTGGGCGCGCGTCGTCAAGGAGACCGGCGCCAAGGTGGATTGACGCGCCAACGTTTGCCATCGAGGACCATCGAATGAACGATGCAATCAACGCCACCGCGGATGCCGCGGTCACCGGCGTCGATCACTGGACCACCAAGCGCACGCCGGACGGTGACGTGCGCCTGTTCCTGTTCGAGAAATACGTCGGCGCGCCGGGCGGCAAGCCCGCCTTGCTGTTCGTGCACGGCTCGTCGATGGCGTCGCAGCCGACGTTCGACCTGACCGTGCCGGGGCGGCCGGACTCCTCGGCCATGGACTGGTTCGCGCGCCGCGGGTTCGTGTGCTGGACCGTCGACATGGAGGGCTACGGCCGCTCCGACAAGCAGCGCGACATCTTTTGCGATATCGGCAACGGCGCCGACGATCTTGCGGCGGCGACCGACTACGTCGCGAAGACGCGCGGCGTGCAGGGCTTCATGACGTACGGCATCTCGTCGGGAGCACTTCGCGCGGCGCTATTCGCCGAGCGCCATCCCGAACGCGTCGGCCGACTTGCGCTCGACGCGTATGTCTGGACCGGCGCGGGAGCACCGACCCTCGAGCAGCGGCGCAAGAAGCTGCCCGAGTTCATGGCGTCCAAACGCCGGCCGATCGACCGGAAGTTCGTCCACTCGATCTTCGAGCGCGACCACCCGGATTGCGCCGAGAAACGCGTCGTGGACGCGTTCGCCGATGCAATCCTCGCACTCGACGACTCGATGCCGAACGGCACCTACATCGACATGTGCAGCAGGCTGCCGATCAACGATCCCGCCAAGATCACGATGCCGACGCTGATCCTGCGCGGCCAGTACGACGGCATTGCCGCATTCGACGATCTGATCGAGTTCTTCAGGCGTCTGCCGCATCCGGACAAGCAGTTCTCGGTGATGAACGGCATCTCGCACGCGAGCTTCCAGCAGAAGAACTACAGGATGGTCTACCACATCCTGCACGCGTTTTTCACGCAGCCGGCACCGGCGTATGTTGGGCCTGCACATTAGGCGGCCTCCGCACTCGCGCGGACACCCCCAAACGCCCGCGCCCCATCGCCCGCCCATCGCCCCACGCAGGGCGCAGGGGCATTACTCGACCACGGGTCCGCGCAGCGCCTTCACTCGCCCGCGTCGCACCTTCGCTTCCGCTCGCCGGAGCTTCGACGCGAGCGTGGGACGCGTCGCCTTCCGTGGCCTGGGCGCCAGCGCGGCGCCTGCGACGATCTCGTGCAGCCGCGCGATCGCGTCGACGCGATTCTGCTCCAGGCTGCGGTATCGCTGCGCCTTCAGGACCAGCACGCCTTCTGCGGTTATCCTCTGGTCGGAAAGCGCGAACAGTCGCAGCTTCACCTCCTGCGGCAGCGAGGATGCGCGGATGTCGAAGCGCAGGTGCACGGCATTCGACACCTTGTTGACGTTCTGGCCGCCCGCACCCTGCGCGCGAATCGCCTCGATCACGATCTCGCGCTCGGGAATGGTCAGGATCGGAGGATTTCGTTTCACGCTGGCACCAGGCGGTAGTCATTTCGCACTATAGCGTCGCCGGGCGGCCCCCAAAGCGTTCGCGACGCCGGCAAACCGCTCGCCCGACTCGCGCAAGGACTTCGGCTGCAATGGGCAACGCGCCGATGCCACACGCTGCGCAGGCGCGGGCACCCGCCAGGCGGCGCCCGCTTGTCCCGGACCCGTTGGTGGCCTAGGATGGACCCACGGTCCATTCTGGAGGCACGATGAAACCTTCGATGCTTGGCATGACGCTCGCCGCGATGCTGGGTCTTGCCGGCGCCGGCAGCGCGCAGGCGACCACCTGCTATATCGTCTTCGATCGCAACGACAACGTGATCTACCAGGACATCTTTCCCCCGGTGGACATGAGCGTTCGTGGCACGACCGAGCGCGACGCGATGCGGCGAAGAGGCGAATACCTGATGTTCGTCGACGCGGAGCGTTGCCCGCAGGTCGAGTTCGTCACTGGCCGTGCCGGTGAAACCAAGCTCGATTTCGCGCGCACCACGCAGCCGAGTCCGGTGCCCCCGCCGCCGGCGGCGGGCCAACCGATGATCGCGCCATCGGGAAAGCGCTAGACACCACGAATCGCTTGATCCCGTGCGATCTCTGCGGGTCGCACGTCGGCTCGCGGATTGCGACTAACGACGCGGGCGAGCGACGCGATCTGCTGCAGACTTGGACAGTCGATTCGCCGTGGTGTCCGGGCCCTCGACCGATTCCGCAAGCTTGGACGGCGCGACCAACGCCGGGTCGTACGGGTGCCACGAACGGCGGAACAGGCGAAGAACCCGCTTCACGTAGTCGCGCGTCTCGGGGTACGGCGGAACGCCACCGTAGCGATCGACGGCGCCCTCCCCTGCGTTGTATGCGGCCGCGACCAGCGCGACCTCGCCGCGATAGTACGAGAGCAGCCAGCGCAGATAGGCGAGACCGCCGCGCATGTTGTCGTGCGCGTCGAACGCATTGCGCACGTTGAAGCGCGCCGCGGTTTCCGGGATCAGCTGCATCAGCCCGCGGGCGTCTTTCGGCGAGCGTGCATCCGGCTCGAAGTTCGATTCCGTGGCGATGACGGCCAGCGCGAGCGCCGGCTCGACGGCGAAGCGCGGCGCGAGATTCCGCACCATGGCGATGATCTTCTGCTTGCGCGGCGGCAATTCAGCGAACGGGTCGACGTGGAACGCCAGGTCGTCATCTGGCGATGCCTCATCGGCCGAGGCATCCAGGTTCACCGGTGCGGCCATGCACGGGGGGAGGAGGCCGGGCTCGCTGCCCATCCGTGCCAGCATTCTCTGCGCATCGGCGTGGCCCGCGGCGGCCGCGTGCGCGAACAGCGCCGCTGCCGTCGCATCGTCGCGCGCAACGCCTCGTCCGTTCGCGTACATCCAGCCGAGCCCGAACAGCGCCTCGGCATCGCCATCGCGCGCGGCGATGCAATAGAGCGCCGCAGCCAGCTTCTGGTCCTTTGCCACGCCCTCGCCGTGTTCGAGTGCGACCGCCTGCTGCACGAGCGGCGATGGCAGCGGCGATTGGGAAACGGTGTCCGAGGCCGCCGCGCACGGGGCAAACAGAGCGGCAAGCGCGGCCACGGCGAGGAAGCGCTGCACCTCGCCGATGCCGGCACGCGGATCACGGACGTATCGAGGGCGAAACTCGTTGTGCACGGCGGGCGGAACGGCAAGGCGGCGATGCCGGGAGCGCGAAGTGCACGCGCAGCGTCGTGGCGAGCCCATCGCACGACCGGCGGCCACTAACAGCGCCATTGTAGGCCTGATCCAGCGCTTCGGAGCACGCGCTCGTCGCGGGGCAGAACAGACTCGCTGCGGCCGCGCGTATCAGCGCATGTTCACGACAACCAGGCGATCGGTGCCCGATTCGGCACCCCATGCCTCACCGCGACGGCCGAGCATCTGCCGTACGTTCGCGTTCGCGCGGTCCGACGGGTAGCTGTCGAAGCGCTCGGTCACCGGATCGAAGCGCACGATGCTGTTCGCAACCCAGTCGGTGAGCCAGACCTTGTCGTCCGGATCCACCCAGACGGAATAGGCGCGGGGCCGTTCGCCCGGCAGCTTCCACTCGCGCCACGATCGAGTGGCCGGGTCGTACATGCCCACGTGCCCGGTGTTCCAGTAGCTCACCCACAATCGGTTGCGCGAGTCCGACCAGACGCGTCGCGCTCCCTGCTCTCGCGTCGGGGGCTCGATCACCGTCGCCTCGCCGGTCGCCGTGTCGATGCGTGCGATGTGATTGCCCGCAAGCGACGCGTAGTAGACATCGCCCGATGGTGTCGTCGTGATGCCGTAGGGGCCGCGCCCACGCGGCGCCTTCCAGACCTTGACGTCGCCGGTCGCCGGATCGAGCCGGCCGTAGACGCCGCTCTGGCCCGTGAACCAGACCCGGCCGCTGCGATCGAACGTCGGCGTGTTGAGATTCGTGTAGCCCGTGTCTGAGGGCAGCGGCCACGCCTTCACCGCGTGGGTCTTCGCATCGACGCGCACGATGGCGTTCTGCCCGCCGTCGGTGATCCACGCCGCACCATCGGCGCCGACGATGACGCCGTGGGGGGCCGAGTCCTTGCCGAGCGCGACTTCCTCGTAGCGACCCGTCGCGGGATCGAGAATGCCGAGCTTGCCGGTGTGTTGCGCCGTGTAGTAGACCGGCCCGCCCGGCCTCGGATCGGCCGCGACATCATGCGGGTGACTCCCGTTGGCCACGGCGAACCAGCGGACGTCCGCCGCTGTCGCCACGGAAATGAAGACAACCGATGCCGCGACGGCTGCCGCAGTCCTGCATCCGAACGCCGAGCTCATCGCGTTCCCCCTCGTAGCCGTGCCCCTCATGATCTTAGCGCTCGCGGCTGCGGCCCGCCACGATGGCGGGCGCCGCATGACGCAAACGGAAGCAGGCCGACTCGGGATGCGCTCGACACCGCGATAGGGGCGGAACGCTCCTGTTTCAGGGCTGCCCGCGAGGGGAATCCTGCCGTGAGCGACGCGCCAGCGGGTCCGGCGCTGGATTGCGCGGGCCCCAGCCGCGTGTGCGGCGGTACGCGGCGAATGTCGCGAACGGGGCGATGAATGCCCCGATCCTGCAACTAGCGCGTGTAGTCGACAACCTGCGCACCGGGGCAGAGCGGTACCTGCCCCCAGAGGCCTTCGCAGTTCGCCATCCGCACCTTGTGGTCACAGACCAGGCGGTCGAACAGCCCCTGCTCACCGCAACGCGCGAGATCTTGCTGCATCCGCGCCCACCTGTCCGGCGCGGGCGGTGCGGGGATAGCCGCAACGACCTGTGGCTTCTCGACCTCCTCCGCGGGCATCGGGTCCGGCGCGACCACGCGGGGGAGCTCCGGTGAGTCTTGCCGGCTGGCAGCCTTGCGGCGTTCGCGATCGGCATTTTCCAGCCTGGCCGAGCGTCCCGGTGGTCGCTGGGTGGCCGAATTGCCGGGCGACGAAGGTCCCGGAAGCGGCTCGACAATTGCCGTGGCAGCGTCGTCCGGCTGATCGGACATGCGCGCCGGCGCCGAGGTGGGAAGCGGCACGAAATCGGCGCTGTTGACCTCGATCGCCGAGGTCGAGCCTGCGGGATACGAGATGTACGCAGCCGCCATGCCGATTGCGACAATGCTGGCGAGCGTCCACTCGAAACGCCGGGCACGGCGCAGGCCTGCCGTGCGTTCGACGGCACCTTCCCTGCGCGGTGCCGGCGGACGTCGACGCAGCAGGCGGCGCGCGAAGCCTTTCCGTGCGTCCTCGACGAGGACAGCGCCGCAGTCCGCGCAGAAGCGAGTGGTCAACGCGTTGTCGTGGCCGCACTTCGGGCAATGCATGTGCTCTCCGCTGGGCGCTCGACTCGATCTGGCGTCGGGCAGGCCCCTCCATGCCGATCCTGACTATGACGTTAGCATAAGACCCCGCCAACCTCAGGGCCGGCCGACGAAAGGTGGGCGCAAGGGAATCTTCGCGGACGCGCGCACGGCTGAGATGCGCGACCGCAGGGCGGTCGGCGCTGGCTACCGCGCAACGCGGGCGCCGGAATCGACGAGCTCGCGGAACGCTGCCAGATCGGCTTCGAGCGCCGACACCCGCGCTTCGAGCGCCGTGAGCCGCTCGACGGTCAGTTCGGCCGCGGCTGGCGCGGACACCGCCATTGCGGTCTGCATCGGCGGCGCGTCGCCCAACAGATGCGCCCAGCGGACCTCCCGGGCGCCCGGCGCTCGCGGCAGCGCCACTGCGAGCGGCGGCAATCGCGCGGCCAACTCTGCGAGATAGGCCTCCACCGAAGAGAGATCGGAAAAACGGTGCAGACGCTCGGCACTGATCCGCAACTCGCCGGGCGTCTGGGGGCCGCGCAGCATCAGGACGGCGAGAAGAGCGACGGCCTCCGAGGGCACTTGCAGAACGCGCTGCACGTTCTGCGCATAGCGGGCGACACGTCCGCCGCTCGACTCGATCACGAGCGTGTCCTGCTGCAGGCGATCGATGGCGGCGATCACCTCCGCCTCGGTAAGCTCGAGTACCGGATCGCGGCTCGACTTCTGGTTGCATCCGGCGACGATCGCGTTCAACGACATCGGATAGGTGTCGGGAACGGTGTGGAGCTTCTCGACGAGCACGCCGAGCACGCGCGCCTCGACGAGCGACAGGGGCTTCATGGGGGACCTTGCCGGAACAGTGAATGTCGCGGAATTATGCGCCGTGTTCGCGCGCTGGCACGGTACCGGAAGACCGACGTGCGTGCATCGATCGCGTTTGCGCGTCCCGTGCCACTCTCGATTCCGCGATAATCGCGGCGGCGGCTCGCAACATGCGGCGCGGCCGCGGCCGCGGCCAACTAGGGCCTGTTCACACTATGTCCACAAGTGCGTTGCAAGGCCAAAAGGGCCAAGGG
>CAVVRH010000013.1:0-26426 GCA_963750585.1 uncultured beta proteobacterium
GCCCTTGGCTCTTTCGGCCTTGCAACGCATTTGTGGACATAGTGTGGACAGGCCCTATTTCGCCTCGGCCCGCAACTGCTCGCTCGTGCGGCCGAAACGCCGCTCGCGCCCGCGGTACGAGGCGATCGCCGCGTCGAGCGCCGTCGAGTCGAAGTCCGGCCAAAGTGTGGACGTGAAATACAGTTCGGTGTAAGCGAGCTGCCAGAGAAGGAAATTCGAGATGCGTTCCTCGCCGCCCGTGCGGATGAACAGGTCCGGTTCGGGTGCGTAGGCCATCGCGAGATAAGGCTCGAGCAGCTCCGGTGTCGGCGGCTCGGGCGCGTCGAGCGCTTCGCGGTGGTCGGCGAAATAGCGGCGCGCCGCCTGCGCAATGTCCCAGCGCCCCCCGTAATTGGCGGCGACGGTCAGCGTGAGCCGGTCGTTGTTCGCCGTGATCGACTCGCCAGCGGCAATCAGTTCGCGGATGCGGGGATCGAAACGGCTCGTATCGCCGATTGTCTTGAAACGAATGCCATTGGTGTGCAGCTTCGCGACTTCCTGCTCCAGCGCCTTCAGGAAGAGATCCATCAGGATCGAAACTTCATCCGCCGGCCGCCGCCAGTTCTCGCTGGAGAACGCGAACAGCGTCAGGAACTCGATCCCTCGCTCGATGGCGGAGCGCACGATCGCGCGCACCGCCTCGACACCCTTGCGATGCCCGGCGACGCGCGGCAGCATGCGCTGCTTCGCCCACCGGCCATTGCCGTCCATGATGATCGCGACGTGACGGGGCACGTTGCGGGAGGCGGGGACTTCGCGCGTGGAGCTTGGAAACACCGGGGAGGTTCGGGGCGAAGTTCGCGGCCGCCAGGACGGCCCGATCGCTCCGCCTGGTCGATTCGTCTCAGATCGCCATGAGGTCCGACTCCTTCGCCGCGAGCACCTTGTCGATCTCGGCGATGAAGCGGTCGGTGAGCTTCTGCACGTCCTGCTGCGCGTGGCGCTCGTCGTCCTCGGAAACGGCGTGGTCCTTGAGCAGCTTCTTCAGGTGCTCGTTCGCGTCCCGACGCACGTTGCGGATCGCGATGCGCGCGTTCTCGGCCTCGTGCCTCACGACCTTGATCAATTCCTTTCGCCGCTCCTCGGTGAGTGCCGGCATCGGCACGCGAATGACATCGCCCGACGTTGCCGGGTTGAGTCCGAGGTCGCTGTCGCGGATCGCTTTCTCGACCGCCGGGATCATCTTCTTTTCCCACGGCTGCACCGTGATCGTGCGCGCATCGGCGAGCGTTACGTTGCCGACCTGGCTCAGCGGCATCGGCGAGCCGTAGTAGTCGACCTGGATGTGATCGAGCAATCCCGTGTGCGCCCGGCCCGTGCGCACCTTGCCGAGGTCGTGCTTGAGCGTCTCGACCGACTTGGCCATCTTCTGCTCGGCGGTTTTCTTGACGTCGTTGATCATGCCTTCTCCTTGTTGCCGGTACTAAGCGCGACTACGGTCCGCCATCCGACGGGCGAACGGAAAGCGATCAGTGCGAGAGGTCCGAGTCCGCGCCGATGCGAGGCGCGAGCCGGTTCGCGAAGCGCAGTGTATAGAGGGATACATGGGCGAGCGAAGCGGCGAGCAACAAACCAGCGGCGATGGAATCGGGCCTCGCAGCTAGCAGTGGACGAGGGTTCCTTCGTCCTCCCCCATGACCACACGCCGCAGTGCGCCCGGCTTGAAGATCGAGAATACCTTGAGCAGCATGTTCTGGTCGCGGCACAGCGCGAGCGCGGTCGCGTCCATCACCTTCAGGTTCTTGATGATGGCCTCGTCGAACGTCAGCTGCGGGTACCGCCGGGCGGACGGATCGCGCATCGGATCGGCCGTGTAGACGCCGTCGACCTTGGTTGCCTTGAGCACGATATCGACGCCCATCTCACGCCCGCGCAGCGCCGCGGCCGTGTCCGTGGTGAAGAACGGGTTCCCCGTGCCGGCGCCGAAGATCACCACCTTGTGCTCCTCGAGGTAGCGCAGCGCCTTGCCGCGGATGTAGGGCTCCGCCACCTGGTCGATGCGCAGGGCCGACTGCACCCGGGCGCTCACCCCCGCGCGGCGTAGCGCATCCTGCAACGCCAGCGCGTTCATGAGTGTCGCCATCATCCCCATGTAGTCGGCAGTCGCGCGGTCCATGCCCGCCGCCCCTGGCGCGACGCCGCGGAAGATGTTGCCGCCGCCGATCACGATCGCGATCTGGACGCCGAGGCGCACGACTTCGGCGATCTCCGCGACGATGCGGTCGATCACCTCGCGATTGATGCCGTACGGGTCATCGCCCATCAGCGCTTCACCCGACAGCTTGACGAGGATCCGTCGATAGACAGGCGCTGCCGCGGGTGCGGGCTCGGGGGCAACCGCGGCGAGTGGCGCTGCTGACGGCGGATTCATGCAAGACCCTCCGGCTTCGGTCGCGGTGACACGGTTGAACCTTCGCGGCAGCACCCGCGCTGCGAACGACCATCCACGGGAGCGCGCTGTCGCAGCCTTACGCCTTTGCCATCGCGGCCACTTCCGCCGCGAAGTCGTCCTTCCTCTTCTCGATGCCCTCGCCGACCACGTAGAGCGTGAAGCCGTTGACCTTCGCGCCCTTCGCCTTCAGCAGCTGCTCGACGGTTTCCTTGCCGTCGCCCTTGACGAATGCCTGGGGCAGCAGCGTCACCTCGGCCAGGTACTTGGCGACAGATCCGTCGACCATCTTCTCGATGATGTTGGCGGGCTTGCCGGACTCGGCAGCGCGGGCCGCGGCAATCGCACGCTCCTGCGCGAGCTTCTCCGCCGGGACGCCCTCCTTGCTGACCGCGATCGGCTTGGATGCTGCGATGTGCATCGCGAGGTCCTTGCCGAGCGCCGCATCGCCGCCCGTCACGTCGACCAGCACGCCGATCTTCACGCCATGGACGTAAGACCCGAGCGAACCCGTCGCAACCAGGCGCACGAAGCGGCGCAACGAAATGTTCTCGCCGATCTTCTGCACCAGCGCGATTCGTCTGGCCTCGATCGTCTCCCCGGACGCAAGTGTCCTGGCCGACAAGGCGGCGACGTCCGCCGGATCGTCCCGGGCGATCGCCTCGGCGACGTCCCGTGCAAACGCCTTGAACTCGTCGTTCTTCGCGACGAAGTCGGTCTCGCAGTTGACTTCGACCATCGCGCTCGTCCTGCCGTCGGCCGCGACGTAAAGGCCGATCACGCCTTCGGCTGCGACGCGATCCGCCGCCTTGGACGCCTTGGCGCCGCTCTTGATCCGCAGGAGCTCCTCGGCTTTCGTCATGTCGCCCGCGACTTCGGCGAGCGCCTTCTTGCATTCCATCATGCCGAGCCCGGTGCGCTGCCGCAGCTCCATCACCATACTTGCGGAAATCTCCGCCATCTCGAAACTCCGTTGCCTGTTCGTGGTACCGCGGTCCGTCGGTGCCGGGCCGCGCGGTGCGCGGCCTGCGTTACCGCAGGGCGCCTCGCGAGGCGCCCCGGCAGCTCTGCCGCTAAACCGCCGCGGTCTCTTCCGAGACCTCGACAAACTCGTCGCCGCCCTGCGTGATTTCCGTGATCGACTGGCTCTTGCCCTCGAGCACCGCGTCAGCGACCCCCCGGGCGTACAGGCGGATCGCCCGGCTCGAGTCGTCGTTGCCCGGAATGACGTGCGCAATGCCGTCCGGCGAATGGTTGGTGTCGACGACGGCGACGATCGGGACGCCGAGCTTCTGCGCCTCCGTGACGGCGATTTTGTGATAGCCGACGTCGATCACGAACATCGCATCCGGAAGCGCGGTCATGTCCTTGATGCCGCCCATCGATTGCGACAGCTTGGCCAGCTCGCGCTTGAGCGACAGTGCCTCGCGCTTCGTCATGCGGTCGAACGTGCCGTCCTGCGCCATCGCCTCGAGATCCTTCAGGCGCTTGATCGAGCCCTTGACCGTCTTGAAGTTGGTCAGCATGCCGCCGAGCCAGCGATGGTCGACGTAGGGCATGTGGGCGCGCTGCGCCTCCTCGGCGACGATCTCGCGCGCCTGGCGCTTGGTGCCGACGAAGAGGACCGTACCCCTGTTGGCCGCGAGCTGGCGGATGTACTTGACCGCGTCGTTGTACTTCTCGAGGGTCTTTTCGAGGTTGACGATATGGATCTTGTTGCGCTGCCCGAAGATGTACTCGGCCATCTTCGGGTTCCAGTACCGCGTCTGGTGGCCGAAATGGACCCCGGCTTCCAGCATTTGCCGCATCGTTACGGACATTCCTAAACTCCTTGTCAGGGTTATAACCTCCACTCGCGGCTCTAAGTCCGTCGCGCCGGCCGTGGGCCCTTGCAACGAACACCCTGAACCCGCAAGTGTGCGAAGTCGCCCGGCCTCGGTAAGGTCCGCAGACGCCCCAATGGCGACGCAATAACCGATGAAGTCGAGCTAACTTGCTATTCTAGCACGACTTCCCCATCCTGACCTCACCGCGCGGGGCACTGCGGCAACGGGCCGAACGTTACGTCACCACTCTATGAATCAGGACCTTCCGAATCCGATGGCGGCCACGAGCGCGGGCCAACCCGGCCTCCCCAACCCGCCGGCCGGCGCCCGCATGGGGCCCATTGTCTGCGATGCATCGGAGTGGGGTGTATTGGATATCGCCGGGGAGGACGCAGCCGCTTTCCTGCAGGGGCAGCTCTCCAGCGACGTCACGAAACTCGCGCCCGGAACCGGCCAGTGGACGAGTTACAACTCGCCAAGAGGCCGGATGCTCGCGAATGGTTTCCTTTGGCGCTCCGCGGCCGGCGAGCACTACCGCCTCGCGCTTGGCGCCGATCTCGCCGAGCCGATACACAAGCGCCTGTCGATGTTCGTTCTGCGATCCAAAGTCACGGTCGTGGACTTGACGCCAACCTATGCGCGAATCGGAGTCATAGACGCTGACGCGATGGGTGTGGTGGCAGCCGCATTCGGCGAGGCACCGGCGCCCGGGCGCGCGATCCAGCGCGACCGAGCAGAGTTCGTCGCGTTGCCCGATGGTCGGATACTGATCGTCGCGCCCATGGAGGATGCCGACGCGGTCCGCGCACGGCTGGCGTACGCGAAACCGCCGGCGCATCCGGACGCGTGGCGGCGGTACGGGATTCGGGCCGGCGTGGCCGTCATCACGCTCGCGACGCAGGATAGCCTGCTGCCACAGGCCGCGAACGTCGACCTGCTGGGAGGCGTGATCCTCAACCGCGAGAAGGGCTGCTTTCCCGGCCAGGAAATCATCAAGCGCGCCCAGGCGCGAGGGCAACTGAAGGAGCGACTTTACGCGTTCCACGTCGCAGGGCCGGTACCGTCACCCGGCGCGAAGCTTTTCGGATCGACATTCGGCAGTCAGAGCTGCGGCGTCGTCGTCAACGCCGCCTCGTCGCCGGAGGGTGGGTCCGATATCCTCGCGACCGTCCAATTCCTTGCGGCCAAAACGGACGCGCTTTACCTCGACTCGCCAGACGGTCCGGCGCTGTCGCCCATGCAATTGCCGTATTCGATCCCCTACCCGGACGCTCCGCCGGCCCGACCCGCCTGAAACCCGGCAGACGGCGCTACGATGAGCCATTACTACGTCTGGTACCGGGTGCAGGGCGAATTGCCAAGTGCCCGTTCGACGGTCGATCGGTTGCAACGCGACCTTGCCGTGCGCACTGGAACCCGCGGCCGGCTTCTCGCACGCGCCGACGATCCGCGCACGTGGATGGAGATCTACGAGAACGTGCAGGACGAGAAGGCGTTCGACGACGCGCTCGCAGCGGTGGTCGCCGCAGCGGATGCGCAGGCCATCGCCGTAGGTGGCACGAGGAACACCGAGCGCTTCATCGCGCTGGACGGCGCCGCGAGATAGGCGATGTGCCTCGCCGTCGTCGCGTTGCACGCGCATCCCCGCTATCGACTGGTCGTCGCAGCGAACCGGGACGAGTTTCACGAACGCGCGGCGGCACCCGCTGCGTGGTGGCCCGAAGGATTCCTCGCCGGCCGCGACCTGGTCGCGGGCGGCACGTGGCTCGGCATCACTCGCAGCGGCCGCTGGTCGCTGCTCACCAACGTACGCGAGCCGCAACGGTACGACGCTGCCGCGCCCTCGCGCGGCGCATTGGTGCCCGAACTGCTGATCCGTGCAGAAGCGCCGCGCACGGTACTTGCGGAAATCGTCGTAAGCAGCGCCGCCTGCAACGGATTCAACTTGCTCGCCGGGGTTGACGCGCAGGCGGTCTGGGCGTCCAACCGCGAACCCTCCATGCGGGTTCTCGATGGCGGCGTCCACGGACTTTCCAATGCACTGCTCGACGTGCCGTGGCCGAAGCTCGCTCGTACTCGCGCGGCCGTCGAACAGTGGGCCGCGTCCGGTCGCGATGATTTCGAGCCCCTTTGGTCTGCGCTGGCGGATCGGCGCACCGCGCCGGACGCCGAGCTGCCCGAGACCGGCGTGACCCGCGAATGGGAACGGCTGCTCTCCTCGCCGTTCATCGTGAGCGAGCGCTACGGGACTCGCTGCTCGACGGTTCTCGCGATCGACATCGAGGGCAACGCGCACTTCACCGAGCGGTCGTTCGATCCGAATGGCGAATGGATCGGCGAAGTGGACGAGCGCTTTGCCGTAACGCCGAGCTAGAGGCTACGCTCCATCGCGTGGTGCGGAATGCCGGCCTCTTCGAACGGCGCGCCGACGGGCACGAACCCGTATCGCGCGTAGAAGGGCATCGCCTGCGTCTGCGCGTTGAGCACGACCTTCGGAAAGTGCAGTTCGCGCGCGAGTTCCGTCAACGCGACAAGCAGCGCGCTGCCGACGCCCCTGCCCCGCCATTCCCGCAGGACCGCCATCCGACCGATGTGGCCGTCGGGAAGCAGCCGGCCGCAGCCGATGGGGCGGCCTGTCGCATCCTCGACGATCGCATGGCGACAGGCGCCGTCGATGCCGTCCCACTCGAGCACCTCCGGGACGTTCTGCTCGACGACGAAGACGTCGCGGCGAATCGAACGGAGCGCCGACTGATCGCGCGACCAGTCGGCGAGCCGGACACTGAATGCGCGCGCGTCGGCGCGCTGCTCAACCATAGTGCGAGAAGGCCAGCGTGGCCGACGAGTCGCGCACGACGAGCTCGACCTTCCCGCCGACCGGCATCGTGAGCTTGTCGCGCACGTGTCCGAATGGCAGGCCCGTGTAGATAGGCGTGCCGACGCGTGCGCGCAGATGCGTGATCGCTGCGGCGAGATCGTAGCCCTCGTCGTGCGGGTAGAGCGTGTACTCGGTGAACGCGCCGAGCAGGATCGCTCGTTGCCGCGCGAGCACGCCGGCGTAATGCAGCTGGTAGAGCATGCGCTCGATGCGATAGGGGTGCTCGGCTACGTCTTCCAGGAAGAGAATGCCGCCGTCGATCGCGGGGCTGAAACGCGTGCCGACCAGATGCGCGACCAGCGAAAGGTTGCCGCCCCAGAGCGTCCCCGTGTGGCGACCGGGAGGACCCTCGAGCATGCACGAAACGGCATATTCGCGCGCACCGAGCAGGCCGAAGCAATGCCCCAGCGTGAATTCGCTCGGCGTCTCCGCGCCGAAGTCGTAGCTCGCCATCGGCCCGGCAAATGTCACCATGCCCGCCTGCGCAAGCGCGGCGAGCTGGAACGCGGTGAAGTCCGAGTGCCCGAGCCAGCGCTTGCCGGATCTCGCGATCGCCCCATAGTCCAGCCGGTCGAGCAACCGGCTGAATCCGTAGCCGCCTCGCACCGGGACGGCGATGTCGACGTCGGGGCGTGCGGCAACCCGGTGGATCGCCGCAAGGCGCGCGTCGTCCGGCCCGGCGAATCGCTGGTCGACGGCCCGCGCTCCATCGTCCTCGACCACGCGGTGGCCCAGGCCGAGCAGCCGCGCCTGCGCGCGGTCGAGCGACTCGGCGTCGAGCACCCGCCCCGCCGGACTGTAGATCGCGAACGAGTAGGACACAGTCACGGGCAGTTATGGTCAGCGGCGCGCCGCAAAGAAATCGGAAAGCAGGCGCGCCGATTCGTCCGCCCGCACGCCACCGGTCACCCGCGCATGATGGTTGAGTCGTGGCTCGGCAAACAGATCGATCACCGAACCGCATGCGCCGGTCTTCGGGTCGGCCGCACCGAACACGAGCCGATCGATGCGCGCATGCATGATCGCGCCCGCGCACATCGCGCACGGCTCGAGCGTCGCGTACAGCGTGCAGCCGGGCAAACGGTAATTACCGAGCACGCGGCCGGCCTCCCTCAACGCGGCGATCTCCGCGTGCGCCGTCGGATCGTTGTGGGCGATCGGCGCATTGCCACCGCGCCCGATGACCACACCTTCGCGCACGACCACGGCGCCGACCGGCACTTCGCCGCGATCCGCAGCCGCGTGTGCAAGCGCCAGCGCCGCGCCCATGAACTCGGCGTCAGTTTGCATCATCGCGGCCTTGCACTCGTGTCGATCAATCCGGCGAACCCATTTTCGGAGCGAAACGCGCGCGCCGTTCCTCCCGCCGGGCTGCGTCCTCCGCTCGGGCTTCACCGACCACTCGCGGCACATCGACATCGGCGAGCGCGGCCAGCATTTCCGCAAAGCGGGAGGGCGGATTCGTGGCTCGCACGTAGCGCCGCCCAAAACCATCGCGCTCGAGCAGGCCGGTATCGACAAGCCAACGCCGCAGCTCCACATGATCGCAGCCGAGCATTGCCCCACTCGTTGCGAGCCATCCGATGAGAGCCATGTTCACCTCGCGCTCGGAATAGGCAGAGCCCAGGGTGAACGCCATCGTGGCACTCGCGAGCAATGTCGCGAACTCGTCCTGCCGCCCGCTGCAGAGGCCACCGAGCGACAGCCCCGAGCGTGGCGCGAGGCGACGCAGGATAGAGATGACGTCCGGCAACTCGCGGCTCATCCGGGCGCTCCTCCCGATGCGCGCTTGCTGTCTGTGCGAGCGCAACGGGCAAGCGCCGCGCGCCCGAATGGAACGGACTGCCTGAAGGAGTTCACTCCCACTCGATGGTCGCCGGGGGCTTGCTCGAGACGTCGTAGACGACACGGTTGATGCCGCGCACCTCGTTGGTGATGCGATTGCTCACCTTGGCAAGAAGTTCGTGCGGCAGCGGCGCCCAGTGCGCCGTCATGAAGTCCGTGGTCAGCACGGCGCGCAGCGCCACCGCATGCTCGTAGGTGCGGCCGTCGCCCATTACACCGACGGAACGCACCGGCAGAAACACCGCGAATGCCTGCGCTGTCTTGTCGTACCACGACATGCCGTCCGTATCGTGCGCGGCGCGAAGCTCCTCGATGAAGATCGCATCCGCCCTGCGCAGCAGGTCGGCATGCTCGCGGGTGACCGCACCCAGGATGCGTACGCCAAGCCCCGGGCCGGGAAACGGATGGCGGAATACCATCTCGCGCGGCAGGCCGAGCTCGAGCCCGAGCTCGCGTACCTCGTCCTTGAAGAGCTCGCGCAACGGCTCGAGCAGCTGGAGATGGAGCGTCTCGGGCAGGCCGCCGACGTTGTGATGCGACTTGATCGTGTGCGCCTTCTTGGTCTTCGCGCCGGCCGATTCGATCACGTCGGGGTAGATGGTTCCCTGCGCGAGCCATTTCGCATTCGGCAGCCTTGACGCCTCGCGCTGGAAGACATCGACGAACAGCTTGCCGATGATCCTGCGCTTCTGTTCGGGATCGTCGACACCTGCCAGCGCCCCGAGGAACTCGTCGCTCGCGTCGACGTGGATGACGCGCACGCCGAGATTTCGCCCGAACGTGTCCATCACCTGCTCCGCTTCGGAAAGACGCAGCAGGCCGTGATCGACGAACACGCAGGTGAGCCTGTCGCCAATCGCCTTGTGGATTAGCGCGGCGGCGACCGATGAATCCACGCCGCCGGAAAGGCCCAGGATCACTTCGTCCTGCCCGGCCTGGCGCCGGATGTTCGCGACCGCTTCGCCCGCGTAGTCGTGCATGTTCCAGTCATCGCCGCAGCCGCAGATCTCGTGCGCGAAGCGCGCGAGGATCGCCTTGCCCTGCGGCGTGTGCGTGACCTCGGGGTGGAACTGCACGCCGTAGTAACCGCGCGACTCGTCGGCCATCGCCGCGATCGTGCAGGCCTCCGACGAGCCGATCTGACGGAAACCTGGCGGCAGAACGGTCACCTTGTCGCCGTGGCTCATCCACACGTCCAGCAGGCCATGCCCTTCGGCATTGGCGCGATCCTGAATGCCGCGGAACAACAACGCATGACCGCGCGCGCGAACCTCGGCGTAGCCGAACTCGCGCACCGAACCGGGCTCGACCACGCCGCCCAGCTGCAGCGCCATCGTCTGCATGCCGTAGCAGATGCCCAGCACCGGCACGCCGAGCGCCCAGACCGCATCCGGCGCACGAGCCGAATCCTCCGCATATGCACTGGCGTGGCTGCCGGAGAGGATCACGCCGCGCGGCGCGAACGCGCGCACGAAATCATCGCCGACGTCGTAGGGATGTATTTCGCAGTAGACGTGCGTCTCGCGCAACCGGCGCGCGATCAGCTGCGTCACCTGCGAGCCGAAGTCGAGGATCAGGATCCTGGAATGCGACGGGGCGGGCATCGTTAGTCAGAAAGGCAGCGCCCGAACTGCGACGCCGATCGAAGTCGTGCTCGCGTTGAAGGGAAAACCGTCGCGAGCAGGCCCGGATGCGAGGCGCGAGGAAGCTGCGCGCGAGATAGTACGTGCAGGTACAGCGAGCGCAAAGCGACCAAGCAACAAAGCAGACGGGCCGCGCAGCAGGTTTTCACTCGACGCGATAGTTGGGGGCTTCCTTGACGATCTGGACATCATGCACGTGCGACTCGCGAATCCCCGCCGACGTGATCTCGACGAACTCGGCGTTCGCCGACAGCTCCGCAATGGTCGCGCAGCCGCAATAGCCCATCGCGGCGCGCAGACCACCCATCAACTGGTGGATCACGTTGACGAGCGCGCCCTTGTACGGCACGCGACCCTCGATGCCTTCGGGGACGAGCTTCTCCGCCGCTGCGATCGGATCCTCGCTTTCCAGCTCCTGGAAGTAGCGGTCCGAACTGCCCTGCTGCATCGCGCCCAGGCTGCCCATCCCGCGATAGCTCTTGTACGAGCGGCCCTGGTAGAGCTCGATCTCCCCCGGCGACTCGTCGGTGCCGGCGAACAGGCTGCCGAGCATCACCGTGGACGCGCCGGCGGCGATCGCCTTGGCAACGTCGCCCGAATAGCGGACGCCGCCATCGGCCACGATCGGCAAACCCGCCTTCGCCGCCCCCTCCAACGCCGATTGCACTGCGGAGACCTGTGGAACGCCGACACCCGCGACAATGCGGGTCGTGCAGATGGAGCCCGGGCCGATGCCGACCTTGATGCCGTCCGCACCTGCGTCGGCAAGCGCCCGCGCGCCGGTGGCGGTGGCGATGTTGCCGCCGATGACCTGCACGTGCGGGAAGCGCTTCTTGACCCAGCTCACGCGGTCGAGCACGCCCTGCGAGTGGCCATGCGCGGTATCCACGACGATCACGTCGACGCCTGCCGCGACGAGCAGCTCCGCACGCTCCTCGTTGTCTGACGCGACGCCGACCGCGGCGCCTGCACGCAGCCGCCCGAGCTCGTCCTTGCAGGCGTTCGGATGCTCGGTGGATTTCAGGATGTCCTTGACGGTGATGAGTCCGAGCAGCTCGTTGGCGCCGTTGACCACCAGCACGCGCTCGAGGCGGTGCTGGTGCATCAGTTCCTTGGCTCGCTCTAGATCCGTGCCCTCCGGCACCGTCACCAGCCTGTCGCCCTTGGTCATGATGCTCGCGACGGGCTGGTCGAGGTTGGTTTCGAAGCGCAGATCGCGATTGGTGACGATGCCCACCACCCGCTTGCCTTCGACGACCGGAAGGCCCGAGATGCGGTACTGCTGCTTTAGCGCCAGAACATCGCGCACCGACATCGTCGGCGGAATGGTGAGCGGGTCCTTGACAACACCGCTCTCGAAGCGCTTGACCTTCGCCACTTCCGCCGCCTGCTTCGCCGGCGGCATGTTCTTGTGGATGATGCCGATTCCGCCTTCCTGCGCCATCGCAATCGCAAGCCGCGACTCGGTGACCGTGTCCATCGCAGCCGACACGAGCGGTACGTTGA
This sequence comes from uncultured beta proteobacterium, assembly GCA_963750585.1. Taxonomy (GTDB): domain Bacteria; phylum Pseudomonadota; class Gammaproteobacteria; order Burkholderiales; family Casimicrobiaceae; genus VBCG01. The sequence goes on from CAVVRH010000013.1 coordinate 12,127, forward strand.
GGCTGATGGTGCGCGTGAGGCGGGTCTTGAGGGATACGTCGCGGGGTACGACCTGGGAATGGGCGGGAATCAGCAGCACGTCGTCGAACGTCAGCGCCTTGCGCACGACACGCATCGGTATTTCTCCTGCGGCAAAAACGAATTATACCCGCGCTTCGATCCGGCCCTGCCGAGGGCCGACCGGCCAACTGGCCGAATTGACGACCAGGCTGCCTGAGGAGTAGCTTGCCAACGTCATACTCCCGAGCCGAGCGCCCCGTGACCATCCAAAGCGCCATTCCGTCCTCATTTCGCCCCGTGGCCCGCCTGTTGCGTCACACGGCCGGCGTCGCGCTGGCGGCACTCGCGCTCGCCACACCCGCCGCGGCGGCCATGTACAAATGGACCGACGCGGCGGGACGTGTCGTCTACTCGGACCAGCCTCCCATGGGGAACGTCAAGGTCGAAGTGGTTGGCAGCGCACCCGCGCCCGCCAATCCCAACGCGGTAAAGGAACTGGCGAACAAGGAGGCCGACTTCAAGAAGCGCCAGATGGATCAGGCCGAGGCAGTGACCAAGGACGACAAGGCCCGCGCCGAGGCCGCCCGGACGCAGACCTATTGCATGCAGGTCAAGAGCCAGATCATCGGACTCCAGGAGTCGCAGGTGGCGATCTACCGGCTCAACGAAAAAGGGGAGCGCGTCATGATGGGCGATGCCGAGCGCAAGGCCGAGATCGACAAGCTCGACCGAGCGCTTCGCGAGCGCAACTGCCCGCGCTAGCGCGCGTGCAGTTGGAAAACAAAACGGCGACCCGCGGGCCGCCGTTTTTTCTTGCCGGTCAATGCAGCGGTGATCAGCAAATTGCTATTTTTGCTCCAGCGCCTTCTGGTCGATCTTGACGTCGGCTTTCGCCTTCAATGTCGCGACGTAGGCATTGAGGAGCTCGCGCCCGATCTGCTCGCCCATGCGCGCATTCGCTGCGGCGAGCTTCTGTGAATCGCCGGACTTGGCGCTGACCACCTGCAGCAGCTTGTAGATCGAATAGCCGCCCTTTTCGTTGGTTGCGCCGACGTAGGCCGGCAACTTGGCATTGTCCGCCTGGAAGATTCGGGCCAGCGCATCGGGCGGGAAACCCGGTTGCATCTGGGTGCGGGAAAGCGTGACGGGCTTGGCGAATGTGACGCCGGCGTCCTTCTCGCTCTTGCCTGCCTTGAGGAGTGCGAGCTTTTCGGTTCCGGACTTCTGCGCCAGATCGGAGGCCGCCTTCCTTGTGAGCTGCGCACGAATCTCGTCCTTCACCTCGTCGAACGGTCGCGGCGCCGCCGGCTTGTATTCGACGATGCGCCCGGCGATCAGCGTGTTCGGCGCAATCTCGATCACTTCGGTGTTGCGCTTCGCCTGAATGGACTCGGGCGAAAACAGCGCCTGCACGAACTTGGCGTTGCCAAGCGCGAGCTGCTGCACCTGGGCGCGCGTGAGCAGCGGTGTGGTCTGCACCTTGATGCCGAGCGTCTTGGCGACGGGCTCCAGCGAGTCGCCCTGCTCGTACACTAGGTTCTGGAACTGCTCGGCCGCCGTCGCGAACTTCTGCCCGGCTTTCTGCCGCTTGAGTTCCCCCTCGATCTCGGCCTTGACTTCGTCGAACGCACGCGTGCGCGCCGCGGAAACCGCACCCACCTTGATCACGTGGTAGCCGAAGTCGGTCTCGACCGGACCCAGGATCTCGCCGGACTTGGCGGCGAACACCGCGTCCTCGAAGGGCTTGACCATCGAGCCGCGGGCGAACGAGCCCAGGTCGCCACCCTGCTGCGCCGAACCCGGGTCCTCGGAATTCTGCCGCGCAAGCTCCGCGAACTTCGCCGGGTTCGCGCGCGCCTGAGCGGCGATCGCCTCGGCCTTCTTGCGCGCGGCCTCCTTCTGCTCCGGCTTCGCGTCCGCCTTGACGCCGATGAGGATGTGCGCCGCTGCGCGCTCCTCGGCAGCCGCGTAGTTCTTCTGTGTCTCGTCGTAGCGCTTGCGCACTTCCGCCGGGTCCACGGTGACCTGTGCGACGAACGCGTCCTGCGGCAGGATCACGTATTCGATGCGCGCCTGCTCGGGCGTCTGGAACGCAGCGGTGTTCGCCTCGTAGTACGACTTCAAGGCCGCCTCGTCGATCTTGATGTTCTTCAGGAACGGCTCGGCATCGATGTTCGCGGCCGCCACTGCCCGCTGCTGCTCGAGCAGCTCAAGGTAACGCTCGCTGGAACTCCTGGCGACGATGTTGGCGCCCGCGATCGGTTCCTGAAGCGGCGCAAGCATCAGCTCCTGGCGCATCCGCTGCTCGAACATCAGCGGTGTCATGTTCTGTGCGGCGAGCAGCTGCCGATAGCGCTCCGGCGAGAACTTGCCATCCACCTGGAACGGCGCCAGCTCCGCAATCGCGCGCTGCAGCTCCGAGTCGGTCACGCGAAAGCGCTCGTCCCGCGAACGGTCCTGCAGCACGCGCTGGCTGACCAGCTGATCGACCAGCGCGTAGCGCACATCGGGACTGTCGAAGATGGCCGGATCGAATGCGCGTCCCATCTGCTGGCGCATGCGCTCCTGCTGTTCGCGGACGAGCTCGTCGTACTCCGCGCGCGAGATCTTGCTGCCGCCGACCGTCGCGACACCCTGCTGCGAATCGCCACGCCGGAAGTAGTAGTCGACCCCGACGAATGCGAACGGCACCATGATGAGCGCGAGGATGAGCTGCGCAACTCGCTTGTGCTTGTGCAGATAGTCGTACATGGCTCGCGGCCGCTCCCGGGCGGGCTGTCAACGGCGCAAACGCCGGATCAGAAAAAAGGGCGAACTCGCGTTCGCCCTCGTGTCTTGGCGGAGTGGACGGGACTCGAACCCGCGACCCCCGGCGTGACAGGCCGGTATTCTAACCAACTGAACTACCACTCCGGAATCCAAACCAGCACCTGCGCGTCAGCTGGTGGGTGCTGAGAGGATCGAACTCCCGACATTCGCCTTGTAAGGGCGACGCTCTACCAGCTGAGCTAAGCACCCGCAATTCGGAGTCGGAACTGGACTGCAACGCCGGCGATGCGGTCATGCCGCGCTGGACGCTGCGTTGCAACCCCGACCTCGAAAAGCAGGCTAGTTTAACGCATCCTTCAACGCTTTTCCAGCCCGGAACTTGGGCACCTTGGCCGCGCCGATGTTGATCGCGTCGCCCGTGCGCGGATTGCGGCCCGAGCGTGCAGTGCGACGGCTGACGAAAAACGAACCGAAGCCGACCAGCGTAACGATGTCGCCCTTCTTGAGCGAGCTTGCGATCGAGTTGACGGTGGCGTCGAGTGCTCGTCCGGCCGCGGCTTTCGAAATATCGGCGTGCTTGGCAATCGCGTCGATGAGTTCGGATTTGTTCACGAACATCCCCCTGTGAATTGGCATGGATTGCGGTTGAACCGCGAATTCGATAGGTGCGCCGAACGGCGCGCCGGAATGTGCTTTATAGCGCCCGCATATTCGCGGGTCAAGACAATCGCAGACCGGTATTGCCGCTCCATCACATCGCGCGCGAACTTGCGCATGCACGTCGTTGAGTTGACGACTCCATGCGTGATGTCGCCGGCGTCCAACGCCAGCTGCACGCGGTGGAGTGCAGGCGGCGCAAGTGCTCCGCGCGCATGTGTGCGATGCATGAATGCACGGCAGCGTGCCGGCACGCGGGATTCCGCGTGCCAGCATGCCGCCACGTTCTAGTGCTTGATGACGACCGGCTGGCCGTCGCCGCTTGCTGCAGGAGGAACTGCCGGCTCCTCCTTCTCCTTGTCCTCGACGAGCGGTGTCGGCTGCCGCTCGAGTGCGGCCTCGAGCACCTGCTCGATCCAGCGCACCGGACGGATGTCGAGACGATTCTTGATCTCGTCGGGAATCTCGACCAGATCCTTCACGTTCTCCTCGGGAATCAGCACGGTCTTGATGCCACCGCGCCCGGCAGCCAGCAGCTTTTCCTTCAATCCGCCGATCGGCAGGACTTCGCCGCGCAACGTGATCTCGCCCGTCATTGCGACATCGCACCGCACCGGGATGCCGGTCAGCACCGACACCATCGCGGTGACGATCGCGGCACCTGCCGAGGGGCCGTCCTTCGGCGTAGCGCCTTCCGGCAAATGGATGTGCAGGTCGGTCTTCTGGTAGAAGTCGGGCTGAATGCCGAGCTGCCTGCTGCGATGGCGCACCACCGACAGCGCTGCCGCGATCGACTCGTTCATCACCTCGCCAAGCTTGCCGGTGGACGTCGTCTTGCCTTTGCCCGGCAGCGTGACTGACTCGATCGTGAGCAGATCACCACCGACCTCGGTCCACGCGAGCCCCGTCACCTGGCCGATCTGGTTCCTCTTCTCGGCGATACCGTAGGTGTAGCGGCGCACGCCAAGGTACTTGTCCAGATTCTTGGCCGTCACCTCGACCGGGCCCTTGGCCTTGCGCGCCTTGCCCTCGCTTTCCTTGAGCAGCAGCGACTTCACCGTCTTGCGGCAGATCTTGCTGATCTCGCGCTCCAGGCTGCGCACACCGGCCTCGCGCGTGAAGTAGCGCACGATGTCGCGCAATGCACTCTCGCCCACGTGCAGCTCCTCGGGCTTGACGCCGTTGTTCTTCATCTGCTTGGGCAGCAGGTACTGCTTCGCGATCGCGATCTTCTCGTCCTCGGTGTAACCCGAGAGCCGTATCACTTCCATCCGGTCCAGAAGCGGCGCCGGGATGTTCATCGTGTTTGCGGTGGCGACGAACATCACGTCGGACAGGTCGTACTCGACCTCGACGTAGTGGTCGACGAAGGTCGAGTTCTGCTCGGGATCCAGCACCTCGAGCAGCGCCGAGGACGGGTCACCGCGAAAATCCTGGCCCATCTTGTCGACTTCGTCCAACAGGAAGAGCGGATTGCGAACCCCGACCTTGGTCATGTTCTGCAGGATCTTGCCAGGCATCGAGCCGATGTAGGTGCGGCGATGGCCGCGGATCTCCGCCTCGTCGCGCACGCCGCCGAGCGACATGCGCACGAACTTGCGGTTGGTCGCCTTGGCGATCGACTGGCCGAGCGAGGTCTTGCCCACACCGGGCGGTCCGACGAGGCACAGGATCGGCGCCTTCAGCCGGTCGACGCGCTGCTGCACCGCCAGGTACTCGACGATGCGTTCCTTGACCTTCTCGAGGCCGTAGTGATCGGAGTCGAGCACGCGCACGGCGTTGGCGAGGTCCTTGTTGATCTTGCACTTCTTCTTCCAGGGCAGCCCGAGCAGCGTGTCGATGAAGTTGCGCACCACGGTCGCCTCGGCGGACATCGGCGACATCATGCGGAGCTTCTTGAGCTCGCCCATCGCCTTGCCCTCGGCCTCCTTGGACATCCGGGCGGCCTTGATCTTCTTCTCGGTCTCCTCGAGGTCGGCGTTCTCGTCGCCCTCGCCCAGTTCCTTCTGGATCGCCTTCACCTGCTCGTTCAGGTAGTACTCGCGCTGACTCTTCTCCATCTGCCGCTTGACGCGGCCGCGGATGCGCTTTTCCACCTGCAGGATGTCGACCTCGCCTTCCAGCACGCCGAGCAGGTGCTCGAGGCGCTTGCCGACGTCGCCCATCTCGAGGATCTGCTGCTTCTGCTCGAGCTTCAGCGGCAGGTGTGCCGCAATCGCGTCCGCAAGGCGACCGCCGTCGTCGATCCCCGACATCGAGGTCAGGATCTCGGGCGGGATCTTCTTGTTGAGCTTCACATATTGGTCGAATTGTGCGAGCAGTGCCCGGCGCATCGCCTCGACCTCATGCGGCTGGCCCGGATCGCCCGGCAACGGCTCGGCGTCGGCGGACAGGAACTCGCCCTGGTCCGTGACCGTCGCGACGCGGGCGCGTTGCGTGCCCTCGACCAGCACCTTCACGGTGCCATCGGGCAGCTTCAGCATCTGCAGGACGGTGGCGATGCTGCCGATCTCGTAGAGATCCTCGGCACCGGGGTCGTCCTTCGCGGCCTGCTTCTGCGCGACGAGCAGGATGTGCTTGCCGGCCTCCATCGCCGCGTCCAGCGCCTTGATCGACTTCGGACGCCCGACGAACAGCGGGATGACCATATGTGGAAAGACCACGACATCGCGCAGCGGCAACAGGGGCAGCGTCGTGAGTTCGGGTCCGGAATCAGGGAGTTGGGCCATTACATGCCTTTTGCGAAGGTCTAGCGGCGAACATGGGGCCGGCGCAGGGGGGTGTCAAGTCGCCCCGCGGCCAACGGCCCGCCATCGGCCCATGGTAGCAGAGGGCGGAAACCCCTCCGGCCCAAGTCCGCTCGCCGGCGCAACGAAAACGCAGGCGGTCACCCGGGAAACGGCATCCGCCGCGTCCGCGTTGACGCCACGATGCCGGAAAGCGGGAGCCTAGGAGTGCGCCGACGCCACGCGGGGCTGGTCGGCGAACATGAGGAGCGGCTTGCCGTCGTTCGCGATCGTCGCCTCGTCCACGACGACGCGGGTGAGGTTGGACAGCGACGGCAGGTCGTACATCACGTCGAGCAGTATCTGCTCGAGGATCGAGCGCAGTCCGCGCGCACCCGTCTTGCGGGCAAGCGCCTTGCCGGCGATGGCTCGCAGCGCCGGCTCGCGAACCTCGAGCTCGACCCCTTCCATGCGGAACATCTTCTGGTACTGCTTGATCAGCGCGTTCTTCGGCTCGACCAGGATCTGGATCAGCGCAGATTCGTCGAGCTCGTCCAGCGTCGCGACGACCGGGAGACGGCCGACGAACTCGGGAATCAGGCCGAACTTGATCAGGTCCTCGGGCTCGACGCCTCGCAGCAGCGCCATCGTGCTCTTGCGATCGTCCGGGCTCGCGACCTCGGCTCCGAAGCCGATACCGGTCTTCGCGGTGCGCTGCCGGATGATCTTTTCGAGCCCGTCGAAAGCGCCGCCGCAGACGAACAGGATGTTGGTCGTGTCGACCTGGACGAACTCCTGGTTCGGATGCTTGCGCCCGCCCTGCGGGGGAACGCTCGCGATCGTGCCCTCGATGAGCTTCAGGAGCGCCTGCTGCACGCCCTCCCCCGACACGTCACGCGTGATCGACGGGTTGTCGCTCTTGCGCGAGATCTTGTCGATCTCGTCGATGTAGACGATGCCGCGCTGCGCCTTGTCGATGTCGTAGTCGCATTTCTGCAGCAGCTTCTGGATGATGTTCTCGACATCCTCGCCGACGTAGCCTGCCTCGGTCAGCGTCGTCGCATCGGCGATGACGAACGGAACGTCCAGCAGGCGCGCGAGCGTCTGTGCAAGCAGCGTCTTGCCCGAGCCCGTGGGCCCGATCAGCAGGATGTTGGACTTTGCGAGCTCGACCTCGTCGTCCTTGCCGCCCGAGTCCAGCCGCTTGTAATGGTTGTAGACCGCGACCGAAAGGATCTTCTTGGCGGGCTCCTGCCCGATGACGTACTGGTCCAGGATCTGCCGGATCTCGTGTGGCGTCGGCAGCTTGCTGCGGTCCGCGCGCGCGTTCTCGCTCGTCGCCCCCTCTTCCCGGATGATGTCGTTGCAAAGCTCGATGCACTCGTCGCAGATGAACACCGACGGGCCGGCGATCAACTTGCGCACCTCATGCTGGCTCTTGCCGCAGAAGGAGCAGTAAAGCAGCTTGTCGTTGGAAGACTTGTCGGCCATTCATGGGCCTGCAGGCTTCGAATACCTGCAAGCGGTTCGCGCGAGGACTTTACCCGTGTTACGTCCGCTTCTGCAAGACCTTGTCGATAAGCCCGTACTCGCGGGACTCCTCGGCGGTCAGGAAGTTGTCCCGGTCGGTGTCGCGCTCGATATTCTCGATCGGCTGCCCCGTGTGCTGGGCGAGCAGCCGATTGAGGCGCTCCCGAAGCTGGAGGATGTACTTGGCGTGGATCTCGATGTCGGACGCCTGTCCCTGGAACCCGCCCATCGGCTGGTGGATCATGACGGTCGAGTTGGGCAGCGCGTAACGCTTGCCCTTGGCCCCTGCGGCGAGCAGGAAGGCACCCATCGACGCCGCCATCCCCACGCAAAGCGTCGAGACGTCCGGCTTGATGAACTGCATCGTGTCGTAGATGGCGAGGCCCGCGGCGATCGAGCCGCCCGGCGAGTTGATGTAGAAGTGAATGTCCTTGTCCGGGTTCTCCGACTCGAGGAACAGCATCTGGGCGACCACGAGGTTGGCGGTGGACTCGTTCACCGGCCCCACCATGAAGACGACGCGCTCCTTCAGCAGCCGCGAATAGATGTCGTACGCGCGCTCGCCCCGCCCGCTCTGCTCGATGACCATCGGGATGAGGCCCAGGCCTCTTGGTTCTTCCATGTGCATTCCTAGAATCGTTGTAGATGACATTGCCGGGCAGCGCGGCTCGGTTCCACTAAGATGGGTTGTCCCCCGCCCTGCGTCAAGCACGTTCCGACAAGGGTCTCATCGGTTCGCGACAGAATCCGGGCAATCACGCGCCGACTGGGCAATTTCGTCGCGTGCCGGCCGGTGTTCGCCCCGGGCGGCGCGACCTTCCATGCGCGGTTCCACTCGTGCGACAGCTGAGGTTGTCGGTAGTCCAGCAAAAGGCTAGACGGGCCCTGCAGGCCATTGCGCGGCCGAAAACGCCGCGCCTAGCCTTTAGCCGGTCCCATCAACTCCTCGAAGGTCATCGGCTTGTCTACGGTCTTCCCGCGGGCGAGCACCCAGTCGACGATGTTGCGTTCCATGGCGAGGCCCTCGAACTCGTTGAGACGCTCGGCCTTTTCGTAGTGCCAGCGTACAACCGCCTCAGGTTGCTCGTACGTCTGCGCGGCCTCCTGCACGAGCGCCCGCACTTGCTCGGGCTTGGCGTTGAGTCCGTGGTTGCGCACCAACTCACTGATCACGAGGCCAAGCGCGACCCGTTCCTCCGCCTGCGGCCGGAACAGGTCGGGCGTGAGCTTCAGGTCCTCGGCCTTCATCCCCTGTTCCTTTAGCTTGCCGACCATCCGCTCCATGGCGCTCTGGATCTCGAGGTCGACGAGCGAGCGCGGCAGCGCGACATCGGCACGCTCGCGCAAGCCCTTGAGCGCCTGGTCCTTCAGCACCCCTTCGACCTTGCGCTTCAGCTCGAGGCGCAGGTTCGACTCGATTTCGGCCCGCAGATCGTCGACGCTGCCGCTCGCGATTCCGAACGCCTTTGCGAACTCCGCATCGATCGCCGGCAGCACCGGTTCGGTCACGTCCTTGACCGTCAGAGTGAACTGGGCCTCTTTGCCCGCCACTTCCTTGCCGTGATAGTCGGCGGGAAACGTCAGGGGAAACGCCTTCGTCTCACCTGCCGCCACGCCCTGCAGCGCCGCCTCGAACTCCGGCAGCATCCGGCCCTCCCCTAGCACGATCGGGAAGTCGCGCGCCTGCCCGCCGGCGAATTCGACACCGTCGATCGTTCCGGTAAAGTCGACGATCACGCGATCGCCATGCTGCGCGCCACGCGTCACCGTCGTAAACGTTGCGCGCTGCTTGCGCAGCACCTCGATCGTGCGCTCGACGTCGGCGGCGGTCACCTCGACCTGCGGTCGCTCGATCGTCAGCGTCGACAGTTCGGGCAGCTTGACTTCGGGATACACCTCGAACACGGCGGAGAATTCGAGCGCGTCCGACGCCGCGGCTCCCTGACGCGGCTCGATGCGCGGATAGCCCGCGACGCGCAGATTCTGCTCGCGCACCGCGTCGGCGAAGCTCGACTGCACCGTTTCCGAGATCACGTCGCTGCGGACCTGCGGTCCATACTGCTGCGCGACCATCTTGAGCGGCACCTTGCCGGGTCGGAAGCCGGGCACTTTGACCGTCTTGGCGAGGCGGGCGAGGCGCTTTTGCACCTCACCTTCGATCTTGGCGATCGGAACCGCAACGCTGAGCCTGCGTTCGAGCTGTCCGAGCGTTTCCAGGTTGGTTTGCATGGGTGGGGAATCCTTGCTAATGTCGGCCCGCGCCGGGCGGACGACTCTCGTGATTTCGTGCCCGGCATCGGAGCCGCCGTCGTGGCAGGCGGCACGCGACCGGACAAGCGGCGCGCCGGCCGCGATCGTGCGGATGGTGCGAAAGGGGGGACTCGAACCCCCACGGGGGTAACCCGCCGGAACCTAAATCCGGTGCGTCTACCAATTCCGCCACTTTCGCGGCGCCCGAAAAGCCGAACGGCGGAGTATAGCGGAATCCCCCATTCCGGACCATCGGGGACATATGACCGACGCGCCTCCCGAGCGTCGACCGCCGCCTCAACCGTCCCCGTGTAAGCTCCAGCCTCGTGTCTGTCGGCCACTACGAGAACTTTCCGGTCGCCTCGCGCCTCGTGCCGGCGCCGTTGCGCCCCGCCATCATCGCCATTTATCGCTTTGCGCGCGCCGCGGACGATCTGGCCGACGAGGGTGACGCGCCGCCATCCGACCGACTTGCCGCGCTCGACGACTTCGACCGCGGGCTCGACGCGATCCGGCTTGGGGAGACGCCCGCCACGCCGCCGTTCCCGGCGCTGGCCGCCGCGATCCGCGAGCACGCGCTGCCCATCGATCTGTTCCATGATCTCCTCTCGGCGTTCCGGCAGGACGTTTCGAACAGGCGTTATGTGCAATACGTGGAGCTGCTCGACTATTGCCGTCGCTCGGCAAATCCGATCGGCCGGCTGCTGCTCGTGCTTTATGACGCGGCGACGACGGCGAACCTCGCGGCGAGCGATGCGGTGTGCACGGGCCTGCAACTCGCGAACTTCTGGCAGGACGTCGCTGTCGACTGGCGCAAGGGCCGCGTGTATCTGCCCCTGGAGGATCTGGCGCGCTTCGGCGTTGCGGAGGCGCAGATCGAAGCCGGGGCGTGCGACGATCGCTGGCGCGCGCTGATGCGCTTCGAAACGGCAAGGGCGCGTGCGCTGCTCGAGTCCGGCTGGCCGCTCGTGCGCGCGCTGCCATGGCGTCTTGGCACCGAGCTCGCCGCGGTCATCGCGGGCGGCGAGCGTATCCTCGAGCGGATCGACGCGGCGGACGGCGACGTGTTCCGGCAGCGTCCCGAACTGGGCTTCGGCGACTGGCTGCGCGTCGGAAGCCGCGCGGTCCTGCGCCGCGGTCTCGGAACGACGATGCCCACATGACGCCAGACGCCTACTGCGAGCAGAAGGCCGCGCAAAGCGGGTCGAGCTTCTATTACAGCTTCCTGTTCCTTCCGCCGGAGCGGCGGCGGGCGATCGTCGCGCTGTACGCCTTCTGCCGCGAAGTGGACGACGTGGTGGACGGGGTGGAGGACCCGGCCGTTGCGCGGGCCAAGCTTGCGTGGTGGCGGCAGGAGGTGCAGTCGACCTTCACCGGTACGCCGCAGCACCCGATCGCACTCGCACTGCAGACGGTCGTCGGCCCGTTCGGCATCGCGGCGGCGCAGTTGCAGACCGTGATCGACGGCATGACGATGGACCTCGAACAGACGCGCTATCCGGATTTCGCCGCCCTTGCGCAGTATTGCGACCGCGTAGCCGGTGTCGTAGGCGTCATGTCGGCGCAGATCATGGGGCATACCGACCCAGCGACGCTGGGTTATGCGCGCGATCTCGGCATCGCATTTCAGCTCACCAACGTGATCCGCGACGTCGGCGAGGACGCGCAGCGGGGCCGCATCTACCTCCCGCAGGACGAGATCCGGCGCTTCGGGGTCGCGCCGTCTTCCATCCTTCGTCGCGAGTCCGGCGATGGCTTCCGCGCGTTGATGGCCTTTCAGGTCGAACGGGCGCGCAGCTCGTACGACCGTGCGCTCGCGCAACTGCCGCAGGCGGACCGCCGCGCGCAACGCGCGGGGCTTGCCATGGCCGCGATCTACCGGACGCTGCTCGCCGAGATCGAGCGCGACGGCTATCGCGTGCTCGACCGCCGGATCGCGCTCACGCCGCTGCGCAAGTTCTGGATCGCGTGGCGCGCGGCGCGGCGCGCGTGATCGTGACACGACCGAACGACGCGCCGGTCGCGGTGATCGGCGGCGGCTGGGCCGGCTGCGCGGCCGCAGTCACGCTGGCCCGGCTCGGTCGCAGTGTGGCGCTGTTCGAAGCCGGCACGACGCTCGGCGGGCGTGCACGCCGAGTGATGCGCGACGGACTACCGCTCGACAACGGCCAGCATCTGATGCTCGGCGCCTACCGGCAGGCGATGAACCTGATCGCGTGCGTGCACGGCGCTGCGGCTCCGGCAATGCTCGCACGCCGCCCTCTCTCGCTCGTGCCCGGCAGCCCGGCACAGGACGGCGCGATCGCGCTGCGCGCCAGGACCTGGCGCGCACCCTTCGGTATGCTCGCAGGGCTCGCCACCGCGAGCGGCCTGACGCTGCGCGAGCGCGCGGCCGTCGTCGCCTGGTTCGCGCGGCTTCGTCGCGCCGGGTATTGCTGCACTCCAGGGCAGACGGTTGCCCAGCTGCTCGCTGGATGCGGCGCGCAAGCCGCGCAGCGACTCTGGGCGCCGCTTTGCCTCGCCGCGCTCAACACCCCGCCCGACAAGGCGTGTGCGCAGACCTTCGCCAACGTGCTCAAGGCGGCATTCGATGCCCGTGCCGAGGACTCCGATCTGCTGTTCGCGACGACCGATCTCTCGGCCCTTTTCCCCGATGGCGCGGCACGCTTCGTCGAGGCCCACGGCGGCCATGCGGCGACCCGCTTGCGGGCCATCGTCGACACGGCCGACGATGAGGGTGTCGACGTCCGTACCGGAACGGGACGTCTGCGCACTCGCGCCGCAATCGTCGCCGTCGGACCTCACCAGCTGCGCCAAGCGCTCGCCCCGTCGGTGGCCACGCGGGAACCGGTCGCGCTCGCGCTCGAGGCGGTCGACGCACTGCACTACGAGCCGATCGCGACCGTCTGGCTCGGCTACACGAAGCCACGACCGCTCCCGTCCCCGATGGTGCGCCTCGACGATGCGCCCGGGCACTGGGCATTCGACCGGCCCGACGTGCTCGCGCGCGCGGCCGACTCGGCGAGCCGGCTGCCGCTCGGGCAGATCGTCGGCGTCGTGATCAGCGCCGGCGGTGCGCATTCCGCGCTGGACCACCGCGCGCTTGCCACGCAGTGCGACGAGCAGCTGCAGCGGCTGCTGCCAGGCCGTTCCGCGAGCGCGTGGTCGCAGACGATCGTCGAGCAGCGCGCGACCTATGCCTGCGTCCCCGATCGACCGCGGCCTGCGAGTCTGCGTCCATTGCCGCGGCTCTTTCTCGCCGGCGACTACATGGACGCGGAGTTCCCGGCGACGCTGGAGGCTGCGGTACGCAGCGGCATTGCCGCAGCGTTCGCGGTGGACCAGGCGCTCGCCGCGGGCACGCAAGAAGTCGTCGAGCCTGCGTGAGCGCGCGGATTCAGCCCGGCCGATCCCATGCCCAGAACGACTCGCGCTCCTGCATGAGAAAGCGCGCAAGCACCATCTTGTGCACCTCGGAGGCGCCGTCCACCAAGCGCGCCTGCCGCGCATAGCGGTAGATCCACTCCAGCACCGTATCCTTCGAGTAGCCGCGCCCGCCATTGAGCTGAATCGCGGTGTCGACCGCCTTCCCGAGCGTATCGGCGACGACGACCTTTGCCATCGACACCTCCTTCCGCGCGAAATCGCCCTGATCGAGCCTGCGCGCGGCGCGCATCGTGAGCAGCCGGCCGATTTCGATCTGCAGCGCGACATCGCCAAGTGCGGTGCGCACCGTCTCCAGCTCCGCGAGCTTGTGCCCGGCGTGCTCGCGAATGCTCACATAATCGAGGGCGACCGCCACCGAACGCCTGGCGAGCCCGAGCCAGCGCATGCAGTGGGTGAGCCGGGCCGGGCCCAGGCGGATCTGCGTGACCTTGAGGCCGTCACCCACACCGAGCAGGCGGTTCTCGTCGGGAATCTCGAGCCCGTCGAATTCGAGCTCGCAATGCCCGCCGTGCTCTTCCGGACCCATGATCGGGATGCGCCGCACGATGCGCCAGCCCGGATCGCTGCGGTCGAACAGGAACGCGGTCAGTCCCTTGCGGGGATCGTCGGACGTCTTCGCAACAAGGATGAAGTGCTGCGCGACACCGGCGCCCGTGATGAACCACTTCTGGCCATGGACCACCCACCGGTCGCCGCGCTTTTCCGCCGTTGTGCGCATCATCGCCGGGTCGGAGCCGCTGCCCGGATGCGGCTCGGTCATCACAAACGCGGAGCGCATGCTTCCATCCGCAACCGGCGCGAGCCAGCGCGCTTTCTGGGCCGGCGTGCCGACGTGCGCGAGCAACCGCATGTTGCCGTCGTCGGGAGCCGCCGAATTGAAGCAGACCGGGCCGAAGATCGACTCGTTCATGGCCTCGTAGC
>CAVVRH010000014.1:0-23029 GCA_963750585.1 uncultured beta proteobacterium
TCTTCCGGAACAGTCGTGCACCCGGTCCTGTGGCGGACAGGTGTGGGCGGTCTCAGGCGGGCTTGCGGCAGCCAAAATAGCAGCAATGTACCCCGCTTCCGGATCGTCGACCAGCGGGTTTCCGAGAACGAAGTCCGGGTAGTGAAACTCGCCCGTTGCGCGCGTGACCGCCATCTCGCACACACCGCGCGCGGCCACCACTTCGAAGCCCGGATTGCACGAGCAGCTCCCGCAGTTCATGCGCGTGATACTCGCGTCGTGCTCCGGGTGGACGACGCCGCCGAGGTCCTTCATATGGATCTGCAAGGGATTCTCGATTGGGCGTATCCAGGCAGAACGCGCCGCCCGGCTTCAGGACCCGCAGCGCCTCGCGGCACATTCGTCCGCCCGATGCCAGGTCGACGTGTTCGATGCTCTGCCCGGTACTCAGACAAGGTCGACGTTGCATGATTGAACGCGTCGAGGCGCGTCATGTCGGAGAGCGGGTCGCCATCTTGCCGCCGTCGTGCGGCGGCGCGCACGCAATCGGCGATACATCTGCGTTGGGCCTCTGGGGGAAGATCGACTCATCAGCGAGGCGCGGAACGGGTGCGCGTATCCGATTCCTGTACAGCGGGCGCGTTGCGCGCGAAGATCGAGCACGTGCGCCGCCGCTGGCAAAGCGCCGGATCATCAGTTGGCGCGCGCATGAATCAGGTACAGGGGTGACATCGATTGCGCGTTCGGAGAGCCGGCCGAGGAAGGCCGCCGAGTAGGTAAAAGCCGCAGCGCGAGCGAATCGTCGAGAGTGCGATCGCGGACGCGGCTCGAAGCGATTGGCGCGCAGGCTCTGTCGAGATCGTGGCCGAGCAACGCCCGGTAGAGCAGGGAGGCGCGCTCCAGCGAGCTGCCGAGGTCAGCGGCGCGGTCCGATCGAGACGAGCGATTGGCGGCAGACCGGTCGAGAAGAAGCGCTCAATCATATCGGATGGGACAGCGATCGGCCTCACGCGGCGAGCGTGCTCCGGCAGGGATAACGGTGACGCGCCGGCGCCTAGCGCAGCTTCGCCGCGATACCCGCGGCGAGCCATTCGTCGACGCGCTTCCTGTGGCTGGAACGATCCGCTGGAGAGGAGCACGAAGTCGACCAGGGTATCTCAACAGCAACTCGATTGATCTCTGCTACGCGTCATAGCGATGGACTATCCAATTTCGAACGACACCGTCGCAGGCGCCCACCGCCCCGTGCTGGTTCCCGGGACGTAAACGATCGGCATCGTCCGGTCCGCTCCGGCCGCTCCGACCGCTTCGATCCGTCGGTCGTCAGGTGGCGGGACGTCGCGAGGGACATGGAGAACCGCGCACCCATCACCCGGGACGTTGAGGAAGTGCGCTCGGTCTTCCTCCACTACGTCCGCGGGACCCGTCGGTACGCGCGCCGCGAGTCACCATGCGCGCGGCACGCAGGCCGACTTGCACAGACCCAGGATCCGTTCCGCTGCGGACACGGCTTCGCCGCTGGGGATCTCACCGGCGATCCCGTCTTCGATTCTCCGGCGATGCAGCGATCGCATCTCGCGCGCCGTCGGGGCATAGTAGAACCATCCGCGACCGAGATCCGGTAGCGCCAGCTCAACCTCACGCCACTTCGGATGTCCTTTTTCCTGCAGCGTCGGGAAGTTCTGGCACAGCGAACGCGCCAAGCGCCGCAGGTGGTTCTCGGTGCTCTTGAGCTTGGAAATCGTAGGTGACCAGGAACGCCTTGACCGCCAGCCCGGGGAAATCCTCCGTGAGCAGGTTTGGATAGTTGCTGGCGCGCACCGTCGCGGGAAAGTAGGTCTTGAGCGCCGCCTCGCTGGATGGATGGTTGGGGTCGAACTTGAGCAGCTTGACGAGTTGGCGCGCCTCGGGCTTCATGTCGGCGAGCAGCTTGGCGGGCTGGCCTGCGACGACGGCCACCACGTCAATCGTCTTGTCCGTGATCAGTTTGACCAGCGCCTCCTCGTTGGAAAGGTAGGTCGCGCTGCCTTCGGACATGGATTCGCCGAACATCAGCCGGTAGAGCGTCGCCGACGTGAGCGCCGTGCCGCTTCCTTGCTCGCCCGCATTGATCTTCGCATTCTTGATCTCGTGAACGTAATTCCGGTCCGAGTCGGCCCGCGCGATGAAGTAGATCTCCTCGTTGTAGAGCGGCATGATCACGCGCAGCGGCCGGATCATCGCGCCGGCCTCCGCATTGCCGCCGGCCGCCAGGTCGAGAAACGCCTGATAGACGTCCGACTGCACCAGCGCAAACTTGACGCCCGGCTCGTAACGCAGCCGTCGAACGTTCTCCGCCGATCCCGCCGAGGGCACCGCATCGAGCTCTATGTCCGCCGCGGGAGCAACAAACTGCGCGAGGTCTTTGCCGATCTTGATATAGGTCCCTCGCTCGGACGCGGTCACGATCTTGTATTCCGCAGCGGCGAGCGCCACCGTGCCGTGGCAAAGCAACCCCGCCGCCAGCAGCCAGAACCAGAACGTACGTTTCATGCTATTTCTCCCCCTGTTTGGTACCCGGGCTGCAGAACCCGAGCGCTGCGACGGCTTCCGGACACTCCTTGAAGATCGGCGGATCCTGACGGGGTTTCGCCGCGACATCGGTTGCAGGCGATGGCCGTGTGGTCGTGGCGGTGGCTGCGCCCGGGGATACGGCAGCCGGGCGACTTGCAGATGCAGGATCCGGAACAGGCACGGCGGCCTGCGCCGGACCGGGATCGTGCCGAGGTCTTGCGACGACGGCCGCTGGCGCCTTGTCACTCCCTTCCGCTCCTGCTCCAAGCTTGGACGTGGTGGCGCTTGGTGCAGATGCGGCGTCGATCTGCTGTGTCGGTACGCTCGGCAGCGTGGCGCCGCCGGAAATTGGCCCCCCCGGCATTCTGGGGTCGCCTGGCCTTGCGATTTGCTTCTCTTCAAGTGGCTGCGCAGGGCGGTTGTAATAGTTATAGACCGCGATGGCAGCCGCCGCAATCATTAGTGCCGACAATGCAATGCGCCACGGGCGCCGCGAATGGGTGGTCGCCGCTACGCTGTCGGATGGGACCGGTTCTTCCACCTGCTGCGGCTCGAGCACGGAGTTAGTCGGAGCCGGTTCCAGGTGCGCGGGCTCTGGACCATTGGCTTCGTCCACTTCCTCCCGAACTTCGGCGACTTCCGGCTGCGAAGCTGGTTGAACCACGCTGGGAGTCTGCGCTGCGGACTCGGGCCCGGACTTGCGCTCGATTATGACGCCAGCATCACGCAATGCCCGATCCGTGGCCTCGTTATCCAGGATCGACGGGGCAGGCGCGACCGCGGGTCCGGATACCACATGCACCGGGAATTCCGCACCGCACTTGTAGCAGTTTCTCGCGGTCCGGTTGTCGATCGCACCGCACTGGCTGCACGGCTGGAGGTGCAACGGCGAGCCACACTCATTGCAGAACCTCGCACCCGCCAGATTGAGGTGGTTGCAGAAAAGGCACCGGAGAGAGGGCATCGACGACATCTCGAGTAGGCGAGCCTATTGTAGTCGGAGCATCGCGCCGTAACCATGGCCGGGCAGCCGTACGGTCGTAAGCGCAATCCGGCACGTCGCGGGCGGATGGCGCCGATTGCCCCCGACTCTCGCGGTTGTAGTAAACGGGCAAGTCCTCGTTCGCCTCCGCGACGACGATGGACGAGCAATGGTGGCATCCCTGCTCGACCTGACGCGGGTAATTCCGGCATCGACTCGGCCGCCAGGCAGTAGCAGAATGCCATCTCACCCCACGACGGCGAAGTAGCGGCGATCGTGCCGCGCTTGCCACGCGTTTCCACCTGCCAAGGGATCGTCGTGTTGCCTTCGTTGCCGCTGCGCGCCGTGTCGAGCATCCGCAGTTCCGCTTCGGTTACCTCCCGCGGGCAACATGGGAGCAGACGCCGGCACGCACTATCGCACATCGGCGCGATGCTTTTCCTTGGGTCGCTGTTTTTCGCAGGCGCGCTCGAGGCCGCGGAATGGGCGAAGACGTACGGCGGCGCGGGCGCCGACAGCTTGAGTTCCATGCAACCGACCGCCGACGGTGGATACATCGTGGCAGGATCCACCACTTCGTTTGGCGCAGGCGGCTCCGATGCCTGGCTGATGAAACTCGCTGCCGACGGCAGCATCGTCTGGCAGAAGACCTATGGCGGGATCGAGAGCGACGGGGCGAGGTCCGTCTACCCGACGCTGGATGGTGGATTCGTCATGGCCGGAACAACCCAATCGTTCGGTGCAGGAAGAAATGACCTTTGGGTGCTGAAGCTCGATTCCAACGGAAACGTGGCGTGGCAGAAAACCTATGGCGGGACTGGCGATGAAGCGGGGATCGACGTGAAGCCGACTGCCGATGGTGGATACATCGCCATCGGCAACGGACTGTCCCCATGGATTTTGAAGCTGGACGCAGTCGGGAGCATTGCCTGGCAACAGTATTTCGACTTCTTGTCCCCGGGAACCCGACGGGTGTTCTCGGTACAGCAAGCTGCCGATGGCGGCTACATGCTGGTGGGAGGGGGGTTCCCTCGCCCGCAAAATGGCTTCGGCTGGCTGGCCAAGCTCGACGCATCTGGAAACGTTGCCTGGTTGAGGCTCTACAGGACGGCGATTTACACCCGGGCCAACCACCTCCAACCGACCGCCGACGGTGGATACATCATGGTTGGCGAGTCCGGTGGTGAGTTGTGCGCGCAGGGCTGGGTGACGAAGCTGGACGCAAGCGGCAATGCCCTTTGGACAAGGGTCTACGACGGCATGCGCAGCGCCGGCTTCGTGCAAGAACTTGCAGGCGGCGGCTTCGTCGTGTCCGGCAATGATTGGGGTTGTGGATCGTTCCAGTTCTACAAAGCAGTCGTCATGAGACTGGACCGCGACGGCAACGTCATCTGGAAGAACGCCTATGGCGGCGACAGCTTCCAGTCGGGGCTGTCCGCGCGGGCGACGTCCGACGGCGGATTCATCGCGGCGGGTTTCACCGATTCGCTCGGTTCCGGCGACCTTGACGCCTGGGTGCTCAAGCTCGACGCCCGTGGCCTGATCACCGGCTGCGCCGGCGTAACGCCGTTGAGCGCGACCTCGTCCAGCGCCGTTTCAGACGTCCAGAACGAGGTCCCGATCCCTACGGCGAGCAGCGTGACCCCTGCGTCCAACAACGCAAGCGTGCGCGAATCCACCGCCGCGACGTTGCAGCAGTGCTATTTCGTGCCGCCAACCGAGCCGCCGGCGTGCACGATGTCGGCGAGCACCACCACACCACGTGTCGGCAACACGCTTTTGTTGACCGCAGGTTGCACGAACAGTCCAACGCGATATGCGTGGAATGGTTGCGCAAGCACGGGGCCGGTGTGCAGCGACACGCAGAGCGTTCCGGGCACGCGCGCCTACGCCGTCACGGCAACGAACGCTATCGGTACGTCGGCGCCCGTCTCGATCACGGTGACCTGGCTGGCCGCGCTCCCGGCGGCAGCCACCGAGATTCCAACGCTTTCCAAGTGGAGTCTGCTCATCGTGTCGGGCGCGCTCGGCATCTGCGCGGTCGCAATGTCGCGGCGCAGTCGTTCGGGCGGAGCGCATCGTTGCGGCGCTGCGAGCGACCGTCAGCGAAAACGAACGCACTGAGCCGTCAGCAACGCGAGCCGACGACGACGCGACGCATCGGCTCCGTGCCCTACTTTTCCGCGTACCCCAGCTCCCGCAGGAACGCGACGCGATCCTGGGTGCCGAGATTGTCGGCGACCATGCGCACGAACTCGCCGCGGCTCGCCGCCCTCTGCGCCGCCTTCTTCGTCACGATGCGCGCAATCGGCCCCAGGTACAGGGCGAGCTGACCGTTGACCTGCTCGACGTAGGCCGAATCGAGCAGCACGCCTGACGCTGAACCGCCCGGCCGGCTCGCGCTGGCGAGTCCGGGCCCTGGCTGGCTCGCGCCGGCGGACCCGCGCACCGGCGGGCTGCTGCGCGCACCACTGCGCAAGTCCGACGCGTGCGCCGATCCCGAGCGGCCGCTGTTCGCAATCCGGGCGAACGCGTCGACGAATTTCCGCCGCGTGTCGGGATCGTCGATGCTCTCCGATAAGCAGCGCGCACAGCTCGCCGCGATCGTGCGTCTGGGCAGCCGCTCGGCGCACGACCACCCTCGCCATCGGGCCCAGGAAGCGTGCGAGTTCGTGCTCGGCGGTGGTCAGCGTTTCGTCGTCCCAGTGCGGCGCAGGCTTTTGCAGCATGATCGTACCGATGTTGACTACGGTCGTCCCGCCGCCGTCGTCGACCGGCACGCCGATCTGCGCGACTTCGAGCAAGGCTTCGCGAAACGCGCGGGCGCTCGGAAAGCGATCCGCCGGGCGTTTCGCCAGCGCCCTGGCGACCAGCTGATCGACCTCCCTCGGCAAGCTGAGTCCCGGATAGCTGCGACGGCGGCACCGGCTCCTCGTGGCAGATCTTGTAGGCGATGGCCTCGAGCGAACCGATGAACGGGCGCTGGCCGGTCAGCAGCTCGTAGCAGCACGACGCCGGCGCTGAAGACGTCGGAGCGCACGTCGACCTCTTTGCCCGTGCACTGCTCCGGTGACATGTAGGACGGCGTGCCGATCACCATGCCGGCGACTGTCAGGTTCGACATGTCGACCCGGGCGACGCCGAAGTCGGCGACCTTGAGGAGCCCGGTTGGTGTGACGATCAGGTTCGACGGCTTGATGTCGCGGTGGACGACGCCGCAGAGATGCGCGAACTCCAGCGCATTCGAGCAGCTGCGTCATCAGCGCAACGAGCTGCGCGAAGTCGAACGAGGTCCGGCGGTTCAGGTATTCGCGCAGCCCGGTACCCTCGACGTACTCCATCACGATGTAGGCGATGCCGCCCTCCTCGCCGTACTCGTAGACGCCGACGATGTTGGCGTGCGTGAGCCTTCCCGCCGCTCGCGCCTCGTTCTTGAAGCGCGCCATGAACTGGACGGCGAGCTCCGGGTCGAGTGAATCCGTGCGGATCGTCTTGATCGCGACCGGACGCTCGATGAACGGGTCGAACGCGAGGTAGACGACGCCCATCGCGCCCTTGCCGAGGACACTCCGGATCTCGTACTTGCCGAGGCGATCGAGGTCGGGCATCACGCTTCCTGCGATCGGGCAGGCCGGATCACGCCAAGCGGTCCCGGATGTTCATGCGACGCAGCGGCGAATGGAAGCGAAACCGCCGCAACGCCAACGCCAGGGACCCCAGACTTCATGTGTCGAGCATCTTCATCGCCTGCACCAGGCTCGTCTTCATCCGGTCCATGGCGGCGCTCAGCGTGCCGATCTCGTCGCGGCTCGTCGTCTTGAAGTCGCCGGCATCGAGCGAGCCGAGGCTCACCTGGTCGGCCATGCCCGCGAGCCGCGTCACGCGCCGGATCACCATCGTGTAGAGCATCACGTTCAGGAGGACGAAGATCGCGAGGAAAACGACTGCGAGCGACGCCATGAACGTCTTGAACGTCGCCTCCGCGCGCGCGATCGGGACGGTCATCGGAACCGAGACGATCTGCGCACCGATCACCTCTTCCATCTTCCACCCGAACCCGTTCGCGTTGCCGTAGAGATCGATCATGGTCTTCGGCGCCACGTCGACCGTGCTGTGGCATTCGAGGCAGGTCTTGCTCTTCACCTGGATCGGGCGGGCGAGATAGAGTGCGCGTCCGGTCGGCGTGTCGCGCTCGCCGATCACCTCGGCGGTCGTGGACGCTGGCGGAAGATGCTGACGACGTCGGTCTCCCAGTCGGTCGCGCGGTTGCGCGGATTCGATGGATTGAGCGTCGCCTCCTTGTACACGTAGTCCGGATGCTTCTTGCGCAGTTCGCCGAACTGCTCGGTCGCCGCGTACGCGGGCACCGTCTGCGGCACGAACTGGTACTTGAGCTGCGTCTCGAGCAGCGGCTTCACCTGCGTCGTCGTGTAGTTGCGCGACGCCAGTGCCGCTTCCATCATGAGCCGCGCATTCTGCAGGATCTCCTCGCGCGCATTCGTCCGCAATGCCTGCCACGACACGTAGCCCGCGATCACGAAGCCGAGCACGAAAATGCCCAGCAGCACCAGATTGAACTTCCAGATCAGCTTCATGCGGGCCTCCTTTCGAACAAGCCGGCGCCGCGCGCCATCGCGAGCCTACTGCGCCGGGGCGGGCTTGGGCTCGTACTTCTCGGGGTGCAGCATCCGGTCCCAGCTGGGATAACGGGCAACCTGCGGCTCGACGGCGCGCCGGAAAACCGGATCGCGCAGCCGGGCTGCGAAACGCTTCTCGAATGCCGCCCGGTCGCGGCTCGCGAGCCAGGGTTCGGCCTCGGCGTAGGTGACATCGCCATCGGCGACAAGCGTCGGCTTGGTCTTGTATTTCGCGGCCAGGCTCGGCAACGGGTCGAGGAAATGCCGCGGCATCGACTCGACAAACGCTTTCGGCGCGCGGGCCGCCGTCACGAAGCGCCCGTTGCTGATGTTCGACCAGTGCTCGCCCTGCTTCGCGTCCTGCGCCGGCCCGGCGTTGCCGTTCGGAAGCAGCGCCGCAAGCCGCGCGGTCCCCGATTCCACGAAGACCTCGAGCGTGGGCCCGAGCCCATGCATGACCAGGACGCCGTCGCCCGTGGTGAGTTCCGCCGACGGCGTGTGCAGGCGTACACCGGGAGCCCTGGCGACGACCTTGAGCCAGCCGTTCGCCAGCGTGAATGCCGGCGAATCCGCCGCGGTTGCCTTCACCGGCTTGGTCTCGAGGTAAAGCGCCCCGGGACCGACGAGGCTCAGTATGCTCCCGTTAGCGAACTCGGCAAGCATCTGCGCGCGATCCGCTGCGCTGACGATGTCGCCGTCCTCCAGCCGCGCGCCGGGTACGAGCCTGTACCACGTCGCGCCACGCAAGAGACGCGGACTGCCCTCGACGAGGCTCGCGACGGCGATCTCCGCCGCGCACGCGACTGCCGGAAGCAACGCGACGACGACGACCAACCAGGGTCGGAGCAACGACATCGCGATTCACCTGGGCCGCCTGCGAAGCGACCCGTCCGGGTTGCCTAGGAACGGAAGATGGTAGGACCGGGCCTCGCGAGCGTCAACGCGAAGATTCTCACCCCGACCGCATAGCCGTCCGGGTGGGCGCATGGATGGCTATGCGCTTGGCATGCTGGCAACGCGAGTGCATTGAGCTGACTCCGGAGCGCGCAGCGCGCGTCGATTCAACTCGGCGCCCGCCCTCGTTCCTCCTTGCTCCTTCTCCCCCTCCGGCTGACGGCGGTCAAGAGATTTCGGTCATGAACCGACCAATCCGCTGCATGGCGTCCCACGCCACGGCAGAGCAACGGCGACTTCTCGCCCGAGAAGCAATCCTGGCGATGAAGAAGCCGGGGCCAATCAGCAGGTTGTCGATGATCGAGATTGCATTTCAATTCCACGAACCGTAGGGGCCGATTTGACCGGGCCGGGAAAGCAGTCAAAGCGGGAGCAGGTGCAAATGTCTGCGTGATATTCCAGCAGAATTTCGCCTCCCCTGCGCGACTGAACAGGAACCGCACCAACGAAAAAGGCTTGCCGTCCGAGGGACGTGCAAGCCTTTGTTTTACTGGTGGCCAAGGGCGGAATTGAACCACCGACACAAGGATTTTCAGTCCTCTGCTCTACCAACTGAGCTACTTGGCCAAGGCGCAAATTATATCAGCACCGCATGCCCGGCCGCCCCTGGCCAGGCTGACGCTTGCGCAGCTCACGGACCCAGCGCGCCGCGCCAATCCCTAGTCGACCTTTGCCCCGGAACGCTTGACGATGTCCGACCACTTTTCGCGCTCCCGCATCAGGAACTGCGCGAACGCGGCGGGTCCCAGTACGTTCGCTTCGGCGCTCTGCGCCGCGAAGCGCTCGCGCACGTCGGGCAATTCCATGACTGCGCCAAGATCCCCGGCAAGGCGATTGACGATGTCAGTTGGCGTGCCGGCGGGCGCCATGACCCCGAAGAACGAAAGGACCTCGAACCCGGCGTAGCCGCTTTCGTCGAGCGTAGGCACGTCCGGCATTGCAGCGAGCCGCTTCATCGACGTCGTGCCCAGTACCTTGAGCTTGCCGGACTGCACGTGCTGGTTCACCTCGATCGGCGTCGCGAACATCATCGCCACCTGCCCGCCGACCAGGTCGACGATGGCGGGCCCGCCGCCCTTGTAGGGTACGTGCACGATGTCGATTCCGGCACGCAGCTTGAACAGTTCGCCCGCCAGGTGGGGGACGGTTCCGTTGCCGGCCGAACAGAATGTGAGCGCTCCGGGCTTCGCCTTGGCCAATGCGACCACCTCGGCGAGGCTTCCCGCCGGCACGTTCATCGCGTTCGTTACGAGAATGAAGGGCGAAACCGCGAGCAGCGACACCGGCGCGAAATCCTTCTGCGGGTCGTAGGGTAGCGACGGATAGACGATCTGCGAGATTACGAACGGCGTCGGCGCGAACAAGAGCGTATAGCCATCCGGCTTCGCCTTCGCGACCTCGGCATTGCCGACCGTGGTGCCCGCGCCGGGCCTGTTCTCGATCACGACTTGCTGCCCCAACCGGTCGCCAAGCCTCTGTGACACGATCCGGGCGATGATGTCCGTCGCTCCCCCTGGCGCGAACGGTACGATCATCCGCACAGGATGATTGGGGTAGGGCTGGGCGCCTGCGGCGGACATCGCGACCGCAAGCGCGAGGCCCATGATGATGGACGCGGCCGCTCGCATCGCGCTGTGCTTCGCCATGTCTCCTCCTTTTCGTTCCGGCTGCCGGCGGTGCACTCTCATTCGACTTCAGCACACCGCCAGCGTATAGGTGAAGAGTACGCCGCCGTTCCAGCGATGCAGCTGGTAGGCCGGCCCATCCGCAACTGGGGTAATGCGACCGTGTTCGCGCAGGTCCAGCTCGAACTGGTGTGCAGTGCTCGGGCAGACGGTCAACGTCGTGCCGGCCCATCCGCAGGCCAGTGAGCGGTGGATGTGACCGCTGGCGACGCGCACGATTTGGGGATGTCGCGCGATGACCGCGGCGAGCGCGTCGCCGTTGCGCAAACCCGAGCCGTCGAATTGCGCGAGACCCGTGATCGCCGGTGGATGATGCACGAAGACGATCGTCGGCACGGTCGGCGACGGTGCGAGGTGTTCCTCGAGCCAGGCGAGACTTGCCGCCGACAACTCGCCCGCCGGTGTGCCGGGCACCAGCGAATCGAGTAGCAGCAAGCGCAATGGGGGCAGGTCGACGACACATTGGATGCCCCAGGGCCCGCGCGCCGATGCACAGGACGGAAAGGTGAAGCCGAGCGCGTCGCGATCGTCGTGGTTGCCCGGCATCAGCCACCATGGCATGCGCACCGCGGCAAGTGCCGTGGCGAGACGCACGTACTCTTCCGGCGTGCCGTGCTCCACCAGATCGCCGCTCACGACCAGCGCCTGGGGCAGCGGGTCGAGCCCGTTGATCGCTGCAATCGCACGCAGCAGATTGTCGAACGAATCGACTCCGGCGCCCGGACTTTCGCCAGGGAGTGTCACGTGCGGATCGGAGATCTGCGCGAAAAGCATCAACAGGTTCAGGCGGAAAAGAACGCGCGCAGTTCTGCGAGCGTGAGGTCGGGCGCTTCCTCGGCCAGGAAGTGTGCGCACGGCAGCGCGCGTCCCGATACCGGCCCCGCGCTCACCGCCTGCCAATCGGCGATCGGATCGAACAGGCGGTTCACCACGCCCCGCTCGCCCCAAAGCGCGAGCACCGGACAGGCGATGCGCGTACCGCCCGCCGCATCCGCATCGTCGTGCACGAGGTCTATCGTCGCCGCCGCACGGTAGTCCTCGCAGCTTGCGTGGATCGTGTGGTGGTCGGCGAAGCAGCGTTCGTACTCGGCGAGCGCACGCGGATCGAAATACGAAAGCCCGCCTGCCCAGCTTCCAATCTTGCGCCGCAGATAGAAGCAGGGATCGGCACCGATCAGCCGCTCGGGAAGGTCGAACGGCTGGATCAGGAAGAACCAGTGGTAATAGGCAGTCGCAAACGCCTTGTCCGTCCTTGCATACATCGTCCGCGTCGGCGAGATATCGAGAAAGGCGACGCGCATGACCGACCCGGGATGATCCACTGCGAGCCGGTGCGCGACGCGCCCGCCGCGATCGTGCCCTGCGAGCCGATAGCGCGCGTGGCCGAGCTCCTGCATGAGCTCCGCCATGTCTCGCGCCATCTCGCGCTTCGAGTACGGCGCGTGCTCCGCGTTGCTCGCCGGCTTTGCGGAATCGCCGTAGCCGCGAAGATCGGCGCAGACTACGGTGAACGATTCGGCAAGCCGCGGCGCAATCTTGTGCCACATCGCATGCGTCTGCGGATAACCGTGCAGCAGCAGGACAGGCGGTCCGCGGCCGCCGGTCACGCAGTGGATCTCCGCGCCACTCGTTCTCACGCGGCGCGTCGCGAAGCCGGGGAAGAGTTCTGAGACCGATTGGCTCATCGTTCAGCCCCACGCAACGGCTGCATGAATGCGCGGCGGCGCATGCCATGCATGAGGCGCGGCGGCACCACGCGGCGGTGCGGTTTGCGCGCGCCACAGCCACGGCTCGACTGGATTCGGGTCCTGCCAAAGGCCCCGGCGCGCAGCTTTCGCCTCGGCCTCCAGCGCAAGCAGGTGCGGGTCATGCGAATAGCGCCGGAATACCCACGCATAGCCGCGCCTGACCTGCTCTGCGTTGACATCGAGCACGTCGACACGCAACTCGCCCAGCAAGCGACCGTAGACATCCTGACCGCGGCCATGGACCGTGACCGTGCGGCCTGCGACCAGCGAGGCAAGCGACTGCCGTGCCGCGCGCGCATGGGGCTGCCCGCGTTCCGGCGCATCGATGCCGGCGAGGCGAACTCGCACTTCGCGGCGGTCCGCGAGGACCGTGACGGTATCCCCGTCGGCCACGGTGACTACCTTGCCCGTGAAGTCCGCGCATGCAGGCTCCGCAGCGAGGGCAACGGCAAGCGCGGTGCAGGCGATCAGTCCCCGCAGGCTGCAAAGTTGCGCCATTGTAGTGGGAGGTTCAGGCAGCTAGCGCTGCCGCTCGCGATATGTCGACGCCGACGCTCGCAGCCGCATCCAGCAGGTTCCGCCACGTCGTTTCGTCGAGCGGGATGCCATCGCGAAGCCGGCGGACCTTGGTCGCGCGCTCGACCTCGCCCGGCGCGAGCACCGGCCGTTCTGGCGTGGCGGGTGGCGAGCCCTTCACCCATTCGACCAGGCGCGCGGCCTCGCGCATGACACCACCCGAAGGGTCGTACACTCCAGGCGCGATGTAGATCGACAGCATGTTGTTGCGCAGGATAGCGTCGGTGGGATCGGAGCTGCGTCCGGTGGTCAGCGCGCCGGCCAGCAGGTCGGTGACGATCGACAGGCCGGACCCCTTGTGCGCGCCGATCGTGAGCAACGCGCCACCGTCGTAGAAGTCGGCGGGATCCGTCGTCGGCCGGCCACCCTTGTCCATAATCCATCCCTCGGGCACGCGCTCGCCCTTGTTGCGCGCAACCATGAGCTTGCCCTCGGCAACGGTCGACGTGGTGATGTCGAGGATCACAGGCTCAGCACCCGCGAGCGGCACACCCACGCAAAGCGGATTGGTGGAAAGGCGTCGGTCGCTGCCACCGAACGGCGCAACGCGCGGCGCGCCCGAGGTGTTCAGGAAATGCAGCGAAACCTGTCCCGCCTGGGCCGCAAGCGCCGCCCAATCGCCGAGCCGGCCCAGGTGCCCGCAGTTGCGCAGGCCGACCAGCGCAATGCCCGTCACGGCCGCCTTTTCGACCCCGCGCGTTCCCGCGTACTCGCCGATCACCTGGCCGAAGCCACGGTTGCCGTCGATGATCGCGATGGTGTCGCTTTCGAACACGACCGTCGGCTTCGCGTTCGGCACGAGCCAGCCCTTGCCTACCCACTCTAGGTATGTCCCTACACGCAGCACGCCGTGCGAATCGTGGCCGACCAGATTCGAATCCACGAGCCGCCGCGCGACAGTGCGCGCTTCGTCAGCAGCGCAGCCTCCGCCTTGCAGGATGGCGGCGACGAACTCGGCGAGCGGATCGGCAGGTACGGTGCGCACGGTTTCGGCTGGTCGGCAATGGCGAGCGAGGTTCGTCGGGAATCATGATAGCCGCCCGCGCGCGTCTTGCGCGCTCTCGCATGCCGACGCCTTGCGGCGGCGGGCCGTCGCGATATAGTGAGCGGACCGCGCGGCGCGGTGTAGGCAACTCGGCCGCGCGACAGCCCGCTCCGGATGGGATCCCCGATCGGAGGCTACGATGCCCGACCTGTCACGTTTCCTCGCACTCCGCCGCCGGCATGTGCTGTGGCTGGCTGTCTGTGCAATTGCGCACCCTCCTGACGATAACGGCGCCTTCATTCGCAGCGCCCGCCCGGGCAGGCGCTGCGCATCCGTCGACCAGTTCGCCGAAGCCATCCCCGGGGAACGATGCCGACAAGGGAACGGCAACCGGCGTGGTCAACGCGGACAAGCTGTTCGCGGCAATCGTCAAGGTCGAGACGATCGCCGTCCCCGACGCGCGCAGCACCACGACGCTCGGCCGCGAGCGCGAGGGCACGGGCGTCATCATCGGCGAGGGCGGCCTTATCGTCACGATCGGCTACCTGTTGGTCGAGGCGGAAGAGGTCAAGGTGACCGACAGCCGCGGGCGCGTGCTGCCCGCGCAGGTCGTCGGCTACGACCACCCGACGGGTCTCGGCCTCGTGCGGAGTCTGGTCCCATTGCGCGCCGCGCCCGTCCCGCTCGGCGACTCCGAAAAGCTCGTCGAGCGCGAGCCGGTGATGATTGCCAACCTGGCCGGTGCCAACGACGTGAGCTTCGTGTGGGTCGTGTCGCGCAGGGCGTTCACCGGCAGCTGGGAGTACATGCTCGATCACGCGATCTTCACGAGTCCGCCTACCGACAACTGGAGCGGCGCCGCGCTGATCGACAAGGAGGGCAAGCTCGTCGGCGTCGGATCGCTGATCGTGCGCGAAGCAACCGATGGCGAGACGAAGCTGCCCGGCAACGTGTTCGTCCCGATCGACCTGCTGAAACCGATCCTTGCCGATCTCGTGAAGTCGGGCAAGCGCGCAGGCCCCGCGCGACCGTGGCTCGGGATTTCCGCCGAAGAGGCGCAAGGCCGGCTCTACGTGACACGCGTCTCGCCGGGTGGCCCAGCCGACCGCGCCGGGGTGAAGGCCGGCGACATCATTCTCGGCGTCGGCAGCGACGGTGTTCGCACGCAGGCAGATTTCTACCGCAAGGTCTGGGCCCGCGGGATCGCCGGCGACGAAATTCCGCTGCGCCTTCTGCAGGAAATCGATGTGAAGGATATCCGTGTGCAGTCGATCGACCGCACCGACTACTTCAAGCCCCGCACCACGTTCTAGGCCAGTTTCACGCTGCATCTGCAAGGCCCTCGTGGATGACCGCGCCGTGGCGCACGCGCCTTCGGCATCGCATGACGCGGCGCCGCGGACAGGCGATTGTGGCAACCGCTTACAATGCGCGCTTTCCCGTGCCCGGCACCAAGGGCGATTCCTCATGCTGCTCTACGCAGTCACCATCTTCGCCAGCGCTTTCCTGCTGTTCCTCGTGCAGCCGGTCATGGCCAAGCAGATCCTGCCGTGGTTCGGCGGATCGGCAACGGTCTGGACCACGTGCCTCGTGTTCTTCCAGACCGCACTTCTCGCGGGCTATGGCTACGCCGACTGGACAGTGCGCAAGCTCACGCCCCGGCGTTCCGTTCAACTGCACGTCGCGCTGCTCGTCGTCTCGTTAATCCTGTTGCCGATCGTGCCCGCGGCGCACTGGAAGCCTCTCGGCTCGGAAAACCCGTCCTGGCTCATTCTCGGCATGTTGACGGCGACCATCGGACTCCCCTACTTCCTGCTGTCGACGACGAGTCCGCTGGTGCAGGCGTGGTTCGCGAGGCGGTTCCCCGGCGCAAGTCCGTATCGCCTGTTCGCGCTGTCCAATTTCGCGTCGATGCTCGCGCTGCTGGGCTACCCATTCATGCTCGAACCGTGGACCGTCACTCGGGCCCAGGCATGGGGCTGGTCGGTCGGCTATGCGCTGTTCGTCGCGCTGGGCGCGGCCGCGGGGTTCGCGAGTCTGCGCGCGCCCTCGAATGCACGCTTGACCAGGGGGTGGCAGGGCTCCGGCACCGACCTTCCGCTTCCGATTACGGATGCGGCGCACGACGATCCACCGCCTGTCGCACGACAAGTGCTTTGGTGCACGCTCGCGGCGACGGCGTCGCTGCTCCTGCTCGCGATCTCCAACCACATCACCCAGAACATCGCCTCGGTTCCCCTGCTGTGGATCGCCCCGCTTGCGCTTTACCTGTTGTCGTTCATCCTGACATTCGACGGTCGCGGCTGGTACCGACGCGACGTATTCCTTGCGATGCTGGCCGCCGGGCTCGGCGTGATGGGATGGACGCTCGCCGATCCCGCACTCACGCACGAGCTCGCGATCCAGATCGGTGTCTTCTGCGGCGGGTTGTTTCTCGCATGCATGTTCTGTCACGGAGAGCTCGTGCGGCTCAAACCCGCCCCTCGCTATCTGACGCGCTTCTACCTGATGATCTCGCTCGGCGGTGCGATCGGCTCCATTCTGGTCGGCGTCGTCGCGCCACTCGTGCTGCCCGCGTACTTCGAGCTGGCCGGCGGGCTGGTGCTTTGCGCAATGCTGCTGCTATGGCAAGTGCGTCGTGATTACCCGGTCTACGGCGTGCTCGGCATTGTCGCCGCGCTGACGACCGCAGGCTGCGCCATGTGGGGCACCACCGAGTTCTACAAGAACACGATCGTCGCGACGCGCAACTTCTACGGCACGCTGCGCGTGCAGGAGTCCGGCCAGGATGCCACGCGGCGGCGCTCACTGATCCACGGCACGATCCTGCACGGCAACCAGTACCTCGACCCGTCGCTGCGCCACGAGCCGACGACCTACTACACTGCGACGTCGGGCATCGCGCGGGCGATCGAATCGCTGCATCCGCGCACGGAGCCGGTGAAGGTCGGCGTGATCGGGCTCGGAACCGGGACGATCGCCACCTGGGGCAGCAAGGGCGACGAGTACCGCTTCTACGACATCAATCCGGCGGTCGTCGACATCGCGCGCCGCGATTTCACCTACCTCGCCGACAGCGAGGCGACGATCGCTACTCCGCTCGGCGACGCGCGCCTCACGCTCGAGCGCGAGCCGCCACAACAGTTCGACGTGCTCGCGATCGATGCGTTCTCGAGCGATGCGATCCCCGTGCACCTCATCACCGACGAGGCCATCAAGGTCTACAGGCGGCACATGAAGCCGGGTGGCATCATCGCGTTCCATGTGACCAACCGGTTTCTCGACCTCGTCCCGGTGGTCGACGCGCTCGCCAGGGCAAACGGTCTCGCCGTAGCATGGATCGACGACAACGGCGACGACAGTCTCGCAAGCCGCAGCGACTGGGTGCTGCTCTCCGACGACCCGGCATCGCTCGCGCGCCCGCAGATCTCGGAGGCCGCCCATCCAGTAACGCCTCGACCCGACTGGCGGCTGTGGACCGACGATTTCAACAATCTGGTGCAGGTCCTCAAGCGCCAGTGATCCATTCGCCTGAGGCGCAACGAGCAGGCCAACGCCGCGCGGCCCACCATCGACGTGTTCGCTAGAATCGACTGATGCACGACAAATCCGCGATCGACCCGCAGCGCGACCCCGCGCCCCATCGCGCGCTCACGCATGCCGCAGGAACCCGCTACATCGAGGTCATCGATCAGCGTGCGCTGCCGCATGCGGTTATCCGGGTCAGGATTGCCGACGCGGACGCCGCGGCACTGGCGATCCGGCGAATGTGGATCCGAGGCGCACCGCTGATCGGCGCCGTCGGCGCGTATGGACTCGCATTGGCGCTCGACCGCGATCCGGGCGACGCCGCCTTGAACCGTGCGCACGCCGCGCTCGATTCGACGCGACCGACAGCGGTCAACCTGCGCTGGGCACTCGACCGCGTGCGTTCTGCGATCGCCGCACTGCCGCCTGCCGAGCGAGCCGATGCCGCATGGCGCGAGGCCGATGCGATCGCCGTCGAGGACGTGGCGATCAACTACGCGATCGGCCAGCACGGGCTTGCGCTGCTCCGCTCGATCGCGCAGCGCAAGCCCGGTCCCGTGCGCGTGATGACCCACTGCAACGCCGGCGCGCTTGCCACCTGCGGCTGGGGTACGGCGACCTCGCCGATCTTCCAGGCGCATGCGGAAGGCATGGCGCTGCACGTGTGGGTGAGCGAAACGCGGCCGCGGTTTCAGGGTGCGAACCTTACGGCATGGGAGCTTGCGCAGCGCGGCGTGCCGTACACGCTTTTCGCGGACGTCGCGAGCGCATTGCTTCTGCAAAGGGGCGAGGTTGACCTTGTGCTGGTCGGCGCCGATCGCGTTGCGTGCAACGGCGACGTGTGCAACAAGATCGGCACGTACGACAAGGCGCTCGGCGCACGCGACAACGGCGTGCCGTTCTACGTCGCCTTGCCCTCGCCCACGATCGACTGGAAGCTCGCAAGCGGCGCCGAAATCCCGATCGAGGCGCGCGACGCCGAGGAAATACTCACCGTGATCGGCCGCGACGAGTACGGCCAGACGCAACGCGTCGGCGTCGCGCCGCATGGGGCCCATGCGATCAATTACGCATTCGACGTGACGCCGTCGCGGCTTGTCACCGGACTCATCACCGAGCGTGGCGTGACACGCGCATCGGCCGAATGGCTCGGTGCCATGTTCCCGGAACTCGCGCGCTCGCGATGACTGCCATGGCTGGCTCCGAGCGCGACTTGCGCGAACGCGTGCTCGAGACCGCGCGCGCGATGAACTCGGCCGGCGTCAACCGCGGAAGGGCAGGCAACGTGAGCGCGCGCTGGCGCGGGGCGCAGGGCGAGGGATTCCTTGTCACGCCGAGCGGCATGCCGTACGCGGAGATCGAGCCCGATGACGTCGTTTACGTCACGCTCGACGGGGAGGCACTCGGAACGCGCAAGCCATCCTCCGAGTGGCGCTTCCATCGCGACATTTATCGCACGCGACGCGAGATCGGCGCGATCGTGCACTCGCATTCGCCCTTCGCCACGGCGCTCGCTTGCACGGGTCGCGGCATCCCCGCCTTCCACTACATGGTCGCGATCGCGGGGGGCAGCGATATCCGCTGCGCATCCTACGCGACGTTCGGCACGCAGGCGCTTTCCGACTTCGCGGTCGAAGCTTTGGCGGGTCGCAACGCCTGCCTGCTCGCGAACCACGGAATGATCGCGCTCGGTACATCGCTTCCGGCGGCGCTCGCGCTCGCCGTCGAGGTCGAGACGCTCGCCGAGATGTACTGGCGGGCGCTGCAATTGGGCGACCCGGTGCTGCTGAACGATGCCGAGATGGCAGTCGTCCTGTCGAAGTTCAGCGAATACGGGCAGCCACCCCCTTCCTGACCGTTTCCGCGACGATTGCCGCTACCTCGTGCGCCATAGCGTGGGTCGACTGCGCCACGTGCAATGTCTCGCGCAGCCGTTCGCGTCCGCGCCGTCGACGATCTCCTTTCGATGGGAGCAGCCGACTTGTGGCCCACCGGCTGTATGCCGCGTGCTGTCCCGATGCCCTGACCCGCGGTCTTCATCAGCCGGTCTGCGCATCCCGACAGGCGGGAACTCGCCCGTCATCGCATGACGTTAGCATTGAAGCGGCAGAGCTGTCAGCCTTCGCAGCGGGCGTAAGTGCGCCAGGCGTCTGCGGGCGGCTTTCGGCCGGGCGATGCAAACGGCCGGACACGTGCGCAGTAGCGCAAGTGAGCCCGGGTACTTCGATTGCCGATCTGCATCGGCAAAGCGCAATTGGCGACCAAGATGAAACGGTGGGGCCCAACTGCCCGAGGAGTCGGTAATTGAACCAACTGAATCTGTCCGCGGCATTCGTCGCGCTTGCCCTCGCCACGTTTGTGGCACCCACGGTATCGGCACATGGCGGCGGCGAGCAACTGATGACCGGCCCGGACGCGCCGGCTGCCCACGCGGTCACCGCGACGTATGTCGGCACGATCACCGAGGTGACGGTCATCGACCGAGTGCTCGGCACGACGGTCCGCTATGTCGGCCTTGCACTGGCGGACGGCACGCGGGTGCGTCTCCGCGGAGTGTCACTGCCCACTGCTGCCGCACGCAGCACGCTGGAGGTGACAGGTCGCCTCGAAGGCACGACATTGTTCCTCGACCGCTGGCGGCAGCTGGGATCCGCGCCCACGATGCCGGCAGCTGCGCCCGGAACAACCGCGCAGGTCGAGGGCCGCTTCACGCTGATCCACTTCGACGACATGCAGTCCGGAAAGA
Source organism: uncultured beta proteobacterium (assembly GCA_963750585.1). Classification (GTDB taxonomy): domain Bacteria; phylum Pseudomonadota; class Gammaproteobacteria; order Burkholderiales; family Casimicrobiaceae; genus VBCG01. Next base: position 20,374 of record CAVVRH010000014.1, read on the forward strand.
GCGGCTACGCGTTCTCGGTGGTGGACGTTGCAGGCCAGGCGACCGAACTCACATTCCCGGTCTTCCCGGATATTCTCGCGAATGGCATGCAGGTGAGCGTGTCGGGCACGCTGGACCCGGCTTCTCGCACGCTCAACGTCGATCAGATCACGATCAATGCACTCGCGTCGGACCGGTCGTCCATCTCGCGAGACGGCATTGCCGCGGTATCGACCAACCAGGTGCTCGTGATACTGGTGAAATTCACCGACACCGTCGCGGAGCCGTTTACGCAGGCTGCGGTGCAGTCGCTGATGTTCGGGGCCGCACCGACTGCGAGCGTGGCCGAGTTCTACAAGGAGGCGTCCTACGGCCGGCAGCTGCTTGCCGGCACCGTGACGCCCTGGCTCGTCGGCAGCATGACCACGCCGACCACCTGCAACTTCAGCGGAATCGGGACTGCCGGGGACAACGCCGCCACCGCCGCCGGCTACAACATCGACAACTACGTGAACCGCGTCTACATCTTTCCGCGCGTGTCGAGTTGCGGTTGGGCGGGGCTCGCCTACATCGGCTGGGGACGCGCGTACATCAACCAGTCGCTGAGCCTCCAGGTGATCGGCCACGAACTCGGACACAACTTCGGCGCGTACCACGCCGCGAGCCTGCGCTGCGGCACCAATGTGATCGGCGGCACCTGCACGTCCTCCGAGTACGGTGACGTGTGGGGAATCATGGGAAACTCGCGAGCTGCACATTTCAACAGCCTGCAGAAGCTCGACTTCGGCTGGATCACGCCGGGAAGCGTGGTCACTCACGCGCCCGGGACCGCCAGCTACGCGCTCTCGCCGCTCGCGCTGTCGGGCGGCGGGACCTATGCCGTCAAGGTGCCCGTGGGTGCCTACAGGACGTATTGGCTCGAGTATAGGCAGGCGAATGGATTCGATTCCGCGATCGGGACGGCATATGCCGGCGTCCAGTTCCGCGTCGCGAGCCCCTTCGAATCGATCTGCAACGGATGTGCGGACGACACGGAGTTGCTCGACATGACGCCCACAACATCCTCGTTCAACGACGCGGCGCTGATGGTCGGCAGCACGTACCGGGACAACGCCCGCGGACTCGTCGTGACCGTGCAATCCGCGTCACCTACCGTGGCCAACGTCACCGTTCGGTACGATCCCGTCTCACCGAGCCGCCCGCAGCGCGACCTCGACGGAAACCGCACGTACGACCTCCTTTGGTACAACGCAATGACCGGAGAGAGCGCGGCCTGGCTCATGAGCGGGGCCATGGCGACGTCGAGCGCTCCACTCCTGGCCGACGTTAACTGGCAGGTCACGCAGCTGGCCGATCTCGATGCAGACGGGAAGTCGGACCTCCTCTGGCGTCATGCCAACGGCACGACCTTCGCATGGCTGATGAACGGCGCCACGCCGGCAGCCGGCGGAACGCTATTCAGCGACCCCAATTGGTCGGTCATTCGCACCGGTGATTTCGACGCCGACGGTCGGACCGATCTTGTGTGGCGCAACTCGAGCGATGGTCAGACGGCGATTTGGCTGATGAATGGACTCGTGCCGCGCACCTCCTCGTTGGTGATGACCGCCTCCGGCTGGCAGGTAACGCACGTCGGAGACTTCAACGGCGACGGTCGCAGCGACCTCGTCTGGCGGAACAGCGGAACCGGGCAGACCGCGATCTGGTTGATGAACGGCGTCGCGATGACGACCGGCAGCATCATCCTCGGCGATGCGAACTGGCAGGTGGTTGCCGTTGGCGACTTCGACGGTGACGGGCGCTCCGATCTCGTCTGGCGCAACGCGAGCACGGGTCAGACCGCAGTTTGGCTGATGAACGGAGCCGCCACGGCCAGTTCGAAGATCGAGATGTACGATGCTTCGTGGCGGGTAACGCACGTCGGCGATTTCAACGGCGACGGCAAGGACGACTTGCTCTGGCGCAACGACGCGTTGGGTCAGACCGCGATGTGGCTGATGAACGGGACCAACACGATATCTGCGGCGATTCTGCTCACGAATGCGGCGTGGGGCGTCTCGCACGTTGGCGATCTCGATGGCGACCGGAAGTCGGATCTGGTCTGGCGCAATGCGGCGACCGGTGACGTCGTGGTGTGGACGATGAACGGCACCACGTTCACCGCCACTGCCAACTACTCCTGGGGAAGCGCGAACTATCTGGTGAGCCCGGCAGCGGAGTTCTGATCTGGGTCAGCCCGGCCCCGGCGGATGCCGTGGCGCTCGCAAAGCAAAAAGCCCCGACCTTGGGGCTTTTTGTTGGGGAGGGTGCCTGACGATGACCTACTTTCGCATGGGTAATCCACACTATCATCGGCGTGCCGCCGTTTCACGGTCCTGTTCGGGATGGGAAGGGGTGGTTCCAGCGGGCTATGGTCGTCAGGCGTTGACGGGGGTCAGGAATCAGGGGACAGAAGACAGGGGACAGGCCTGTCGGCGTTACCGGTGGCCGCGCGCGGGCGCGGATCCGGGCTCCTGCTGATTCATGACTGGAAGGTAAGGGGGGTCGAGTTGCGGCGCATTCACGCTGCGGGAATCGGATTTCTGAATTCTGTCGTCTGAATTCTGCTTCCTGAATCGCACAATTATGGAGTCAAGCCGCACGGGCCATTAGTACCGGTTAGCTCAACGCGTTACCG
>CAVVRH010000015.1:0-70065 GCA_963750585.1 uncultured beta proteobacterium
GTCAACGTCAATGCCTGTCGCCGACGTATTGCTCCGCTGCGGGGGCGTTAAGATGTATCTGCCATGCTGCGACCCGCCCACATCGGCCACCTCGCGTTGCTCCGCTCACTGATCCGCGACGCGGCGCGCGACGGCAGCTTCGACCCCGCGCTCGCCTGGGACTCGCCCGCAGCGACGCGCTTCTTCGGCGAATTGCGCCAGGCGTTGAAGACCGGCTACTTCGTCGTCGAGGACCCGGTGTCCGGCACGGTGCAGACCGTGGCGGTTCCCGGCTACGTCTACTGGGCCGACGAGACCACCGGTAGCGAGCCGCCGGTCGGCTTCGGCCTGTTCCGCGCGGTCGACGACGGCTACGAGCTGTGGCTCACCGGCATCGAGGCGCAGCTGCGCGGCAAGGGTCACGGCCGCGCGATGTTGCAGGCGCTGTTCTCGACGCCCACGGGGCGCCGTACCAAGGTCATGCGCGTGCGGCGCGCCGCGCGCTCGGCCGGGGCCGTCGCGCACCTGCTCGCCGAGCACGGCTTCACGGCGACGCGCGAGACCGAGCGCGAGACCTGGTTCGTGCGCGTCGCCCCGCCGCCGACCGACGAGCGTCGCAGCGCCGCCGCGTATCCGCGCCGGCCGCTCCACTAGCGTATCGGGGTCAGACCCTGCTCAAAAAATGAGCAGGGTCTGACCCTAGGCCGCCCGCTTCGGCCGCTCGACCATGACGATCGGCGCGGCGGTGTGCTCGACCTTGCGTCCCGACGCGATCCACGCATCGAGCCCGCCCGCGAGCGGCCGCACGCGCTTGAAGCCGCCGTGGTCAGCAGGATCTGCGCGGCGCGCCTCGCCGACTCCTCGTTCGGGCACGCGCAATAGAGCACGATGTCGCGGTCGTCCGGGAAATCGACGTCGCGCTGGCGATCTCGTCGAGGTCGAGCAGGAGCGCGCCGGGAATGTGCGGCCGTGGCCGTGCGCGAGCTTCGAGCCGACGTCGACGAGGTGCAGCGGCGCCGCCTCGTCGAGCGATCGCGCGAGCTCGTCGACGGTGATGCGCGCCGCAGCGACGAAGCGCGCCAGCCGCCAGCGCTGCCACGCCTTGTAGGCGATGTAGAGGCGAGCAGCGCGCCGACCGCCCCGCCGCAAGCGCCGCGTTGTCGCTCATCCACGCCAGCGCGAAGTCGATCTGCGAGCGAAGATCCAGCCTGCGCCCATCGCCGCGCCGACCCACAGCGCCGCGCTCGCGAGCGCCGCGACGATGAACGCCGGGAGCCATGTCGAGCGCGCCGGCGATCGGCGGCGCGACGGTCGAGAAGCCCGGTACGAACTTCGAGACGACCACCGAGAAGAACCCGTACCGCTCGAAGATGCCTTCGGTCTGCCGCACGCAGGTGTCCGGCGACAGCGAGACGCGGCACAGGAAGCGCAGCACCGGGTAGCCGTAGCGCCGGCCCGCCCAGAACCACAGCAGGTCGGCGAGACGCGAAGCGGCGACCGAGATGCGCGAACACGCCCGCCCCCGACAGGCGCCGTCCGCCGCCAGCGCGCCGGCGATCATCATCGTCGGCACCGCCGGGATCGGCAGCCCGAGCTGCTGCAGCAAGACGTTGAAGCCGACCAACGGGACTCCCGTAGCGCGTACAGCTCCGCGAGCAGTGTTTCCACGGTCTCTCCGTCAGCGCGCGATGTCGCGAATCGCCCGGACTGATAGTCGCGTATCGCGTGATGAATCTCGTCCTCCGTGTTCATCACGAACGGACCGTAACGCGCCACCGGTTCGTTCAGCGGCTCACCGCCCAGCACGAGCAGCCGCGCAGGCGCCTTCGCGTCCGCAGCGTTCGAGCACTTCGACCTCGTCACCATCGCCGAGGATGACGAATGCCGCCGCTCTCGCACGTAGTGACGCGAGCCGACGCGCACATCACCGTCGAACACGTAGACGGCCACGTTATACGAAACCGGCGCGGGCAGCACGAAGCCTCGCCCGGTGCGAGCGTGACGTCGAGGTACAGGATCGGCGTGCGTGTCTGACCGCGTGCGGCGACACCGAGCGCCGAACCGGCGATCACCTTCACGTCGCCTTGCCGTCGGCGGACGTCGCGATTGGCATCGTGCCTGCGCGAATGTCCTGATAGCGTGGCGGCATGGTCATCTTGTCGCGCGCGGGCAGGTTCACCCAGAGCTGAAAGCCGTGCACGCGTCCGCCATCGCGGCGGATGCGCTCGCCGGGCATCTCCGAATGGACCACACCGTCGCCCGCCGTCATCCATTGCACGTCGCCGGCGCGAAGCTCCGCACGATTGCCCGTCGAGTCCTCGTGCACGAACTCGCCGTCGAGCAGATAGGTAACGGTCTCGAAGCCGCGATGCGGATGATCGGGGGCCCCAACCGCCTTGCCTGGCGAATACGTCACAGGCCCCATTTCGTCCAGCAGCAGGAACGGATCGAACCATTGCGAGCTCGGGCGTGGGGAACGGACGTCGAACGACGAAGCCGCCGCCTTCGACGGTGCGACGCGCGCGAATGACGCGAGCGACGGGACGCTTGACCGGGTCGGACATGGGGTTGCTCCAGGAGGCCGGAGCGCCATCGCGCCCCGGTCTGCGGCAAATGGTACCGCGTAGCCCGTCTTTCAATGCCGGGCCGACCGCGCCGTCCCGGCACGCGGCCTGACCCTGGGGGCACGCCACTACAATGTCCGACCACGCCCGAGGAGATCGCCTCATGAGCTCGCCCATGCCGCCCCAGCCGCCCATGCCGTCCATTTCGGTCGCTCCGAGCGGCAACCGCGGTCCCGGGCCTCGTTCACTGGAAGCGGGTACGGGCGTGGCGTGGCTGACCGAGGGTTGGCGGATTTTCGCCGCGGCACCGGGTCCGTGGCTGGGCATGACGATGATCTTCTTCCTGATCATGGTCGCGCTGGGGTTCGTGCCCTTTGCGGGCATGGTCGCGCAGCAGATTCTCGCGCCCGTCTTCGCCGGCGGCGCCGTCCTCGGCTGTCAGGCGCTCGCGCGGGGCGAGCCGCTTTCGATTTCGCACCTTTTCGACGGATTCAAGGCGCCGCACATGTCCCCGCTGATGATCCTGGGCCTCATCAACCTCGGCATTTCCGTGGCGATCCTGGTGGCGTTCGCATTGCTCGTCGCGAGTGCGATCGGGTTCGGCGGTGCCTATTCGAGCCTGATGACCGGCGATCCCGTGCAGTTGGGCACCGCCGTGCTCGCAAGTCTCGGTGTCGCGACGCTGGTCGGGCTCCTCATCGCAACCGTCGCAGTGACCGTCCTCGCCATGATGTGGTGGTTCGCGGTGCCGCTGATCGTGGTGAACAGTCTCGCACCATGGGACGCAATGACCACGAGCGCACGCGGTTGCCTGCAGAACGTGTTGCCCTTCCTGCTCTACGGCGTCGTTCTCATCGGACTCGCGGTCGTCGCGTCGATACCGTTCTTCCTCGGATGGCTCGTGCTTGCGCCCGTCGCATTCGCGAGCCAATACGCAAGCTGGCGGCAGGTCTTCGCGGGCTAATGCGCCTCGTCCCAGTTGGCGCCATAGCCGACGTCCACGACGAGCGGCACGCGCAATTGAGCCACACGCGTCATCCGGTGCGGCAGCTCGCGCTGCACGTGCTCGCGCTCGTCGTCGGGCGCCTCGAGCACCAGCTCGTCGTGCACCTGGAGCAACAGCCGCGCCGCGAGCTTTTCCTCGTCGAGCCAACGCTGCACCTCGATCATCGCGAGCTTGATCAGGTCGGCTGCCGTGCCCTGCATGGGCGCGTTGATCGCCGCACGCTCGGCGCCCGCGCGCCGAGGTCCGCTCGCCGCCTTGACGTCCGGCAGCCACAGCCTTCGCCCGAACACGGTCTCGACGTACCCCTGCGCGCGCGCCAGCTCGCGCGTGCGCTGCATGTAGTCGGCCACGCCCGGATACCGCTGGAAATACTTGTCGATGAACTGCTGCGCTGCGCCGCGTTCGATGCCGAGCTGCTGCGCAAGGCCGAACGCGCCCATGCCGTAGATCAGACCGAAGTTGACCGCCTTGATGTAACGCCGCTGGTCGGCCGACACGTCGGCCGCTGGCACGCCGAAAATCTCGGCCGCCGTTGCCCGGTGGATATCCGCGCCCTCTAGGAACGCGCGCGTGAGCGCCGGATCCTCGGACAGGTGCGCCATGATCCGCAATTCGATCTGCGAATAATCGGCCGACACCAGCACATGGCCGGGTGGCGCGATGAATGCCTCGCGGATGCGGCGCCCCTCGCTCGTGCGCACCGGGATGTTCTGCAGGTTCGGATCGCTCGACGCGAGGCGACCGGTCACCGCAGTGGCCTGCGCGAACGTCGTGTGCACACGCCCGGTCTGCCGGTTGATCATCTGCGGCAGCTTGTCGGTATACGTTGACTTGAGCTTGCTCATGCCCCGATGCTCGAGGATCAGCTTGGGCAGCGGAAAGTCGGCCGCGAGCTCGGAGAGCACCTCCTCGTCCGTGGATGGCTGACCCGTGGCGGTCTTCTTGACGACCGGCAGCTTCATCCGCTCGAACAGGATTTCCGAAAGTTGCTTGGGAGAGCCCAGGTTGAACGGCCCGCCGGCGGCCGAGTACGCCTGCTGCTCGAGCGCCAGGATCCGCTCGCCGAGTTCCCCGCTCTGCCGCCGCAACCGCTCGGCATCGACAAGCACCCCGTTGCGCTCCATGCGAAACAGCACTTCGCGCACCGGCAGCTCGATTTCCCGGTAGATGTGCGCAAGCTTCGGATGCGCGGCGATCTTGGGCTTGAAATAGCGGTCGAGGCGAACGGTGAGGTCGACGTCCTCGGCCGAGTAATCGGTGGCGGTTTCGACCGAGACCTGGTCGAAAGGAATCTGAGCGGCGCCCTTGCCGGCGACGTCGGCGTACGTGAGCGGCTTCCAGTCGAGGTGACGCAGCGCGAGGCTGTCGAGATCGTGCGGCTTGTGCGACTCGAGCACGTACGACTGCAACAACGTGTCGTCGGCCACGCCGGCGAGCGCGACGCCATGGTTGGCAAGCGCGTGCTGGTCGAACTTGAGGTTCTGGCCGAGCTTGGCACGTGTGGCATCGGCAAACCAGGGCGCGAGCTGCGCCAACACGCGCTCGCGATTAAGCTGCTCAGGCGCGCCCGCGTAGCGATGCGCGAGCGGGATGTAGCACGCGTGTCCGGGCTCGACCGCGAATGAGATGCCCACGATCTCCGTGGTCATCGGATCGAGGCTGGTCGTCTCCGTGTCGAAGCAAGTCAGATCCGCCCTGGAGATCGCGTCGATCCAGCGGTCGAGCGCGGCTTCGTCCCGCACTGTCTGGTAATGCAGGTCCGTCGGCTTGCCCTTGAGCTCGTTCATCGGCCTCGCATCGGGCTCGAAACGTCTTCCGGTGCCGTCGCGGGCGGCCCGCCCGGCGATCGCACCCGCCGCGTCGCCCGAATCGGCCGTGCCGGTTGCACCCGGAAGATCGCGCAACCAGCTCTTGAGCTCGAAGCGCGCAAACAGCTCGCGCAGCTTGTCGTTCTCCATACCGTCAATGGTCAGATCGGTCGGCTCGACCGGCAATTCGCAGTCGGTCTTGACCGTCAGGAGCTGCTTCCCCTTCGGCAGCCATTCGATCGCGGCGCGCAGGTTCTCGCCCACCACGCCGGGAATCTCGTCCGCGTGCGCGACAATCGCGTCGAGCGTGCCGTACTGGCTGAGCCACTTGGAGGCGGTCTTGGGGCCGACCTTGGCAACACCGGGCACGTTGTCCACCGAATCGCCGATCAGCGTCAGATAGTCGAGCACCTGGTCGGGGCGCACACCGAACTTGGCCAAGACGCCGTCCTGATCGAGCGTCTCGTTGCTCATCGTGTTGACGCACGTGATGCCAGGCTCGACCAGCTGCGCGAGATCCTTGTCGGAGGTCGAGATGATCGTGTCGATGCCGCGCGCTCTTGCCTGCCGCGCCAGCGTGCCGATCACGTCGTCTGCCTCGACGCCTTCCACCATCAGCATCGGCCAGCCATGCGCGTGCACGAGCTCGTGCAGCGGACCGATTTGCGCCACGAGATCGTCCGGCATCGGCGGGCGATTCGCCTTGTACTCGGGATACCAGGCATCGCGAAAAGTCTTGCCCGGCGCATCGAATACCACCGCGAAATAGTCCGGCTTGCCGTCCTCGACCATTCGGCGCAACATCGCGACCACGCCGCGCAGCGCACCCGTCGGCTCGCCTCTCGAGGTGCGAAGATCGGGCAGCGCGTGGAAGGCGCGATAGAGATACGAAGAACCGTCGACGAGAACGAGCGTAGGCATGCAGCTGACCCCGAAGATTCCGGAGATCATCGACCCCCAGGCCGCATACACGACCAACGGCCAGGAAGCGTGGCGGGTGCTGGGGATTATGGCAGAGTTCGCGGTCGCGACCGAACGGCTGCGTGGCATCCGGCCGGCTGTTTCGATGTTCGGCAGCTCGCGCATCGGCGCGGGCCATCCGTACTACGAGAAGACGCGAGTGATCGCGCGGCGACTCTCCGACGCCGGGTTCGCGGTGATCTCCGGTGGAGGCCCCGGTTCGATGGAGGCCGCCAATCTCGGCGCCTTCGAGGGACGCTCGCCGGCAGTCGGACTCAACATCCTGCTGCCGCACGAAGAAGGCCGCAACGCGTACCAGGACGTGCACGTGGACTTCCGCTATTTCTTCGCGCGCAAGATGATGTTCGTGCGCTTCGCGTCCGCGTATGTGGTGCTGCCCGGCGGCTTCGGCACGCTGGACGAGCTTTCCGAGTGCCTGACGCTGGTGCAGACCGGCAAGTCGCGACGCATTCCGATCATCCTGGTCGGCGGAGAGTTCTGGCACGGCCTGCTCGTCTGGATGCGCGAGCGCTTCGTCGGCGAAGGCATGATCGGCGAGCAGGACATGCAGCTGATGCGCGTCATCGACGATCCCGACGCAATCGTCGAGGCGATCTTCGAGTTCTACGAAGGACGCGGCTTCCAGCCGACGCGTGCCGAGCGCGACAAGATGCTCAACCTCTAGGGAGCCGCTGCATGGCCCGCGCATGGTCTTAGCGCGGCAACACGTTTCGGCTGTGCTGGCGCCGAACAACACGCCGGCCTTCCTGGCATGGGGAGTCTCGGCGCCAGCGCCCCGTCTGCACCGACGTGAGGCACGGGTTCAGACGCTCCCTGGTGAGGCTTCGGCGCAACGACGACGCGGTCTGGCCGGTGTGGCATCCGGCTGTCCAAGCCGCAGTGCGTCTGCTCTGCTAGAATTCAATCATTCTCCCCGGTGTTCGCATGAAGCGCCTCCGCTCCGCGTTCGTTCCGCTGCTGTTCTGCACGTTCGCGAGTGTCGCGTGGGCGCAGCCCGCGCCGCCACCGCCGCCGTTGCCGCCTCCACCTCCCCAGGTTGACGCCTCGCCACCGCCGCTTCCACCGGTGGCAAGCGATCCCGAACTCGAACCGCAGGTCACGATCATCCGCCGCGAGTCGGAAACGGTTGAGGAAGTCCGCATCGGCGGCGAACTCAAGTTCGTCAAGGTGACACCGACTACGGGCAGACCCTACTATCTGGTTCCGAATCGAAGCGGCACCGGGTTCCTCCGTCGGAATTCCCTGGACATTGGTCTGAGCGTCCCGCTTTGGGTGTTGTTTTCCTGGTGAGCTAGCCGCTCCTTTCCGTCCCGCGCGGTTGCGTCTCGAACCGCGCGCCGTTCAATGTCTGTCTACACCACGGTTTCGGCCGAAGACCTCGACGCCTGGCTTACGCGCTATGCGGTAGGCGGACTCGTCGAGCTGCAGCCAATTGTGTCGGGCATCGAGAACACCAACTACTTCGTGACGACCGGCAAGGGCCGGTACGTGCTGACCTTGTACGAACGTCTCCCGGCGGAGGAATTGCCGTTCTATCTGAACCTCATGGCGCACCTTGCGCGCGCCGGCGTCGAAGTGCCAGCGCCCGAGCCGGATCGCACCGGAGCGCTGTTCTCGCACCTGAACGGCAAGCCCGCGGGGCTGGTCGCGCGCGTGGACGGCGCGCCGCTCCTTCCGCCGACCACCGCGCACTGCCACGCCGCCGGTAGTGCCCTCGCCCGATTGCATCTCGCATCGCAGAACTACCGGGCGCGGCTCACCAACCGGCGTGGACCCGCGTGGTGGCGACAGGCGGCGCGCGCAGTGCGGCCGTTCCTGACGCCGGACCAGGATGGGCTTCTGCAAGCGGAGCTCGCGTTCCAGACCGGATTCGGACGCAGCAAGTTGCCGAAGGGCGCAATCCACGGCGACATGTTCTGTGACAACGTGCTGTTCAACGGTGACCGTGTCGCAGGCATCATCGATTTCGGATTCGCCGCCACCGACTTCCTCGCCTACGACGCCGCAATCGCGATCAACGATTGGTGCGACGCCGGCGACGGCTCGCTCGCGCCTGAGCCGGCGAACGCATTCATTGCCGGCTACCAGGCGGTGCGCCCGCTGACATCCGACGAGCGCGCGCAGTGGCCCGCTCTGCTGCGCGCCGCCGCGCTGCGCTTCTGGCTCTCGCGGCTTTACGACCTGTATCTCCCGCGCCCGGGTGAGCTCACCATGCGCACGATCCGGCGCGCTTCGAGCGGATCCTGCGTAACCGGGTCGCCGCGATGCACCGGCAGCCGGAGGCATAGACGATGACCGCGATGGACGCGCGCGACATTGTCTTCACCCGCCACGAGGGCCGCCGTGGCATCGCATGGCTGCGCGACGCCTACGCGATGTTCTCGCGCGCGCGATTGCCCTGGCTGTTGCTGCTCCTCGCCTACTACGCGGCACTTGCGCTCATCGACATCGTGCCGTTCATCGGGCAGCTGGCCGTGCCGGTGCTGAAGCCGGTGTTCGCCGTCGGCTTTCTCGCGGCGGCATGGGCGCAGGAGCGCGGCGGCGCGCCGCGCGTCGCACAGCTCTTCCAGGGCTTCAAGTCGAACCTGTGGGCGCTGTTGCCGCTAGGCGCGTTCTTCCTGGTCGGCATCACCGTGTCGATACTCGCGACGCAGGTCGTCGACGGCGGGAGACTGCTCGACGTGCTGTCGGGGCGCGAGAAGCTTACCGAGGAGATGATCCGCAGCGGCGAGATACAGCTGTCGATGCTCTTCGCCGCGCTCTGCGCACTGCCGACGATCCTTGCCCTGTGGTTCGCGCCGGGGCTCGTCGTGTTCCAGGACGCGAACGCCATGACCGCGCTGAGTGCGAGCCTGCGTGCCGCGCTCGCCAACTGGCGCCCGCTGCTCGTCTACGGTCTCGGCGTCTTTGTGCTCGGCGGTGTCGTCCCGTATCTCATCCTGCTCGCGATGTCGCAACTGCTGGGTGCCGTGGACAGCGCGCTGGCGCTGCTCGTCACATTGCCTTACCTGATGTTCTTCGTCGCGACGCTGCACATCTCCGACTACGTGAGCTACCGCGACGTGTTCCACGCAGGCGAGACGCTCGCACCGCTCGGGCGCCGCAGCGACTCGGCCTGACGAGACGGCTCCGGCGCTACGCCGGCTCGAGCCTTGCGTATTCCAGCGCGAGCCACTTGACGCCGACGTCGCGGAAGTTGACCTGCACCCGCGCATCGCTGCCGCGACCTTCCGAGTCGATGATGACGCCGACGCCGAATTTGGCGTGGCGCACGCTCTGCCCGATCCGCCATGCCGGCGCGGGCGGCGTTGCCTGCGGGTAGTCCGGCACCTGCGTGCCCCACTCGGACTCGTCGATGTCGATCGTGCGCCGCCGCCACGGCGAAAGCCACGTCAGAAGTTCGCGCGGCAGCTCGTCGAGGAAACGGCTCTGGATGTTGTAGCGTGTCTGGCCGTGCAGCATGCGCGTCTGCGCCTGCGTGAGGTAGAGGCGCCGCTTGGCGCGCGTGATCGCGACGTACATGAGCCGTCGCTCTTCCTCGACGCCGTTGAACTCGGACAGGCTGTTCTCGTGCGGGAACAGCCCCTCCTCCAGTCCCGTCACGAACACCGTGTGGAACTCGAGACCCTTCGCGGAATGCACGGTCATGAGCTGCAGCGCTGGCCGGCCCTCGGCCGCCTGCGTCTCGCCGGCTTCCAGCGCGGCGTGGGCGAGGAACGCGGTCAGCGGGTCCGTCGCGCCTTCCTGCGGTCCATCCTCTGGCGCCGGCGATTGGGGCGCGATTCGATCGGAGAGCATGGGAGCATCGGTCGCGATTTCCGCCTCGCGCACGAAACTCTCGGCAGCGTTCACCAACTCCTCGAGATTCTCGACCCGATCCTGCCCGTCCTTCTCCTGCCGATAGTGCGCGAGGAGGCCCGAAGCGTCGATCACGTGCGCGACCGCCTCCTTGAGCGGCAGCGCCATCGTTTCGGAGCGCAGCTTCTCGATCAGGCGGACGAAGGCGGCGAGGCTCGCGCCCGCCCGCCCGCCGATCCCGCCCGCAAAGGCCGCCTGCCACAGCGTCGTGCCCGCGCCCCGCGCGTTGTCCTGCAACTGCTCCAGCGTGCGCGCGCCGATGCCGCGGGGGGGAAATTGACGACACGCAGGAACGCGCCGTCGTCGCCCGGCTGAGCGACGAGCCGAAGATAGCCGAGCGCGTGCTTCACTTCCGCGCGCTCGAAGTAGCGCATGCCGCCGTAGACGCGGTACGGTATCCCGGCGCCGAAGAGCGCATGCTCCAGCACGCGAGATTGCGCATTGCTGCGGTAGAGGATCGCCGCCTCGGACAGCGGCACGCCCTCGTCCGCGAGGTTCTTGACGATGTCGACGACGAACGCCGCCTCGTCGAGATCCGAGGGCGCCGCGAACGCGCGCACGGGCTCGCCCCTGCTCTCGTCGGTCCAGAGATTCTTGCCGAGCCGCGACTGGTTGTGACGGATCAGCGCATTTGCTGCGTCCAGGATGTTGCCGTGCGAGCGGTAGTTCCGCTCGAGCTTGATCAGCCTGACCGGCCGGTCGGCCGTGGCGAATTCGCGCTCGAAGTGCTGCATGTTGGCGACGTTCGCGCCGCGGAACGCGTAGATCGATTGGTCGTCGTCGCCGACCGCGAACACGGTGGTTGCGGGCCCGGTGAGCAGCCGCAGCCACCTGTACTGCAGAACGTTCGTATCCTGGAATTCGTCCACAAGCAGGTGCGAGAAGCGCCGCTGGTAGTGCTCGCGCAGCCTGTCGTTGCCGGCGAGCAGTTCATAGCTGCGCAGCAGCAACTCCGCGAAATCGACGGCGCCCTCGCGCTGGCACAGCGCCTCGTACAGCGCATAGTGCTCGACCTGTGCGCGCACGAAATCGTCACCGGCCTCGACCATGTTCGGCCGCAATCCCTGCTCCTTCGCGTTCATGATGAAGTACTGCAGCTGACGTGCGGGAAAGCGCTCGTCGTCGATGTTATGCGCGCGATAGAGGCGCTTGATCAGCGCGAGCTGGTCCTGCGTGTCGAGGATCTGGAATAGCTGCGGCAGGTTGGCGTCACGGTGATGGGCGCGCAGCATGCGGTTGCACAGCCCGTGAAACGTGCCAACCCACATGCCGCGCGTGTTGACCGGAGTCAGCGCAGACAGCCGCAGCATCATCTCTCGAGCGGCCTTGTTGGTGAACGTCACCGCCAGGATCGACAAGGGGCTTGCCTGTCCGGTCGCGAGCAGCCAGGCGATGCGGGTGGTAAGCACGCGCGTCTTGCCACTGCCCGCGCCCGCGAGGATCAGCGCCGATCCGTGCGGCAGCGTGACCGCAGCGAGCTGCTCGGGATTCAGGTTGGCGAGAAGCGGTGAAGCCATCGGGATCGGCGCGGGAGGTTCGCGCACGTCGGAAGATGTGCGAGATGGGGACGATCGCGGCGCCGGACAGTGCAGGCGCTTCGCGATGAACGGCTCATTATACGGCGCCGTGACAGCGCACTCGACCTGCGTCCGCGGACGTTTCGTCCCGGCGCTATAATCCGCCCGCCTCCCCATCCCGCTTGCCCATGGCCCGCACCCCTGATGCGACTCCGCCGGCGAATTCCGCCACGATGCGGTCGTTCGTCCATTGGATCCGTGCCGCGGCGCCGTACGTGCACGCGTTCCGCGGCAAGACGTTCGTGATCGCATTCGGCGGCGAGGTCGTCGCCGAGGACTCGTTCCTTGGCGTGATCCACGACCTCAATCTGCTGGTGAGCCTCGGCATCCACCTCGTCGTGGTGCACGGCTGCCGGCCGCAGGTCGAAGCGATCCTGGAGCAGCAGGGCTTCGAGAGCCGCTACGCATACGGCGTGCGGGTGACCGATGCCGACGCGATGGACTGCGTGCTCGAAGCCGCGGGCCAGGTGCGGGCGCGCATCGAGGCGCTGCTGTCGCTCGGCCTCGCGAACTCGCCGATGGCCGGCGCACGCAATCGCGTCTCGTCGGGCAACTACATCACCGCCAAGCCCATCGGCGTGATCGAGGGCGTGGACATGCAGCACACCGGCGAAGTGCGCCGGGTCGATACCGAGGCAATTTCACAGCGACTGGACGACGGCGATATCGTGCTGATCTCGCCGATCGGTTATTCGCCGACCGGCGAGATCTTCAATCTGACGGTCGAGGAAGTGGCAACGCAGGTCGCCGTCAGGCTCGATGCCACCAAGCTCATCTTCCTGATGGATGCGGATGGCGTCCGCAACGGCCGCCGCCAGCTCATCACGGACCTTTCGACCAAGGACGGCGAGGCGCTGCTCGGAAAATCCGACAAGCTTTCGCCGGATGTTCGCCTCTACCTGCCCGCGGCGATCCGCGCGTGCGACAACGGCGTCAAGCGCGCGCATCTCATCAGCCGGCGCCTGGACGGCGCGCTGCTGCTCGAGCTCTTCACGCGCGACGGCGTGGGTACGATGGTCGCCTCGACGTCGCTCGCGCACATCCGCAACGCGACGATCGACGACGTCGGTGGCATCCTCGCGATCATCGTGCCGCTGGAGGAACAGGGTGTGCTGGTCCGCCGCTCGCGCGAGCGGCTGGAGGCCGAGATCGAGAAGTTTCTCGTCGCCGAATACGACGGCCACATCATCGGTTGCGCCGCGCTGTACGCCTTTCCCGAGGAGCGGGTCGGCGAACTCGCCGCGCTGGCGGTGCATCCCGACTTCCGCCGCGAGGGCTACGGCGAGACCCTGATGCAGGAGATCGAGGGGCGCGCGCGCAAGCTCCGCCTCGCGAACCTGTTCGTGCTGACGACGCGAACCGCGCACTGGTTCGTCGAACGCGGATACCGGCCGTCGACGATCGGGGAGCTGCCGCAGCAGAAGCAGGCCCTCTACAATTATCAGCGGAAGTCGCAGGTCTATCGGAAACCGCTCTGAATGTTCCGGGTTCGGTGACCCGCCGAGCAGGCCCGATGCACAGGAGAATCGAATGGCAAGGATGGTGAACTGCGTCAAGCTCGGCCGCGAGGCCGAAGGACTTGATTTTCCGCCCTACCCCGGTGAGCTCGGCAAGCGCATCTACGAGAACGTCTCCAAGGAAGCGTGGGCGCAATGGCTGCGCCACCAGACGATGCTCGTCAACGAGAACCGGCTTTCGCTCGCGGACGCCCGCGCGCGAAAGTGGCTCGCGGAGCAGATGGAAAAGCACTTTTTCGGCGGTGGCGCCGAGACGCCGGCCGGTTACGTTCCGCCGAAGGAAGGCTGACCCGCAAACCCAACCCCGACGCACCCGCGCGCCTGCGGGCGCAGGACCGAGTCCCGCCATGCCCGGAGCACCGCCTCCGATCTCGCGTTATCCCGTACCAGCGCTGGACGCGATGCCCGATGACATCCGCACCCGCATCGTCGAAGTGCAGCAAAAGGCTGGGTTCGTTCCCAACGTGTTCCCGACGCTCGCACATCGTCCCGACGAATTCCGCGCGTTCTTGAACGTGTTGTAATGAAAGTTTCAACGAGACGGTCCAGTTTCTCGGGCATGTCGACCCGGATATTGAGGCAACTTAGGGCGCACTTGCGTTACTCGTCGCGTCGCGACCGGTTTCGGTTTGCGCTCTGCTCAACGACCGTGTTCGACCCTGCTTGACCACTCGATTTGCTCAAGAGCGGACGTGCAACGAATGAAGCCCGGTTGCCGTCGGGCGTCTACGCAAGTGCGGTGCTTCAGATGCGCGTATGCGGCGCGCGCCAAGTCAGCTTTGCACGGATTGGCGTGGCTTGCGGATGCGCTTGCATGGCGGACTTGATGGTCGAAGACTTGGGTTGCTTTCCCGGCGCTTCCGACACTGGCATTGGTTGCGGACTTCAAATTCTTGGCGACCCCGACAATCGCTCCGATGGCTGCTCCTGCCGCTGGGCCGACGATCGGAACGGGAATCGCCACCGCAGCACCGATTGCGGCACCCGCCGCAGCATCCTTGACCATGTCGTGCTTCGCCAATTTCTTGGCCAGTGTTCCGGCCTCATCTGCCACTTTTGATGTGATTCTCTTGGCCTTGGCGGTGGCGATTTTCGCGTCTTCTCGTCGACCTTGCCGTCCTTGTTCAGGTCACTAACCAGTACAGCGGCTTCCCCGACCTTCTTCCCCGCAGACTTGGTGGCGGTTGCGATCCGCTGGCCGGCCGATTTGCCGATCGCCAGGGCAGTGCGTCCTCCGCCCCTCAAGTCGTTGCGGGTCGTGGATCCAGTGACATTGACGGGGATCCTCGATGAAGCAGGGGAAGAAACGGGTTGGCTCGATTACACCTTTGGCCGCGGAAGGTTTCTTGGGCATTAGTCAACTCCACACTTGTCTGGACCCAACGAGACACTGCTCCGCTTGTTCGACGTCGGATGGAAGGTCAGAAGCGATAACGAACGCCGACGCCGAACACCCACGGGTTGATGTCGAGCGAGCTGATGTTCCCGCTATTGAAGTTGTTCAGGCGCACGTCGTTGTCGATCCAGAGGTACTTGACGTCGAGGTTGAAGTACCAGTTCCGCTGGAACTGGTAGTCGAGGCCCGCCTGCAGCGCGCCACCCCAGCTGTCGTTGTTGACGGATGCCCCGGAGTTGTTGCCGAGATCGGTCTCGTAGAAGTAGGTGTAGTTGAACCCGCCGCCGACGTACGGCTTCACACGCGCCGAGGTCGGTGAAATGATACTGCAGCGTGAACATCACCGGCATCATCTTGAGGCGCCGAGCCCTTGCCGTTGAAACTGACGTCTTGCTTCGCCCAGGTAATGCCGCCTTCGACCGCGATGTTCGGCGTGAAGAAGTAGGTGGCGTCGAACTCGCCGGTCCATTGATCCTTGACTTCGAAGCCCGAGACCGAGGAACTGACGTCCGGGTTGACATTGACCACGCGCACGCCGATCATCCAACGGCCCCATGGCGCGGCGACGGGCGCCGTCGCCGACAGCCGGTGTCTGCCGCGGGCGTGATGGAAACCGCGGCGGCCTCTATGTAGGTCGCCTGCACCTGGTCGCCCACCGCGATCCGCCTGAACTGCTCCGGATCCCTGATCGGCAGATCGACCACCCTGCCCGCCAGGGCCGCGCAGCGAAATGGTCTGGCCCGCCGGGTTCGACGGCGATGACGTCGGCAACGATCACGGTCTCGTGGGTGGTGATTCCGCCCGGCCGCTGGCCGAGCTCGGCCCGCGATCCGCTCAGGATGTCGCTGCGGCTCGCCGGCGCGCCGGTGCCGCCCTTCTTGAGCTCGAGCGCCAGCGTGTCGTAGAAGTCGATGGTCACGGTGTCGCCGACGCGCAACTGCGGCAGGTTGCGCACCTCTTCGCCGGCGACGACGGTGAACGTGCTGCCGTCCGCGCGCCGCAGCGTCACCTGGCGCGTGGCCATGTCGATGGCGGTGACGGTCGCGGTGGCGGTCACCACGCGCGACGCGTACGCGGTGCCGGGCGCAGCGACGACTGATCCACCCCCGGTCGGCTGCGCGATGGCGGGAGAGGCGAGCGCAGCGGCAATGAGGACGGCGACAATGCGGAAAGGGAACGGGCATCCGGCGTGCATGTTGACTCCTTGTTGGGACGGTTGGGCAGCCATAACGAACGCGCATCGGCACGATCCCATGCCTTGCACTTCGTAGTACACAGGACTAAGTGTACATAATCTTGCCGTCGCGCGCCAATCGAGGCCGGAAGTCGCGAATCGGCTTGCCGAATACGGAAAGCGAATGCGCAAAGCCTTGCGCCAAGTCACGCGCGAAGCTGCGCGCGTGACGGACCCTTCGAATCTCGATCGTGAAGGCACCGCATTTACATCACCGTACGCGATGGAACGCAGATCTATTGCAAGGAATGTGGCAGCGGACGCCCCGTCGTCCTGACCGCGGACAGCTGAAAGGCGAGATCTCAGTCCTGCCGTCCAACGGTTGCTGCTGCTTGCGCACGCCGCACACGGCATCACCGACACGACATTCGCCCACGCACTTGCTTCGTCGGCGCATTCCCGGACGAACATTAGGAATGGATGTTGGGCGCGGCTCGATTGCGACACATCGCGAGGAGTGGGGCAAGCGGCGCTATCTCGCAACGATGCGTCGCTCACCCCGCTCCCCGAGGAGCCTCCTTGAGACCGGGCCAGGCTACCGCAAGCGAAAGTGCGAAAGATCATTGACCGAACCCGCCGCACGCCGGTGCGCGCGGAGTCAGACGTCGTCCGATTCGCGTCAGCTGCCGACGGGCTCTGTACGAACCGTCTATCCGACGTCGGTCGGGACGGGACGGGACGGACGACAACAACTGACGTCGCTCGGTTGATCAGACTGCTTAGCCGGCCTTATCTTGGGTTGATCTTGGTAATCTTGTTCCCCTGTATGCCGAGTCCGGCCATGAGCCCCTTCTGGCCGAAAATGAAGGCATAAATGTCGTCCTTCGCAGTCGTGGTCGTCATCGTCTCCGCCTTGCCCTCGTCCACCACGACCATGGTCGTACCGACCCCGACCTTGAACCCGCCGGCCTTGATTCTGATGTCAAGCAAGTCATATCACTTGCCGGTAGCACGTTGGAATGACTGCTATGAAGCGAATTGGACGCCGACGTCGACAGACAGCTTCGGGCCGGCCTCTGCCGGTCGCGAGCAATCAGGTGCCGGCCTTGTCCTGGATTGGTCTGTTTCGCGCTGGTAGACTCGGTTGCATGGATACGCCCTCGATTAGCCGCTACCCCGTCCCGAAAATCGAAGACCTGCCCGTGGACATTCGCGCTCGGATGCTCGAAGTACAGGAGAAGGCGGGATTCATCCCGAATGTCTTCCTGACCCTGGCGCACCGCCCCCACGAGTTTCGCGCATTCTTCGCCTACCACGACGCACTGATGCTGAAAGAGGGCGGGCTTTCCAAGGCCGAGCGCGAGATGATCGTCGTCGCCACGTCGGGGGCGAACGAATGCGTCTACTGCATCGTCGCGCACGGCGCGATCCTGCGCGTCTACGCGAAGAATCCCTTCGTCGCCGACCAGGTCGCGGCCAACTACCGCAAGGCGGATATCACGCCGCGGCAGAAAGCGATGCTTGGCTTCGCGCTCAAGGTCGCACTGCGCTCGAGCGAAATCGGCGACGATGACTTCGCGGCACTGCGCGCGCACGGATTCAACGACGAGGACATCTGGGACATCGGCGCCATCGCTGCGTTCTTCGCACTGTCCAACCGCATGGCCAACCTGATCGGCATGCGGCCGAACGACGAGTTCTTCCTGCTGGGCCGTGTGCCGAAGGGCTCTCCGCCCAGGTAGGCGTGGCCACAGGGTCTCCTGGTGCGGAAAGCGACGCACGTCGAGCCTCAGTCGATCAGCTGATCGGCGCGCTGCGGGAGTGACGGCGGAACGACGAGCCCCGGCGCCTAGACAGGCTCCTGCAGGCCTTTCCGAAGCGATTCATGCCACGGATCGCCGGGCCTGTGTTCGCCGATCGCACCCAACCGGACGACTCTTCTGGTGCGCTGCGCGATGGTGTCGAGCGTCACGCCAAGAAGCGCCGGGCCGAACTACAACACAGGTGCGGCGACGATCGCAAGCGCGCTTACCCGCCTGCGACGTCGAGATCAGGACTTGACGCACCATGAGGCCCAATCGCAGCCGCGCGAGATTCAACCCAGGTACTGCTTGAACCACGCGGTCGCGCGCTTCCAGCCGTCCTGCGCCTGCGCCTTTCGGTAAGTCGGGCGATAGTCGGCATGGAAGCCGTGCGGCGTGTCGGGGTAGATCACCCACTCGACGTTCGTGTTGCCTCCTGCCTTGACCGCATCGCGGAACTTCTCGGCCTCCGGCTTCGGGATGCCGTCGTCGGCGCCGCCGTACAGCCCGAGTAGCGGCACCTTGATCATTGCGGCGACGTCGAGCGGTACCTTGTCGCCGGGCGCGAAGTTGCCCAGCGACCCGTACCACGCGACCGCGGCCTTGAGATTCGGATTGTGCGCGGCGTACATGAGCGTCACGCGCCCACCCCAGCAGAAGCCGGTGACGCCAAGTTTGCTTGCGTCCGCCTTGCCGGTCGTCCTGGCATATCCGACGGTGGCGTCCAGATCGGCAAGAACCTGTGCATCGGGCGTCTTGGCGACGATGCCTTCGACAATCGACTGAATGTCCTTGGCCTTGCGCGGGTCCCCCGCACGCGCGAAGAGTTCCGGCGCGATCGCGAAGTAGCCGAGCTTCGCGAATCGGCGACAGACATCCGCGATGTGCTCGTGCACGCCCCAGATCTCCGATATCACGAGGATCGTCGGGAAGCCGGTACCGGTCGCGGGCATCGCCCGGTAGGCGGGCATAGCGCCGTCCTTCGTCGGCACCTTGACTTCGCCCGCGACGAGCCCCTCGGTCGAGGTCTTGATCGTCTGTGCGGAGACAGGCAGCACCGCCAGCGCGAATCCCGCGCCCAGCGACGTGACGACGAACCCGCGCCGGTCGAGTCGCTTTGCCGGCACGAGGCTGTCCAGATGCGAATGCACGTTCGAAGTCATGCTTCCTCCAATAAGAATCGCCCCACGAGCGCGGACCGAACGGCCCGGGCGAGCAAACGACGGACGTCAGGATTCGGAAGGCGCTTCGTACACGACCTGGCCGTCCACCAGCGTCCAGCGCACCTTGCCCTGCATCTCCAGCCCGAGAAATGGCGTGTTCTTGCCCTGGCTGCGCAACGCAGCTCGCTCCACCCGCCAAGCTGCATCAGGGTCGAAGATGCACAGATCGGCGGGTTGACCGACGGCAAGCCGCGCCGCGTCGATGCCAATCACCGCGGCGGGCTGTCTCGAGATGCGCGCAAGCGCCGTCGAAAGCGGCATCCCGGCCTCGATCGCCCATTTGAGCGTCAGCGGCAGCAACAGTTCCAGACCCGTAGCGCCGGGTTCCGACTCGGCGAACGGAAGCTGCTTGGCGTCATCGTCAACCGGCGCATGGTCCGAGCAGATCGCGTCGATCGTTCCGTCGGCCACGCCTGCGCGCAGCGCGTCGCGGTCGCGCGTGCCGCGCAGCGGCGGCACGAGGTGAGCCTGCGGGTCGAACCAGCCGATGTCGACGTCGCAAAGGTGCAGATGATGGACGGCGACGTCGCAGGTGATCGGCAACCCGCCTGCCTTCGCTTCGCGCACGAGTGCGACCGCGCCGGCAGTCGACAGGCGACACAGGTGTGCGCGGACACCCGTTTCTCGCACCAGTGCAAGGATGGCAGCCGTGGCGAGCGTTTCCGCGGCCGCCGGAATCGCCGCAAGGCCGAGCCTGCTCGCAACCTCGCCCTCGTGCGCGACGCCGCCGCGGCCGAGGTGAGGGTCCTCCGGCCGCAGCCACACGCGGTGGCCGAACGTGGCCGCGTATTGCATTGCGCGCCACAGCACCTGCGTGTCGAGAATCGGCGCATCCGCCTGCGAAAACGCGACACAGCCTGCCTCCGCGAGCTCGCCCATCTCGGTCAGCGACTGGCCCTTGAGCTGCACGGTAAGCGCGCCGACAGGATGCACGTGCGCTCGATTCAGCGTGCGCGCCCGGTGCTTCAGCATTTCGACGAGGCCAGGTTCGTCGAGCGGCGGATCGGTGTCGGGCGGGCATGCGAGGCTCGTCACGCCACCCGCCACTGCCGCGTCCATCTCGGATTCGAGCGTTGCCTTGTGCTCGAGTCCCGGCTCGCGCAGCCGCGCCGAGAGGTCCACGAGCCCCGGACAGGCTACGAGCCCCGCGGCATCGAGCACACGATTGGCCGACCACCCCGCCGGCGCCTCGCCGATGCCGGTGATGCGACCCGCGGCGATGTAGATCGGCGTCACCCGGTCGAACCCCCTTGCCGGATCGATCACGCGCGCATTGCGGATTTCGATCTTCATCTGGCTAATTGCCCGCGATGATGCTCATCACCGCCATGCGCACCGCGATGCCGAACGTGACCTGCGGCAGGATCACCGAGCGGTCGCCATCGGCGACGGCGGAATCGATCTCAACGCCACGGTTCATCGGACCGGGATGCATCACGATTGCATCGGGCTTGGCACGGGCGAGCTTTTCGGGCGTCAGGCCGTAGTGCTTGAAGTACTCGCCTGTCGAGGGCAGCAGAGCGCCCTTCATCCGCTCGCTCTGCAGACGCAGCATCACGACGACGTCGCAACCGGACAGCCCCTCCCGCATGTCGTGGAAGACGCGCACGCCGAGCGACTCGACACGATGCGGAAGCAGCGTGCGTGGGCCGATCACGCGCACGTCCGGCGCGCCGAGCGTGGTCAGCCCGTGGATAAGCGAACGCGCGACGCGGGAGTGCAGGATGTCGCCCACGATCGCGACCGACAGATTGCGGAAGTCGCGCTTGTAATGACGAATCGTGTACAGGTCGAGCAGCCCCTGTGTCGGGTGCGCGTGACGCCCGTCGCCCGCGTTGACCACGTGCACGTGATCGCGTCCGGTGGCGTCGAGATGCGCCGCGATCAGGTGGGGCGCACCGGACTCCGCATGCCGCACGACGAACATGTCGGCATTCATCGCACAGAGGTTGTCCACCGTGTCGAGCAGCGTTTCCCCCTTGGATGTGGAGGAGACTCCGATGTTCAGATTGATCACGTCCGCCGAGAGCCGCTTGGCGGCGATTTCGAACGTCGTGCGCGTGCGGGTCGAGCTCTCGAAGAACAGGTTGAAGACCGCCTTGCCGCGCAGCAGCGGCACCTTCTTCACCTCCCGCTCGGCGATCGACACGAACGGCGTCGCCGTATCGAGAATGTGCGTGATGACGGCGCCGGGAAGCCCCTCCAGCGTCAACAGATGGGTGAGTTTTCCGTCGGAGTTGAGCTGGGGATTGCGCATGGCGGGTCAGGAAGCGCCGGGTTCGACGGCGAGCGACAGGGTGCCGCCCTCGGCACGGGACAGCACGATCGAAAGGTCGCGCGCGACTGCGACCCGCGCGCCGACGTAGGTTGGCTCGATCGGCAGCTCGCGCCCGCCGCGGTCGATCAGCACCGCGAGCTCGATCGCCGCGGGACGACCGTAGTCGAAGAGCTCGTTGATCGCCGCGCGCACGCTGCGGCCGGTGTAGAGCACGTCGTCGATCAGCACGATCGTCGCGCCCGCGACGTCGAACGGCAGGTCGCTGCGCCTGGCGCCGCCCTTGAGTCCGGCGCTTGCATAGTCGTCGCGGTAGAACGAGGCATCGATGAAGCCGAGCGGGTGGTTGCCGGGTATCGCCGCCGCGAGCCGCTCCGCGAGCCAGGCGCCGCCCGAGTAGATGCCCACGAACGCCGCGTCGTGCGCGACCGCCGAGCGCATTCGTTCTGCGAGCGCAACAAGTGCGGATTCGGCATCAGGCAGCATGGGGCGCAGCGTCGAAGTAGGCCTGGAGGATCAGTTGGGCTGCAACCGCGTCGCGTTCTGAACGCCCGCGGCGCCCGCCGCGCCCGCTCGCGGCGAGCCGGGCTTCGGCTTCCTCGGTCGTGTAGCGCTCGTCGACGAGCGACACCGGAAGCCTGAATCGTCCTTCGAGCTGACGTGCGAACCGCCGTGACCGCGTGGTCATCCCGTGCGGCGTGCCGTCCGCATGTACCGGCAGGCCGACCACCAGGTGTTGCGGCCGCCACTCGGCGATGAGCGCGCCGATTGCCGCAAAGCGCTCGTCGGCGCGCTCGTGCACGATCGTCGTGAGCGGTTGCGCCGCACGCACGAGCGTGTTGCCAACCGCGACGCCAACGCGCCGGGTCCCGAAATCGAAGGCAAGCACTGTGGATTCTCGGGGCGGAGATTCGGAAGGGCCGGTCACGGCGCCTGTCGGCACGATTCCGATGCGTCAGCCTCCGCGGCGCTTGCGCGTGCCCGCTCGTCAGGCATGCCCCACGTCCTCGGACAGTTGCGAGAAGTCGATTCCGAGGAGCTGCATCGCTGCAGGCAGACGCGCCTCGGGTGGCAACCGGAACAGCACGTCGGTGTCGGCCGCGACGGTGAGCCACGCGTTCTGCGCGAGCTCCTGCTCGAGCTGGCCCGCGGACCATCCGGCGTAACCGAGGGAGACCAGTACGTTGTTCGGACCCTCGCCACGGCCGACGGCCTCGAGGATGTCCCTCGATGTCGTGAGCCCCAGCTCGTCGCTTATTGCGAGTGTGGACTGCCAGTTGCCGAGCGGACGGTGCAGCACGAAGCCGCGGTCCACCTGCACGGGACCACCGAAGAGCACGGCCGTCTCGCGCAGTACCGTGTCCTCGAGGGGAACCTCGATCTGCTCGAATAGCGACGACAGCGTCATGTCGATCGGTTTGTTGACGACGATACCGAGAGCACCTTCCGGGTTGTGCTCG
Organism: uncultured beta proteobacterium; assembly: GCA_963750585.1. GTDB lineage: Bacteria > Pseudomonadota > Gammaproteobacteria > Burkholderiales > Casimicrobiaceae > VBCG01. The sequence continues at coordinate 22,621 of CAVVRH010000015.1, forward strand.
CAGACGTACGTCAGCGTGTTGGCAAAATGCGGGTCCGCCATGGCCGGCATGGCGATCAGGAAATGATGGGTGAGATTGACGGTGGCACCCATTGCAGTATGTTGCATTGTAATCCGTGCCGCGGGGGCGGCAAAATCGCGCTTTACACACGCGCAACCGGAACCCGTGTTCGCCCGCCACGCTACGACCGCCAGCACCGGCAAGTCGTTCCGCACGCACGCTACATCGCTGCGCGCGATACTCGCGGCTATCGCCTTCGCGTTACCGCCTTCCGCCAGCGCAGGCCTTGTGCTGATGCACGGCTATGTCGACTACACGAGCGCGCTGCTTTGGATCCAGACGAGCAGGCCAGGATCCGTCGAAATCGCCTGGAACGCCGAGGGTGCGACGGACGCGAAGACCCTGCGCGTCGATACGTCCGCTGCCGAAGACAACGTGGCCGTCGCGCGCCTGACCGGACTCGAACCGGGGCAGCTCGTTCGCTATCGCGTGAGCGGGGACGGCGAGCGGCGGGACGGAACGCTGCGAACGCAGGCACAATGGGTAAAGAACGATGCCGCGCCCGACATCACGATCGCATTGGGGTCTTGCTTCTTCCTCGCCGACCCCGATCCACGTTGGGGCAAGCCGAACTACGGCGGCGGCTTCGAGATCTTCGCTGCGATCGCCGCGAAGAAGCCCGATTTCATGGTGTGGCTCGGCGACAACCTCTATTTCGAGCAACCCGACTTCCTGGATCCGGCGGCGCTCGCCGCGCGCCATCGGCGCCAACGCGGCTTCTCGCCGCTTTCGACGCTGCTGACCACGACTTCCCATCTCGCGATCTGGGACGATCACGACTACGGCCCGAACGACAGTGACGCGTCGTACACGATGAAGGGCGAGACGTTGAGACTCTTCCGCCGTTACTGGGCGAACCCGAGCTACGGTCTGCCGGAGACACCGGGCATATTCGGCTATGCGCGGCTGGGCGACGTCGACCTCTTCCTGCTCGATGACCGCTACTACCGTTCGGCGAACAAGACGAAGGACGGCCACGGCAAGACGATGCTCGGGCAGGCGCAGCTCTCGTGGCTGAAGGCGGCGCTCATCGGTTCGAACGCACGGATCAAGCTGATCGCGAATGGCAGCCAGTTGCTGAACCGGGCGAGCCGGTTCGAAGGCTGGCACCAATTCCCGACCGAGCAGCGCGAATTCCACGCGTTCCTGATCGACCAGAGGATCGAGGGCGTGATCTTCCTTTCGGGCGACCGGCACTTCGGCGAGTTGCTGCGCATCGAACGCCCGGGCGCCTATCCTCTGTACGAATTCACCTCGAGCCCGCTCACCTCGTCCCCGTGGGAAGTGCCCGAAGCGAACGAGCGTCGCAATCCCGACGTCGTCCCCGGCACGCTGATCGGCAAGCGGCAATTCGGCGTGATCCGCGTGACGGGCCCCGCGAACGACCGACGCCTCGAGCTGTCCAGCCACGACCAACAGGGCGCGGAGCTCTGGCGGCACGAATTGCGCGCGCGCGACCTGCGATTTCCACCCACCGCCGGCGCCGCGAAGTGAGCGCAAGCAAGGGGCGGCGGGCGCTCGTCTGGTTCCGGCGCGACCTCCGCGAGGACGACCACGCGGCGCTCGCTCTGGCGCTGACACACGCGCACCATGTCTATTGCGCGTTCGTGTTCGACCGCGAAATCCTGGACGCGCTTCCCGCTCGGATGGACCGTCGGGTGGAGTTCATCCACGGAAGTGTCCTCGCGCTGGATCGCGCGCTTCGTGAACGCGGCGGCGGACTGATTGTGCGCCACGCGGTCGCTCGCCATGCGATACCGGCACTGGCGCACGAACTCGGTGTGGAGGAGGTCTACGCGAATCGCGACTACGAGCCCGCGGCGATCGCGCGCGATGCCGCCGTCGAGGCTGCGCTGGCCGAGCTCGGGATCGCGTTCGTAAGCTGCAAGGATCAGGTGATCTTCGAACGCGACGAGATCGTGTCGCAAGCCGGCACGCCGTTCTCGGTGTTCACGCCGTACCAACGGGCATGGTTGCGCTCACTCACGCCGGAGCACGTTGCGCCACACGCGACCGGCTGCGGGGACGGGCGCCTGCGTTGCGTGCCTGCGCCTGCAGAGATTCCCACGCTGGCCGATCTCGGCTTCGCAGAGGCGGGCCTCGCGGCACTCGGAGTCCGGCCGGGCGTCGCCGGTGCGCGAGCGCTGCTCGCGGACTTCGAGCGACGCATCGACCACTATCACGAGACGCGTGACTATCCCGCGGTCAAAGGCCCATCGTACCTCTCGGTGCACCTGCGCTTCGGCACCGTCTCGGCGCGCTCGCTCGCCGCGTTCGCGTACGCGCGCTCCCTGATGCCGGACGGGGAGGGAGCAGCAACGTGGCTCTCCGAACTGATCTGGCGAGAGTTCTATGCGCAGATCCTCTGGCATCATCCCATGGTGGTCGACCATGCGTTCAAGCCGGAGTACGAAGACCTCCCCTTCCCGAACGACCCGGAGCGCCTCGCCGCGTGGCGCGAAGGACGAACGGGTTATCCGATTGTCGACGCCGGCATGCGCCAGCTTGCGGCGACGGGCTACATGCACAACCGCCTGCGCATGATCACCGCGAGCTTTCTCGTCAAGGACCTGCTGGTCGACTGGCGCGATGGCGAGCGGCATTTCGCGAATCTGCTGATCGACTACGACCTCGCATCCAACAATGGCGGCTGGCAGTGGGCCGCCTCGACCGGCTGCGACGCGCAACCTTACTTCCGCGTCTTCAATCCGGTCACGCAGTCGCGCCGCTTCGACCCCGAAGGGAGGTTCATCCGTCGCTACGTGCCGGAAATCGCGGCCCTCGACAGCACCGAGATCCACGATCCCTGGAACGTGCCACCCGCGATCCAGCAGGCCAGGGGCGTATCGATCGGGCGCGACTATCCGCCGCCGATCGTCGATCACGCGAAGGCGCGCGATGACGCGCTCGCACTCTTCCGGCGCGCGCGCTCCAGGACGGCCTAGCGTGCGCCTGCGCGTTCACCACGAGACGGTCTATGAGTATCCGGAGCCTGTCGAGCTCGGCCCCCAGCTCCTGCGGCTTTCACCACGCGACGACGCGACACAGCGGGTGATCTCCCAAGAACTCTGGGTCGATCCGGCGCCGGCGCGCAGAACCTCCTATTGCGACGCGGCAGGCAACGCGGTCACTCGCTGCTGGTTCGCCGGCACGACGACGCGGCTCGCAATCACCAGCGCGTTCGAGGTGGAGACGTTGCGCCCGAACCCGTTCGATTTTGCGCCGGACCCATCGTTCAACAACGTACCGGCGTTCTACCCGGAAGAGTTGCGGGCGCTGCTCGCACCGTACCGGGCGCGGGAGGCCGCCGGCGAGGATCCCGTCTGGCGCTTCGCACGCGAGTTGATCGCCGAATCGGACGCGACCCCGATGGGATTCGCGCTCGCGCTCACGCGTGCGATGAGCCGCGCGTTTCACCCCTGCATCCGGGACGGTGGGCATGCGAGGATGCCGGCACAGACGCTTGCCGCGCGAACGGGCGCTTGCCGCGATCTCGCCGTGCTGTTTCTCGACGCCGCCCGCGCACTCGGACTCGCCGCACGCTTCGTCAGCGGCTATCGGCGCGGAGATCCGACCCGCGCCGACCGCCACCTGCATGCGTGGGTCGAGGTGTACGTGGAAGGCGGCGGCTGGCGCGGCTTCGATCCGATCGAGGGTCTTGCCGTGCGCGACGACCACGTCGCCGTCGCAGCAGCGCCGACCCAGGCCGCGACAATGCCGATCGAAGGCAGCTTCCGAGGCGGACGCGGCGCGTCAAAGCTCGTCTACAACGTCCGCATCGAGACCGGCTGAACCCTGGCTTGCGGATGGTTACCGTCGAATCTGACCTGAACGGCCAGATTGTGGTTTTCGCAGGCTAGTCTTCCTCGTGCTTCCGTTTCTTCTCGTACTCGGTTGCGAGCTGGGCCTGCACGTTCGGTGGCGCCTGCTCGTAGTGCGACAGCTCCATCGAAAATGCGCCGTGGCCCTGCGTCACCGACTTGAGGCGCGACGCGTAGCCATCGAGCTCGGAAAGCGGCGCGAGACCCGTAACGGAAACGCTGCCCCCCGACATCCCCGTGGTGCCGGTGACTTGCCCGCGGCGCGACGAAAGATCCCCGGTGATGTCGCCGGTGTTCGCCTCAGGGATGATGAATTCGGCGGATACGATGGGCTCGAGCACGATCGGCCGTGCCTTCGCCACGGCCTCCAGGAACGCCTTGCGCCCAGCCGACACGAACGCGACTTCCTTCGAGTCGACCGGATGGTGCTTGCCGTCGAACACCGTCACCTTGACGTCCTGCATCGGGAACCCGGCGACCGCGCCGGTCGCGAGGACCTGCTCGACCCCCTTGCGCACCGCGGGCATGAACTGCTGGGGAATCACGCCGCCCTTGGTCGCGTCGATGAACTCGAAGCCGCCGCCGCGCGGCAGCGGCTCGACGCGCAGCGCGACCTCGCCGAACTGGCCTGCGCCACCCGTCTGCTTCTTGTGCCGATGGGTCGCCTCCGCGCTGCCGGTGATCGTCTCGCGATAGGGAATGCGCGGCGGCCGCGTCTCGATCTCGATCTTGTACTGGCTCGCCATCCGTTCGAGCACCGTGCGCAGGTGCAGCTCACCGAGCGCGCGCAGCACCGTCTCGCTTGTATGCGAATCGTATTCGTAGACGAGCGTGGGGTCCTCGGCGCACATGCGGTGCAGCACGTCGGAGAGGCGCTGCTCGTCGCCGCGTTTCTTCGGCGCGACCACGACCCCGTGCATGGGCTTCGGGAACTCGAGCGGTCGCATGTGCATGTGATCCTCGTCATGCGAGTCGTGCAGCACGCAGTCGAAGTCGATCTCGTCGACCTTCGCCACCGCGGCAATGTCACCGGGAACCGCGCGCTCGATTTCGACGTTCTTCACCCCCTGGAGCATGAACAGGTGGCCAACCTTGAACGGCTTGCGCCCGTCGCCGACAAAGAGCTGCGTATCTTTGGTGACGGTGCCCTGATAGACGCGAAAGATGCCGAGCTTGCCAACGAACGGGTCCATCACGACCTTGAACACGTGCGCGAGCACGTGCTTGTTCGGATCGGGTTCCGAGCGAAACTCCTCCCTGCCGTCGCCCTCGCCACGATAGAAGAGCGGCGGGTTGCCCTCCAGCGGCGTCGGCAGCAGCCTTTCGACGATTTCGAGGAGTTCGGGCACGCCTGCGCCGTTGCGCGCGCTGACGAAGCACACGGGAATCAGATGCCCTTCGCGCAGCGCCTTCTCGAACGGCGCGTGCAGCTGCTCGGGAGCGATCTCCTCGCCCTGCTCGAGGTACTGCGCCATCAAATCCTCGTCGACCTCGATCACCTGGTCGATCAGCGCCTGGTGCGCCTGCGAAACCGAGGAGAAGTCAGCCTCGCCGGCTGGATTGAAGAAGCAATCCACGACCCGCTTGCCACCCTCCGCAGGCAGGTTGATCGGCAGGCATTCCTTGCCGAACGACGCCTGCAGCGAAGTCAGCAGCCCCGGCAAGTCCACGTTCTCCGCGTCGATCTTGTTGACGACGATGAGCCTGCAGAGGTTGCGCTTGCCGGCCTGCTCCATCATGCGCTGCGTGATCATCTCGATCCCGGCCTGCGCATTGATGACGACCGCCGCCGTCTCCACCGCGTCGAGCGCACCGATCGCCTGGCCGATGAAGTCCGGGAAGCCGGGCGTATCGATCATGTGCACGCGCGTACCGTCCGCGTCGAGATGCGCAATCGACGCGCGCAGCGAATGCTGCCAGGTCTTCTCCAGTGGATCGTGATCGGAGACCGTCGTGCCACGCTCGACACTGCCGACCGCGGTGATCATGCCCGCCTGCTTCAGCAGGGCCTCGGCCAGAGTGGTCTTGCCGGAACTGCCGTGACCGACCAGGGCAAGCGTGCGAATGTTCTCGGTGGCGTATTCCGCCATTCCTCTCTCCTTCAATGCCTCGTTTGCGATGCGAACCGCCCCGAATTTACCCTGCCCGGGAAGCGCCGGCCACCCCGCCAAGTCAACGGCGGGCCGGTTCTATGTGCTGGGACGCGGGAAATCCCGCGGTTCGCCGGCTGGCGAAGGAATTCCGGCCACGGCGCTGCGCGGGGTTGCGTGGGTCCCGATTCCGCGCGAAGCGGCCGCTGCCGCCGCCCGCCGCGCCAAAGCAAAACGGCGCGGATGACCGCGCCGCTTTGCAAGTGCTCCCGACTTCTCAGGCGGACTGTGCGATGCCAAGCATCTCGCGCAGGTTGCGAACCAGGTCTTCTTCCTGGAAGGGCTTGCCGAGGTACAGGTCGACACCGAGTTCGGCGGCGCGGGCGCGATGCTTCTCCGCGGTCCGTGAGGTGATCATGATGATCGGGATGTGCGACGTCTTCGAGTCGCTCTTGATCGTCTTGGTGAACTCGAATCCGTCCATTCGAGGCATCTCGATGTCGAGCAGGATCACGTCCGGCAGCTGCTCGCCCAGGACCTGCAACGCGTCGACGCCATCCTTCGCGGTGATCACCTTGAAGCCTTCGCGCGCCAGCAGGCGGCTCGTGATCTTGCGCACCGTCAGCGAGTCGTCCACCACCATCACGAGTGGCGGACCCTCCGCTGCGGGTGCCGGCACCGCCCCCCGGGCCACTTGCACTTCGGCGTTGGGATCGAATGGCTGGATGTCCGCGCGTTGCGCGAGTTGCACCGGGTTGATGATCAGCACGATCTCGCCCGAGCCGAGCACCGTGGCTCCGGAAATGCCGGACACACGGGCAAGCTGCGGCCCGATGTTCTTCACGACGATTTCCTGGTTGCCGATCATCTCGTCGACATGGATTGCCGCACACACGGGGCCGCTGCGCAGCAACAGCACCGGGTTGTAGCGCGCCGTCTCGGGGTTGTGCGAGAGATCGCCCAGGAGTCGCGGGAGGTAGTGGAGGGGATACGTTCGTCCCTGCCATTCGACGGCGTGCTTCACGTAAAGCTTTAGCAGCGCGTCGGCCTTGATCTGCTGCACCTGCTCGACCATCGGCGCCGGCATCGCCCAGAGGCGGCCGCCCGCGCGCACGAGCACCGCCTGCGCAACGGCCAACGTGAGTGGCAGCGACAGCGTGAACGTCGTCCCGCGACCGATTTCGGTCGTCACCTCCACCCGGCCACCGAGGGCAGCGATATCCGAGCGCACGACGTCCATGCCGACGCCACGACCCGAGATCTGCGTCAATTTCGCCGCCGTCGTGAAGCCCGGGCGGAAGATGAACTCGAGCAGCTGTGCATCGGTCGCCTGCGCATCGGCAGCGAGCAACCCGAGCGAGCGCGCCTTTTCGGCGATGCGCGCAAGTTCGATTCCCGCGCCGTCGTCCGTGATCTCGATCACGATTTCGTTGCCCGCCTGTCGAGCGGTCAGCGCGATCTCCCCGGTCTCGGGCTTGCCTGCGGAGCGGCGCGTCTCGCGGGACTCGATGCCGTGGTCGAGTGCATTGCGCAGCAGATGCTCGAGCGGACCCGCGAGCTTCTCCAGCACCGAGCGGTCGAGCTCGGTCTTGCCACCGATGATCTCGAGGTTCGCGCGCTTGCCCAGGTCCTTCGCGGTCGCGCGAACGATCCGGTAGAGACGCTCGGAGAGGCTTCCGAATGGCACAGTCCGGATCGCGAACAGCTGTTGCTGCACGTCGCGCGACAGCCGCGCCTGCGCAAGCAGCGCCGCGTCGACGTCGTCCAGGTTGCGCAACAGCGACTGCTGCACGGTGGAGACGTCGTTCACGCCTTCCGCGAGCGAACGCGTGAGCTCCTGGAAGCGCGTGAAGCGATCGAATTCGAGCGGGTCGTATTCACCCTGTTGCGTCTGCACCTGCGTGAGGCGCGACTGGATCTGCGATTCGCCCTGGATCTCGATCTCGCGCACCTGGTTGCGCAGCCGGATGACGCTGCTCGTGAGTTCGAGCAGGTTGGCCTTCAGCGCGCGCAGCTCGCCTTCGATGCGGGCTCGCGTGATCGTGACTTCGCCCGCCTCGTTCACCAGACGGTCGATCGTGTCGGCGCGCACGCGGAGCATTGCCCGCGGGCCGGCTTCGGCTTCCGTCGTATCGCCGCGGGCAGCCGTGGCTGCAGCGGCAAGGCCGCCCGCGGCCGGGGCCGCGGGTGTTGCCAGCGCGGGAATGGCAGGCACCGCCGGGGACGCGAGCGGGACCACGATTTGCCGCTCCGCCGCGGGCGCGACTGGCGCCGCGGTCGGGGCCGATGCGGCGGACGTGTGGGCGGCAACCTCCGGTGGCGTCTCCCCCACGACCTCGTCGCCGCCGACCCACGGCAGCGGAGCGTTCAGTTCGCCATGGCGCAGCTTGTCGAGCACATACGCTATGCGGTCGAGGTCGGTGTCGAGCGCCTCGAACAGTTCGGGCGTAGCCTGGGCCAGTCCGTCGCCGGCGAGCAAACGCGACTCCATCACGTGCGTCAGTTCGCCAAGCCGCATTGCGCCGGCCATGCGCGCGCTGCCCTTGAACGTGTGGAGCGTGCGTCGCAATTGCTGCGCCGACACCTCGTCGTGCGGCGCGCGGCGCCAAGTGCGAAGCTGCTCCCCCGCTGCCGGGAACAGCTCCGCGGCTTCTTCGAGAAAGATCGAGAGCACCTGCTCGTCGACCTCGTCGCGGATCGCCGCAAGCGACTCGTCAGGGCGTGGCGGCGCGGGCAGCACCGGTTCTTCCGTGGCCGCCCCTTGCGCGGCCTGCGAATCCGCCGACCCCGGCTTGCCAGCCGTCTGGTCATCGTCCCGCGCCGCGGCGTGCGCCGCTGCGGTCTCGGCGTCCACCTCACCCTCGGCCATTGCTTCCGCGCGCAACTGGTCGAGCTCTGCCTGGATCTCGCGTGCTTCGTCGGAGTCGTGCGTGCTGAACGGCGTCTTGCGCTCGATTCGGCCGACCAGCATCCGCAGGCCGGCGACGGCGCGCGCGAGCAACGGCAACGCGCTTCCCGGAAGCGGCACGCCGCGCTGCTCGAGCGCGATCAGCGCCAGCTCCAGCGACTTGGCCGTGGTGGCAACGAGGTCGAAACCACCGGTGCGGTGGATGCCGCACAACGTGTGGCTCGCGCGGATCATCGCCGCCGACGGTCCCACCTGCGCATCGAACTGCAGCACGCCGAGGTCGTGGTCGAGCGTTGCCAGATGCTGCTGGGCCTCGTCAATCAGGATCCGGTACAGCGACGTGGAAAGCGTCACGTCACCGATCGTCGTCTCATCGCTTTCGGATGCCAGCGGAAAGGCCTCCCCCCGCTCCTCGCGCGATGGCGACAGGTCATGGTCAGACGCGGCGTGCGGCTGAGAGACAATGCGCGTGTTGTCCGCGACGAGCTTCAGCACGGGCGCGGACGACTCCGGTGGCCGCAGGTCCGCGAAGTCGATGGTCTCGTGGTCCTCGATCTCGACCAGCGGTGCGTCACCGGTCCCGAACCCGAGCTCGGGAAACTCGATCACCTCACTCGTCGGCGCCAATGCCGATGCGTCAGGCGCCGTCGCCTCGTTCAGGGGCTCCTCGGCGACAACCGGCAAATCCGCCTTCGATGGTGGTACCGTGGGCGGCGGGACGAGCGCGATCGAGGGGGCCGGGGCCGCGCCGTGACTGCCGATCACCGAGGACGTGCCGGGCAATTCGGATTCCACCCGCCGTATCGACCTGTGAATGGCTGCCGGATCGGTGGTGACGCGCCCCGTCGTTCGCAGCAGGTTCACCCATTTGCGAAAGCTCGCCTCCGCGGTCTCGATCATCGCGAGTACCGCGCCGGTCACCGGACGCTCTTCCTCGAGCAACCGGTTGTGAATCTTCTCGACTTCGTATGCGATCTCGCCTAGGTCGGTCAGGCCGACCATCCGGCCGGAGCCCTTCAACGTGTGGAAGCCACGGCGCACGGTGTTCAGCGCCTCGCGGTCGCCAGGATTTCGCGTCAGCAGCGCATGATGCTCGGCAACGCCATCCAGCACCTCGGCCGCCTCCTCGAGATAGATGTCGAGCAGTTCGGCGTCGAACCCGCTGGCGTCCACCTCGAGAAGCCGCTGGGTTTCCTCGGAGATCTCTGGAGCGGGTGCCGAAGTCTCGGCGATCGCGTCCACGGCAGCAGCGAGCGCGTGGCCGCCGTTTGCGAGTTCCTGAATCGCGGCATCGGCCTGTGCGGCCAGGTCCTTGTCGCCGATCAGCTCCGCGTCGTCCTTCAGACCCGCGAGTTTTCGCTTCAGGTCCGCGCGTACCGCCGGGTCCGCGGCATCGTGATGCGCCGCCTCGACGAGCTTCGGCAGTTCGGCACGCAGCGCGGCGACCGCGGATTCGACCGACTCCGCTTCCTCGACCGGTTGCGCAGGTGCTTCGCCAAGGCGTTTGGCAAGCAGGGGGGCGATCAGGCGGTCACGATCCGGACGCTGCTGCTCGACCGCCTCGATATAGAAGCCCAATCCCGAAAGGGACTCCGCGAGCAGTTCCAGGTCGTCGTTGTTGACGGGTGTTTCGGGATCCGCGTAGGCCTCGATCTGCTGCTGGCACAACGCGAGCAGCTGGTCGGCAGCCTCCAGCCCGAGGATCCGCAACGCACCGCGTATCTGGGTGCTGTCCTTGGTGAGCGAGGCCAGCTCGGCGCGCTTGCCGTTGTCGCGGAAGAACGCGTCCAGCACCTGTTCCATGTGGCGCAGGTTGGCCTGGATCTCGCGGCCAACCTGCGCGAGCAGCACGCGCTCCTGCGCACGCCTGCTCATCTCGTCCAGCGCCTGTGCGCCGCCGCCGGGCGGCAAGCGGCCTGCACGCACCGCATCGAGACGCGCGAGCATCGCGTCCACCTGCTGCGTGAATTCCGGCACGAGCTTCGTGTAGTTCTCGAACGCGCTTTCGGCGAGCAGCAGCGCGGTCGCGTATTCCATCGCGAGGGGCTCCGAAATCGCGCCCGAGGGCATGCGGTCGAGACGCTCCACCAGCGCAGAGGTGAGCTTCATCAGCGCACCATGCTTCATCTCCACTGCCTTCGCATGCACCGAGCTCAGCGTCTGCTTGAGCTTGCCGAGGTTCTCGGCGCGCCCCGACGCGAACTTGAGCCAGGTGTCCTTGACCCCGGCCAGTTGCTCGCGCGCCTCGCGCACGAGCGGTTGCATGCCAACCACGTCGGCGTTGATCGCGTCGGCCGACGGAATCAATCCGGAGAGTCTGAACGCGCGCTGCACCGCCTGCACCTGGGGACCGACCGGCGCACTGATCGCGACGAAGTAGAGCACTTCGCGACGAAGTCGATCCGCAGCTTTGGCACTTCCCTCCAACACGCGGCGGATCTGCAGGTCAATGCGCGCGGCGAGCTGCTTCACCCCGAAGCCGCTCTCCAGACCGTGCTCGGTGATCGCCTCGAACAGCGCGCCGACCGTCCACCAGAACGCGCGCAGGCTGCCCTGGGACGTCGCATCCTCGATGTCCGCGATCGCCTCGCGCATCGACTTCGCGCCCTCACCATCTCCACGCAGCCACGCGAGCAATCCGCGCTGGTACAGACGGCGCTGCTTGACGAGATACGAAGGCAGCTTGTTCGCCGGAACGACGTCGCGCGTCGAAGTCTTCGGCGCGCGCGGACTCAGGTCGGGATAGAAGAGGTCGGTGGGCGTCGCCGCGTGGATGCCACGCGAGCGTTGCAGCGCCTCGTACTCGGGATAGAGCTTGAGCGGAATCGGCGGCGCGCCGTTGGTGAGATCCGCGAGGAAGATCGCGAGCTTCCGGCACGCACGGTCGACCGCATCGCACGTCGGCCCGACCTCATCGCGCGGCATCTCCTCCAGCCGGGCCAGATGCCGCTCGATCTCGTCGGTATAAGCGACAACCGCGTCGAGACCCACCATCTGGATCGCGCCAGCCGCTTGGTGGACATGCATCCGCGCATGTTTGAGCGTAGTGAGGTCATCCGGCGCATTGCGGAACGCGGCGAGCGAATCGAGCCCGCGCGTCAGCGCCTGGTCGATCTCGCCCTGCACCCATGTGAGCGGACCGAGATCGAATTCAGGAGCGGTATCGTTTGCCACGGCTTTGCCTCGAAGTCGCAATTGACCTGCTGCTCAACGCAAGAGCCGCGCCAGGGTTCTTTCAAGTCTCGCGTCGTCGGCCGCCATTCCGTGCTCCGGGTCGCATCCCCGCGGCAAGCCGCCGGGCCGCTGCTTCCCCGTCCGCACGTCACGGCCTTCCACCACCAGGCTCGTAACCCCAGACCTCGCGTCGTCGGCCGCTATTCCGTGCTCCGGGTCGCATCCCCGCGGCAAGCCGCTGGGCCCCTGCTTCCCCGTCCGCACGTCACGGCCTTCCACCACCAGGCTCGTAACCCCAGACCTCGCGTCGTCGCCGCTATTCCGTGCTCCGGGTCGCATCCCCGCGGCAAGCCGCTGGGCCCCTGCTTCCCCGTCCGCACGTCACGGCCTTCCACCACCAGGCTCGTAACCCCAGACCTCGCGTCGTCGGCCGCTATTCCGTGCTCCGGGTCGCATCCCCGCGGCAAGCCGCTGGGCCCCTGCTTCCCCGTCCGCACGTCATACCTTGAAGCCGGCCACCGAAGAGCGGAGTTCCGCGGCGAGCTTGGTGAGTTGCCCGATCGACACGTTGGTCTGCTTCGTGCCTTCCGTCGTTTCCTCGGTGATCTTCAGGATCCCCTGCATGCCGCGCGTCACGTCCGTCACTGACACGGACTGCATCTGCGTCTGGGTCGTGATCCGACTGATCAGCTCGGCAAGCTCACGTGACACGCGCTGGATCTCCGTCAGCGCCTGACCGGCCGCGTCGGAGAGCTTGGTCCCTTCGACCACGCCCGTCGTCGTGCGCTCCATGGCGCCGACCGCGTCCTGCGTGTCGGCCTGAATGGTCTTCACGATGGCCTCGATCTGCTTGGTCGCCTCGCCGGAACGTTCCGCGAGGCGTTGCACTTCTTCCGCCACCACCGTGAAGCCGCGACCGGCCTCACCGGCGGATGCCGCCTGGATGGCGGCATTCAATGCGAGCACGTTGGTCTGCTCGGTAATGTCCGAGATCAGCTCCACGATTTCGCCGATCTCCAGCGAGGATTCGCCAAGGCGCTTGATCCGCTTCGACGTGTCCTGGATTTGCGCACGGATCTCGTTCATTCCGTCGATCTGGTTTCTCACCGCCTGCCCGCCCTTCTCCGCGGCGGACAGCGACTGCTGCGCGACGCGTGCCGACGTCGTGGCGGTCTGTGCGACCTCGTTGATCGACTGAGCCATCGACAGCACGGATGCGGACGCGTTCTGGATTTCCTTGTTCTGCCGCTGCGACGCCTCGTACAGGCGGTTCGAGATCGCCTGCGTTTCCTGCGTCGCCTTGGTCACCTGGTCGGTCGCCGAGTTGATCCCGCGCACCAGCGTACGGAGCTCCTCGATCGTGAAGTTGATCGAGTCCGCGATGGCTCCCGTCACGTCCTCGGTCACCGATGCCTGCACCGTGAGGTCGCCGTCCGCGAGATTGCCCATCTCGTTCAGCAGCCGCAATATCGCTTCCTGATTGCGCTTGTTCTCCTGCTCCGAGTCGAAAGCGCGCACACGCGCGTCGTCGAGGAATACCTTGCCGAGCAGCACGAGGCAGGCGAGCGCGAGGAGTCCGAAGATGATCGCCGCCCAGGTCGCAAAGACCCGGGAACGCCCGCCGCCTTCGAATTCGCCGGCAAGCTTGGTCGAGTCGGCGAGCAACAGCTCCGACTCGTTGTTGATGTTGCGCGCCGACTGCTTGGCGATCGTCAGGCGCTGCATGTTCTGCAGGATCGCATTGACCCCGCCTTCGTAGACCTGGAAGCGCTTCTGCAGCTCGGCCAGCGTGGCGCGCGCGTCCTCGTTGCGCACCGCAGGCAGGCGCAGCGGTTCGCTACCCTTCAGCAGGCCGGTCAGGATGTCGCGGAAAGTTCCCGCGTCCTTGCCGAGCAGGAACGCGACCTCGGGATCGATTTCGTCCGACGAGGCGAGCGCATTCGCGTTCTTCGCGATTCGCTGCGAGAGCACCGCCAGCTGGTTCGTGTATTCGATCTCGCGCAGGCTGCCGCCGCTCTGGCCGACCTGTTGCGCAGACTGCTGGGCGAGCTCGAGAATCGCGCTGTTGCCCTGGTTGATCCCCTCGAGACCCTTGGCGAGCGTGGTCAGCGCCACCTCGTTGCTTTGCAGGCGTTCCGCGGACGCGTCCACCTTTTCCCAGCGTCCCTTGATCGTGTTGAGGAGCTCGACCACGCGCGGGTCCTGCGGCACGTCGAGGTTGACGCCACGCACGGTGCCGCCTTCGAGCAGCGCCGTCAGGTCGTTCTTGAAGCGCTCGCGGCTGTCTCGCACTGCCGGGAACGCGGCGGACTGTCCCTGGGCGGCCAGCGCGCTGCCGCGCGCGAGCCGCTGCGACAGCATCTGCATTTCGGTCGCGGTCGCCTGCGCGGCCGCACCCTGCGAGGCCGTCCGGCCCTCGAGGAACACCATGAACGCCGCGAATACGAGGAATGTCGCCATCAGCACGCCGAGCACCTGGAACTGCTTGACGAGCGGCATGTGACCGATCACCGGGAGCTTGCGCGGCACCGCAATCGCCGATGTGGCGGTGCGAAGCTGCTCCATGATCGACACCGACGCGAGCGGATCGTAGTCCGCCGGCGTGTTCTGCCCCATCCGCACCTGGGTGGTCGGAATGTCGACGTCGGCCTCGGCGGCCGCCTTGAGCTTCGCTTCCCCGAACAGCTTAGGGATCTTCAACGCCATGTCTCCTCCAGTGCCCCGGTTGCGAAGCCCGTCACGCTCCGACCTGCAGGAACGACGGGTCGCGGGCGAGCTTCGCAAGATCGATTTCCTGCCAGGCGCTGCCCTCTGCATCCATCCATCGCTGCGCGTACCAGGCGGGCGCGTCGGCCGCGGGGGCCGCGGGCGCGAGTTCCGCGAGGTTGCGCAGCCCCAGCACGCGCGTCACGACCAGTCCCGCGTTCATCTCACCGGCGCGCGGACCGAACAACACGAGTCGGCTCTGGGTGGTCGCAGGCGCACCCGGCCGCCCGAGGAAGCCCGCAAAATCGATCACGCTGTAGAGGTTTCCGCGAATGTTCGCGATACCGAGGAACCAGTCGCGCGTGAGGGGCACGCGTGCGACGTTCGGCACGGTGATCACCTCCCCCGCGTCGGAAAGCCGGATCAGCCACTGCTCACCGGCGCAGGCGAGACCGAGCCGCGAGCTTTCGACCTGCGCGGCGGTCTTGCTCGCGAGTCGGGTCGCGAGTTCCTGCTGGAACAGGCGCAAATCGAGTTTGGCGGCACGGGCCATGGGCGGGGCGGGCGGAAGTGGGCAGGCGTTAGCCGATGGCACCGATCTTCGCGAGCAACTCCTCGCGGCGAACGGGCTTCACGATGTAGTCGCGGGCACCCTGGCGCATGCCCCATATCTTGTCGGTCTCCTGGCTCTTCGACGTGCACAGGATGATCGGGATCGACTTGGTGTCAGGATCGCGGCTGATCGCGCGCGTCGCCTGGAATCCGTTTAGACCGGGCATGACGACGTCCATCAGGATGAGGTCCGGCTTGACGGACCGCGCCTTCTGGATCGCGTCTTCGCCGTTGTCGCTTGCGACTACTTCGTAGCCGGCCTTCGTCAGCATGTCGTTCAGCACATGCCGTTCGGTCGGCGAGTCGTCGACGATGAGAATTCTCTTGATCGCCATGGCTTTCCCTTGTTCACTCCTCATCCACGTCCGCGGGTTTCTCCGCTCGGCCCTGAGGGCCCGGCGGCCCGCCGTCCGCGCAGCGAGGCGGAAGGCGGGACCTGCGGCCGCTCGCCCCTAGGCGGCGGCCTTCACGTGTGCGGCGACGGCCTTCAGCAGGCTCTCCTTGGTAAAGGGTTTGGTCAGGTATTGGTCCGAGCCGACCATGCGGCCGCGGGCCCGGTCGAACAGACCGTCCTTCGACGACAGCATGATCACCGGCGTGTGACGGAATCGGGTGTTCTTCTTGATCAGCGCACACGTCTGGTAACCATCCAGCCTCGGCATCATGATGTCGACGAAGACGAGATCCGGCTGGTGATCGGCGATCTTGGCGAGCGCATCGAAGCCGTCCTCGGCGAGGATGACCGTGCAACCTGCCTGCAACAGGAAGATCTCGGCGCTTCGGCGAATGGTGTTCGAATCATCGATCACCATCACCTTGACGCCCGATAATGGGTTCTGGTCCGGCAAGTCGCTTCCCTTCATCGCATCAGGGATCGCAAGTCGCAACCCCACCGGCCTGTAGGCCACACGTTGAGCTCGGCCGAGTGTGCCACGGCCCAAGTCCCGTGACTAGAGCATAAACCTTGCCGGAATCGGCGCCGGCGGGTCGAATTGGCTCAAACCCAACACTGGAACAATTTTCGCCGGGTTGCGCTGCCGTGGAGCGGCAGGGGTTGCCGCGCTGCGGTCAAGGCGCGAGCCTGGGGGTCTCAGGGAGCCTCCGCAAGACCCTCGCAGGGCCGCGCCGTACGGCAAGATTGCGGATGGCGGTGCGCCGAAAGACGTGGCCGTCGGCCGAGCCTACGAAGCCGAGGAGCGAGGCAGCCGAATTCGGCCGCCGCCCGGTCCTCCAGCTAGTGGCCGAGGAACAGCCGGTACGCCGGGTTGGCCGTCTCGTCCACGTAGTCGTAACCAAGGCGGTCGAGGAAGCGGCGGAATTCGGCCGTGTCCGAGGGTGGGACCTGCATGCCGACCAGCACCCGGCCGTAATCGGCGCCGTGATTGCGATAGTGGAACAGGCTGATGTTCCAGCCGGCGCTCATGCTGTCCAGGAATTGCATCAGCGCGCCCGGCCGCTCGGGGAACTCGAAGCGATAAAGGATCTCGTTCTCCGCCGCGGGCGCGTGCCCTCCGACAAGATGGCGCACGTGCAGCTTGGCCATCTCGTTGTCGGTCAGGTCGAGCGCATCGATTCGCCGTTGCTTGAGCTGGGCGAGCAGGTGCGCGGTTTCCTGACGGTCGGCAACCTCGATACCGACGAAGAGATGCGCGGACTTCGGATCGGCAAAGCGATAGTTGAACTCGGTGATCGAGCGGCGACCGACGAGCTCGATGAAGCTCCGGAAGCTGCCCGGGCGCTCCGGAATCGTGACCGCAAGCAGCGCTTCCCGGCGCTCCCCCACCTCAGCGCGCTCGGCGACGAAGCGCAGCCGGTCGAAGTTCATGTTGGCGCCGCACGCGATCGCAACATACGTATGGTCCTTGGTCCGGTGCCGCTCCACCCACGCCTTGACGCCCGCCACCGACAATGCCCCGGCGGGCTCCAGAATCGAGCGCGTGTCCTCGAATACGTCCTTGAGCGCGGCGCAGGTCGCATCCGTGTCGACCAGCACCATCTCGTCCACCAGCTCCCGGGCAATGCGAAACGTTTCCTTGCCGACCTGCTTCACCGCGACGCCGTCGGCGAACAGCCCGACGTGGGGCAGCTTGACCCGACGGCCTGCGGCGAGCGATCGCGTCATCGCATCCGAGTCGACGGGCTGCACGCCGATCACCTTGATCTCGGGCCGCACGCGCTTCACGTACGAGGCAATTCCTGCGATCAGCCCGCCGCCGCCGACGGCAACGAAGATCGCGTCGAGCGGCGCCTGCCACTGGCGCAGGATCTCCATGCCGATCGTGCCTTGCCCCGCGATGACATCAGGGTCGTCGTAGGGATGGACGAACGTCGCGCCCGACTCGCGCTGGAGCATGCTCGCGTGCTCGTAGGCGTCGCTGTACGAATCACCGTGCAGCACGACCTTCGCTCCGCGTCCCTCGACCGCCGCAATCTTGATGTGGGGCGTGGTCACCGGCATCACGATCGTCGCCGTGCAGCCCAGGGTCTGCGCGGCCAGTGCAACGCCCTGCGCATGGTTGCCGGCGGAGGCGGCGATCACGCCGCGCGCGCGCTCCGCGGGCGCAAGCTGCGCCATCTTGTTGTAGGCGCCGCGCAACTTGAACGAGAACACTGGCTGCTCGTCCTCGCGCTTGAGCAGCACGCGGTTACGGAGCCTTCGCGATAGCGTGGGCGCGAGATCGAGCGGCGACTCGATCGCGACGTCGTAGACTTTCGCAGTCAGGATCTTCTGCAGGTAGTCGATCGGCATGGGTGGGCGGGGGGCTTGCGGGCGAGAGCAGCCAGTGACTTTAGCATCTGCGGCACAGGCGGTCGCTGTGCGAAGCGACGCGACGACGCGGGCACCCTCGAACGCGCCAGATCGCATTGCGGTTTCATCGCTGTGCGTGCTCAACTTCCATGTTACGGAACACGCCTGGACGTCCTTCGCAGCAACCACCTGAAAGACCGGCGAAGTGGCCCCACGCCGCCCTCCCTGCTACCCTTCCGCCACCATGCCGAATCGATCCTCGACACCGACGATGCTCGCCGTCGTCGACATGGGCAGCAACAGCTTCCGGCTCGAGGTCGGCCGCGTCGAGGGTGACCAGATCTTCCGCCTCGACACCTGGCGGGAGACGCTGCGCATCGGCGCCGGGATCGACGCGAAGGGACGACTCACTCCGCTGGCCCAGCGCGTTGCGCTCGCATGCCTCGCGCGCTTCGCCGAGCGCCTGCGCGGCCTGCACCCGGCCGCGGTGCGAGTCGTGGCGACGAACACCTTCCGCATGGCACCCAATGCGGCCCAGTTCCTGCCGCGCGCGGAAGCGGTCCTCGGGTTCCCCATCGACGTCATTGGCGGGCACGAGGAAGCGCGGCTCATCTATCTCGGCGTCGCGCACGTACTGCCCGCCTCCCAGGCTCCGCGGCTCGTCATCGACATCGGCGGCGGCTCGACCGAGTTCATCATCGGGCAAGGCCTCGAGCCCTTGCGCCTCGAATCGCTGAAACTCGGCTGCGTCTCGATGTCGAGCCGATTCTTTGCGGACGGGGCACTCTCGGCACGCGCCTTCCATGCGGCCGAGACCCACGCGCGTGCCGAAATCGAGGCCATCGCATGGGAATTCGGACGCGAACACTGGCAGGAAGCGTACGCGTCGTCCGGAACCGCCCTTGCGCTCGCGGAAATCCTGGAAGGCAACGGGCTGTCCGCGGGCGGGATCACGCCGGAGGGGCTCGCGCGCCTGCGCAAGCGGATGATCGGCGCGGGCCATGTGAGAAAGCTCAAGCTCGAGGGGCTCAAGCCACCGCGCGTACCGGTGCTCGCCGGCGGCTTCGCGGTGATGACTGCCGCCCTCGCCGAATTGCGCGTCCCGCGCATCAATCCGGTTGGTGGTGCGCTACGACTCGGCGTTCTCTACGACCTGCTCGGGCGCACCGCGGACCGCGACATCCGCGCAGTCACCGTCGAGCGCTTCCTCGAGCGGTACCGCGCAGATCGCGAACACGCGCAGCGTGTCGCCCGCATGGCACGCGCGCTCTATCACAAGTCCGTCGAAAACCCCGACCCGGGCGCCGAGCAGCGGGTCGCGTGGGCGGGCCTGCTGCACGAGATCGGCCTCACCGTGTCGCACATCGGTTTTCACAAGCATGGTGCGTACATTCTCGAGAATGCCGATATGCCGGGGTTCTCGGCGAGCGAGCAGCGCAGGCTAGCGTTCCTGGTGCTCGGCTGTCGCGGCGGTCTCGGCAAGATGCTGCCGGTGCTGGGAGACGCCGACGTTCGCGCGCAGTTGCTCGCACTGCGCCTTGCCGTGCTGTTCCATCATGCGCGAAGGCCCGTCGAGGCGCCGCGCATTGCGCTCGCGGCGGGACGAAGCGTCGAGTTCGGTATCTCATCGCGCTGGCTCAAGGCGCATCCGCTTACCGCCCATCTGCTCGACAAGGAACGCGGCGAATGGCAGGCGGCCGGCTTCGCCTGGAAGACGGCATAGCAGGCACGTGCCGTTTCAGACGAAGTCCGGGCCCAGCACGACGCGCAGCACGACGCCGGTGTCGCCGTTACGGGCGCGGTTGGAAAGCCACCATACGGCGCCTTTCTTGATCGACCAGTAGGCCGGCTCGCCGGAGAGCAGGAACGCGGCAACTTCTCCGAGCGTCGGCTGGTGGCCCACGATCAGCACCGACTCGCGCGAGTCGGGCCAGTTGGCGGCCGCCAGTACGGCATCGGGCGTTGCACCGGGCGCGAGATCCGCAATCGTCTTGAACTTCCGCTTGAGCGCAAGCGCCGTCTGTTGCGCGCGGTCCGCGGGGGACACCAGCATGCGGCACGTGTCTGGCAGATGCCGTTCGAGCCATTCAGCCATGCGCTCTGCCTGCTTATGCCCTTTGGCCGTCAGCCCGCGCCCGAGATCGGGTTCCCCGGGCTCCGCTTCCGCATGACGCCACAGGATCAGATCCACGCTTGCACTCCATTGCGTCCAAACGTGCCTGAAGTCGGCTGCTTCGATGCGCTTGTCGACATGGCGCTAGCCGCGCTGTTCGGGAAAACGCAGGCGGTCGAGCAGCGTCGCCTGCGCGGAGAATCGCTTCTCGCCCGGACCCGGTGCGCGCTTCACCCAATCGCCGCTTCCCTGCAACTCCCACGCATCGCAATTGTCCGCCAGATACACATCGAGCCCCTCCTCGATCACGCGCCGCTTCAACACCGGATCGCGCACCGGAAAGGCGACCTCAATCCTCCGGAACAGGTTTCGGCCCATCCAGTCCGCGGAGGCAAGCCACACGTCGTGATCGCCGTTGTTGTCGAAACACCAGACGCGATGATGCTCGAGAAAGCGGCCGAGGATCGAACGCACCTGGATATTCTCGCTCATGCCGGGCACGCCGGGCCGCAGCGAGCAGGCGCCGCGCACGATCAAGTCGATCCGCACCCCCGCATCCGACGCAGCATAGAGCGCTCGTATCACGCCCTCTTCCACCAGGGCATTCATCTTGGCGCGAATGCGCGCTGGACGCCCCTCGCGGGCATTGCGCGCCTCGCGCCGGATCATGTCGACGATGCGCCGGTGCATCGTAAATGGCGCGAGCAGGAGGCGCTTCAAACGGCCGGGCTTGGCGAGGCTCGTGATGTGAAGGAAGACCTCGTTCACGTCGCGGCAGATCTCCGGATCCACCGTAAGGAGGCCAAAGTCACTGTAGAGCCGGGTCGTGCGCGGATGATAGTTGCCGGTACCGAGGTGCGCATAGGAAGCGAGTCGCATGCGCCCGCTCGCGTCGGGCTCGCGCCGCAGGACCAGCGCGAGCTTTGCGTGCGTCTTGAGTCCGAAAACGCCGTAGACGACCTGCGCACCAGCCTGCTCGAGCTTCTCCGCCCAGTTGATGTTGGCCTCCTCGTCGAAGCGTGCCATCAACTCGACGACGACCGTCACCTCCTTGCCGCGCCGCGCCGCGTGCACGAGGGCCTCCATCAGTGCCGAATTGACCCCGGTGCGATAGACCGTCTGCTTGACCGCGACGATGTCGGGATCCTCCGCCGCACGGCGGATCAGTTCCACGACCGGCTCGAACGACTGGTACGGGTGGTGCAGCAGGATGTCCCGCTGGCGCATGACCGCGAGCACGTCAGTGCCCGGAGGAAGTGCATCCGGCATCCCGGGCAGAAAGGCCGGAAACTTGAGCGAGTCGTCGTCGACCTGGTCGATCAGCGACTGCATCCGCATGATGTTGACGGGACCGTCGCAGCGATACAGGTCCGCCTCGGTCAATTCAAAATGTGTGAGCAGGAACCGGGCGAGATGATCCGGGCAGGAGGCCGCAACTTCGAGGCGCAACGGAAAGCCGAACTGGCGCTGCGGCAACTCGCCCTGCAGCGCTTGGCGCAGGTTCTTCACCTCCTCCTCGTCGATCCACAGATCAGCATCGCGGGTCACCCGGAACTGCGAGTACGCAACGATTTCGCGACCGGGGAACAGATCGGCAAGGTGCGCATGGATGATCGAGGACAGCAGCAGGAACTCGTTCGGCGCTTCCGCAACTTCCTGAGGCAACTTGATGATGCGCGGCAACAGGCGCGGGGCCTTGACGATCGCGATCGCGGTGTCGCGCCCGAATGCATCGCGGCCCGAAAGCTCGACGACGAAGTTGAGCGACTTGTTGAGAACCTGCGGGAAGGGGTGCGCCGGATCGAGACCGATCGGGGTTAACAAAGGACGCACTTCGCGCGCGAAGAAATCCGCGACCCATGCGCGCTCGGCCGGCGAGCGGTCGCCGTGGCGAACAAGGCGGATGCCGTGCTGCTCGAGCGCCGGCAGCACCCGCTCGTTCAGCGCCCGGTATTGGTCGGTGACCAGCGCGCGGGCGACCTCGCCGATCTCGGTCAGGCAGGAACGCAGTTCCTGCAGCGTCATTCCGCCGGGCGGCAATCGCGTGCGAAGCTGCTCCTTCAGCCCCGCCACGCGGATCTCGAAGAATTCGTCGAGGTTGCTGCCAACGATACATAGGTAACGCAGCCGCTCGAGCACCGGGATGGCCGGTTCCTCGGCCAGAGCGAGTACCCGGCGGTGAAACGCGAGCAGCGAAAGCTCGCGATTGAGTGGTGCAGTGGCGTGCATCAACGTCGACGATGGGGGATGCAGCGCGGTCCTGGACGACACGGCGGCGGGAACAAAGTCCGACATCCTGGACGAGGGCCGTTGCGATTGCATGACAGTTCGCGGTGCGGCGGCCGCTTCGCCGCGTTGGGGCTACGCTGCGGCGATCCGGGTAAGCCCGAGCCAGACGCAGCGCCCCTTCGATTCCTTGTCGAGGGCCTCCAGATACTCGGCGTGCGCCGCAACTTCCTCGGCCGAGGGGGCGAGCACCGCCAGCGCCGGGCGCGGGCGTTCGGCAAGCGGCCGCGCGCGCGCGCCGGCCGCAGTGGTCGCGCGCGGTGCGATGTCGATCGTGAGCGTCTCCTGTCCGCGCGTCATCGCCAGATACACGTCTGCCAGCAGCTGCGCGTCGAGCAATGCGCCGTGCATCGTCCGCTCCGCGTTGTCCACGCCGAAGCGGTCGCAGAGCGCGTCCAGGTTGTTGCGCTTGCCCGGGAACTGCTCGCGCGCGAGCACGAGCGTATCGATCAGCCGCGCATAGCACGATGCACTGGCAGGAAGACCGGCCAGCGCGAGTTCCGCGTCGATGAATGCGACGTCGAACGGCGCATTGTGGATTACCCACTCCGCGCCCTGCGCGAATTCGAGGAACTCGATGACGATGTCGGCGAAGCGCGGCTTGTCCTTGAGGTCGTCCCAGGTCATGCCGTGGACCTCGGTCGCACCGAGATCGACCTCACGTTCGGGATTGACGCGGCAGTGGAACGTGCGCCCCGTCGGACGGCGGTCGACGAGCTCGAGTCCGGCGATTTCGATGATGCGATGGCCCTGCTTGGGCTCGAGGCCCGTCGTTTCCGTGTCGATGACGATCTGGCGCATGCAGAGTTCGGGAATCAGATGTCAGGAATCAGTCGCCGCGGCATGGATCCGCACGCATGCTGGCGGCGCCTTCGCGCACGCATTGCACCGAGTATACGAGGATCGGTCGCGAAAGCGAACGGTCTGCCCGCAGCGCGGGATGCTCTCGCTTCGAATCGGCACTACTTGCGGAATTTCTGGATCGTCGCCTGGATCTCCTCGATCGCCCGCTCGATCTCGTCGTCGGTGAGGTCGCGCTGCTGGCCCTTGCGGTCCGTCAGTGTGACGGTGCGGTCGATCGCGGTCTGGAACTCGCCCAGGTTCATCGTTTCGGTGACCGTCGTGGACGGTTCTTCCTGCGTCTCGGAGCCCCAGCGTACGATGATCGCCGAGAGGTTGTCGCCGTCGGGTCCGCCTCGCTTCTCCGCATCACGCATCATCTGCGGCGCGGTCTTGAGGATCGGCGCCGACGTCAGGTAGTTGGCCATTTCGTTCTTCGACACCACGCTCCAGAGGCCGTCCGTGCAAAGCACGAGCACGTCACCGTTGCGAAGCGGCGTGCGGCGCGACAGGTCGATCACCGGGTCCACCAGCCCGCCAAGGCAACTGAAGATCTTGTTGCGGTCGGGATGCACGGCGACCTCGTGCGGGCCGATGATCCCCTGATCAACCAGGTACTGGACCTTGGAATGGTCCTTGGTAGCGGCGATCAGCCCACCCTGCCGGAAAAGATAGAAGCGCGAGTCGCCGACATGCGCCCAGTAGGCGTGTCCGGCCTGAATCACCACCGCCACGCACGTCGTGCGTGGCGTCTCCAGCATCGAGAATTGATTCGCGTACGAGCCGAGCGCCGAGTGCGCGCGCAGCATCGTGTCCTGGAGGAACTTGAGCGGGTTCTTGAGGATCGGCTTCGCTTCCTGCTGGAAACGCTCGATGAACAGCCGAACGGCGATTTGCGCGGCGATCTCGCCGCCGGCATGGCCGCCCATTCCATCGGCGACGACCAACAGCAGCGTGTCGCGAGCGTAGGTGTAGGCGATGCGGTCCTGGTTGATCCGGCGCGAACCCTTGCGAGACTCCTGGAAGATCGTGAAGCGCATCGCCGAATGCTACGACAAACGGACGTCGCGCGACCGGAGGCCGCGGCAAGTCGATGCTGCGACGGCGCAAAGGCCGCGCCCGGCGGACATGCGATGGATCGGCATGCGAAGGTGTTCAGGCGCCGATTTCTGAAAACAGCACGCGCTTCAGATTGCCCATGAACGACAGCTTGCGTTTCTTCGGTGCGATGTCTCGGATTGTCTTCTGCAGTGCGAACACGCTCTGCGGCCGCTCGAGCGGATCGAGGCGCAGGCACCAATCGATCACGTCGAGCAGGTTGTCGGAATATTGCCCGTTCCAGATCTTCTTCGCCGAGACGAGGTGATCCTCCTGCACGCGCGCATCGGCGGCCTGCGGCGCGAACGCTGCGAGGCACGCGAACATGCTGGCGCCCACTCCGTAGACGTCCGTCCACGGGCCCAGGCGGTCCGGCTCGCGGTACTGTTCCGGCGCGGCGAAGCCTGGCGTGTACATCGGCGCGAGCTTCGGCCGGTTGCTCGTGAGCGTCTGCCGCGCCGCTCCGAAATCGAGCAGCACCGGCGAACCATCGGTGCGAAGGTAGATGTTCGCGGGCTTGATGTCGAGGTGCAGGAGCTTGTGGGTGTGCACCTCGCGCAGTCCGTTCAGCAGGTGCATGAACACGTGGCGAACGAAGCGCTCGGACATCTGGTCCTGCTTCATCTGGATCTGCTGCTGCAGCGTGCGCCCGCGCTCGTAGCGCATCACCATGTACACCGTCTCGTTCGCGCGGAAGAAGTTCAGCACGCGCACGACGTTCGGGTGGTTGATCTTGGCGAGCGCGCGGCCTTCCTCGAAGAAGCACTTCATCCCGTAGCGGAACGACGTCAGGTTCTCGGCGGAAGAAGCGCGGACAATGTCGCCTTCGGTGCGTAGCACCAACGACGACGGCAGGTATTCCTTGATGGCGACCGGCAGACCCGACTCGTCGAACGCCCGGTAGACGATCGAAAAACCGCCCCGGCTGATCTGGCGATCGATCCGGTAGTTGAGCAGTTGATAACCGCTGGTGAGGGCTTGGTTGGTGACTGGCATTTCGCGTGATCGGCCCCGAACGCAACATTGCTGGCAATTCGCGTGCCAGAGCTCAGTCCCCACCCTTGCGTGAGGTGGCGATAACGCATACATTCTCCGGATGCCCGCGGCCAAAGTAAAGCCGGAAAACGTTCCAAAATCCGGCGGATTGTGCCCATGATCCTCAGCATGACCGGCTTCGCGGCGGTTGCCGGCGATCTGCCCGGCGTTTCCGTCGCGGTCGAGTTGCGCTCGGTGAATCACCGTTATCTTGACCTGACCGTGCGCCTACCGGACGAGGTCCGGGTGCTCGAGTCCGCATTGCGCGAGCGGCTTGCGGCGGAACTGAAGCGGGGGAAAGTCGAGTGCCGGGTAGCGATGAACCGCGACGCCGCCGCGGCACTCGATATTGCAGTGGACGGGAAGCGGGTCGCGCGACTCGCCGCCGCAGCGGCCGACGTGCGACACAAGGTGCCGGACGCGACACCCCTTTCCGTGGCCGAGATCCTGCGCTGGCCCGGCGTGCTGGCGGAACCGGTCCTGCCGCCGGAGACCGTTGCCGCCAAGGTGCACGAATTGGTCGACGAGGCGCTGTCCGACCTTGCCGCGGCCCGCGCGCGCGAAGGCGACAAGCTCGCGCGGCTGCTGCTCGCGCGCTGCGACGATATCGAGGCGCAGGTCGCGCGAGTCCTGCCTCGCGTACCGGCGATCCATGCCGCGTATGTGGAAAAGCTCGCGGCGCGACTGCGCGAGGCCGGCCAGGATCCCAACGAGGACCGGATCAAGCAGGAGGTGGCGCTTTTTGCCACCAAGATCGACATCGCGGAGGAAATCGCACGGCTATCGACGCATATTGTCGAAGTGCGCCGGGTGTTGAAGGCGGGTGGCAGCGCTGGCAAGCGGCTCGATTTCCTCGCTCAGGAACTGCACCGCGAGGCGAACACGCTCGGCTCGAAGTCGGTCGACTCCGAGCTGTCGCAGGTGGCGCTCGAGCTCAAGGTACTGATCGAGCAGATGCGCGAGCAGGTGCAGAATCTTGAATAGTGCAGGCGCGCCGCCCGGCAGGAAGCGGCCGGCGCGGGCCACCGCGCCGCGTCGGTCGACGGAACCGCCAACGTCGCTCGCGGCCGACATGCCGGGACTCGCCATGCGAATCCGCGCCACGCGGTCCATGCCGCAAGAGCCGCATCTCCGTTCCGATCCTTGAATCCGACCCCGTGATCGATCCCGTCGCCGGCTGCCTTTTCGTCATCGCCGCCCCCTCGGGTGGCGGCAAGACGAGCCTCGTCAATGCGCTGCTCGCGCGCGAGTCGGGCATCCGTCTCTCGGTTTCGTACACGACGCGCAAACCACGACCGGCTGAGCACGAGGGCGTTCATTACCACTTCGTCACGCCGGAGCAATTCGACGCGCTGAAGGCGACCGGCGAGTTTCTCGAACATGCGCACGTGCATGGCCACTGGTACGCGACCTCCTCGACGTGGCTGCGCGCGCAGGTGGCCGCGGGACAGGACGTGCTGCTCGAAATCGACTGGCAGGGCGCGGCACAGGTACGGCGGCTGATGCCGGATTCGGTGCAGATCTTCATCCTTCCGCCGTCGCTCGACGTGCTGAAGGAGCGGCTGGAGAAGCGCGGACAGGATAGCCCCGCCGTGATCCGTCAGCGGCTCGCCGGCGCCCGCAAAGAGATGCGGCATTGGGCGGACTTCGACTATGTTATTATCAATCAAGACTTTGCAACGGCCGTCGACGATGTGACGGCGATCGTCCGTGCCGCCCGCCTCAAGGCGGCGCGCCAGGGCGTCCGCCATGCCCGGCTGTTCGACGAGTTGCTCGAATCCCCTGAGAATTGACGACTGAGGTTCTGCCATGGCCCGCATCACGATTGAAGACTGCCTCGCGCGCATCCCGAACCGTTTCGAGCTGACGCTTGCCGCGACCAACCGCGCCCGCCAGATTTCGGCGGGCTCGACCCCTCTGCTCGACGCCGACCGCGACAAGCCCACGGTGATCGCCCTGCGTGAAATCGCAGCCGGCAAGGTTGGCGTCGAGATGCTGCTCAAGGCGCAAAGCTGACGAGGCAACCGGGCCCGCCGGCCCGGACCGGCTCCCCATGTCGGAGATCGCGGAGTTCACCCGACACCTGGGCCATTACCTGACGCCCCCGGACGTCGCGCTCGTCGAGCGTGCGTTCGAGTTTTCCGAGACCGCGCACCGCGGTCAGTTCCGCAAGTCCGGAGAGCCGTACATCACGCACCCGCTCGCGGTCGCGAGCATCCTGTCGCAATGGCGGCTCGACGCGCACGGGCTCGCGGCCGCGCTCCTCCACGACGTGATGGAGGACACCAAGGTCACCAAGACGGAGATCGAAAGGACCTTCGGAAAACCGGTGGCCGAGATGGTCGACGGCGTTTCCAAGCTCGACCAGATCGAGTTCGACTCGCGCGAGGAGATGCAGGCGGAGAGCTTCCGCAAGATGCTGCTGGCGATGGCGCGCGACGTGCGCGTCATCCTGATCAAGCTCGCCGATCGGCTGCACAACATGCGCACGCTGGATGCGATGGCGCCGACACACCGGCGGCGCATCGCGCGAGAGACCGTCGACATCTACGCGCCGATCGCCAACCGCCTTGGCCTGAACGCGCTCTACCTCGAACTGCAGGACCTGTCCTTCAAGCACCTCTACCCGATGCGCTACCGCATCCTCGCCGCCGCGATCAAGGCGGCGCGTGGCAATCGGCGCGAGGTGATGAATCGGCTGCTGGAGGCGATCCGGGAGGGCCTCCACAAGGCGGGCATCCACGCTTCGGTTACGGGCCGCGAGAAGACGATCTATTCGGTCTACAAGAAGATGCGCGAAAAGCGCTACTCGTTCTCGCAGGTGTTCGACATCTACGGCGTGCGCGTGCTCGTGCCTGAACCGACGTCGTGCTACGCGGCGCTCGGCGTCCTGCATGCGCTCTACAAGCCGATACCGGGCAAGTTCAAGGATTACATCGCGATACCGAAGGCCAACGGCTACCAGTCGCTGCACACGACGCTGTTCGGCCCGTTCGGCACGCCGCTGGAGGCGCAGGTCCGCACGCACGAGATGCACCGCATCGCCGAGGCGGGCGTGGCGGCGCACTGGCTCTACAAGACGGCGACGGGCAGCGTGGACCTGGCCGAGGCGCAGAAGCAGACGCACCGCTGGCTGCAGAGCCTGCTCGAAATCCAGTCGGAGTCGCGCGACTCGAAGGAGTTTCTCGAAAACATCAAGGGGGACCTCTTCCCGGATGAGATCTACGTCTTCACGCCCAAGGGAAAGATCATGGCCCTGCCGCGCGGCGCCACGGCGGTGGATTTCGCCTATGGCGTGCACACCGACATCGGCCACCATTGCGTCGCGGCGCGCATCAACTACGACCTGCTGCCATTGCGCACCGAGTTGAAGAACGGCGACCACGTCGAGATCCTCACCTCGCCCACCGCACGGCCAAATCCCTCGTGGCTGTCGTTCGTGGCGACCGGCAAGGCGCGCTCGCGGATTCGGCATTACCTGAAGGGCCTGCAGCAGAAGGAGTCGGCGGCGCTCGGCGAACGCTTGCTCAATCAGGCGCTCGCCACGCTGAAGGTCGAGCCCGATGCCATCGCATGGGATCGCTGGGAGGCGCTCGCCAAGGAATACGGCGCCAAGAGCCAGCTCGAGATCCTCGCCGACATCGGCGTCGGCAAACGATTGTCGTTCGTCGTTGCGCAGGCTCTGATGCGACTGTCCGGACGCTCCGACGACAGCGCCGGTGGCGTGCCGCCGCTCAAGCCCGGCGCGCTCACGTTGCGCGGCGTCGAAGGCGTGGCGATCCAGTACGGCAAGTGCTGTCGCCCGATTCCGGGCGATTCGATCGTCGGTCAGTTCCGCAAGGGGCAGGGACTGCTGGTGCATACGCGCGACTGCGTGACCCTCAGGAAGCAGCGCGTCGAAACCGGAGAGCTCGTCGATGTCGAGTGGGCGAGCGACGTGCAGGGCGTGTTCGACGCAGGCGTGCGGCTCCTGGCCTCGGACCGTCGGGGGCTGCTTGCCGATCTCGCCACCGCCATTGCCGACGCCGAAGGCAACATCGACGCCGTGTCGCTGGAAAAGCCCGATGGCGCCGGCGTGATCGCGATGTTCTTCGGCATTCAGGTGCGCGACCGCCGCCATTTCGCGCAGGTCCTCCGCGGCCTGCGGCGCATCGCGGACGTGCGCCGCGTCCAGCGCGCACGGACGTGAACCGTGGGAAGGACCTAGGTTACTCGGTGTGAGAGGCATCTCCCGGTTGCCGTGCCGCCTGACCAGGACGAAACTGTCGTTTGACTGCCGCTACCACGACGGCTCGCGCTCGGGCGTGGACGTGATCTTGTGGATCGTCAGATCCGCCCCGTTGAACTCCTCTTCAGGATCGAGGCGCAGGCCGATCGTTGCGCGCAGCGCACCGTAGACGACGACGCCACCCGCCAGCGCGATCGTCACGCCGAGCAGCGTGCCGACGACCTGCGAGCCTAGCGCGACGCCGCCGATGCCACCGAGCGCCGCGCTGCCGAAGATTCCCGCGGCGAGGCCGCCCCAGGCGCCGCACAACCCGTGCAGCGGCCACACGCCGAGCACGTCGTCGATACGCCAGCGGTTCTGTGTCAGCGTGAACAGCTGCACGAACAGCGCGCCGGCAACCGTGCCAGTGGCGAGGGCGCCCACCGGATGCATGACGTCCGATCCCGCGCACACGGCGACGAGACCCGCGAGCGGACCGTTGTGGACAAAGCCCGGGTCGTTGCGCCCGAGCAGCAGAGCAGCGAGCGTCCCACCCGCCATCGCGAGCAGCGAGTTGACGGCGACCAGACCCGATATCTTCTCGATCAGTTGCGCGGACATCACGTTGAAGCCGAACCAGCCCACGGTCAGCACCCACGCGCCGAGCGCGAGAAACGGAATCGACGACGGCGGATGCGCTGCGATGCCGCCATCCTGGGCGTACCGGCCGCGGCGCGCGCCGAGCAGCAACACCGCGACGAGCGCTATCCAGCCGCCCATCGCATGAACGACGACACTGCCCGCGAAATCGTGGAACTCTGCGCCGAACGTGCGCGCGAGCCACGGCTGGATTCCGAACCGCGCGTTCCACGCAATGCCCTCGAAGAACGGATAGACGAACGCGACGAGAGCGAAGGTCGCGGCGAGCTGCGGATTGAACCTGGCGCGCTCGGCGATGCCACCGGAGACGATCGCCGGAATCGCTGCGGCGAACGTCAGCAGGAAGAAGAACTTGACGAGCTCGTAGCCGTTGCGTTGCGCGAGCGTTGTCGCGTCGGCGAAAAATCCGACGCCGTACGCAACCGCGTAGCCGATGAAGAAGTACGCGAGCGTCGACACCGCGAAGTCGGCAAGGATCTTGACCAGCGCATTGACCTGGTTCTTCTTCCGTACGGTGCCGAGTTCGAGAAACGCGAACCCGGCATGCATGGCAAGCACCATGATCGCGCCCAGCAGAATGAACAGCGTGTCGCTGCCCGACTTGATTGCTTCCAAAGGCTTCTCCCCGTGGCGGTGGTTGGCTGTGGCAATGGCAAGGACTCGCGCGCCTCGCGTGCCAGTACTCTAAATTATTGATGCACAATCAATCCTTTGTCTGTGCACATCAGGACAGCCAAGCGCGCCCCGCCATCACGAGGCGAAACGCGGACCAAGATCGTGCGCTCGACTGCAATAGGCAAGATAAGGAACGGGCCGCAGTGCGGCCCGTTTTCGATGGGAATGCTGGTGAATCCGGCTAGGCGGCCTTCGGCTCCAGCATCTGCTGCAGTTCGCCCGACTGGTACATCTCGCGCAGGATATCCGCGCCCCCGACGAATTCTCCGTTCACATAGAGCTGCGGGATCGTCGGCCAGTTCGCATAGTCCTTGATCCCTTGGCGAATCTCGGGATCCTCGAGCACGTTGACCGCGAGGAAGTCCCCTACGCCACAGCGGCGCAGGATCTCGGTGGCCGTGGCCGAGAATCCGCACATCGGGAAATCCGGCGTGCCCTTCATGTAGAGCACGACGCGGTGGCCAGTGACCTGCTGTTGAATCTTTTCCTTGACATCCATGGGGTTACTCCGCGGTTTCGGGATTGCCGCTCATTTTACGCAATGTGGCGCCTGCCGCGCCCGCAATCAACCGGAAGCACGATCACTCCTTGACCGCGCCGGTCAGCCCCGAGACGTAATACTCGACGAAGAACGAGTAGAGGATCGCCACCGGCAGCGAGCCGAGGAGCGCACCCGCCATCAGCGAGCCCCAGTGGTAGACGTCGCCCTCGACAAGTTCGGTCACCACACCGACCGGGACCGTCTTCACTTCCGACGAGGACACGAACGTCAGTGCGTAGATGAACTCGTTCCAGGACAACGTGAATGCGAAGATGCCGGCCGAGATCAGGCCGGGTACGGCCAGCGGCAGGATTATCTTGACCAGGATCTGCAAGCGCGATGCGCCGTCGATCAGCGCGCACTCCTCGAGCTCATACGGGATCGACTTGAAATACCCCATCAGCAGCCAGGTGCAGAACGGGATCAGGAACGTGGGATAGGTGAGGATCAGCGCCAACCGCGTGTCGAACAGGTTGAGCTTGTAGATGATCGCGGCGAGCGGGATGAACAGGATCGACGGCGGCACCAGGTAGGCGAGGAAGATGCTCATGCCGACGTAGCGCGAGCCGTGGAAGCGCAGCCGTTCGATCGCATACGCGGCGAGCACGCTGCAGAAGATCGACACGAACGTGGACACGACCGAAATGAGAATCGTGTTCCACAGCCAGTCGGGATACGCGGTCTCGAACAGCAGCTTGTTCACGTGCGCGAGGGTCGGATTGCGCACCCAGAACGGATTGCCCTCGCGCGACAACAATTCCTCGTTCGGCTTCACCGCCGTGATGACCATCCAGTAGAACGGGAACAGCAGCACGATCAGGAACACCGCGAGCGGCAGGTAAACGGTCGCGATGCGCCGTGGCAGCGAGACCAGGTAGTTCATCCCGTGCGAGTCGGCGACCTCGGGTGCGGCATCGCGGGCGGTGTCGGTGACGTCGCTCATCGATGCCGTCCGCGACTCGGGGAGAAGTTCAATTGTCGCTCCCGCCCTGCTGCCAGGCACGACGCTGGAGCCCGAAATACGATACGAGTATCGCCGCCAACAGGAACGGCACCATCGCCGTCGCGATCGCCGCACCCTCGCCCAGTGCGCCACCCGGGATCGCCCGCTGGAACGAGAGCGTCGCCATCAGGTGCGTCGCATTGAGCGGTCCACCTCGCGTCAGCACGTAGATCAGCTGGAAATCGGTGAACGTGAACAGCACCGAGAACGTCATCACCACCGCAATGATCGGCGTCAGCAGCGGCAGCGTCACGTGGCGGAACTGTTGCCAGGGTGAGGCGCCATCGAGGCTCGCGGCCTCGTAATACGACGGCGAGATCGTCTGCAGGCCGGCGAGAAGCGTGATCGCGACAAAGGGCACACCCCGCCAGATGTTGGCGGCGATCGTCGAAAATCGTGCATTCCACGGGTCGCCGAGGAAGTCGATGTAGCGGTCGATGACGCCCATCCTGACCAGCGCCCAGCTGACGATCGAGAACTGGGAATCGTAGATCCACCAGAAGGCGATCGCCGACAGCGCCGTTGGCACGATGTAAGGAAGCAGTACGACGGCGCGGAAGAGCGCCTTGAACGGAAGGTGCTTGTTCAGCAGCAGCGCAAGCCAAAGGCCGAGCGCGAACTTGAACACACTTGCGACTACCGTGTAGAAGATCGTATTGAAGAGCGCGAGCCGGGTGACGGAATCCCCCCAAAGGAACTGGAAGTTCTCGATGCCGATCCATTCGCCGCCACGGCCGATCTTGGTATCCGTGAAGCCGAGCCAAGTGCCCAGTCCCAGTGGGTAGGTCAGGAACACGAACAGCACCAGCGCTGCCGGGATCAGGAAAAGCAGACCCAGCACATGGCGGTTCTCGAGCCAGTCCTTCATCCCGCGCTCAGGTTCACGCTGCCGCATTCACCACACCATGACGGTGAGGGCGCCGTTTCGGTCCGGGCGCCCTTCCAACTCATGCCTGTTTGACCCGGCGAACTGCCGTGCGAACGGCTTTGCGTACCGCCCCCACCGCTCGCTCGACCGCCGACTTCCCCTTGCCGGTGGTGCGCTTCGCGGCACGCTTGACCGACTTCTTCGCCGCAGGCCGTTTCGCTGCCGTCTTGTTTGTCGCGGGCCGCTTCGCCGCAGCCTTCTTTGCCGCGGACCGCTTCGCCGCAACCTTCTTCGCCGCTTTCTTTACCGTCTTCTTCGCCACCTTCTTCGCAGCGGCCTTCCGTTCAGCAGCCTGCTCGGCGCTGCTGCCGCGCTTGATGTCCATTGCATGCGCCCGCGAATACTGCTGAATGTCCTTGAACTGGCCCGCCTTGTCGCGAACCGCGTAGAGCTTCTTTCCCTTCGAGCTGTACATCACCGTGCGACGCGCTTTCTTGACCATGTGCTCTCCTGTCCAGGCATGAACCCCACCGCGGCGCTGATTCCGGCGGCCTCTCCCTTCCGGCACCGGCATTCGGCCCGGCGCGATGCCGCGGGCAGCGCGCGCCACCGAGCGGCAACGCGCACTCCGCAGATCCTTGGCCGCGCCCCGAGCGCCAGGCCGGCGCTGCGGCGCAACCGACCATCACACCTTGTAGTACCGCTCCGCCCGCTTCTGCGCGCGCTCCGCCGCCTCTTTGGGCGACTTCGATCCGGACGCGGCTTCCGCGACCATATTGACGATGATGAAGTCGGCCAGCGCGCCGGCGGATGCATAGCCCATCTTCCCTGCGTAGCCCGACGGAATCATGTTGACCATCGAATTGCGATACGGCGTGTGCTTCGGGTCGACGGTCCAGATCGGGTTCTTCTCGTAATACTTGAGCGCCGGCGTAACGTAGCCGATGGCCGCCTGCACCCAGGGGTCCATCTGCTCGGCTTCCATCATGAACCGGAGGTATTCCTTCGCCGCCTTCGGGTATTTGGTGTACTTGAAGATCATCTGGTTGAAGAACAACTGGAACTCGGTGGGCCGTCCAATCGGGCCAATCGGCATGTTGGCGTGGTTGATGTCCGCCGCCATCTCCTTGACTTTCGGGTCCTGTGAGTTCTTGGCAGCGTAATAGACGGAAATGCCGTTGTTGGTCAGCGAAATCTGCCCGTCGAGAAACGCCTTGTTGTTGTTCGGGTCGAGCCACGACAGCGTGCCCGGCACGAACGTGCCATAGAGCTCCTTCACGTACTCGAGCGCACGTACGGTCTCGGGGCTGTCGATCACCACCTTGTTGTTCGCGTCGACCAGCTTGCCTCCGAATGACCAAACCAGCCACTGGCACCAGGTGTTGCCGTCGCCGGTCGCGTTGCCGAGCGCGAAGCCCGGGGGCGTACCCTTGTCCTTCAGCGCCTTGCAGAGCTTCAGGAATCCGTCGGTGTCCTTCGGAAAGCTGTCGAAGCCTGCTGCCTTCATGTGGCTTTCGCGGTACACCATGCACACGCCTGCGACACCGAGCGGCACGCCGATCCAGTTCTTGCCGTTGGGGCGCAGATACGGGTCGCACACGGGATACCAGCCGCCGTACTTGGCGCCCAGATAGGTGCAGACGTCGGTGACGTCGAGCAGCTTCTCGGGATAGAGGT
Source organism: uncultured beta proteobacterium (assembly GCA_963750585.1). Taxonomy (GTDB): domain Bacteria; phylum Pseudomonadota; class Gammaproteobacteria; order Burkholderiales; family Casimicrobiaceae; genus VBCG01. The sequence continues at coordinate 57,744 of CAVVRH010000015.1, forward strand.
TCGCGTCGTCGTTGGTCGACAGGATGATGTCGGGGCCCGCGCCGGTGTTTGCCGCGACGGCCGCTTTTGGACGGACGTCCTCCCAGCCCTCGTTGTCCACCCGGACCTCGATGCTGTATTTGTCGGAGAACGCCTTGACGTTCTTAATGTACTGGTCGATGTCGCCCTGGACGAACCGGCTCCACCGCAGCACGCGCAGCTTGGCCCCCTTCTCCGGCTGGCTGTTCCATGCTCGGGCGATTGCGCGTTTGCCGCCGGCACCAGCAGCGTGCCGGATGCGGCGGCGGCGGCGACGCCGGCAGTGGTTTTCAGAAAATCGCGACGATTGCCGTTGCTCATAAGCTCCTCCGGGTTGACGTTTTCGAACCAGCGCCTTGGTACATCAGGCGGCGAGCCGTTGTCCGGTCGCCGCGTCGAACAGGTGCGAGCGCGCGAGGTCGGGCGAAAGCGCGATCCGCTCGCCCGGGTTGACGGTGGTACGGTCGCGCAGGACGGCGCTCACCTCCTGCGTACCGAACTTGCAATAGAGCTGCGTGTCGGCGCCTGTCGGCTCGACGACGATGACTTCGACCGGCAGGCCCTCGCTGGCCAGCGCGCAGTGCTCGGGCCGCATCCCGTACAGCACCGGCTGCCCCTCGTTTGCCTGTGCGCCGTGTGGCAGCGCCAGGCTCGCGCCACCCTTGAGCTCGACGCGACCGCCGCCGCGCACGGTACCGGGAAGCATGTTCATCGCGGGCGAGCCGATGAATCCGGCGACGAACGTGTTGGCCGGACGGTCATAGAGCTCGAGCGGCGCGCCCGACTGCTCGATGTCGCCGTCGTGCATGACGACGATCTTGTCGGCCATCGTCATCGCCTCGATCTGGTCGTGCGTCACGTAGATCGATGGTCGTCCTGAGGCGCTGGTGCAGCTCCTTGATCTCGGTGCGCATCTGCACGCGCAGCTTGGCGTCGAGGTTCGACAGCGGCTCGTCGAACAGAAAGACCTGCGGGTCGCGCACGATCGCCCGGCCCATCGCCACGCGCTGACGCTGGCCGCCGGAAAGCTGGCGCGGATAGCGGTCGAGGTAGCGTCGTCAGGCCGAGGATCTCGGCCGCCTTCTTCACCCGCTCTTCGATCTCGGCCTTCGGCTGCTTCGCGAGCATCAGCGCGAACGCCATGTTGTCGCGCGACCGTCATGTGCGGATAGAGCGCGTAGTTCTGGAACACCATCGCGATGTCGCGCTCCTTGGGCGGCACGTGGTTCACCACGCGGCCGCCGATGGAGATCTCGCCGTCGGTGATCTCCTCCAGTCCGGCGATCATGCGCAGCAGCGTCGACTTGCCGCAGCCGGAGGGACCGACGAGAACGCACGAACTCGCCGTCGGCAATGGTGATGTCGACCCCGCGAATCACGTGGGTCGATCCGAACCATTTCTGCACGGCGGCGATTGTCACACCGGCCATTGCGCTCCTCCTCGCCCTTATGTCTTCTTCTGCCGCGGCGACAGGCGATCGCGCCGCGCAGTGTTCACGGGGTCCGCGTTCCCCGCGCTACGATATAGTCGGGCCGCCCTGAAGACAGCCGACGTGATCAGGTTCTGCGCCGCCTTGCGCCGCAGTTCCTGCTCGGCCTCCAGCGAAAAGAACGCGGCGTGCGGCGTCAGGACGACGCGGATCGGAAAGCAGTGGCGAGTTCCTGGGAATGGGCTCCCGGGCAGGACGTCGAGGCCGGCGCCGGACAGTATTCCAGCATCGAGCGCGGCGAGCAAATCGGGCATCGCCACCACCGCGCCACGGGCTGTGTTCACCAGAAACGAACCCGGCCGCAGCGTCCCGAAGAAGGCGGTATTGATCATGCCCCGTGTCTCGGCCGTGAGCGGGGTATGCAGCGAGACGACGTCGGCTGCTGCGAAAGCTGGCCGAGCGCGTGCACCCGGTCGACGTACACGGGGAGATCGCCGTCGATCAGGTATGGGTCGTAGGCAATCACACGCTTGAACACGTCGCGCGAGATGTGCGCCATCCGCTTGCCGATGCGCCCGAGTCCGACGATGCCGAGCGTCATCTCGCGCGCACGGCGCAGCGGTCCGGACGAAAGGTAGTGCCACTTGCCGGCAGCGATGTCGCGGTGATAGGCGACGATGTTGCGCATCATCGCGAGCGCCAGTCCGAGCGCGTGTGTCGCCACCTCGCCCACACCATAGTCGGGCGAATTTGCCACCCAGACGCCGAGGCGCGCGCACGCGTCCGCGTCGACCGTGTCGTACCCGGCACCGATGCGGCTCACGATGCCAAGCTCCGGAAGCCCAGTCACGACGCGCTCGGTGATCGGGGCGTACTGGAGCAATATCCCGTAGCAGCCCTTGGCGGCGGCGATCACCTGGTCCTCGGTGCGGCATTGCGCGACCTCGACGTCGATTCCGTGTCTGGCGAATAGATCGCGCTCCAGGTCGATATCCGGAAAGTCGTGGTCGGCGAAAAGAACGCGCGGCATGGGGCGGTGGGCGACGTCGATGCGAGGCGGACGTTAACCGTAGCGCAGGAGGCGGTCAAGCGGGGGTTTGCGCGCGGCGGGTGGCGTCAGGCGCCATAGTATGATTCAAGGTCCGTCCTGTTCCGCCGTGCGCACACGATGACGAGCCTCCTGCAGACGACGATCGCCGGAAGCCTGCCGAAGCCCGCCTGGCTCGCCATGCCGAACGCGCTGTGGGCGCCGTGGCGACTCGAGGGAGCCGCGCTCGCGGAAGGCAAGCGCGATGCCGTGCGGCTTGCGGTCCTCGAACAGGAGCGAGCAGGCATCGACATCGTCACCGATGGCGAGCAGACGCGCCGGCACTTCGTTACGACCTTCATCGAGGGACTGGACGGTGTCGATTTCGAGCACCGCAAGGTGATTCGCATCCGCGACCGCTACGACGCCGACGTGCCGGTGGTCACCGGACAGGTCGCGCGGCGCCATCCGATCTACGTGGACGACGCCGCGTTCCTGCGGGGCGTCACCTCGCACAGGGTCAAGTACACGCTGCCCGGCCCGATGACGATGGTGGACACGCTCTTCGACGCGCATTACGGCAGCCGCGAGAAGCTCGCGTGGGCGTTCGCCGAGATACTGAACGAGGAGGCGAGGGCGATCGCCGCCACGGGTGTGGACGTGATCCAGTTCGACGAGCCCGCGTTCAACGTCTATTTCGACGAAGTGCGCGACTGGGGCATTGCCGCACTGGAGCGTGCCGCCGCCGGACTCGTGTGCAAGACCGCGGTGCACATCTGCTACGGCTATGGCATCAAGGCGAACATCGAGTGGAAGAAGTCGCTCGGCAGCGAGTGGCGCCAATACGAAGGGACGTTCCCGCTGCTTGCGGGCTCCGCGATCGCACAGGTGTCGCTCGAGTGCGCGAACTCGCGCGTGCCGATCGAACTGCTCGGGTTGCTGAAGGGCAAGGACGTTCTGGTCGGCGCGATCGACGTTGCCTCCGAGCAGGTGGAGAGCGCGGAAGAGGTTGCCACCGTGATCCGGTCGGCTCTCGCACACGTGCCGGCCGAGCGCCTGTATCCGTGCACGAATTGTGGAATGGTGCCGCTGCCAAGGGAGATCGCCGCCGGGAAGTTGCGCGCGCTCGCCACGGGAGCCGCGCTGGTGCGTGCGGAGCTGAAACCCTGAACGTCTCCCGACCGACGGGCTGGATTTTTCGGGTCGCCTGGTGTATGGTCCCGGCGTTGTTTGTGGTCCCAAGTAGAGAAGCACTTGCCACCCGGCGGTCCAAGATCGTGACCGTCGCCAGCAGTCCCTTCCATCCTTGAGATTCGAACACCACGCCGGGCCCGCCCGGCAAACATCTTTTTCTTCAATCGTTTCAAGGATTCAGCAAAAATGGCTACCGGTACGGTCAAGTGGTTCAACGATGCGAAGGGCTTCGGCTTCATCACCCCGGATGGCGGCGGCGAAGACCTGTTCGCGCATTTCACGGCGATCAAGGGTCAAGGTTTCAAGACGCTGAAGGAGGGCCAGAAGGTCTCCTTCGACATCGCAACCGGCCCGAAGGGCAAGCAGGCGACCAACATCCAGGCCGCCTGACGCCTCGCACGCGGCACCCTGAAAAAGCCGGGCGTTTTTGCCCGGCTTTTTTTCACGCAGCGCCGCTGGACATGGTCGGAAATGGACCGCCTGTGCAACTCCGGCAGCGTCCCGCGCCCGCAATAACCAAGGTTTTCTGCATCGATCGATTCGCGGCCCGGGAACATGCCGCGCACCCGGTTCTGTGGCGGACAGGTGTGGGCGATCTCAGGCCGGCTTGCGACAACCGAAATACAGGATGTACCCCGCTTCCGGATCGTCGACCAGCGGGTTTCCGAGCACGAAGTCCGGGTAGTGGAACTCGCCGGTTGCGCGCGTTACCGCCATCTCGCACACACCGCGCGCGGCCGCCACTTCGAAGCCGGATTGCACGAGCAGCTCCCGCAGTTCATGCGCGTGATACTCGTGCTTGTGCTCCGGGTGGATCAGCCCTCCGCCCAGGTCCTTCATGTGGATTCGCGTGACTCCTCGATTGGGCGTATCCAGGCAGAACGCGCCGCCCGGCTTCAGAACCCGCAGCGCCTCGCGGCACATTCGTCCGCCCGATGCCAGGTCGACATGTTCGATGCTCTGCCCGGACCAGACAAGGTCGAACGTCGCGTCATCGAAAGCGTCAAGGCGCGTCATGTCGCAGTAGTGAATTACCACCTCGCCGCCGTCGTGCGGCGGTGCGACCGCAATTTGGCGATACATCTCGTGTCGGGCCTCCGGGGGAAGATCGACCATCACGAGGCGCCGGAACGGGTGCGCGTATCCCATCCGGTACAGCGGCGCGTTGGCGCCGCCAAGATCGAGCACGTGCGCTGCCGCTGGCAGCAGCCGCCGGATCATCAGTTGGCGGGCGCGATGGATCAGGTACAGGTGCGCATCGATCGCGCGTTCGCAAAGCCGGCCGAGGAACTCGCTCGAGTAGGCAAGCTGCAATGCGAGCGCAAATTCGTCGAAAGTGCCATCGCGCACGCGGTTCGAAAGCGATTGGCGTGCAGGCTCGTCGAGATCGCGGCCGAGCAACGCCTGATAGAGCAGGGAGGCGCGCTCCAGGGAGCTGCCGAGGTCAGCGGTGTGGTCCGCTCGAGACGCAGTCATTCGCTTGAAGTCCGGTCGAAAGAGCGCTCAATCATATCGGATGGGACAGCGATCGGCCTCACGCGGCGAGCGTGCTCCCGGAGGGATAACGGTGGCGCGCCGGGCGCCTAACCGAGCTTCGCCGCGATACCCGCGGCGAACCGTTCGTCGACGCGCTTGAAGTGCGCGAGCTGCTATTGGAGGGAGAAAGCGCGGCCTGCTCCACCTCGGCGAAGTGGTTCTCCGGGTTGCGGTTGGGTTCCATTTCGCCGACTTCGATCAACGGGTAATCCTTATGCGGCCAGATCGTGGTGAGGTCGAACGGATTCCACCGGCAACTGGCAGTATCTGTGTCGGTCATCACCTGGACGCACACGCGCCAACGTGGAAACTCGCCACGCTCGATCGCGTGGCACAGATCGCGCTGGGCGTAGTCGGGGTCGGTGCTGGACAGCGCTTTCGCGTCCTGCGGGCGAAGGTTGCGGATGCCCTGCTTCGACTTGAAGCGCCATTTCACCCACCCGCGCTCGCCCTTCTCCAATTGATCTTGGCTATGCGCGGCATAGCGATGGGCTATCCATTTTCGAATGGCACCTGCGGAAGCGCGCAGCGACCCGTGCTGGTCGCCTGGACGTTCACCATCGGCATCGTACGGTCCGCTCCGATCTCTCCAACGATCCGTCTCTCAGGTCGCGGGGCACCGCGCAGGACATGGAACGCGTGCCCATGACCCCTGGACACGTTCAGGATGCGGTCCGGGTCTTCCCCCACTACGTCATCCAGACTGCGCCGGTATGCGAGCCGCGAACTGCGTCCGCGTGCGGCGCGGCAGGCAAACCTACTTGCACAGACCCAGTATCCGCTCCTGCTGCGAACATGGCTTTGCCGGCTGCGATCTCTCCGGCGATCCCGTCTTCGACTCTCCGGCGATGCAGGATTTCATCTCGCGCGCCGTCGGGGCATAGTAGAACCATCCCCGACCGAGATCCGGGAGGGCGAGCTCCACCTCGTGCCACTTCGGATGCCCTTTCTCCCGCAGCGTCGGGAAGTTCTGGCAGAGCGAACGCGAGAATCGCCGCAGATAATTCTCGGTGCTCTTGAGTTGGTAATCGTAGGTGACCAGAAACGCCTTGACCGCCAGGCCGGACAAATCCTCCGTGAGCAGGTTTGGATAGCTGCTCGCGCGCACCGTCGCGGGGAAGTAGGTCTTGAGCGCTGCCTTGCTCGATGGATGGTTGGGGTCGAACTTGAGCAACTTGATGAGTTGGCGGGCCTCGGGCTTCATGTCGGCAAGCAGCTTTGCCGGCTGGCCCGCGACGACGGCCACCACGTCAATCGTCTTGTCCGTGATCAGTTTGACCAGCGCCTCCTCGTTGGAAACGTAGGTCGTGCTGCCTTCGGACATGGATTCGCCGAACATCAGCCGGTAGAGCGTCGCCGACGTGAGTGCCGTGCCGCTTCCTTGCTCGCCCGCATTGATCTTCGCGCCCTTGATCTCGTGAACATAATTCCGGTCCGAGTCGGCCCGCGCGATGAAGTAGATCTCCTCGTTGTAGAGCGGCATGATCACGCGCAGCGGCCGGATCATCGCGCCGGCCTCCGCATTGCCGCCGGCCGCCAGGTCGAGAAACGCCTGATAGACGTCCGACTGCACCAGCGCAAACTTGACGCCTGGCTCGTAACGCAGCCGTCGAACGTTCTCCGCCGATCCCGCCGAGGGCACCGCATCGAGCTCTATGTCCGCCGCGGGAGCAACAAACTGCGCGAGGTCTTTGCCGATCTTGATATAGGTCCCTCGCTCGGACGCGGTCACGATCTTGTATTCCGCAGCGGCGAGCGCCACCGTGCCGTGACACAGCAACCCCGCTGCCAGCAGCCAGAACCAGAACGTACGTTTCATGCTATTTCTCCCCCTGTTTGGTACCCGGGCTGCAGAACCCGAGCGCTGCGACGGCTTCCGGACACTCCTTGAAGATCGGCGGATCCTGACGGGGTTTCGCCGCGACATCGGTTGCAGGCGATGGCCGTGTGGTCGTGGCGGTGGCTGCGCCCGGGGATACAGCAGCCGGGCGACTTGCAGATGCAGGATCCGGAACAGGCACGGCGGCCTGCGCCGGACCGGGATCGTGCCGAGGTCTTGCGACGACGGCCGCTGGCGCCTTGTCACTCCCTTCCGCTCCTGCTCCAAGCTTGGACGTGGTGGCGCTTGGTGCAGATGCGGCGTCGATCTGTTGTGTCGGTACGCTCGGCAGCGTGGCGCCGCCGGAAATTGGCCCCCCCGGCATTCTGGGGTCGCCTGGCCTTGCGATTTGCTTCTCTTCAAGTGGCTGCGCAGGGCGGTTGTAATGGTTCTAGACCGCGATGGCAGCCACCGCGATCATTCGTGCCGGCAACGCAATGCGCCACGGGCGCCGCGAATGGGTTGTGCGCCGCTACGCTGTCGGATGGGACCGGTTCTTCCACCTGCTGCGGCTCGAGCACGGAGTTAGTCGGAACCGGTTCCAGGTGCGCGGGCTCTGGACCATTGGTTTCGTCCACTTCCTCCCGAACTTCGGCGACTTCCGGCTGCGAAGCTGGTTGAACCACGCTGGAGTCTGCGCTGCGGACTCCGGCCCGGCCTTGCGCTCGATTATTACGCCCGCGTCACGCAATGCCCGATCCGTGGCCTCGTTCTCCAGCGTCGACGGGGCCGGCGCGACCGCGGGTCCGGATGGCACGTGCACCGGGAATTCCGCACCGCACTTGTAGCAGTTTCTCGCGGTCCGGTTGTCGATCGCACCGCATTGGCTGCATGGCTGCAGGTGCAACAGCAAGCCACGCTCGTTGCAGAATCTCGCACCTGCAAGATTCAGGTGGTTGCAGAAAAGGCACCGAAGCGAAGGCATCGACGACATCTCGAGTGGGCGAGACTATTGTAGTCGGAGCGTCGCCTCGTAACCATGGCCGGGCAGCCGTACGGTCGTAAGCGCAATCCGGCACGTCGCGGGCGGATTGGCGCCGATTGCCCCCGACTCTCGCGGTTGTAGTAAACGGGCAGATCCTGAGTTCGCCCCTCCGCGACGACGATGGACGAGCAATGGTGGCATCCCTTCTCGACCGGACGCGGGTAATTCCGGCATCGACTCGGCCGCCAGGCAGTAGCAGAATGCCGTCTCACCCACGACGGCGAAGGAGCGGCAATCGTGCCGCGCTTGCCACGCATTTCCACCTGCCAAGGGATCGCCGTGTTGCCTTCGTTGCCGCTGCGCGCCGTGTCGAGCATCCGCAGTTCCGCTTCGGTTGCCTCCCGCGGGCAAACATGGGAGCAGACGCCGGCACGCACGATCGCACATCGGCGCGATGCTCTTCCTTGGGTCGCTGTTTTTCGCAGGCGCGCTCGAGGCCACGGAATGGGCGAAGACGTACGGCGGCGCGGGCGCCGACAGCTTGAGTTCCATGCAACCGACCGCCGACGGTGGATACATCGTGGCAGGATCCACCACTTCGTTTGGCGCAGGCGGCTCCGATGCCTGGCTGATGAAACTCGCTGCCGACGGCAGCATCGTCTGGCAGAAGACCTATGGCGGGACCGAGAGCGACGGGGCGAGGAGCCGTCTACTTCGACGCTGGATGGTGGATTCGTCATGGCCGGAACAACCCAATCGTTCGGTGCAGGAAGCAATGACCTTTGGGTGCTGAAGCTCGATTCGAACGGAAACGTGGCGTGGCAGAAAACCTATGGCGGGACTGGCAATGAAACGGGGATCGACGCGAAGCCGACGGCGGATGGTGGATACGCCATCGGCAACGGACTGTCCCCATGGATTTTGAAGCTGGACGCAGTCGGGAGCATTGCCTGGCAACAGTATTTCGACTTCTTGTCCCCCAGGAACCCGACGGGTGTTCTCGGTACAGCAGGCTGCCGATGGCGGCTACATGCTGGTGGGAGGGGGGTACCCTCGCCCGCAAAATGGCTTCGGCTGGCTGGCCAAGCTCGACGCATCTGGAAACGTTGCCTGGTTGAGGCTCTACAGGACGGCGATTTACACCCGGGCCAACCACCTCCAACCGACCGCCGACGGTGGATACATCATGGTTGGCGAGTCCGGTGGTGAGTTGTGCGCGCAGGGCTGGGTGACGAAGCTGGACGCAGGCGGCAATGCCCTTTGGACAAGGGTCTACGACGGCATGCGCAGCGCCGGCTTCGTGCAAGAAATTGCAGGCGGCGGCTTCGTCGTGTCCGGCAATGATTGGGGTTGTGGGTCGTTCCAGTTCTACAGAGCAGTCGTCATGAGACTGGACCGCGACGGCAACGTCATCTGGAAGAACGCCTATGGCGGCGACAGCTTCCAGTCGGGGCTGTCCGCGCGGGCGACGTCCGACGGCGGATTCATCGCGGCGGGTTTCACCGATTCGCTCGGTTCCGGCGACCTTGACGCCTGGGTGCTCAAGCTCGACGCCCGTGGCCTGATCACCGGCTGCGCCGGCGTAACGCCGTTCCAGCGCGACCTCGTCCAGCGCCGTTTCAGACGTCCAGAACGAGGTCCCGATGCCTACGGCGAGCGGCGTGACCCCTGCGTCCAACAACGCAAGCGTGCGCGAATCCACCGCCGCGACGTTGCAGCAGTGCTATTTCGTGCCGCCGACCGAGCCGCCGGCGTGCACGATGTCGGCGAGCACCGCCACACCACGTGTCGGCAACACGCTCTTGTTGACCGCAGGTGCACGAACAGTCCGACGCAATATGCGTGGAATGGTTGCGCAAGCACTGGGCCGGTGTGCAACGACACGCAGAGCGTTCCGGGCACGCGCGCCTACGCCGTCACGGCAACGAACGCTATCGGTACGTCGGCGCCCGTCTCGATCACGGTGGCCTGGCTGGCCGCGCTCCCGGCGGCAGCCACCGGGATTCCAACCCTTTCCAAGTGGAGTCTGCTCATCGTGTCGGGCGCGCTCGGCATCTGCGCGGTCGCAATGTCGCGGCGCAGTCGTTCGAAGGACACGCGTGGCTATGGCGGTTCGAGTGACCCGCATGGAAAACCGATGCGTTGATCCACGCCGCCAACGAAGCGCAACATCAGACGCAGACGGACAAAGGCGAATACGACGCGAGAACTCGGCGTCGCAGCCTACTTGTCGGTGTAGCCCAGCTCGCGCAGGAACGCGACGCGGTCCTGGGTGCCCAAATTGTCGGCGACCATGCGCACGAACTCGCCGCGGCTCGTTGCCCTCTGCGCCGCCTTCTTCGTCACGATGCGTGCAATCGGCCCGAGGTAGAGGGCGAGTTGACCGTTCACCTGCTCGACGTAGGCCGAATCGAGCGACACGCCTGACACTGAACCGCCCGGCCGGCTGGCGCTGGCGAGCCCGGGCCCTGGCTGGCTCGCACCCGCCGACCCATGCCCCGGCAGGCTGCCGCGCGCACCGCTGCGCAAGTCCGATGCGATGCGCCGACCCCGAGCGTCCGCTGTTCGCGATCCGGGCGAACGCGTCGACGAATTTCCGGCGCGTGTCGGGGCCAGGCGATCGTCGATGCTCTTCCGATAGCAACGCGCACAACTCGCCACGATCGTGCGTCTGGGCAGCCGCTCGGCGCACGACCACCCTCGCCATCGGGCCCAGGAAGCGTGCGAGCTCGTGCTCGGCGGTGGTCAGGGTCTCGTCGTCCCAGTGCGGCGCCGGCTTTTGCAGCATGATCGTCCCGATGTTGACTACGGTCTTCCGCCGCCGTCGTCGACCGGCACGCCGATCTGCGCGACTTGGGGCAGGGGCTTCGCGAAACGCGCGGGCGCTCGGAATGCGATCCGCCGGGCGTTTCGCCGGCGCCCTGGCGACCAGTTGATCGACCTCCCTGGGCAAGCTCAGTCCCGATAGCTGCGACGGCGGCACCGGCTCCTCATGACAGATCTTGTAAGCGATGGCCTCGACTGAACCGATGAACGGGCGCTGGCCGGTGAGCAGCTCGTAGAGTACGACGCCGGTGCTGAAGATGTCGGAGCGCACGTCGACCTCTTTTCCCGTGCACTGCTCCGGTGACATGTAGGACGGCGTGCCGATCACCATGCCGGCGACCGTCAGGTTCGACATGTCGACCCGGGCGACGCCGAAGTCGGCGACCTTGAGGAGCCCTGTTGGCGTGACGATCAGGTTCGACGGCTTTATGTCGCGGTGAACCACGCCGCAGAGATGGGCGAACTCCAGTGCATTCAGCAGTTGCGTCATCAGCGCAACGAGCTGCGCAAAGTCGAACGAGGTCCGGCGGTTCAGGTATTCGCGCAGCCCGGTACCCTGCACGTACTCCATGACGATGAACGCCATCTGCTCGTCCTCGCCGTACTCGTAGACGCCGACGATGCCGGGGTGCGTGCAGCCGCCCGCCGGCCTGCGCCTCGCGCTTGAAGCGCGCCAGACGGCGCCGAGCTCCGACTCGACGTCCGAGAGGTACTCCGCGAGGATCGTCTTGATCGCGACCGGCCGCTCGATGACCGGGTCGAGCCTGAGGTAGACCGTGCCCATCGCGCCCTTGCCGAGCTCGCGACGGATCTCGGTACTTGCCGATGCGGTCGAGGTCGGGCATCACGCTTCCTGCGATCGGGCAGGCCGGATCACGCCAGGCGGTCCCGGACGTTCATGCGACGCAGCGGCGAACGGAAGCGAATCCGCCACAACGCCAACGCCGGGGACCCCTGGCTTCATGTATCGAGCATCTTCATCGCCTGCACCAGGCTGGTCTTCATCCGGTCCATGGCTGCGGTCAGCGTGCCGATCTCGTCGCGGCTCGTCGTCTTGAAGTCGCCCGCATCGAGCGAGCCGAGGCTCACCTGGTCGGCCATCTTTGCGAGCCGCGTCACGCGCCGGATCACCATCGTGTAGAGCATCACGTTCAGGAGGACGAAGATCGCGAGGAAGACGGCTGCGAGCGACGCCATGAACGCCTTGAACGTCGCCTCCGCGCGCGCCATCGGAACGGTCATCGGAACTTCGAGACGATCTGCGCACCGACCACCTCTTCATCTTCCACCCGAACCCGTTCGCGTTGCCGTAGAGATCGATCATGGTCTTCGGCGCCACGTCGACCGTGCTGTGGCATTCGAGGCAGGTCTTGCTTTTCACCTGGATCGGGCGGGCGAGATAGAGTGCGCGTCCGGTCGGCGTGTCGCGCTCGCCGATCACCTCGGCGGTCGTGGACGCATGGCGAAAGATGCTGACGACGTCGGTC
>CAVVRH010000016.1:0-100261 GCA_963750585.1 uncultured beta proteobacterium
TCCACCTGAACAACTTCATTGATACCTCCTCCGGAATCGTTGGCCGCGACGGGCTGTGGCGCGGTCATGGTCGAAGCGGGCGGCGCGACCGGGAGCCCGCGCCGAAGTCTGGCGCGCCGCAGGGACTGTCGCGTCAATGGAGACGACACTTAATGCGCTGCGGACTCGCGCTGCGACAGGACCAGTTCCTTGGGCGCGACAACGGCGTGCCGTCGGCCTTCGCCGCTTCCTCAGACAGGCAGGCGGGAAGCCAGTGGCCGCGCATGCGCCGGCCCATCGGCGCGTCGCCTTCGACCAGGTGTAGCAGGCCGTTGTCCTCCGCGTTCAACATGGCTCCCCCCTGCGGCGGCGCGGTCGCCCGGTGTTGCCGCACACGGGACGTCGGGCGTCTTTAGATCTCTAACTAACGATACTCATTTCCATGTGCGATGTCGAGAGGGCCGGCGGCCAATCTTCCGTGCATGCCGTGGACGGCGCTCCTGCGTGAGCAGGTTGCGGATCCGGCGTGGGCGACGAGGGGCAAGTATGGCGAAGGGAGCAATTCCGGAGCACACGCGCAGGCGTGCGAAGGCGTCACCACCGAAGCCGGTGCCGCCGAAACAACGGACCACTGGCTTGCGCGCTGGTGAGTCCGACACCCAGCGCATCCTGCGGCGCTGGCGCGATCGGATGCCCCAGGATCGCCTGGCGCACCTGGTCAAGGACGCGATCCGCACGCTCGACCGTGCATTGCAGATGCGCCTCGCCGAGCACGCTGTGTCGATCGGCCATTGGCCGTTCCTGCGTGCGCTATGGGAGGCGGACGGGCTCACGCAGCGCGAATTGAGCCAGGAAGCAGGCGTAATGGAGCCGACGACCTTCGCCGCCCTGAAGGCGATGGAGCGCCGTGGGTACGTCGTGCGGAGACCGGTTGCGGACGACCGCCGCAAGAAGCAGGTCTTCCTGACGACCCGCGGCCGAGCGCTCGAGCGCAAGCTGGTGCCACTCGCCATGGAAGTCAACGCGATCGCCGTGCGTGGGGTGACCTCGGTCGATGTCGCAGCGACCCGCCGAACGCTGCTGACGCTGCTGGAAAACCTTGCGTTGGACGAAGCGCGTTCCGTCACCGCGCGAAGGCGCATTCCCTCGACGCGCGAGATCGGCCAGCTCGTCCGACGGGCGGCTGGCAATGGCGGCTGACCCTAGGAAGCGGGCGTCGCAAGACGACAGGAGATGTTCATGTCCAAGTTGCGCTTAACGCTTGCCTGTTGGAGCTACGACCGCACTCGAGCGCTGGCCGACGGCAGCGTGCAACCCGAAGGCATCGACCTCAACTACCTCGACCTTAACGTGGAGGAAACGTTCTTCCGCATGCTTCGCCACAGAGAGCTGGACGTCGCGGAAATGTCGTTGTCGTCATATTCGGTCACTCTCGCCCGCGACGACCCGCCGTTCATTGCCATTCCGGTCTTTCCGTCGCGGATGTTTCGGCAATCATGCATTTTCGTTTCGGAGCGCAGCGGAATCCGAGAGCCGAAGGACCTCATCGGCAAGCGCGTCGGCACGCCGGAGTTCCAGATGACTGCCCCGGTGTGGATTCGAGGCATCCTGCAGGACGAACATGGAGTCGACCCGGCAAGCGTCGAGTACCTCACGGGGGGCATCGAGGAACCCGGGCGTGTCGAAAAGGTGAAGCTCGACCTCTCCGCGAGATTCCGCGTCACGCCGATCGGTCCGACGCAGACGCTGTCCCGCATGCTGGCGGACGGTGCGATCGACGCCTTGCACACGGCGCGCACGCCGTCGACCTACCGGACCCGCCCGGGGACGGTCCGGCGCCTTTTCGAGGACTACGTCGCGACGGAACGCGACTACTTTCGGCGGACGCGGATCTTTCCGATCATGCACACGATCGTGATTCGTCGCGACGTCTACCGCGCGAACCCGTGGATTGCGCAGTCACTGCAGAAGGCGTTCGTCGAGGCCAAGCGGCGCGCGCGCGACAACCTCGAGGCGACGTTCGCGCTGGCGACGATGCTGCCTTGGCAGATCGCGCACGTCGACGAGGCCGCGACTGAAATGGGTGAGGACTGGTGGCCCTACGGGCTCGAGCCCAACCGCCATGTGCTCGATGCATTCTTGCGCTACCACCACGAGCAGGGCCTGTCGCACCGCCGGTTGTCTCCCGACGAGCTCTTCGCTCCCGAGGCGCTGGAGGCTTACCGGGTCTGAACTGGGAACGGCAAGGCGTCGCGTGGGCGATGCGCGACGAATGGAGCGCCGGGCCGATCATGGCCCCGCCGATGCCGGTGCAAGTGCATTGCACGTAGCCGACTGTGCAGCCACGCGGCTTCAGTCCAGCGGGGGATCCTCAATGCCGCGGCCGCCAACGCCGCACCGGTGGCCGAGCAGGCGACGCGCGCGCTAGCGCGTCCGGTTCACGGGTCTCGCCGATTGGCGTCCATGGTCGCGGGCGTCCGTCGGACGCGAGCGCGGGCGGTCGGAAGCGCCGGCGCGTTCGCCCTGCCTGGACGCATGCGCTGAAGCGTGAGACGAGGTTCGCGGCTTGCCATGCAGCGGTGCCGCCGCATGACGTCGGCCATCGTCAATGGATCCCGACCCGCGTTGCCATTGCGGTTGCGGCTGGCCGCGACCGCGCGTGAAGATGTTCTGCGCGATCGCGTGCGGGTCCGGCTCGAATCCCGCAATCACTTCCCGGCTGATCGGCCGGCGGATGAGTCGTTCGATGTCGCGCAGGAAAGCGTGCTCGTCGACGCAAACGAGCGAGATCGCCTCGCCGTTCGCGCCCGCGCGACCGGTGCGACCGATGCGATGCACGTAATCTTCGGGAACGTTGGGGAGATCGTAATTGACGACGTGCGGCAACTGATCGATGTCGAGGCCACGTGCAGCGATGTCGGTGGCGACCATCACCTTGACGTTGCCCTTCTTGAACTCGGCGAGCGCGTGCGTGCGCGCGTTCTGGCTCTTGTTGCCATGCAGCGCGAGCGCGCGAATTCCGTCACTGCCCAGCGCCGTCACGAGCTTGTCAGCGCCATGCTTGGTGCGCGTGAACACCAGCACCTGTTGCCAGCGATGATGGCCCACGAGCCATGCGAGCAGGCGGCTCTTCTTGTCGCGGTCGACCGGATGGACGCGCTGCGCGATCGTCTCGACCGTCGAATTGCGCGGCTTCGACCTGGATCGTGCGCGGACCATCGAGCAGCCGCTCGGCGAACGACTTGATCTCGTCGGAGAAGGTCGCGGAGAACAGCAGGTTCTGGCGCTTCTTCGGAAGCAGCGCGAGGATGCGCTTCACGTCGGGAATGAAGCCCATGTCCAGCATGCGGTCCGCCTCGTCGAGCACGAAGATCTCGACCCGCGAGAAATCGACGTTGCGCTGGCGCTGATGGTCGAGCAACCGGCCCGGCGTCGCGACCAGGATGTCGACGCCGCGGCGCAGCTGCGCGACCTGCGGTCCGAAGCCGACGCCGCCGAACACGACGGTCGACGTGAGCGTCAGATGCTTGCCGTAGGTCTTGATCGATGCATCGACCTGGGCGGCGAGCTCGCGCGTCGGGCGTGAGGATCAGTGCGCGCAGCGGCTTGCGCGGGCCGGGGGCGAAGGGTGACGGTTGGGTGGACAGTCGCTGCAGCATCGGCAGAACGAAGCCGGCGGTCTTGCCGGTGCCGGTCTGCGCACCGGCGAGCAGATCGCCGCCCGCGAGGACGGCGGGAATCGCCTGGAGCTGGATGGGCGTGGGAACCGTGTAGCCCTGATCTGCTACGGCGCGCAGCAGGGGCGCGGAAAGCCCGAGTTTTGTGAACGGCATGAATGCTTTCGAATGGCGTGCTCGGCCATCGCCGGAAAAGGCGGCCAGTCATAGCCAAACGGGGAGGAACAGCTAATGGTCGGAATCGACTGCGGCAGAGGGGACTGGAACAAGCGCCGCGGGCCGCATGATACCGGATTTTCGTACGGTCTGCACGGCGACGGACCGAGACACCGCTTTCGCCTATCGCGTCGTTACTGCCGTGCGCACCGCGACGGGTCCGCGTCGTCAGCCCAGGAAGCCGAGGCTGGCGTACCCGAAGTTGCCGATATGGGGGAGCACCGAGGCGAGTTCACTCGGTTGCACCACGCCCATCCATTGCGCCAGCGTGGCGGCGTAGACGTCGGTGGCCACCGTGGGCAGCAGCCTGCCCTGGCCCACGTCGACACTCGCCCCGCTCGACGGGTCGACCAGCGTCAATGCGCCGCCACTCAGTCCAGCGGTGGGAATGGTGCCGTAGAGCCGCCCACCGATGACAGAGCCGCCGACCACAAGATGGTGGCCGCCCCAACCATGGTCCGAGCCGCTGCCGTTGCAGGTGTAGGTGCGGCCGAAATCGGAGGCGGTGAACGTGGTGACGTTTGGACCAACGCCGAGCGCAACGGTCTTGCGATAGAACGCATCCAGCGCATCGTCGAGCATCGACAGCAGCTTGGGCTGCAGCGACAACTGGTCGCCATGGGTGTCGAAGCCACCCAGCGAAACGAAGAAGATCTGCCGCCTGACCCCGAACGTTGCCCTTGCCGCGATCAGCCGCGCAACCATGCGCAATTGGTCGGCGAGGTGATTCGTGATCGTCGGGTTGGTCTGTCCGTCGACGCCGGTGCCCGGAAAGTCCGCGCGAAATGTTCCGACGGCGGCGAGAGCGGCCGTCACCGCGAGTTCAGTGTCGATCGAGCGCGCTACGATGTCGGCGTACTCGTCCTCGAGCCGGTTGAAGCGGCCGGCGACGATGCGGTCGTTGTAGACCTTCTGCGGGTTTGCGTTGCTTGTGTCCCAGTCGCGCCAGGCGCGAATCCTGATCGGCCCGTTGGGCGAGACCTGGTAGGGCGCGGCCGGCGGCTGCGCCGCGACCATGAACTGGTTCGATCCGCTGATCGACACCGACAGCGGCAAGGCGCTCGCGTTGTTCACGCCGTACAAAAGGTCGGCCATCCGCCCGCCCCAGCCGGTTGCGAAGGGCAATGCGGGCTCGCCGCTCTGCCAATGACTCTGCATGTCCGAATGCGAAAAGAGCTGCGGCGGCAACGGCACCGACTTGGCGTTGTACTGGGCGAGGGTCGTCGGCTGAAGCAGCACGCCGACATTGCCGACGATGGCGAGCTTGTGATCGACGTTGAACAGCTGTGCAACCTTTGGCAGCGAGGGATGGGTGGCAAACGTGCGACCGCCGGCATTCAGCGGCGACAGGCCGAGCAGCGATGCCGAAGACAGCGCGAGGATGCCGCGCTTGGCCGTGTAGGCGCTCCACTCGGCCGTGGCGGTCGGGATGACCACGTTGTGGGTGTCGTTGCCGCCATAAAGGAACACGCAGACCAGTGCGCGGTAGTCTGCGAACGGGCCCGCGGCGAGCGCCGAACGCACGAGGCTCGACAGGAAGGGCAGACCAGCCGCCCCGGTCGCGGTGCGCAGGAATCGGCGGCGAGTGTAGTTGGACCCGACCATGGTGTTCATTTCTGGACCAGGCCGTCGGGCGTGTTGAGGATCTGCCACAACGCCGTCTTGAAACGCTCTTCGCGATCGCCGGCGGACGCGTTGCCGATCTTGGCGATCGACGCGACCAGCGCGGACTTGAACGCGGGATCGAGCATGCCTTCGGCGAGGACGAGGTCGAGCTCGTCCACCAGCCGCGTCGCATCGGCGGCGATCCCGGTGTAGTAGCTGTAATCCGGCTTGATCCAGTAGGACGGGACCGCACCGGCGTCCCAGGAGCGGAAGCCGCCGATGATTCCCCACTTCGAGAAATCCGCGTACCCGGCGACCGAATCGGTGGTGGTGATCTGAAACTCCGGCGCGGAAGAACCGTCGGCACCGAATGCGGCGCTGGGCGCGTAGCGCGGTGAGTAGAAATTGAACACCGACGGAGCGCGCAGCACGTCCTGCGATAGACTGTCCGAGCCTGTCAATTCCCAGATTTCGTAGTACTGCTGGGCATTGTTCACGATGCCGTTGAACGCGCGATGCGCCTGGACAAAGCGGATGACGGGCTCGCGCAGCTTGCCCCACTTGGGGTGGCGCGTGAACGAGAGGCCGACGGCTTCTGGATCGCGCAGGATGGCGCGCAATACCGCCTTCATGTCGCCGCGCACCCCGGAGCCGTTGTTGTTGAAAGCCGCGGCAACCCGCGCGACGTACGCGGGACTCGGGGAGCTCGTGACCAGGCGCTGGATCAGCTGCCTGCCGATGAACGGACCGACGTTGGGGTGGTTGAAGATGTTGGCGATGGCCTGGTCGATGTCCTGCTGCGGCGTCTGGCTGGCGGGCAGCATGGAAAACACGGCCCCCGGATAGCTCAGCAGTTGCTTGGCCGTCGCGTCATGTGCCGGGCCGGCAATGGTGCGAGTGTCGTCGGCCGAGCGATACGCGGTCAGCCACGGCTGCATCGGCTGCGACCACGCGGGGCAGGCCTTCTGCACCTTGATGACGTGGTCGCTGTTCCAGATGTCGGGATACAGCCAGCGCCAGGGCGTGGCTTGATCCTGGCCGGCAAAGGTCCAGCCGGATATCGCCTTTGCGAAGCCCTGGACCTCGGCCTGGTCGTAGGTCGGGATCGGCTTCCCGAGACCATCCTTGATCACGCTGCCGTCCTGATTCAGCATCACCGTGCCGATCGAGAAAAGCTGCAGCAGCTCGCGTGCGAAGTTCTCGTTGGGAATTTGTCCGGTGACGGGATCGGTCTTGGCGCTCCCCTTGGCGTTCAGGTATTCACCCATGACCGGGTTCAGCGCCACGCCCTTGAGCAGGTCGCCGAAGTTACCAAAGGCGTGCGTGGCAAGGAGGTCGAGGTAGGAGGTCGGACCGCAATAGGCATCCTGCACCGTGTTGTTTTCCATCGACACGACCAGGATCTGCGACAGTGCATACATCGTGCGAAGCCGCAATTGGTCGTTGCCCTGCATCAGCTGGCGCCAGATCGCCGGACTGTTGACTTCCCATTGCTCCATGCCGCCCAGGAGCATGGGCTGGACGTAACCGGTGAACGAGGTTGCCGGCATCGCAAACTGCTCGCTGAGCCAGGCGTCGGCGCCAATCCTGGCCACCCGCAGGATCTCGTTGCGGGTAGAGCCGAAGGTACCTCTGGCCAGCAGCCGCGCCGCCGCCCGGTAGGCGTACAGACCCTCGTCGAGCGTGACCGCCCACGTCGAATCGTCGAGGACCACGGCACTCGCGGTCGTCGTCAAGCCGCTCATCAACCAGATCGCTGTCTGGCCGGTGACGTTGTTGCGAAACAGTAGATCGCTGCGGCCGTCGACGTTGAAGTCGCCGGTCTGCGCGATCGACCATGCCGGATCGCCGTAGATGATCCTGCTCGAGGTGCTCGCAATCCCGTTCATCAGCCAGACCGCGATCTGGCCGCTTCCGGCGTTGGTCCACAGCAGGTCCGCCTTGCCGTCGCCATCGAAATCACCGGTCGCGGTGACCGACCACAACGGGTCGTTCATGATGTATGCGCTTGACGTTGAGCCCGTCCCGTTCATCATCCACAGCGCGGTCTGGCCGGTGATCGCGTGGCACCAGACGAGATCCGTCTTGCCGTCGCCATCGAAATCGGCAGCCGCGGTGACCGACCAGTTCGGATCGGCGCTAACGATTGCACTGGAGAGCGCGGCCAGCCCGTTCATGAGCCAAAGCGCGGACTGCCCGGTCGTTCGATTGCGCCAGACGAGGTCGGCCTTGCCGTCGCCGTTGAAGTCACCGGTCGCGGTGACCGACCACGCCGCATTGTTGAGAATCACGGCGCTGGCCGAACTCCCAAGGCCGTTCATGAGCCAGATCGCCGTCTGTCCGGTTGCGCTGTTGCGCCAGACCAGATCGGCTTTGCCGTCCCCATTGAAATCGCCGGTGGCAGTTACCGACCAGTTGGGATCGTTCATGACGATGGCGC
The DNA here is from genome assembly GCA_963750585.1 of uncultured beta proteobacterium. Taxonomy (GTDB): domain Bacteria; phylum Pseudomonadota; class Gammaproteobacteria; order Burkholderiales; family Casimicrobiaceae; genus VBCG01. The sequence goes on from CAVVRH010000016.1 coordinate 7,918, forward strand.
TCGACGTAGCGCCCAGCCCGCTCATCAGCCAGATTGCGGTCTGTCCGCTGACGCTGTTGCGCCAGACGAGGTCGCTTCGGCCGTCGCCATTGACATCGCCGGTGGTGACGATCGCCCAGCTCGCATCGGTCATCACGGTGGCGCCGGTCGAGGCGCTCAACCCGTTCATCAACCAAAGCGCGGTGTAGCCGGTCGCACTGCTGCGCCAGACGAGATCGGTGCGACCACCGCCGTCGAAGTCGGTCTTGGGCGGGGCCGGTACGGCAGTCGCGTCGCTTGCGAGAAGACCCAGGGCCAGCACCAGCAGCGCGGCGACGGGCCAGCCGAGCTGCGAGGTCGTTGAAGCGGGGCGTGTGAACGGGAAGGCGGCGGTCGACACCACAACAATTCCAGCGACGAAACGAATTGTCGGAGCCTAGCCGAATTCATTTCCAGCGACAATGACATTGTCATAGCGCCTGACGCACCGGGCGTGATGTGTGGCATTTGACATAATACCAATTATACGAAGTAGGCAAATACGCCCAAGGCGTCCAGCGGGCCCCATGGACTGGATACGTCTCAGACATCGACGATCAGGTAGATCCCCAGCCCGACCATTACGACGCCACTGATCAGCTTGAGCCAGCGGCCTTCCTTTTCCTGAAGCTTGTGGCGCGACAGCGTGACGACGCCGATTCCCAGGACGATCGCGTCATCCACCATGTATGCCGCGATGTACAGCAGCAGATAGCCGTAGTAGCTCCACGGGTCGAGCTGGCGCAATGTCAAGATGCGTGTGAACAGCGCCGGGAAACCCGACGTGCACATGAACTCGACGACCTGTACCAGCACCGCCAGGATGATCGTGCCGATGATTGCTGCGGCCAGGTCTTGCGCGTGCAGAATGCGTCGGATGCGCGTGTAGATGCCGGGCTTCGCGCTTTCGGGGATCGAGAGCGAGACCCCCTTGCCGAATGCCCAGAAGTCCTTCATGTTGATCAGCCCGGCGACGGTTGCGATCGCGGCGATGACGATCTGCGAGGTCCGCGAAAGGCCGATCAGCAGGAACAGATTGAGCCACGCGGCGAGAAATGCAAAATAGGCGATGCCCTGTACGAACACGAACGTGCCGGCGATTGCCAGCATTCTGGGCCGGTCGTTCATCGGCGCGAGCAAGGAGATCATCAGTATCAGCACCCACATCGAGCACGGGTTGAAGCCGTCGAGTAGGCCAATCGCCAATGTGAACGCCGGCAACCCCACGTCGTCTAGGGAAATGGTGCGGCCGAAGAGCGTCACCTCGAACGACGGGGTTTCGGCCACCGTCGCTTCGCCGTCATTGCTGCACGAGAGCGCTTCCTCGACGTTGCAGGTGCCAGTGGCGGCTTCGGCGCCTTGGTGTGCGACCTGACCCTCGAGCGCATCGCGGATCAGGCGGCCCGTGTGCGCCTCGTCGGAGAACCCCAGCAGCAACTGCCCAGCCACGTAAATTGCCGGCACGATGACCGCGCCATCCCGCCCTCTGGCAATTTCCTTCAGCCGCGCAAGCGCCGCAGGTTCCTTCCGCACGTCGCGGATGACGACTCGTACGTCCGGGCGCTCCTTTGCGAACTGAGCGAAAAATGTCTCGGCCTTGACACAATGCGGGCATCCTTCGCGAACGAACAACTCGACCGTCGTGCCGTAGCCGGCCTCCGGTGACGCCGTCGCGAAGGCACTCGCCGCCCCCCAGGCGATCAGCCACAGGAGCAGCAACGACGAGCGCCGAACCAGCCAGTTCCTCTGCAACGTCACGAAGACTCCAACGGTCGTGCAATTGCCGCGCCGTACCCTATCGCATGCGGAACGCCAGCAAGTTCACGCAAGCCTCTGTGGAGCTTACCCATTTTGCGATGGGCTTTCGGCGTGCGCTGCCGGCGTTCGCAACGATTGTTCACCTGGATCAAATGACGGGTCGCGATGGCCTGCGGCACGCACCATGTCGAAGGGTTTTCGACAATCGTCAGGCGTTAGACGGACGCGGGAGACGTGCTTGGCACTCGTCACCCAGCGACCAGTTCACATCCTTCCCCTCCAAGCGCCCCGCGCCTAGGCCTCCGGAAATTCCAGATCGTCTAGACTTCGCCCGTTTCGAATTGCGCAACCAATGAATATCGAACAGCAACTGGACCGGGCGCTCGATTTGCAACGGCGCGGAAATTTCCCGGAGGCGCTCGCACGATGCGAGGCGCTGTTGCGCGTCGAGCCTCGGAATCCGTGGGCATTGCAGCTTGCTGGTGTCGTGCTCTACCAGACCGGGGATCTGGCCGGTGCGGCCGAGCGGCTGCGAATCGCCGTCGCCATCGCCCCTGGCGCTGCCGAGATCTGGTCGAACCTGGCGATTGTCCTGAACGCCGCCGGTAGGCGTGAAGCCGCGGCCAATGCATTAAAGCAAGCTATTAAGAACGCGCCGCAGTCTCCTGAATATTATTCTAATTTGTCGTCGATTCAATTGCTGCTTGGACTCGTGCCTGAAGCCGAGGCCGCCGCGCGCGGTGCGGTTGCTGCAGACGCCCGTTACGCTCCTGGTTGGTACAACCTGGCGCTCTCGCTGGAGGGACAGGCACGCGTATTGGAGGCGCTGGAAGCCGTCGGCAAGGCCGCTGCGCTTGCGCCGGGCGAGGTGCCCTATTCCGGCCTCAAGGCTCAGCTCGAGGATGCGTTGGGCGCGCGAGAGAAGGCACGTGCGACGCTCGAGGCGGCGCTCGCGCGCCAACCTCTCGCGACCGCGCTGCGCTTCCAGCTTGCCGAGCTGTTGGAGCGGTCGGGCCATTCGGCTGAGGCCATCGAAGCCTACGAGCAGGTGTTGCGCCTGGAGCCCGAGCACGGGCAGGCGCTCTCGGACTTGATCTTCCTTCGCCGAGTTGTCGCGGATTGGACGGGCCTCCCCGCATTGGAGAAGCGCTATCGGTCGCTGGCGGCGTCTGGCACGGTGTCGTTGCTGTCACCATTCGTGCTGCTGTCGCAGCAGTCGACGCGCGAGGAGCAACGGAAGTGTGCCGAGACGTGGACGCGTGCGCTATCGGTCTCCAGACCGCCGGGCCGCCGGCGCCGGCTTTCGCACGATCGGCTGCGCGTCGGATATCTGTCCTCGGATTTTCACGCTCACGCGACCGCGCATCTTGCTGCGGGCCTGTTCGAGCAGCACGACCGGTCGGCGTTCGCAATCGTGGGCTATTCAATGGGGCCGGATGACGGCAGTCCGATGCGCAAACGCCTCGAGCGCGCGTTCGACCGGTTCGTCGACGCACGGGAACTCGATTCTTCCCGGCTGGCGGCGACAATTCACGCCGACCACATCGACATACTGGTCGACCTCAAGGGCCATACCGCCGGAGCGCTACCGTCGGTGCTCGCGCTTCGTCCCGCGCCGATCCAGGCCCACTATCTAGGTTACCCGGGGACGCTGGGCGGCAGTCTCGTCGACTATCTGATCGGCGACCGGATCGTGACCCCGAGCGAGCATGCGGCCGACTATGCCGAAACGCTGATTCGCCTGCCGGGCAGTTATCAGGTCAACGACCGCGAGCGGCCAATCGGCCCCCCCCTGCCCCGTTCCGCGCTCGGCCTGCCGGAAAACGCGGTCGTCCTGTGCAACTTCAATAGCACGTACAAGCTGAACAGTGCGGTGCTGGATGCCTGGGCGACGATCCTGCAACAGGTCCCGGCAGCCGTGCTCTGGCTGCTCGCCCGAAATGCGGCTGATCCGGCGATCTCCAATCTGCGCCGCGAAGGCACCGCGCGCGGCATCGATCCCTCACGCATCGTGTTCGCATTCCACCGCCCCAATCCGGACTACCTGGCACTGTACAGCGCGGCAGATCTGTTCCTGGATAGCTGGCCGTACAACGCCCACACGACGGGCAGCGACGCACTCTGGGCTGGCTGCCCGTTGCTCACGTGGCCTGGCGAAACATTTGCGGGGCGGGTGGGTGCGAGTCTGCTTACTGCGATCGGACTCCCGGAGTTGATCGCGACGGACACCGCCGACTATATTCGCCGCGCTGTGGCGCTCGCGCGAGACGCGCCGGCGAGGGCCCGGTTGCGCGTCCATCTGTCGGGCCCCGGCAGGTTGAGCCCGCTTTTCGATACGATCGCGACGACGCGGGCGCTCGAGGCGGCGTACCGTGCCATGGCGGACCAGTACCGTCGCATCGCGCGGGCGCCGATCGACCTCTGACTGACACGGCGGTGAACGCTCAAGCGCGCAGGAAGGTCAGCGCATCGGAAACGCGCTCTATGGTGATAATCGTAACTCCTTCAATTGGTTGTTTAGGTTTGTTGAGAACAGGGATCAATACTGTACGGAAACCCAGCTTGGCTGCTTCCTTGATCCGTTCCTGGCCGCGTTGAACTGGACGGATCTCCCCTGCCAATCCTACTTCACCAAATACAAGAGTTTTTGCTGGCAATGCAATGTTTCTTAATGAAGAATTGACTGCGAGCAACACTGGCAGGTCGGCTGCGGGCTCGTTGATCCGCACGCCGCCGACCGCATTGACGAAGACATCGTAACCGCCGACCTCGACCCCGCCATGTCGATGCAGCACGGCGAGCAGCAGCGCAAGCCGCTGCGCATCCAACCCGACGGCCAGCCGCTTCGGCATCCCGCCCTGTACCGGGTCCACCAGCGCCTGGATTTCGACCAGCAACGGGCGGGAGCCCTCCAATGTCGCGACGATCGCCGAGCCCGGCACCGGATTCGCATGTTGCGACAGGAACAGCGCGGATGGATTGGCGACGCCTTTGAGTCCACGCTCGGTCATTGCAAAGACCCCGAGCTCGTTCGCCGCACCGAAGCGGTTCTTGATCGCCCGAACCAGACGGAAGCTCGAATGCGCGTCGCCCTCGAAGTAGAGCACCGTGTCGACAATGTGTTCCAGCACCCGGGGGCCGGCGATGGCGCCCTCCTTGGTCACATGCCCGACGAACAGCACGACGATGCCCTTCTGCTTGGCCGCGCGCGTCAGCTGCGCCGCGCATTCGCGCACCTGGGCAACACTTCCCGGCGCGGAGGTCAGCGCTTCCGTGTAGACGGTCTGGATCGAATCGATGACGACGATCTCCGGTGCGGTGGAGTTGATCGCGCCCAGTATCGCTTCAAGCTGCACTTCCGCCAGTAGCTCGATCGGCGCATTGACCAGGCCGAGCCGCTGCGCCCGCAACGCTACCTGCTCGACCGATTCTTCGCCCGTGACATAGAGAGTGCGATGCGCGGCACCCAGTGCGGCGCCTGCCTGCAGGAGCAGCGTCGACTTGCCGATGCCCGGATCGCCGCCCAGCAGCACGACGCCACCAGCGACCAACCCTCCGCCGAGCACCCGATCGAACTCCTCCTGTCCGGTCCGAATCCGCCGCGTCTCGCCGGTCTCGACACTCGCCAGGGAGCGGATCGTCGAGCGTGCTCCGGAAACGCTCGCAAATCGCGTGGACTCCGGCTGCGCGATCGCCTCGACCAGCGTGTTCCAGCTGCCGCAGCCGGGGCATTGGCCTTGCCACTTCGGCGACTGCGCACCGCACTCGGTACAGCTGTAGACGGTCTTCGGCTTCGCCATGTCAGTCCCGCCGGGCCGTCCCCAGGGACTGACCCGCCCCCTCGGGGGGCAGCGAGCGAAGCGAGCGTGGGGGCTGTTTCATCCTAGCAACCCGCGAATCGGCGTTCGCCGCCGGCGATCGATGCGGTCATCGCCAACGTGACACCGAACGCCCGGACGTTCAGGAAAGTTCTTCCGGCAGCACGACGGCGGTGCCGAGTTTGCCGACGACCACGCCCGCCGCTTCGTTGGCGATCCGTAGCGCGTCGGCGAGCGGAGCGCCGGCCGCAAGCAGCGTGCCGAGCGTGGCGATCACGGTGTCGCCCGCGCCCGAGACGTCGTAGACCTCGCGCGCCTGCGCCGGGATATGCAGGGCTCCGGTACTCGAAAACAGGCTCATTCCCTCTTCGGAGCGGGTAACGAGCAGCGCGTCGATGCCAAGGTCGCTGCGGATGCGCTCGGCGCGCGCGGTCATGTCGTCCTGATCCCGCCAGCGGCCGGCCACCGCGCGGAACTCGCCGCGGTTCGGCGTGATGATCGTCGCCCCGCGGTACTTGTCCCATTCGTCGCCCTTGGGATCGACGAGCACCAGTCTGCCAGCAGCGCGGGCGTGCCCGATCATTGTCTCGATGTGCGCAAGGCCGCCCTTGCCGTAATCGGAAAGGATCACAACGTCCACCTCGCGCACCAGCCGCTCGTAGTCGGCGAGCTTGCTCGCGAGGATTTCGTGCGAAGGAAGGGTCTCGAAATCGATGCGCAGCAGCTGCTGCTGGCGGCCGATCACGCGCAGCTTCACCGTCGTGGCGATCGACGGGTCGCGATGGAACATCGCCCGGACGTTCTCCTGCGCAATGATGCGCGCCAGCGTGTCGCCGGCCTCGTCGTCCCCGATCACGGAAAGCAGCATCGCCTTGGCGCCGAGTGCCGCGACGTTGCGCGCCACGTTGGCCGCGCCGCCCGGCCGCTCCTCGGCGCGGGCGATCTTCACCACCGGGACGGGCGCCTCGGGCGAGATCCGTTCGACCTCGCCGAACCAGTAGCGATCGAGCATCACGTCGCCCACGACGAGCACGCGCGCATTCGCGACGCGCTGCTTCCACGCGGAGAAGCGAGCTGCGGTTGGCAGGGCCACCGGTCGGGACGATGCAGCGCTCAAGGGGTGGCGAGTGCGAGGCGGAGGGGAGATGCGGCCGGACACGCGGATCCCGCACGTGGCCGGGGAATTATAAGGCGGGGACCGGGGGACGACCGATCGGACAGAGCGATTCCATCGCCGAGGCCGGTTATATGCCGTTCAGCGATAAAACAATTCCAATCAATTCCTTCCGATTCTATGGGGTGGCCGTTATGTTTGCGCCGTCGCCTCCCTGCACGAAGCCGCCCTCGGTACGAACCATGTCCAGCCCCGCTGCCCAATTGGGCTCCGATCACGCTGAATGCGCCGCACGTCTGCTCGCGGCCATCGCAACCGCACACGCACCGGCGGCACTCGCCTCCAGCTTCGGCGCGGAGGACATGGTGCTGCTCGACCTGGTGGCGCAGGCGCAACTGCCGGTCCGGGTGTTCACGCTCGACACCGGTCGCTTGCCGCAGGAAACGCACGACCTGATCGACCGCGCACGGGCGCGCTACGGTGTCCCGATCGAGATCTACGCACCGGACGCCACGGTGCTCGAAGGCTACGTGCGCGCCCATGGAACCAACGCGTTCTACGAGAGTGTCGCGTTGCGCGTGCGCTGCTGCGCAATCCGCAAGACCGAGCCGCTGGCACGCGCGCTGGCAGGCGCGCATGCGTGGATCACCGGGCTGCGCCGTGCACAGGGTCCGACGCGTACGGACATCGACGTCGAGCAGTTCGACGCCAGGCACGGCATTCCCAAGTTCAATCCGCTCGCGGAATGGTCGGACGACGATGTGTGGGCATACCTGCGCGCTCGCAACGTCCCCTGGAACGCATTGCACGATCGCGGTTATCCGAGCATCGGTTGCGCGCCGTGCACTCGCGCAGTCGAGCCCGGAGAGGATCCACGGGCGGGACGCTGGTGGTGGGAAAGCCCCGAGCAGAAGGAATGCGGGCTGCATCGTCGCCCACAGGCAGCCAAGGACTCGACTAACGATCGGGTGCCCGCATGAGCGCCGCCGGGCAGTCCCGAGGACGTCCACGCGAGCGGGGCGGAGCCCAGGCTCGAAGAGCGCGTCCGCGAGCGTGGGCGGCGGCCGACGCGAGGCTGTGGCGGATCGCGCGATCGTCCAAGGAGGCCGCGAATTGCTCCCTCTCCGAGGGAAGGCGCGCAGCGCCAAGGGTGCACTAATGAGCGAATTGCTGCTTTCCGAGCGACCAGCAGCTTTGGCTGCGCCCGCGCCGCGAGCCGATGCACACCATCTCGACTGGCTCGAGTCGGAAGCGATCCACATCCTGCGCGAGGTCGCGGGACAGTGCGCGAATCCGGCGCTGCTTTTCTCGGGTGGCAAGGATTCGCTGGTGCTGCTGCGGCTCGCGGAGAAGGCGTTTCGCCCGGGGACGTTCCCATTTCCCCTGCTGCACGTGGATACCGGTCACAACTTTCCCGAAGTGCTCGCGTTCCGCGACCTGCGCGCGGCTGAGCTCGGCGAGCGGCTGATTGTCCGCTCGGTCGAGGACTCGATTGCCCGTGGTCGCGTCGTACTGAAGACCCTCGGCGAAAGCCGTAATCCGCACCAGTCGGTCACGTTGCTCGATGCGATCGCCGAATTCGGCTTCGACGCATGTATCGGTGGCGCGCGGCGCGACGAGGAGAAGGCGCGCGCAAAGGAGCGCATCTTCTCGTTCCGCGATGCATTCGGCCAATGGGACCCCAAGAACCAGCGCCCTGAGCTGTGGAACCTCTACAACGCCAAGGTGAATCCCGGCGAGCACGTACGCGTGTTTCCCATCTCCAATTGGACCGAGCTCGACGTGTGGCAGTACATCTCGCGCGAGCGGCTTGCGATTCCGTCGATCTACCTTGCGCACGTGCGGCCGGTCGTCCGCCGCTGCGGCACGCTCGTTTCCGTGACACCGCTCACCCCGCCGCGCGACGGCGAGGCGATCGAGCAGGTTTCGGTTCGATTCCGCACGGTAGGCGACATCACCTGCACCGCGCCGGTGGAATCCGTCGCCGACACGCTCGATGCGGTCGTGGCCGAGACCGCTGCGACCACGATCACCGAGCGGGGTGCGACGCGCCTCGACGACCAGACCAACGAGGCGTCGATGGAATTGCGCAAGAAGCAGGGGTATTTCTGATGACGTCGCTCGCCGATCGCGAACTGCTCGACCACGGCGTGCTGCGGTTCCTGACCGCGGGCAGCGTGGACGACGGCAAGAGCACGCTGATCGGGCGCCTGCTCTACGACACCAAGGCGATCCTTGCGGACCAGCTCGCCGCGATCGAGCGCTCGTCGCAACGGCGCGGCGCCACGCTCGATCTTTCGCTGCTGACCGATGGCCTCGTCGCCGAGCGCGAGCAGGGCATCACGATCGACGTCGCCTACCGCTATTTCGCGACCGCCCTGCGCAAGTTCATCATTGCCGATGCCCCGGGCCACGAACAATACACGCGCAACATGGTGACCGCGGCGTCCACGGCGCACCTTGCCGTGCTGCTGGTCGATGCCCGGAACGGCATCCTGACCCAGACGCGCCGACACGCGACGCTCGCGCATCTCGTCGGCATCCCGCACCTCATCGTCGCTATCAACAAGATGGATCTGGTCGGCTGGCGGCAGGACGTATTCGACGCAATCGCCACCGAGTTCAGGACGTTCGCGCAGCGCACGGGCATTGCCGACGTGCGCTTCGTGCCGATGTCCGCCGCGCAGGGCGACATGGTGGTGGACCGCGGCGGCCATCTCGATTGGTACGATGGACCGACGCTGCTGCAGATTCTCGAGACCGCGGAGGTCGAGGAAACACTTGCCGCCGCGCCATTTCGCTTCCCGGTACAGCTGGTCGGACGCCCTGCTCCTGGCGTGCTGCGTCGCTATCTCGGCCGCATCGAGGCCGGCACGATTGCCGAGGGTGACGAGGTGACGGTGCTGCCTTCCGGGCGCACGACGCGTATACGGGAGATCCGCACCCACGAACGTCGCCTGCCCCGCGCCGGGGTGCACGCCGCCGTGCAGCTCGTGCTCGACGACGAGATCGACGTATCGCGCGGCGACCTGATTGCCAAGGCAGGCGAAGCGCCCCGCGTCACCCAACGCCTCGACGCTCGATTGTGCTGGCTGGGCGACGCGCCGCTGGATCTGCGTCGGCCCTACGCACTGCGCCACACGACACGCGAGGTGCGCGCCCGCGTCGAACGCATCGATTCGCTGTGGAACGTATCCACGCAGGAACACGATAGCGCACCGGCTACGCTCGCGACGAACGACATCGCGCAGGTGACGCTGCTGCTCGCAAAGCCGGTGTTCGTCGATCCGTACGCAGAACAGCGAGCGACAGGCAGCTTCGTGCTGGTCGACGAAACCACCAACAACACAGTCGCGGCCGGCATGGTTGCGACAGCCGCCCGATGAACGCCAGCGACCGGTCGCGTCCGCTGCTGTACCCCGACGCGCCGTTCCGATGTTGCCGGGAGCGAATCCACGCCCCTGAACGCGCACGAATGCGCTGATCCGGCGTCGGATGCCAAAGCCGCATGAGCGGCTTTTTCTGGCATCCATATATAACCGGAAGATATCGAATCGCAATATTAATATAGCCAGACAAACCAACATGAATCTCCCATTGCTTCGCACCTTCGTACTCGCACTCGCCTTCGGCACAGCAGGTTTCGCGTTCGCCGACACGGCGCTCCTCAACGTTTCCTACGACCCGACGCGTGAGCTTTACCAGGACTTCAACGCGGCCTTTGCCAAGCACTGGCAGGCGAAGGGGGGCGACAAGGTGACGGTCAAGCAGTCGCATGGCGGCAGCGGCCGGCAGGCGCGCAGTGTTATCGACGGTCTCGAAGCCGACGTCGTCACGCTCGCGCTGGCCTACGACATCGACGAGATCGCGCAGGTCGGCAAGCTCCTCCCCGCCAATTGGCAGACCCGGCTGCCGCACAACAGCGCGCCGTACACCTCGACGATCGTATTCCTCGTGCGCAAGGGCAACCCGAAAGGCATCAAGGACTGGGACGACCTCGTCAAACCCGGCATCTCGGTGATCACGCCCAACCCGAAGACGTCAGGAGGAGCCCGCTGGAACTACCTGGCCGCCTGGGGCTTCGCGCAGAGGAAGTACGGCAGCGAGGCGGCGGCGAAGGATTTCGTGAGCAAGCTCTACTCGAACGTTCCGGTGCTCGATTCCGGCGCGCGCGGATCGACCACGACATTCGTCGAGCGCGGCATCGGTGACGTGCTGCTTGCCTGGGAGAACGAGGCGTTCCTGGCGATCAAGGAACTCGGGCCCGACAAGGTCGAGATCGTCACACCTTCGTACACGATCCTCGCCGAGCCGCCGGTGGCGATCGTCGATAAGGTTGTCGACAAGCGCGGCACGCGCAAGGTCGCCGAGGCCTATCTCCAGTTCTGGTATACGCCGGAAGCACAGGAGATCGCGGCGAAGAACCACTACCGCCCGATCGATCCCGCCGTCGCGAAGAAGTACGAAAAGCAGTTCGCGAAGACCACGCTGTTCAATCTGTCCGATTACTTCGGTGATTGGCAGAAGGCGCAGAAGACGCACTTCGCCGATGGCGGCACGTTCGACCAGGTCTACCGTCCCGGCGTCAAGCCCTGACGATGCAGCGATGAGCGGCGCGAAACCGACAACCCGGGCGCGTGCGGGCGATTCCCCCGTGCGGCCCGAGCCCGTGCCGGCGCCGCGGCGAGGTCGCGAGCGTCTCTTCCACCCGTTCGCGGGCGAGGTGCCCGTATTGCTCGTGCCCGGCCTGAACGACAGCGGTTCGCGACATTGGCAAACGCTCTGGGAGCACGCCCATCCGACATTCCATCGCGTGGTGCAGCCGGATTTCGCGACCCCTGATCTCGAACGCTGGGCAAGTGTGGTGTCCACGTACGTCCGTGCGGCTCCCGTGCCCCCGCTGGTCGTGGCGCACAACTTCGGTTGTCTTGCGGTGATCCGCGCGGCGTGCAGGACGCGGCTGCCACTCGCGGGTGTAATGCTGGTTGCACCCGCCGATCCCGAGCGATTCGGTGCCGGACCGCTGCTGCCCGCGGAGCGACTCCCCTACCCCGCCGTGCTCGTGGCGAGCACCAATGATCCGTGGCTTCGCTTCACCCACGCCGGCCGACTCGCCCAGCAATGGGGCGCGCGGCTCGTTGCCTGCGGGAACGCGGGCCATATCAACGCCGATTCCGGCCTCGGTGCGTGGCCGGCCGGGATTGCGCTCCTGCGCGACCTCGCCGAACGTGCCGCGGCCGCGGGCACGATTGTTCATCCCAAGCGACGGGCACGCCCGGCGTCGCTTGCCACTGGAAACGGACGACCGGCGACATCGTGAAGATTGACCCGTCGCACGGCAGTTCCACCGGGCATGCGCGCGCTCTGGCCGAGGTCCTCGAGTCGGATTTCTCCACGGTGAAGGCGCACTTCGACGACGGCGGCAGCTTCGACAGGATCTACCGCAAATGAGCGACACCGCATCGCTTTTCCGCACGCCGAACTCCATGCTCGCGCACCGCGACTTGACGTTCGCGCGGGCCTTCGACCCCGATGGCGTGCCACACGCCGACCGCAACGTGGTCAAGCGCGGCCGGCGCGTATTGCCCGGCTTCCCGCTGGCGATGGGCTACACGCTGCTGTACCTGTCGCTGATCGTGCTGATCCCGCTATCCGCCGCGTTCATCAAGACCGCGCAGATGAGCTGGCCGGCGTTTGTCGCTGCGGTGGCCTCGCCCCGGGTGGTGGCCTCCTACCAACTCACGTTTGGCGCCTCGCTTGCCGCAGCCACGGTGAACGCCGCGTTCGGGCTGCTGGTCGCGTGGGTGCTGGTGCGCTATCCGTTTCCCGGCAAGCGCCTGATCGACGCGCTTGTCGATCTGCCGTTCGCGTTGCCGACCGCGGTCGCGGGCATCGCGCTGACCGGGCTTTACGCCGGGAACGGCTGGATCGGGTCGCTGCTCGTGCCACTCGGCATCAAGGTCGCTTTCACACCGCTCGGGGTCTTCGTTGCGCTTACGTTCATCGGTCTTCCCTTCGTCGTGCGGACCGTTCAGCCCGTGCTGGAAGAGTTGCCGCGCGAAATCGAGGAGGCTGCCGCCACGCTCGGTGCACGGCGCGCGCAGACGTTCCTGCGGGTGATCTTCCCGACCCTGCTTCCTGCACTCCTGACCGGTTTCGCACTCGCGTTCGCGCGGGCGATCGGCGAGTACGGATCGGTGATCTTCATCGCCGGCAACATGCCGATGGTCTCCGAGATCACGCCACTCATCATCATCACCAAGCTCGAGCAGTATGACTACAACGGCGCCACGGCTGTTGCCGTCGTGATGCTTGTCGCCTCGTTCGCGCTGCTGCTGCTCATCAATCTGCTGCAGGCGTGGACACGCCGGCGCCAGGGCGGCATGCGTTAGGAGGGCACGATGACGTTCTTCACCGCACTGACACTTCCCCTGCCCGCGCCGATCACCCTCCCGGCCGCCACCGGCGAGCCCCGCCTCGTGCGCTGGATGCTGATCGGCGCAGCGCTCGCGTTCCTGATGCTCTTCCTGTTCGTGCCGCTTGCCTTCGTGTTCCATCAGGCACTTCGCAAGGGGCTCGACGTCTACATCGCCGCAATCACCGACCCCGACGCGCTCTCGGCGATCCGGCTCACGCTGCTGGTCGCCGCGATCGCCGTCCCTGCGAATCTCGTGTTCGGTGTGGCTGCATCCTGGGCGATCGCGAAGTTCGAGTTCCGGGGCAAGAGTCTGCTGATTACGCTGATCGACCTGCCGTTCTCGGTCTCTCCGGTGATTTCCGGGCTCATCTACGTGCTGATCTTCGGCCTGCAGGGATGGTTTGGCACCTGGCTGGTCGCGCACGACCTCAAGATCGTCTTTGCCGTGCCCGGAATCGTGCTCGCGACGATCTTCGTCACCTTCCCGTTCGTTGCGCGCGAGCTGATTCCGCTTATGCAGGCGCAAGGTTCCGAGCAGGAAGAGGCGGCGGCCGTGTTGGGCGCGGACGGCTGGCAGACGTTCTGGCGCGTGACGATTCCCAACATCAAGTGGGGCCTTCTGTATGGCGTGATTCTCTGCAACGCACGAGCGATGGGCGAATTCGGCGCGGTTGCGGTCGTCTCCGGCCACATCCGCGGCCAGACGGCAACGATGCCGCTGCACATCGAAATTCTCTACAACGAATACCAGTTCGCCGCATCGTTCGCGGTCGCGTCGTTGCTCGCGCTGCTCGCGCTGGTGACGCTCGCGCTCAAGTTGGCGGTCGAACGCAGATACGCCGCCTCGCGGCGGCAATCCCGGGACGGCCAAGAATGAGCATCGAACTTTCCGGCATCACCAAGCGTTTCGGCGATTTCGTCGCCGTGGACAAGGTCGACCTCAAGGTCGAGACGGGCGAGCTGCTGGCGCTGCTCGGCCCTTCCGGATCCGGCAAGACAACGCTGCTGCGGATCATCGCGGGCCTGGAGGCGCCGGACGCCGGCAGCATCGTGTTCCACGGCGAGGACGCGACAGGGACGCACGTGCGCGAGCGCCAGGTCGGATTCGTGTTCCAGCACTATGCGCTCTTTGGCCACATGACGATCTTCGAGAACGTCGCATTTGGTCTTCGGGTGCGGCCGCGCGCCGAGCGGCTCCCGGAAAAGGCAATTCGTGAGCGCGTGCACCAGCTGCTCGACCTTGTGCAGCTGCGTTTTCTCGCCGAGCGCTTCCCGCATCAGCTCTCCGGTGGACAGCGGCAGCGGATCGCGCTGGCGCGGGCACTCGCGGTGGAACCGAGAGTCCTGCTGCTGGACGAACCCTTCGGCGCGCTCGATGCACGCGTTCGCCAGGAGTTGCGGCGCTGGCTGCGCCGGCTGCATGACGAGGTCCACGTGACGAGCGTGTTCGTGACGCACGACCAGGAGGAGGCGCTCGAGGTCGCCGATCGCGTCGTCGTGATGAATCATGCGCGCATCGAGCAGGTCGGCACGCCCGACGAGGTCTACGACCATCCGGCGACTCCGTTCGTGCTCGAGTTTCTCGGGCATGTGAATCGCTTTCCGGTGGGCGATGGCGCCGCCGCCTATGCCCGGCCGCACGAAATCGCGATCCTGCATGAACCGGCCGCCGACGCGCTTCCGGCGCGGTTGCAGCATCGCGTGGCGCTCGGGCCGTACACCCGGCTGGAATTCCTGCTCGATGGACCGGCGCAGACCGTCAACGTCGAGTTGCCGCGCGCGCGTTCGCAGTCACTGGCCCTGAAGCCGGGCGACATCGCGTACCTGCAGCCCCAACGACTGCGGCGGTTCGGCGAGCCTGCGACCGCCAACGCCTGAGCGCGAGCAGCAGCGCGCCTAGCGCCGCCCGATCGCGAAGTACTCGAGCCCGGCGGCGCGCACGAGCGCCGGATCATAGAGGTTGCGGCCGTCGAACACGAGCGGCGAGCGCAGCTTGGCGCGGATCATGTCGAAGTCGGGGCTGCGGAACTCCTTCCACTCGGTGACGACGACAAGCGCGTCGGCATCCTCGAGCGCCTCGACCGGATTGGCGGCATACGAAAGCTGTGGTACCGCGCCGAAGGCACGCTTCGCCTCGGTCATCGCGACCGGGTCGTAGGCGACCACGCGGGCGCCACGCTCGGCGAGCGCGGCAACGATCGTACGCGACGGCGCGTCGCGCATGTCGTCGGTGTTGGGCTTGAACGCGAGTCCCCAGAGCGCGAACGTGCGGCCGGTGAGATTCTCGCCCAGCCTCGCGACAATCTTGTCCACCAGCACGCGCTTCTGCGCCTCGTTGACCGATTCCACCGCGGAGAGCAGTTGCAGCGGCGTTCCCTGTTGCCTGGCAGTGAACTGCAGCGCTTTCACGTCCTTGGGGAAGCAGCTGCCACCGTAGCCTACGCCGGGGTAGAGGAAGTGATAGCCGATGCGCGGGTCGGACCCGATGCCCTGGCGCACCATCTCGATATCCGCCCCCACCCGGTCGGCGAGGTTCGCGAGCTCGTTCATGAAGGAAATGCGCGTCGCAAGCATGGCGTTGGCCGCGTACTTGGTGAGTTCCGCCGAGCGCACGTCCATCACCAGCAACCGCTCGTGATTGCGCTGGAACGGCGCATAGACGGCCCGCAGCGCGGCGATCGCGCGATCGTCGTCTGCACCGACGACGACACGGTCAGGCTTCATGAAGTCCTCGACCGCGGCGCCCTCCTTAAGGAACTCGGGATTCGACGCCACGGCGTACGGGATGTCGACGCCGCGCCGGGAGAGCTCCGCGGCGATGGTCGCGCGTACCTTGTCGGCGGTTCCGACAGGCACGGTGGATTTGTCCACGACAAGCTTCCAGTCGTTCATCCGCCGCCCGATGTTGCGCGCCGCCTCGATCACGTACTGCATATCGGCCGAGCCATCCTCTTCGGGGGGCGTGCCGACGGCGATGAACTGCAGTGCGCCGTGCGCGACTGCGGCGTCGATTTCGGTAGTGAAGGCGAGGCGCCCTGCCTCCACGTTGCGCCGGATCATCGGCTCGAGACCCGGTTCGTGGATCGGTACGCCGCCGCTGTTCAACACGTCGATCTTGCGGCGGTCCACGTCGAGGCAGATCACCTCGTTGCCGACTTCGGCGAAACACGTTCCCGTTACCAGGCCGACATAGCCGGTCCCGATCATCGTCATCTTCATGCTATGGCTCCCCGCACGGCGGCGTTGATGGCGTCGAGTGCTTGGCGCGGATCGGCGGCTTGGGTAATCGCCCGACCGATGACGAGGTAATCGGCACCCGCTGCCACTGCGCCCTCCGGGGTCGCGACCCGCGCCTGGTCGTGGGACGCGGTACCGGCTGGCCGGATGCCCGGTGTGACCAGCGTGAAATCGGGACCGCAGGCCGCACGCAGCGTTGCCGCCTCCTTTGCGGAGCAGACGACACCGTCGAGACCATTCGCCTGCGCAAGGCGCGCAAGCCGAAGCACCTGCTCTTCAGGCGTTCCCATCACGCCCGTGGCCGCCAGGTCGGAAGCGGTGAGGCTCGTCAGCACCGTGACCGCGATCAGCAACGGCCGCGGCCGGTTGGTCTCGATCGCCGTCTGTGCTACCGCGTTTCGCGCCGCCTTGAGCATCGCGCTGCCACCGGTCGCATGCACGTCGATCATCCAGACGCCGAGCCTGGTTGCGGCGGCGCAGGCTTGTGCGACCGTGTTCGGTATGTCGTGGAACTTGAGGTCGAGGAAGACGCGAAAGCCGCGGCGCACGAGCTCGCGCACGAGGCCCGCCTCAGCGCTGGTGAAGAGCTCCTTGCCGATCTTGACCGCACACACGGCGGGATCGAGCTTCGCGGCGAGTGCGAACGCACTCATCATGTCGGCGAAATCGAGTGCGACGATCACCCGCGGTTCATCCGGCGCGGGGCGCCGCTCGGTGCTTGGCATGCCCATGTCTAGGACTTGATGTACGTACTCGTGCGGGCGAGCCCGGCCGCTATCGGTTCATGCGTAGCCGTCGGGGGATTCGGTGCGCCGGGGTGAATAGGTTTCCCATTTCTGGCAACCCGGGCAACGCCAATAGTACTGCTTCGCGCGGAAGCCGCATTGCTCGCAGCGATACAGGCCGAGCCGCTTGATGTGCTGGCCGACCAGGCCCTTCACGAGCTCGAGATCGTGGCGGCGCTCCGGCGTCGCCGAGAGCAACTGCGCTTCCAGCAACCGATCCAGGCCGAGCAGCGTGGGATTGCGCGCGAGTTCGTGCTTGATCAGCGCAGCGGCGGCCTCGGGACCTTCGTGCGCGAGCGTGAGCGTGAACAGGGCGTTCAGCACGTCGAGCGAAGGGTACTGCGTCTGCCAGTTGCGCAGGACACGGAGCCCCTGCCCGGCGTCGGCGCCTCGCGCATAGGCGTCGCCGACGCGCTCCGCGACAAGGGCGAGGAACTGCGGATTCTGCGACTCGATCTTCTGCCACGCGGCAAGCGCCTCGCTGGCGCGGCCCTGCTGCGCCTCGATGTCGCCGGCCAGCATCGTCGCCCGCGCGCATGCGCGGTACTCGGCGAGCGCTTTCTCGGTCTCCGCGACGGCCGACGCGTAGTCCGAGCGAACCAGCGCCGCCTGCGCGAGCTCGCAGTGATAGTGGGCGATCTCGCGGAAGTGCGGCGTCTTGCTCACGGCTTCCATCCGCCGCGTGACCTCGATCGCCTTCGGCCAGTCCTTCTCGGTCTCGTAGATCGACAGGAGGAACGACAACGCCTGGTGCTCGAACGTCGTGCCATCGAACTTGCGGAAGAGCTCCTCGGCGCGGTCGAGAAGCCCGGCGCGGTAGAAGTCCTGCGCCAGCTCGAACGTCGCGGTCTCGCGCTTGTCGGCAGGCAGGTCCGAACGATCGAGCAGGTTCTGGTGCATGCGGATCGCGCGGTCGACTTCGCCCTGCCGGCGGAACAGGCTGCCGAGCGCGAAATGAAGGTCGATCGTCTGCGGATCGACCTTCACGACTTCGATGAACGACTCGATTGCCTTGTCCGGCTGCTCGTTCAACAGGAAATTGAGGCCGCGGAAATACGACAGCGGAAGCGCGCGCGACTCGCGCAGCAGGTGCTTGATGTCGATGCGGGCAGCAATCCAACCCAGTGCGAAAAAGAGCGCTGGAATCGGCAGCAGCCACCAGAGATCGAAGTCACCCATGGGCGCGCGCAGGACTCAGACGACGTCGGGCGGCGGCAGCTTGATGCGCGACGACGGGCCGGCCCCGTGCGGACCCGGCGAACTCGGGATGCCGACGGTGCTCGCGTCGCAGGCGGTTCAGCTGACGCTTGAGCCGAGAGGCCCTCAGGGCCCCTGCGAGCAGCCCGAGTGCCACGCCGATAGCGAACGCGGAGAAGACGACGAAGACGAGCGGCGCCTGCCAGGACACGACGCGAAAGAAACGCAGCGTGACCGTGTCGGCGTTGTCCAGCGAAAGGAACAGCAGGCCGAGGAAGATCGTGGCGCCCACGATCCAGCGCACCACGCTCATGGCTCTCTCGTACGCGCTGAGCAAGGTGCGGGCGGCGTGCGAAGTGCCACCCACTTCAATCGGTTCGTCACCCGCGCCGCCTCGCTCACTCCTTCTTGAAATCCACCCGTTCCCGCAACTCCTTGCCCGCCTTGAAGTGCGGCACGTGCTTCTCGGGCACCTGCACCCTTTCGCCGGACTTCGGATTGCGACCGGTGCGCGGGGGCCGGTAGTTGAGGCCGAAGCTGCCGAACCCGCGGATCTCGATGCGCTCCCCTTTTGCGAGGCTTTCCGCCATCGCATCGAGGATCATCTTGACCGCGAGCTCGGCATCCTTCGCGACCAGTTGCGGAAACTGCGCCGCCAGGCGGTCGATCAGCTCCGATTTGGTCATCGTCGCAGGCATTTAGCTGCCCTGCTTGTTGTCGAGCTTCGCCTTGAGCAGGGCACCGAGGTTGGTCGTGCCCGTGTTCACGCCGGCGGTGTCGGCCTTGATCGACTGCATGGCCTCCGTCTCGTCGGCGTGGTCCTTGGCCTTGATCGACAGGTTGATCGAGCGGTTCTTGCGGTCGATGTTGATGATCATCGCCGACACCTTGTCGCCTTCCTTGAGATGCTGGCGGATGTCCTCGACCCGGTCGCGCGCCACTTCGGAAGCCCGCAGGTAGCCTTCGACCTCGTTCTCGATCAGCGAGATCACGGCGCCCTTGGCGTCGAGTGACTTGACCGTGCCCGTGACGACGCTGCCTTTGTCGTGCGTCGCTACGAAGTTGTTGAACGGGTCGCCCTCGAGCTGCTTGATGCCGAGCGAGATGCGCTCACGCTCGACGTCGATCGCGAGGACGATTGCCTCGACTTCCTGGCCCTTCTTGTAGTCGCGCACCGCAGCTTCGCCCGGGCTCGTCCACGAGAGGTCGGACAGATGCACGAGGCCGTCGATGCCACCGGGGAGGCCGACGAACACGCCGAAGTCGGTGATCGACTTGATCATCCCCTTCACGTGGTCGCCCTTCTTGTGGTTCATCGAGAAGTCGTCCCACGGGTTCGGCATGCATTGCTTCATGCCGAGCGAGATGCGGCGGCGCTCCTCGTCGATCTCGAGGATCATCACTTCGACTTCGTCGCCGAGCTGCACGACCTTGGTGGGATGGATGTTCTTGTTGGTCCAATCCATCTCGGAGACGTGGACGAGACCTTCGATGCCCGACTCGATCTCGACGAAAGCGCCGTAGTCGGTGATGTTGGTGACCTTGCCGAACAGGCGCGTACCCGGCGGGTAACGGCGCGACAGGCCGACCCAAGGGTCTTCACCCAGCTGCTTGAGCCCGAGCGAGACGCGATTCTTCTCCTGGTCGAACTTCAGCACCTTGGCAGTGACTTCGTCGCCGACCGCGAGCACTTCGGAGGGATGCTTGACGCGGCGCCACGCGAGGTCGGTGATGTGCAGCAGGCCGTCGATGCCGCCCAGATCCACGAACGCGCCGTAATCGGTGATGTTCTTGACAATGCCCTTGACGATCGCGCCTTCGGACAGCGTGGAAAGAAGCTTCTCGCGCTCCTCGCCGAGGCTTTCTTCCAGCACGGCGCGGCGCGAGACGACCACGTTGTTGCGCTTGCGGTCGAGCTTGATGACCTTGAAATCGAGCGCCTTGCCTTCGAACGGCGAGGTGTCCTTGACCGGCCGGATGTCGACCAGCGATCCCGGCAGGAATGCCCGGATGCCGTTGATCATGACCGTGAGACCGCCCTTCACCTTGCTCGTGACGAGGCCCTGCACGACCGTGCCCTGCTCCATCGAGGCTTCGAGATCGTGCCACGCCTTGAGCCGCTTGGCCTTGTCGCGGGAGAGCCGGGTGGTGCCGTAGCCGTCCTCGAGGGACTCGATCGCCACGGTGACGAAGTCGCCGGGCTTGACCTCGACCTCGCCCTGGTCGTTCTTGAATTCCTCGATGGGAATGAACGACTCGGATTTCAGGCCGGCGTTGACGACGACGACGTTGAAGTCGACGCGAACGACCTCGGCGGTGATGAGTTCGCCCTGCCGCATCTCCTGGCGCGAGAGGGATTCCTCGAACAGTGCCGCGAAGTTCTCGACGGGATTTGCAACGGGGGTTTGAATGGCGGTAGCCATGAGGGGTTGGTTCCTTCGCATTGATAACGCCGCGGCGTCGAGAACCCTGTTTCTCGCAGCACGCGGGCTGGTTGTCGCAATCCATCCGCCGGCACCGGCTTGATAGCGCCGCGGACGACCCTTTGCACATCTCTTGCGGCCGGCATCTTGCGATGAATCAAGACGCGACGACCGCAAACGTCACGGTTCCTTCGCGCTGCGCATCGTCATTTCCCGCGTTCCTTCGCAACATGCGTGCGATAGCGGTCAACGACGAAGGCGATCGCGGAGTGGATCGTCATGTCGGTCGTATCCAGGATCACGGCGTCCGCAGCGGGCTGCAGGGGCGCAGTGGCCCGGTTGCCGTCGCGTGCATCACGATCGCGGATATCGCGCAAAAGACTTTCAATATTAACCGAGATTCCTTTTTCGATCAACTGTTTATGACGCCGCCGCGCTCGCTCCTCAGGTGTCGCGGTCACGAACACCTTGACCTGGGCATCCTTGAACACCACCGTTCCCATGTCCCGGCCGTCGGCGACCAGGCCGGGCGGCTGCCGGAACGCGCGCTGCCGGGAGAGCAGCGCGACGCGAACCTCGGGATGGACCGCGACCTGGGAAGCGGCGACCGAGACTTCCTCTTGCCGAATTGCCTCGGTGACGTCGTCCCCGGCGAGCCGGACGGCGCCACCCTCGAACGCGACGTCAAGGCCGCGTGCGATTTCGGCCAGACCCGGGCCGTCATCCGATGAGATCCCACGACGCCGCGCCTGCAGCGCCACCAGCCGGTACAGCGATCCGCTGTCCAGATAGTGAAAGCCGAGCAAACGCGCCACTCCCTGCGCCACGGTGCCCTTGCCCGACGCCGCGGGACCGTCGATCGCGATGACCTGCGGTTCGCCGCTCATCGAGCCGGCGCTCTCGCGGTCGTCGACACGACGGAATCGAGGACCGCGAAATACTCGGGGAATGTCTTGCGCACGCAATCCGGATCGCGGATCGTCACCGGCACACCGCCGAATGCGGCCAGCGAGAAGCACATCGCCATGCGATGGTCGTCGTAGGTGTCGATTACCGCGGGCCGCAAGTGCGCTGGCGGTTCCACCCTCAGATGGTCCACTCCCGCCACCACGGTTGCACCCAGCTTGGCAAGCTCGGCCGCCATTGCCGCAATCCGGTCCGTTTCCTTGACCCGCCAGCTCGCGATGCCGGTGAGCGTCGTCGCGTCCGTGGCGAACAATGCCGTGATCGCGAGCGTCATCGCCGCGTCCGGAATGGCCGTGCAGTCGATCGTGTCGCCGCGGAGCTTGCCGGCCCCTCGCGCTTCGATCCAGTCGGGTCCGTATCGGATATCGGCGCCCAGTCGCTTCATCACGCCGGCGAACGCGACGTCGCCCTGGATTGCGTCGTGGCCCACCCCCGTGACTCGCACGGGCCCGCCGCCCAACACACCGGCGGCCAGGAAATAGGACGCAGCCGAGGCATCGCCTTCGACCCGCAGCAGGCCGGGCGAGACGTAGCGTGCGCCGGCGGGAACGACGAACGTTTCCGGGTCCGGCGTTGCGACTCTCACGCCGAAGCGCTGCATCAGGTTGGTCGTGATCGCGACATACGGACGTGAGATCAACGGCGTCGTCAGTTGCACCGTGGAGGCGGCCGCCTCGGATCCTCGCGCGAGCGGCAACGCCATCAGCAACGCGGAGAGGAACTGGCTCGACACGTCGCCGCGAAGCGGGATGGTCGCGCCGGCCTTCGCAGAGCTCGCACCAATGGCGAGCGGCGGATATCCATCGTTACCGAGGTAGTAGACGGAACAGCCCAACGTCCGCAGCGCGTCGACCAGATCGCCGATCGGCCGTTCGTGCATACGCGGGACTCCGCGGAGTTCGTAGTCGCCGCCCAGCACCGCCAGTGCAGCGGTCAGCGGACGCACGGCCGTGCCGGCGTTGCCGAGGAACAGTCGGGCGTGCGCGTTGGGCAGGCGGCCGTCGTTTCCGACGATCGTCCAGATGCCGGCCGCAACGTCCTGCGCAACGTGCACGCCGAGCGCGGCAAGCGCTTCCAGCATCCGCTCGACATCGTCGGCGGCGAGCAGCGACGCGATCGTCGTCGTCCCGCGGGCGATTGCAGCCAGCAGCAGCGTGCGATTGGAAATGCTCTTCGAGCCTGGCAGCGCTACGATGCCCTGCGCATGCGCGAAGGGCCCGAGCGTCAGGCTGCCGTGCGGGCGATCGGCCATCGCAGCGGTCAGCGCTGCACCGGGGAGTCGGCGGTGGACCCGCCCTGCCGCGCGGACCACGCGCGCCGCGCGCGCCGCGATGCATCGATCAGCGCGTCGAGCGCAGCAGCGTCACCCTGTTGCATCGCGGCTTCGAACCGGTCGAGCATCGCGCGGTACAACTGCAGCTCCAATGCGACGGCGGCACGATTCGCGAGCAGGATGTCGCGCCACATCTCTGGAGCGGACGCCGCGATGCGCGTGAAGTCGCGAAAGCCGCCGCCGGCGAGGTCGAGGTAGTCGCCGGCGTCCTCGCGCGCCGCAATGCTGTCGACGAAGGCGAACGCGAGCATGTGGGGCAGGTGCGATACCGCCGCGTAGATGCGATCGTGCCGCGCCGGATCGAGCGTGCGCACTTGCGCGCCACAGCCTTCCCAGAGCGCACGCACCGCGGCCTGTGCACCAATGTCCGTGTCCGGTAGCGGGGTCAGGATCACCGTGCGGCCTTCGTACAGCGTCGCGAACGCGGCGGCGGCACCCGAGTTTTCGGTCCCCGCGATCGGGTGTGCTGGTACGAAGCGGGGCAACGCCTCCCCGAATGTCGCGCGAGCGGCGGCGACCACGTCCTGCTTGGTGCTGCCCGCGTCGGTCACGACGGTTTGCGGACCGATGGCCGCGGCGATCGCGGCAAAGAGAACTGGGTACTGCGCAACGGGCGCGGCCACCAGCACGATGTCGGCGTCCTGCAGCTCCCGCGTCCATGCCTGGTCGAGCGTCATGGCGCGATCGACGATGCCGCATCTCGTGGCGTCATCCAGGTTTGCACGTGTGCGGCCGACACCGACGACCTGCGCCACCGCACCGTGCGCCTTGAGCGCGAGTGCGCACGATCCGCCGATGAGCCCGACACCGACGACGACGAGTTTGCCGATGCGCACGGGGTGGTCGCGTCAGGGGGCAAGCGCGTTCGCGAGCGCCCGGAGGAAGCGCGTGTTTTCCTCGGGCAATCCCACGGTCACGCGCAGCCACGCGGGCAGCCCGTAGTTCGCGACCGGGCGTACGATCACGCCCTGCTCCAACAACGCCTGATTGACTTCGGCGCCGTCACCGACATGCACGAGGACGAAGTTCGCATGCGAAGGCACGAACCGCAGGCCGAGCTGCTCGAAACCCTTCGCGAGCTGCGCCAGGCCCCTGCGGTTCAGCGCCCGGCTTTCCTCGACGTATGCGCTGTCCGCCAGCGCCGCCACGGCCGCAGCCTGCGCGAGCGAATTCACGTTGAAAGGCTGCCGAACGCGATTCAGCATGTCGGCCACCGCGGCATCCATCACGCCGTAGCCGACGCGCAGCGCAGCGAGGCCGTATGCCTTCGAGAACGTACGCGAGACGATGAGGTGCGGATACTTCGCGATCCAAGCAACCGTTTCGACACGCTCGGCGGGTTCCAGGTATTCGTTGTACGCCTCGTCGAGCACGATCAGCACGTCGCGTGGTATCGCGGCGACGAAACACTCGACATCCGCGGGTGCGAGGTAGGTTCCCGTCGGGTTGTTGGGGTTCGCCACGAATACGAGACGGGTCCTGGCTGTAACGGCGCTGCGCATCGCCTCCAGGTCGTGGCCGAGGTCCTTGGCAGGCACTTCGATGCCGCGGGCGCCACGTGCCTGCGTGGCAAGCGGATAGACGGCGAATGCGTGCTGCGAGTAGACGGCCTCGTCGCCCGGCCGCAGGTATGCCTGCGTGACGAGCTCGAGCACGTCGTTGCTGCCGTTGCCGAGCACGATCTGGTCGAGCGCGACACCGAGCCGCGCCGCCAGGGCCGACTTGAGCGCGAAGCCATTGCCATCGGGATACCGCGTCAAGTCGGCCACGGCCGCCGCGATCGCTTCGCGCGCCTTCGTGCTCGGGCCACGGGGATTCTCGTTCGAGGCAAGCTTGACGATCGTCGCCGGGTCAAGCGAAAGCTCGCGCGCAACCTCCTCGATCGGCTTGCCTGGAATGTAGGGGGCGATGTTGCGGACATAGTCCGGTGCCAGCGCGGCGAGTTCGGGGGTGGCCATGGTTTCCATGTCATGCGACAGACGCGGGGTAGGAGCCAAGCAACTTGAGGAACGGCGCACGCTCCCCGAGCTCCCGCAGCGCTTGCTCGACCGGCGGGTCGAGCCGATGTCCGGCGAGATCGACGAAGAACAGGTATTCCCAAAGGCCGGTGCGCGCCGGCCGTGATTCGAAGCGCGTCATCGACACGCCGTGCCTTGCGAGCGGCTCGAGCAGATGATGCACGGCGCCGGGCCGGTTTGGCGCCGACATGACAAGGGAGGTCTCATCACGGCCGGACGGGCCGACCTGCTGCCGTCCCAGCACCCAGAAGCGGGTCGTGTTGTTCGGCTCGTCCTCGATGTGCGTCGCAAGCACGCCGAGCTGGTAGATGGTCGCCGCGATCTCGCCAGCGATTGCCGCCGCACGGGGTTCCTCCGCAGCAAGGCGCGCGGCCTCCGCATTGCTGGACACCGCGACGCGAGCGACGCCAGGCAGGTGTGCGGCGAGCCATTGAACGCATTGCGCAAGCGACTGGGCGTGCGAATACACCTTGCTCACCTCGGCCAGCGACGAGGCTTTGGACAGCAGGTTTTGCTGCACGCGCAGCTTGACCTCGCCGCAGATCGACAGGTCCGTCGTGCACATCAGGTCGAGCGTGCGCCCGACGGCACCTTCGGTCGAGTTCTCGACGGGAACAACGCCGTAATCGGTCTGGCCACTTTCCACCGCGCGGAACACCTCGTCGATCGATGCACATGGCATGGCGTCGACGAACGCGCCGAAATGCTTGCTGACGGCCGCGTGGCTGAACGTACCCGCAGGACCCAGGTAGGCAACGCGCAGCTTCTGCTCGAGCGCGAGGCAGGCCGACATGACCTGGCGGAAAACGCCGGCCACGGCTTCCGTCGAAAGCGGCCCGGGATTCTCCTCCGCGAGCCGGTTCAGGACTTGCGCCTCGCGCTCGGGCCGATAGGCGGGAGCCCCGCTGCCCGCCTTCAGTGCGCCGATCGCCTGGGCGTGCCGCGCGCGCTCCGAGAGCCTGGCGAGGATCTCGCGGTCGAGCGCGTCGATGGCATCACGATGCCGGGCGATTTCGCGTTCGTCGGGAGGGTGGCTCATCGGTCAGCCGCGGCGCGATCGCCGAAGTCGAGTACCCGATCGCTCATGGCTGCGGATGTTCGCGAGGCGGCATGCTCGATCGACGTGCGCTGCCGCCGTCAGCTCTCTCCATCGTCGTCGTCGCGTTCGGCGACGCGCTCGAGGCCGGCGAGCTTCTCCTTGTCGTCGAGGTTGATCAGCGTCACGCCCTGCGTGCTGCGGCCCATCTCGCGGATCGACTTGACGCGCGTGCGGATTAGCACGCCTCCGGTCGATATCAGCATCACCTCGTCGTCGGGACGAACCAGCGCGGCGGCCACGACCTTGCCGTTGCGTTCGCTCTGCTGGATCGCGATCATGCCCTTGGTGCCGCGGCCGTGGCGCGTGTACTCGACGATCGGCGTGCGCTTGCCGTAGCCGTTCTCGGTGGCGGTCAGCACCGACTGGATCTCGTCCTCGGCGACCAGCAGCGAAATGACGCGCTGGCCCTTGTCGAGCATCATGCCGCGCACGCCGTGCGCATTGCGCCCCATCGGACGGACGTCGTTCTCATCGAAGCGCACCGCCTTGCCTCCGGAGCTGAACAGCATGACATCGTGCTTGCCGTCGGTGAGCGCGACGCCGATCAGCCGGTCACCTTCGGCGAGATCCACGGCAATGATGCCGGCAGTCCGCGGGCGCGAGAAGTCGGACAGCGGCGTCTTCTTCACCGTACCCATCGCCGTTGCCATGAACACGTACTGCGTCTCGGTGAACTCCTTGACCGGCAGGATCGCCGTGATCTTCTCGTTCTCGGCGAGCGGCACCAGGTTGACGATCGGCTTGCCGCGCGAGGCGCGGCTGCCCTGCGGCACGTTGTACACCTTGAGCCAGTAGACGCGGCCGCGATTGGAAAAGCACAGGATGTAATCGTGCGTGTTCGCGATGAACATCCGGTCGATGAAATCGTCCTCCTTGGTCGCGGTCGCCTGCTTGCCGCGTCCGCCACGCCGCTGCGCGCGGTAGTCCTCGACCGGCTGCGACTTCATGTAACCGCCGTGGGACATCGTCACGACCATGTCTTCGGGCGCGATCAGGTCCTCGAGTGAAAGGTCCACGCCCTGCGCGATGATTTCGGAGCGGCGCTTGTCGCCGAACTGCTCGCGGATCGCCACCAGTTCGTCGCGCACGATCTGGGTGACGCGGGCGGGCTTCGCCAGGATGTCCTGCAGTTCGGCGATCAGCTCCATCACCTCGCGGTATTCACCGGTGATCTTTTCCTGCTCGAGGCCGGTCAGTCGCTGCAGCCGCAGTTCGAGGATCGCCTGCGCCTGCGCGTCGGAGAGCCGATAGCCACCGTCCTTCTTCTGCCAGCCGAATTCGGCCGGAAGTCCGTCGGGACGTGCCGCGTCGGCGAGCGCGCGCTTCAGCATCTCTTCGACGACCGGCGAACGCCAGGTCCTGGACATGAGCGCGATCTTCGCGTCCGGCGGCGTCGCGGAGGCCTTGATCAGCGCGATGATCTCGTCGACGTTGGACAGCGCAACCGCGAGCCCCTCGAGAATGTGCCCGCGCTCGCGTGCCTTCCGCAATTCGTAGCGGCTGCGCCGTACGACCACTTCGCGACGGTGGCTCACGAAGTGCTCGAGGCATTGCTTGAGATTCAGGAGCCGCGGCTGGCCGTCGACCAGCGCGACCATGTTCATGCCGAAGCTGTCCTGCAGTTGCGTGAGCTTGTAGAGGTTGTTGAGGACGATCTCGGCGACTTCGCCGCGCTTCAGTTCTATTACGACGCGCATGCCGGAGCGGTCCGACTCGTCGCGCAGGTCGGAAATGCCCTCGAGCTTCTTCTCGCGCACCAGCTCGCCGATGCGCACGAGCAGGTTGGCCTTGTTCACCTGGTAGGGGATTTCGTCGACGATGATCGCCTGCCGGTTGCCCTTGTCCAGATCCTCGATATGGGTTCGGGCGCGGATCACCACGCGGCCCCGGCCGGTGCGATAGCCTTCGCGCACGCCTTCGAGGCCGTAGATGATTCCGGCGGTCGGGAAGTCCGGCGCCGGCATGTGCTCCATCAGGTCGTCGATCGCAAGGTCGGGCTTGTCGATGAGCGCGACGCAGGCGTTGACCGTTTCGGTCAGGTTGTGCGGCGGGATGTTCGTCGCCATGCCGACCGCGATGCCGGAGGACCCGTTCACCAACAGGTTAGGGAGCCGGGACGGCAGCACCGACGGTTCCTGCTCCTTGCCGTCGTAGTTGGGGACGAAGTCGACCGTCTCCTTGTCGATGTCCGCGGTCAGCTCGTTGGTGATTCGGGCGAGGCGGCACTCGGTGTAGCGCATGGCCGCCGGGTTGTCGCCATCCACCGAGCCGAAGTTGCCCTGCCCGTCCACCAGCGGGTAGCGGAGCGAGAAGTCCTGCGCCATCCGGACTAGCGTGTCGTAAATGGCCATGTCGCCGTGCGGGTGGTACTTGCCCATCACGTCGCCCACCACCCGAGCGCATTTCACGTACGGACGGTTCCAGGCGATGTTGGCTTCGTGCATCGCAAACAGCACCCGACGGTGCACCGGTTTGAGGCCATCACGCACATCCGGCAATGCGCGACCGACGATCACGCTCATCGCGTAGTCGAGGTAGGAATGGCGCATCTCGGCTTCGATGCTGACCGGCAGGGTTTCTTTGGCGAACTGCTCCATGGGGTGCGTCGGGTCCAGGTTCAGGGGTTTGAAGGCAAGGGCAGCGACCGCGCGAGTGGCCAAAAACCGGCCCGCCGCGCACAAATTGCGCAGACAGGGCCACGATGACCCGGTTTCGCGCATCGGCGCCCCGCAAGCGGAACGCCGACCCTATCGGATGCCCTTGAAATTATGCAATTTTAACACGGCGTTGTATCAACGCGACAGTTGCGCTGGCGTCCAACTTCCTGGGGGTCTTTTCTTTGCGCCGGCCAAAATCACCATGCTATAGTTGGGTGGAGCGAAAAGGATTCGGCGCGTCAGGCATTTAGCCTGCGTGCGAAGTTGCTGGGTTCGCATCAATCCTGTTCAAAACCAAAGCCAAAGGGGTGAAACAATGAATCGACGTCTCGTCTCCGGTCTTGTCGCTGGCGCCCTCGCCGCGGCCGTCGCCGGCAGCGTCGCTGCGCAGCCAAAAGCGGACCCGAAGGGTTACATGGCCGGCACGGCCGGCTGCGACGCGCAGAATTGCGGCTACGTGCTTTCGGCCACGGGCGCGCCGGACAACAACGTCGTAAAGAGCGGCGTCTACAACGGCGCGCTGGGCCTCGCGGGCAACCTGTGCTATCGCACCGGCTACTGGGCCCCGTCCATGGCGATTGTGCAGTGCGACCCGGATCTGGTGCCGAAGCCGCCCGCGCCGCCGCCGCCGCCGCCGCCGCCCGCCGCCGCCCGCCGCCGCCGCCGCCGCCGCCGCCGGCCCCAGTGGTGCAGAAGATCACGCTGGCATCGAAGGCGCTGTTCGACTTCGACAAGGCGGTGCTGAAGCCTGAAGGCAAGGCGGCGATCGACAGCGAGATCATCGCCAAGCTGCCGCAGGTCCAGAAGCTCGAGCTCGTGCTGGTCACCGGCCACACCGACCGCATCGGTACGCAGCAGTACAACCAGAAGCTGTCGGAACGCCGTGCTGACGCGGTGCGCGACTACCTGGTGAGCAAGGGCGTGCCGAAGGACAGGATCGAGACGCTGGGCATGGGCAAGACCCAGCCGGTCCCGGGCGTGGTGTGCGATCAGAAGAACTTCAAGGAGTTGATCGCCTGCCTCGCGCCGAACCGCCGCGTCGAAGTCGAAGTCAAGGGCGAAGCGATCAAGAAGTAACGACCTCCGCCCTCCTGAAAGCCCCGCGCTTGCGCGGGGCTTTTTATTTGTTTCGCTCGAATTCGGCGTCGGCCTCGGGTCGACGGCCGCCTTGCACGCCGTCGACGGTGGACGACCTGAGTGTCGGCCCAAGCACAGCCACATGCGCGGCAACGACTATCATTCGAGCACGATGAGCACACCCCTGCCACGCCATGTCGATCTGCGCATCGACGCGCGCTGGATCCTGCCAATCGAGCCCGCGACGACGTTGGTCGATCATGCGCTCCTCGTCGACGCCGGCCGCATCGTGGCTGTGGTGGCGCAGGACGATGCCGCGGCGTCGTTCGAGGCGCGCACGCATGTCTCGCTCGGCACGCACGTGCTGTTGCCGGGCCTCGTCAATGCGCACACGCATACCGCGATGACATTGCTGCGTGGCATCGCCGACGACGTCCCGCTCAAGTCCTGGCTCGAGGATCACATCTGGCCACGCGAGATGCGGTTCGTCTCTCCCGAGTTCGTGCACGATGGCGCGCTGCTCGGCTCGGCGGAGATGCTGCGCGGCGGCGTGACCTGCTGCAACGACATGTACTTCTTCCCGGAGGCCGCCGCGCGCGCATACCAGGTCGCCGGGATGCGCGCGGTGCTCGGTCTAGCGGTGCTCGACTTCCCTACGCCGTATGCGAGCGATGGCGACGGCTATCTGCAGGCGGGACTCGCCGCCCGCGACGCCTTCAAGCACGTGCCGCGGCTCACGTTCACGCTCGCGCCGCACGCACCGTACACCGTGGGCGATGCGACGTTCGAGAAGGTCGTCACCTACGCCCGGCAGCTCGACCTCGCGATCCAGACGCATCTGCAGGAAACGGCGAGCGAGCGCGACGACGCGCTTCGCGAGTACGGGATGACTCCGCTCGTGCGCCTCGACAGGCTCGGCGCGACCGGCCCCGGATTCATCGCCATCCACGCAGTGCATCTCGGGCCCGGTGACATGGACATTCTGGCGGCCCAGCGATGCCACGTCGTCCACTGCCCGACCTCGAACATGAAGCTCGCGAGCGGCATCGCGCCGGTGCGCGACTTCCTCGCGCGAGGCATCAACGTCGCGCTCGGCAGCGATGGCCCTGCGTCGAACAACCGGCTCGACATCATGTGGGAGCTGCGCCACGCGTCGCTGCTCGCCAAGGTTTCCACAGGGGACGCCGCCGCGCTACCGGCCGCGCAGGCGCTTCACATGGCGACCCTCGGCGGTGCTCGCGCGCTCGGATTGGACGACGAGATCGGCAGCCTTGTCCCCGGCAAGCAGGCGGACGTGATTGCCGTCGATCTCGGCGAGCTGGACGAAGCGCCCTGTTACGACCCGGTGTCGCACCTCGCCTATGTCGCGGGGCGGGAGCGGGTGTCCGATGTCTGGGTCGCCGGGGAACGAATCGTCGATACGCGGCGTCTGACGACCGTCGACGAGGTCGCGCTCGCTGCACGAACACGGCTGTGGCAACAGAAGCTGCGCTAAGCTAGTCCCGTTCTATTCCGTGAACTGCTCCGAATGACACTGCCCAATCACGTCGTTGGCTCCACCACGAACGCCGATCCCGCCGAGCTCGCAAAGTTCGGCAAGCTTGCGCACCACTGGTGGGATCCGGACAGCGAGATGTTCGGCCCGCTGCACCGGATCAACCCGTTGCGGCTCGGCTGGATCGAGCGGCTGGCCGGCGGCTTTGTCGGGAAGCGCGTGCTGGACGTCGGCTGCGGCGGCGGCATCCTTGCCGAAAGCATGGCGGCGCAGGGCGCGCAGGTGCTCGGAATCGATCTCTCGGACAAGGCGCTCGGCGTCGCGAAGCTGCACAAGATCGAGTCGGGCGCTGCGGTCGACTATCGTCTCGTGGCGGCCGAGGAACTCGCGCGCGAGCTGTCCGGCTCCTTCGATGTCGTGACGTGCATGGAAATGCTGGAGCACGTTCCCGCACCGGCCTCGGTGATCGCAGCCTGCGCCGCGCTCACGAAGCCGGGTGGGCTCCTCGTGTTCTCCACGATCAATCGCAATCCCAAGTCCTATTTGTTCGCGATCATCGGCGCCGAATACGTGCTGAAGCTGCTGCCGCGTGGCACGCATGACTGGGCGAGGTTCCTGAAGCCGGCCGAGGTCGCAGCACTCGCGCGAACGGCGGGACTCGATCTCGTCGAGCTGATCGGACTCTCCTACAACCCGATCTCCAAGAGCTTTCGGCTGGGGCCGGACACGGCGGTCAACTACCTCGTGGCATTCCGCAAGCCCGTGGTCAATGGCTGAAGCGCGGAGCTACACGCTGCCGCGCCCCGTGCGCGCCGTGCTGTTCGATCTCGACGGGACGCTCGCCGATACGGCCGGGGATCTGGCCGCAGCATTGAACGCGGTGCGCGCCGATCTCGGACTCTCGCCCGTCCCGCTCGAATCTCTGCGCGGGCACGCTTCCGCAGGCGCCCGCGGCATGTTGGGCGCAGGGATGGGAATCGGGCCGGACGACGCGCAGTTTCCCGCGCTGCGCGATGCCTTTCTCGGACACTACGCAACTCGGCTTGCGGATACGACCCGTCTTTTCGCCGGCGTGGCGGAACTGCTCGACGCGTTGGAGGCGCGGGCACTGCCGTGGGGCATCGTGACCAACAAGGCGACCCGCTTCACGGTCCCCGTCGTCGCGGCGCTCAGTCTCGCGCATCGTGCAGGCGCGATTGTTTGTGGCGACACGACCCCGTACGCGAAGCCGCATCCGGAACCGCTGTGGCATGCGGCGCGAACGCTCAATGTCGCACCGGAAGACTGCGTCTACGTCGGTGACGACCTGCGCGACATCGATGCGGGCAATGCGGCCGGAATGGCTTCGATCGTCGCCTACTGGGGGTATCTGGGCGGCGACCAGGATCCGGCGACGTGGCCTGCGAGCGCCAGTGCGTTGCGGCCGCTGGACGTGCTGGCCGCGCTCGACACACGCTGAGGCGATCGCGGATTCAGCCCGGACACGCGCCGGCGTTCTGCAGCAGCAATTCGCGTCGTTGCCCTTGGCGGCGCCCTTCGAGCCGCACCGCCTGGCTCGCGGCAAGCGGGCGCAGCACGGCGCCGATCACATCCTCGGGCACGCGTAGCGCGATCCCGTTTGCCTGCTCGATCCGGTCGTCGCGCTTCAGGCCGAGCATTGCGGCAAAGCCGCCTTCCTCGCGCACCGAGAGGGCGCCGTCGCGCGATTCGACAATGCCGCGCCAGCTGTCGGGCTGCGCGATGAGCCCCTGCACCAGTTCGGCATTGAGCCGCACCACGGCACCTGTGAAGCCGGCAGGCGTGACACACGCCGCATTGCGGGGCGTAGCGGTCTGGACGCGGTTTCCGGTCGCCGCAGTTGCACCTGCCACCGGTACCGCACGCAACGCCAGCGTGCGCTCGCCGCTGCCGTCACGCACGGTAATGCCGTCCGGACGCACCGCCACGAGCGTCGCATCGCCGTCGATCGGCTTGCCGACGGCGACCAGGCGCGACGAGCCGTTGGCGAGCCTGAAGAGCGCCGCGCCACCACCCTTCGTCTCGGCGAACACGCCGAGCAGCCGAGTCTCGCCACGCAATATGTCGGGCGCGGCGGCAACAGGCGCGGGCGCGGCAATGCGCGCGCCGAAGAGCCCCGATGCTGCGAGCGTTGCCGCGGGATCGGACGGAGCGGCTCGTGGAATGTGCACGGGCTCCGGCCCGAACCAGCGCCAACCCCAGTGCGCGATCACGACCGCGACGAGCACGAGGCCGCCACACGTCGCGACGAACGCGAATGCGCGCCAGAGCGCTGGCGTGTGGATGGGCGAGGACGGCGTACCTGGGGTCACGGCGTTTCGCGCAACGACAACGAATACCGAACCATGCATGCCACAGGGGGCCGGCGCGTGGAACGCCGGCGGAAACGCGATTCGGCGCCGCTATAATCACGCCTTCCCGCCTGTCCCACCTTCGTGTGAATCCCCGTCTTCGTCTCCTCGCGCCGTATCCGTTCGAGCGCCTGCGTGCGCTCTTCGCCGGCGTCACACCGAGCACGGACAAGCCGCCGATTGCGTTGTCCATCGGCGAGCCCAAACATCCCACACCGCCATTCATCCAGCAGGCGCTGGCCGAAGCGACCGGCGGCCTCGCGAATTATCCCATGACGACCGGCCCGCTGCCGCTGCGCGAGGCGATCGCAACGTGGCTCGCGCGCCGGTATCGCCTGCCGCCGCTCGATCCCGCCACGCAGGTCCTTCCCACGCTCGGCAGCCGCGAGGCGCTGTTCGCGTTCGCGCAGACCGTGGTCGACGCAAGCCGCGTAGGTGCAACGGTCGCCGTGCCCAACCCGTTCTACCAGATCTACGAGGGTGCCGCGCTGCTCGCCGGCGCAGCACCGCACTACGTGAACGCGGATCCGGGCAACGGCTTCGCGCACGCCTGGCGCGCGGTGCCGGAGGACGTTTGGCAGCGGACGCAACTGCTTTACGTGTGCTCGCCCGACAATCCAACGGGCCGCGTGCTGACGCGGGAAGATTGGCGACACCTCTTCGCGCTCTCCGACCGCCATGGCTTCGTGATCGCCGCAGACGAGTGCTACTGCGAGATCTATTTCGACGAAGCGAAGCCGCCGCTCGGCGCGTTGCAGGCGGCGCGCGCCGAGGGTCGGGACGACTATCGGCGCCTCGTCGTGTTCGGCAGCCTCTCCAAGCGCTCGAATGTGCCGGGACTTCGCTCCGGCTATGTCGCGGGCGACGCGGCGCTGGTCAGGTCGTTCCTGCTCTATCGGACCTATCACGGCTCGGCGATGTCCTCGACGGTGACCGCCGCGAGCCTCGCCGCTTGGGGCGACGAGGCGCACGCGATCGAAAATCGCCGGCAGTACGCGGCGAAATTCGCGACGCTGCAGCCGCGGATCGCCGCCGTACTCCCCTGCTCGATGCCGGACGCCGCGTTCTACCTGTGGGCGCGCACGCCCATCGACGATGCGGAGTTCGCGCGGCGCCTGTATGCGGAAGAGAACGTCACGGTGCTCCCGGGAAGCTATCTCGGCCGTGAAGCGGGTGGCGTCAATCCGGGCGCCGGCCGCGTGCGTATCGCATTGGTGGCCGATCTGGCCGAGTGCACCGAGGCTGCCGAGCGCATCGTCGCCTTCGTCCACCGGCTGTAGTCCGGGATTGCCCGGCGGCGCGCTCGACATTCGAGCGGTCCCGGTGAAATCCTGCAGACCGGTCGACAAGGGCACCATAATTCGATGCGATGCGCCCGTTCGAGTTCATCGGTCGCCACGCCACGGCCTTCATGGCGGCCGGCGTGCTGCTCGGGCTCGCCGTGCCGCCGCTCGCAGCACTCGCCAAGCCGCTGCTTGTCCCTACGCTGCTGATCCCGCTGTCGCTTGCGCTCGTGCGACTCGACTGGGGCGCGATCGCGACCTACCGGCACCGTCCGCGGCTTGCACTGGCCATGCTCGCGTGGCTGCTCGGCATTTGCCCGGTGCTGGTGTTCGCGATCGCGACGGCGCTTGTAGGCCTCGGAATGCCGGACAGCCTGCGCCAGGCGCTGGTGCTGATGGCCGCCGCCTCGCCGATCGTGTCCAGCGTGGCCATCACGCTGATCGTCGGGCTCGATGCGACGCTCGCCATCGTGGCCGTGCTGCTCGCCACCGCAATGGCGCCGCTGACGCTGCCCACGATGGCGTTCGTGCTTCTCGGCCTGTCCCTCGAGATCGGACTGGTCCCGTTGATGGGCCGACTGGCCGCGCTGGTCGGCGGCGCATTTGCTGTCGCGTGGCTGATCCGCCGGCTGGTTCCGGCGGCCACCCTCGCGCGCCAGCGGGAATTGCTGGATGGGCTCACGGTCATCAACCTCGTGCTCTTCGGGCTCGCGATCATGGATGGGGTGACAGACTATGCATTCGAGCGGCCAATTTACGTGCTGGCCGCCACCGCGGCCGCGTTTGCGTTCAACCTGATGCTGCAGGTGGCGGGCTTCTGGGCATTTCGTTGGCTGGGTACCCGCAGGGCGCTGACCGTCGCATTGCTCTCCGGCAACTGCAACATGGGCCTCGTTCTGGTCGCGCTGCAGGGGCGTGCGCCGTTCGAGGTCACCGTGTTCTTCGCGCTGGCCCAGATTCCCATGTACACGCTGCCCGCATTGATGACGCGGTACTACCGGAGGGCGCTGGCTGGATCGGCACGGGAAGCCGACCCGCGGTAAAATTGCACCTTTTTTGCCAGAGCCATGGACAGCCTGCAAACGACCATCGACGCCGCGTGGGAGACGCGCAGCGAGCTCTCGCCCGCTTCTTCGCCCGCAGCGGTACGCGACGCCGTCGCGCACGTGATCGCCGAGCTGGATGCGGGAAGGTTGCGCGTCGCCGCGAAGACCGGCGGCGCCTGGACCACGCATCAGTGGATCAAGAAGGCCGTGCTGCTGTCGTTCCGACTCGCTGACAACGCGGCTCTGCGCGTGCCGGGCCCAAAGCCGCCATTCGCGTTCTACGACAAGGTGCCGACCAAGTTCGCCGGCATGACGGACGCCGAGCTGGCGGCAACCGGGGTGCGGGTGGTGCCTCCCGCGGTGGCACGGCGCGGCGCGTTCATCGCCCGCAACGTCGTGCTGATGCCGTCGTACGTCAACATCGGTGCCTATGTGGACGAGGGCACGATGGTCGACACCTGGGCCACCGTCGGCTCGTGCGCGCAGATCGGCAGGAACGTGCACCTCTCGGGAGGCGTGGGCATCGGTGGCGTACTGGAGCCGCTGCAGGCGAATCCGACGATCATCGAGGACAACTGCTTCATCGGTGCCCGCTCGGAGGTGGTCGAGGGCGTTGTCGTCGAGGAAAACTCGGTGCTCGGCATGGGCGTGTTCGTCGGCCAGAGCACGAAGATCTACAACCGGGCAACCGGTGAAGTGAGCTACGGCCGCGTGCCCGCAGGCTCCGTCGTCGTTGCGGGCAGCCTGCCCTCCGGCGAGGGCGCATGCAACCTCTATTGCGCGGTGATCGTCAAGCAGGTCGATGCGAAGACCCGCGCGAAGACCAGCATCAACGAGCTGCTTCGGGCCTGACCCCGCGACGATGCGCGACGACGCGATGTCCGTTTCGATCAAGTCTGCCGAGGAAATCGCCAAGATGCGCGAGGCATGCCGGCTCGCCTCGGAGCTTCTCGACCACCTGACGCCGCACGTGCAGCCGGGCGTGGCGACCGGCGAGATCGATCGCCTTGCGCACGAATACATGGTCAACGTGCAGCAGACTGTTCCGGCAACGCTCAACTATGCGCCGCCCGGACACCGGCCGTTTCCGGCGTCGCTTTGCACGTCCGTCAATCACGTCGTCTGCCACGGCATCCCCGGCGAGAAGAGGCTCAAGCCCGGCGACATCGTCAACATCGACGTCACGGTGATCAAGGACGGCTTCCACGGCGACACGAGCCGCATGTTCATGATCGGCACGCCCTCGATCCAGGCGCGGCGGCTCGTCGACGTGGCATACGAGGCGATGTGGCGCGGCATCCGTGTGGTGCGGTCGGGCGCACATCTTGGCGACATCGGACATACGATCCAGCGCCACGCCGAGTCGCATGGCTACTCCATCGTCCGCGAGTTCTGCGGGCATGGCATCGGTCGCCAGTTTCACGAGGAGCCGCAGGTGCTCCACTATGGACGGCCCGGCACCGGCCTCAAGCTGCAGGCGGGCATGATCTTCACGATCGAGCCGATGATCAACGCCGGCCGCCCCGGCATTCGCAGCCTGGCCGACGGGTGGACGATCGTCACCGCCGACCATTCGCTGTCGGCGCAGTGGGAACACACGATACTCGTCACGCCGGAGGGCTTCGACGTCCTCACGGTTTCGGCGGGGACGCCGCCGCCGCCCTCCTCGTAGCCGCGCGCATGGCCACGCCTCTTGCGACGCCGGCCCCCGGTCGGGCACTGCCCGCGACGGCCATCTCGCAGTGGCGCAGCGAACTCCAGCGCGGCCGTGAGGCGTTGCGCGAGGCGTTTGTCGCGCGGCCGGACACACCGCGGCTGCTGCGGGATCACGCACGCCTTGTCGACCGCGTCTTGCGCGGGATGTGGGTGGAAGCCGCGCTTCCGGCCAGAATCGCGCTCCTCGCGGTCGGAGGCTACGGGCGCGGTCAACTCTTCCCGCACTCCGACGTCGATGTATTGATCCTCGTACCGGGCGAGCTGGAAGGGCCGGCCAAGACCGCGATCGAGCGCTTCCTCGCCTCGCTCTGGGATATCGGTCTCGAGATCGGCCACTCGGTGCGCACAGTCGCGGAGTGTGCGGTCGACATGCAGGGCGATGTCACCGTTCGGACCAGCTTGCTCGAACACCGGCAGGTCGCCGGTGCTCGTCGCCTGTACGGCGAGTTCGGGCGTGTCTTCTCCGAGACGCTCGACGTCCCGGCGTTCTATTCCGCGAAGCTCCTCGAGCAGCAGCAGCGCCACCTCAAGTACCACGACGCCGCCTACAGCCTGGAGCCCAACGTCAAGGAGAACCCCGGGGGCTTGCGCGACCTGCAGACGGTGGTCTGGATCGCCCGCGCCGCAGGACTCGGCAGGACGTGGCGCGAGTTCGCCGCTGCCGGCCTGATGACCCGCGCCGAGGCGCGTGCGGCCTCGCGGCACGAGCGATTGATCGGCGATCTGCGCGTGCGGCTGCATTACCTCGCCGGACGCCGCGAGGATCGGCTCATCTTCGATCAGCAGACGGCGCTCGCCCGCCAGCTTGGGCTCGCCGACACGCCGGCCAAGCGTGCGTCCGAACAGCTCATGCAACGCTACTACCGCGCGGCCAGGTTCGTGCGGCAGCTCAATACGATCCTGCTGCAGAACCTTCACCAGCGCATCCTGCCGATCTATACCGAGCCGCGCCCCATCGACGACCGATTCGTCGCGATCGACGAGCTTCTGCACGTTCGCGACGAGCAGTTGTTCGCGCTCCGCCCCGTGACGATGCTCGACGCGTTCCTGCTGATGCAGCGGCACCCGGAACTGAAGGGCATGTCTGCTCGGACGCTTCGTGCGCTGTCGCGCAACCACGCCCGCATCGACGCCGCATTCAGGCGCGACCCCGCGAACCGCGCTGCTTTCCTGCAGCTGTTCCGGGCGCCACGCGGGCTCACCCACGAGCTGCGGCGCATGAACCTGTTCGGCTTGCTCGGCGCCTACATTCCCGCGTTCGGCCGGATCGTCGGGCAGATGCAGCACGACCTCTTCCACGTCTACACGGTGGACGAGCACATCCTGATGGTCATCCGCAACTTGCGCCGATTCACCGAGGTGCAGCACGCGCACGAGTACCCGCTTTGCTCGCGCCTGATGGCGGATTTCGAGCGCAAGGAAGTGCTCTATCTCGCCGGGCTCTTCCACGACGTCGCCAAGGGGCGCGGCGGCGATCATTCGCGGCTCGGCGCCCACGACGCCGGGCGGTTCTGCCGCGAACATGGGCTCGACAGCGCGGATGCGGATCTCGTTGCATGGCTGGTCGAGTGCCACCTGACGATGTCGTCCGTCGCACAGAAGCAGGACCTGTCCGATCCCGCGGTGATCGAGACGTTCGCACGCAAGGTGCGCGACAAGCGCCGGCTGGATGCGCTCTACCTGCTCACCGTCGCCGATATCCGCGGCACGAGCCCCAGGGTGTGGAACGCGTGGAAGGCGCAGCTTCTCGAGGATCTGTTCCATGCCACACGCCGGGTGCTCGGAGGCGAAGGCGCGCAGCGTTCGCTCCAGGACAGCCTGCAGCAACGGCAGACCGAGGCGCTGCGCCTGCTGCGGCTGTATGCGGTGCCGGAGAAGGCGGAGGCCGGGCTCTGGCGCCACCTCGACACGCCTTACTTCCAGCGCCACACCGCGGACGAAATCGCCTGGCACGCGCGCCATCTTTACTGGCGCGTCGATCGCGATGCGCCGGTGGTCAAGGCACGCCTCGCGCGCACCGGCGTCGGGTTGCAGGTGTTCGTCTACCTGCCGGATCAGAAGGAGCTTTTCGCGCGCGTTTGCGGATTCTTCGGTCGGACGGGGCTTTCGATTCTCGAAGCGAAGGTCCACACCACGCGGCACGGCTACGCGCTCGACACGTTCATGGTGCACGACCCGTCGCAGACGCAGATCTCGTACCGCGACACGATCCAGTATGTCGAGCACGAGCTGACCGGCCTGCTGGTCGAGCACGCGCCGGTGCAACCGCCGACTGGCGGTCGGGTGAGCCGGCAGTTGAAGCACTTCCCGCTGTCGCCGGAGGTGCGGATCTTCCCCGACGACAAGGGCACGCACTACATCCTGGAAGTGGTGGCGGGCGACCGGCCGGGCCTGCTCGCGCGCATCGCCTATGTATTGGCGGCGGCGAACGTCAACGTCGCGAGCGCGAAGATCAACACGCTTGGCGAGCGCGCCGAGGACGTGTTCCTGATCGACGGCGCGCGGCTGCACGACGAACATGCGCTACTGAAGCTCGAAACCGCCCTTTACGAGCAGTTGCGGGTGTAAAGCTGCTGCGCGAGCCGTCTGCTCGTCGGCCGACTGTCTATCGCGCGGGTTCGCTCATGCGACGGGCAATGCGCTCGTGCTCGCGGGGCTTCCCACTACGGGGTCCTGGCGCAATTGACGGCGCCTGCTATTCCTCGCCCGCCAAGTCGGGAAACAGGATGTCGGTATAGCCGAAGCGCGAGAAGTCCTTCATGCGCATCGGATAGAGAATTCCGTCGAGGTGGTCGCACTCGTGCTGCACGACACGGGCGTGGAATCCGGTGACCTCGCGCCGGATCGGATGCCCTCGCGGGTCGTAGCCTTCGTAACGCAGTGCGGTGTAGCGAGGCACCACGCCGCGCAAGCCGGGGACGGAAAGGCAGCCCTCCCAACCCTCCTCCAGCTCGTCGGTCAGCGGCGTCAGCACCGGATTGACGAGCTCGGTGTAGGGGACCTCGTCCGCGTCCGGGTAACGCGGATTCGCATCCACGCCGAAGATCACGACGCGCAGCGGCACGCCGATCTGCGGGGCCGCCAGTCCCGCGCCACTCTTCGCGTACATCGTGTCGTGCAGGTCCTGCAGCAACGACGCGAGCTCACGCGTTGCGAAGTCTTCGACCGGTCGCGACTTTTGCCACAGCCGCGGGTCACCCATGCGCAGGATGTCTCGAATCATGGGAAAGTCATGCGGGCATTGGTACCCGCAAGTGCTCGAGCAGTGCCCGCACGCGCGCCATGCCGGCTTCGAGCGTGCGCACGAGCGCTTCCATCGAGATCGCCTCGGCGCTGTCGCCCCGTCCCGCCGCATGATTGACGATTACGGCAATCGCCGCATAGGGAAGCTCCAGTTCGCGCGCAAGCGCGGCCTCAGGCATGCCTGTCATGCCGACCATCGTCGCCCCGTCGCGCTCCATGCGATCGATTTCCGCGGCGGTTTCCAGCCGCGGCCCCGATACCGCGCCGTAAACGCCACCGTCGGTCAACGCGATTCCCGCGCGTCTGGCGGCATCGAGACACGCCATCCTCAGCGCAGGCGTATAGGGATGGGTGAAGTCCACGTGGATGACCTTCTGGTCGCCGCCGTCGAAGAACGTCTGGTCGCGCCCGGACGTATAGTCGATGAGCTGGTGCGGCAGCACGAGGTCGCCCGGGGCATGGCCCCGAATGCCACCCACCGAGGCGACCGCAACGACGGCACTTGCCCCGCCTTGCTTCAGCGCCCACAGGTTCGCCCTGTAGTTCACACGGTGCGGCGGGATCGTGTGTCCGTGTCCGTGACGGGCCAGGAACACCGCGTCCTCACCGGCGATCTGGCCGAACAGGAGCGCCGAGGACGGCTCGCCGTAGGGCGTGCGGACCACCTCGCGATGGGCGACCGCCAGGGTGGAAAGCCGCGTCAGGCCACTACCGCCTATGATTGCCAGCATGATGCCGCCAGTTGTGGGGTTCGGTGTTGCATCATGGACACGGAATTGCTCAGCCGGCCGGCGGACACCGATGGAAATCCTTGCCAGTTCATGACATTATCATGCAAACCTGCGACGCGACCTAACGCGCAGCCGTAGTTCCATTGTAGCCGCGGGACAACCATGTACCTCGACCGACTGTTCAAGCTGATGGCGGAGAAACAGGCCTCGGACCTGTTCATCTCCTGCGGCGCGCCGATCAACCTCAAGGTGAACGGCGTCGTCCAGCCGGTCTCGACCCAGCCGATGGACGTCGAGACGGTGCGCCGCGTTGCCTACGAGCTCATGAACAAGGAACAGGCGCGCGAATTCGAGAGCGAGATGGAGATGAACATCTCCTACCTTGATCGGTCGGTCGGCAACTTCCGTATCAACATCTTCCGCCAACGCGGTTCGATCTCGCTCGTCATCCGCTTCGTGCGCAGCAACGTGCCGCCGTTCGAGCAACTGAAGCTTCCCCCGGTGCTCCTCGACCTCGTGATGGAAAAGCGCGGCCTGATCCTGATTGCCGGCTCGACCGGCTCCGGCAAGTCGACGTCGATGGCGGCCATGATCGACCACCGCAACCGGAATCGCTCGGGCCACATCCTGACGATCGAGGATCCGATCGAGTACCTGTTCGAGCACAAGCAATCGCTCGTCAATCAGCGCGAGATCGGCGTGGACACGCAGAACTACCAGCTCGCGCTGCAGAACGCGCTGCGCGAGGCGCCCGACCTCATCATGATCGGAGAAATCCGCGACAAGGAGACGATGCAGTCAGCCCTGCTGCACACGCTGACCGGCCACCTCTGCCTGTCGACGATCCACGCCAACAACAGCTATCACGCGCTGTCGCGGATCATCAACCTGTTCCCCTACGACGCGCGCTCGGCGTTGCTGTCCGACCTTTCGATCGGACTTCGCGCGATCGTTTGCCAGCGCCTTGTGCGCAACCGCGACGGCGTGCAACAGCCGGCGACCGAGGTACTGCTCAATACGGCGCTCATCGCCGAACTGATCAAGAACGGCGAGTTCCAGCAGATCAAGGAGGCGATGGAGCAATCGCTCTATCCGGGATCGCAGACCTTCGAGCAGTCGCTGTGCCGGATGTATCTCGATGGCGTGGTGACCTACGACGAAGCCATGACCGCCTCCGATTCGCCCACCAACCTCGCCTGGCAGATCAACCAGAGCAGTCCCACGTCGCGGGTCGAAGCGATGGACAAGCCTGGTGGTGGCGAGGCCAGGCGTTCCGCAGCGGACTTCGGGACGTTGTCGATCGAGCCCGAGCTGCTCGACCGGCCGTAGTACCGCAACACCGGCGATTTCCGGCGCTCGCCTCGGGCTGCCCTGCGCGGGGCGGCGCGGCGTTTTGCTAACATCGGCCGGATGGACGCGTCTTCGCAACCCACGCTCGCCCTCGCCTGCGAGCTGATCCGCCGCCGCTCG
Organism: uncultured beta proteobacterium; assembly: GCA_963750585.1. Lineage (GTDB taxonomy): Bacteria > Pseudomonadota > Gammaproteobacteria > Burkholderiales > Casimicrobiaceae > VBCG01. The sequence continues at coordinate 51,189 of CAVVRH010000016.1, forward strand.
GTCACACCCGACGACGATGGTTGCCAGGATGTCCTCGCTGCTCGTCTCGCCCCGCTCGGCTTCCGGTGCCAGACGATCCGGTCCAATGGCGTCACCAATCTCTGGGCGCGGCGTGGGAACACCGGTCCGCTCGTCTGCTTCGCCGGCCACAGCGACGTCGTGCCTGCCGGCCCGCGCGAAGCCTGGTCGTCCGATCCATTCGTACCCGAGGTCCGCGACGGCTGGCTCTACGGGCGTGGTGCCGCCGACATGAAGTGTTCGCTCGCGGCATTCGTCACCGCGATCGAGGGCTTCCTTGCAGCGCATCCGGCGGCCGGCGGCTCCATTGGACTGCTGGTCACCTCCGACGAGGAAGGGCCGGCAACCGACGGCACCGTCAAGGTCGTCGAAGCGCTGGCGGCACGCGGCGAGCGCATCGACTACTGCGTCGTGGGCGAGCCGTCCTCGGAGCTGGCGCTCGGCGACATGATCAAGAACGGGCGGCGCGGCACGCTTTCCGGCCTGCTGCGCGTCAAGGGCGTGCAGGGCCACATCGCGTATCCCCAGCTGGCCAAGAACCCGATCCATCTGATCGCACCGGCGCTCGCAGAGCTCACGGCAATGCGCTGGGACGAAGGCGACGAATACTTTCCCGCCACCTCGTTTCAATGCTCGAACATCCACGCAGGCGCCGGCGCAACGAATGTGATTCCCGGCACGCTGGAGCTAACGTTCAACTGGCGCTACGGGCCGACGAACACCCGCGAGGGACTCGTCGCGACGCTCGAGCACATTCTGGCGCGACACCAGGTCGAGTACGAGCTCGATTTTCCATCGTCCGGCAAGCCCTATTTCACGCCGCCCGGGCGGCTGGTGGATATCGCGACGGACGCGGTGCGCTCGTGCTGTGGCCGCGCGCCGAAGCTGTCGTGCACGGGTGGCACGTCCGACGGCCGTTTCATCGCCGATATCTGCAACGAAGTGGTCGAGCTCGGCCCCGTCAATGCGACGATCCACAAGGTCGACGAGCGCATCGCCGTGGTCGACCTCGAGCCGCTCGCGGCAATCTATCGCACGATTCTCGAACGGTTGCAGCATGCCGCGTGAGCGCCACACTCCATCCGCCTCCTTCCGCTGGAGCAGGGAATTGGAGCGCCGGCCCTTCACGCAGGCCCCTTTTCGCATGAGCGCCGCCGGGCCGTCCCGAGGACGTCCACGCGAGCGGGGCGCAGCCCAGGCTCGAAGAGCGCGTCCGCGAGCGTGGATGGCGGCCGACACGATGCGGCGGCGGATCGTGCGGTCGTCCAATGAGGCCGCGAATTGCTCCCTCTCGGAGGGAAGGCGCGCAGCGCCAAGGGTGCACCAATGAGCATGCCGGTGCACGAGCTGGAGACGTTGCGCGACTGGCTGCGCTACGCGGTCACGCGATTCGGTGAAGCAGGCCTGCATTTCGGGCACGGCACCGTCAATGCCTACGACGAGGCCACCTATCTGCTTCTGCATGCGCTCCACTTGCCGCTCGACCGGCTCGAGCCGTTCCTCGACGCCCGACTGACGCAGACGGAGCGGCAGCATGTCGCGCATGTCTTCACCCGTCGGATCGAGGATCGTGTGCCCGCAGCCTATCTGACGCGCGAGGCGTGGCTCGGGGAGTTCCGCTTCTACGTGGACGAGCGGGTGCTGATCCCGCGCTCGTTCATCGCCGAGCTGCTGCCAGACGGACTTGCACCACTCCTCGGCGAACCCGAGCAGGTCTCGACCGCGCTCGACCTCTGCACCGGGTCGGGCTGCCTCGCGATCCTGCTCGCGCATGCCTATCCCAATGCCGACGTGGACGCGGTGGACATCTCCTCCGAAGCGCTCGCCGTGGCGCAGCGCAACGTCAGCGACTACGGCCTTGCCGACCGGATCAACCTGATCCGCTCCGACCTCTTCTCCAACATCTCGGTGGAGAAGAGTTATGACCTGATCATCAGCAATCCGCCCTACGTGACGTCGTTCGCAATGGAGCTGCTGCCGCGCGAGTACCGGCACGAGCCCGCGCTCGGGCTTGCAGGCGGCGACGACGGCATGGACGCGGTACGCACGATCATCAGGGAGGCGCCGCGCTTCCTCAACCCGCGCGGCCTGCTCGTGGTCGAGGTGGGTCACAACCGCGCAGCGGCCGAGGCGGCATTCCCGCGGCTGCCGTTCCTGTGGCTGGAAACCGGAGGCTCGTCGGACAGCGTGTTCGCGCTGCAACGCGAAGAACTGATCGCCGGACGGTAACTGCCGCTACGCAGGCGGTGCCCCGTTGCCGCCGCTGAGTCCGAAGAAACCGCGGATCATCCGGACGAATTCCGCGGCGTGACTGGATGCTTGTCGCGCGCGCGCCTCGGCATCGAGCGCCTGCAGCCGGGCATCGTTCTCGGCCTGCCGCTGTACAAGGACGTTGGACAGGTCCTCGACGATCTCCGGTCGCCCGCGCAGGATCGCATCGAAGCCGATCTTGTCCAGCCGGTAGCAGAGCGAGTCGCGCGTCGCGACGATGGTCGCTCCGCGCGGTTGGCCGAGCAGCAGCCCCCGCTCACCGAAATACGAAGGTGCATTCAGCTCGGCCAGAACACGGCGTTCGCCATTCGCGTCTTCGTGGAACACCAGCAGGTGCCCCGACGCGAGCACGTAGAGCGAATCGGCCGGCTCGCCTTGGCGGAACAGCAGGTCGTCGGCCACGAACGGGCAAGCTTGCAGCGCGTTGGCGAGCGCTTCCCGCTCTGCTTCGTTGAGCGGCGCGAACAAGGGAACCTGGTTGACGATCGCGTGTCGCCTCTGGTTCTCGCGCCGCTCGCGCCGCTCTACGGTATCGTCCAGCGACTGGATCACCCGGTGCGGGAACGGAATCGTCATCTCGTGGCGTTGCAGCGCGGCGAAGATGTGCGAGCGCACCGCCGAGTCCGTCTCCATGTAATGGTGCAGGTCCTGGATGTGATAGAGCGCCTCGTAGCCGATGCCGCTTTCCTCGAACGCCATGCAGACGCAGAAGGGCGCCGGGTCCTTGGCCACATTGTGGATCTCGGCTCGCTGCAGCGCGTGGTCCACGACGCGGACCACCTCGTTCGGCGGGTTCGAATAGCTGACGCTGAACGCGATGTGCCTGCGCGCGTTGGACGATTCGTCGCCGTGCCGCCCGACCAGTTGGATCTTGTCCTTCATCAGCGCCGCGTTGGGGATGATGATCGTCTCGTGGTCGCAGGTGGCGATGGCGGTCGAGCGCCAGCGCAACTGCACGACCTGCCCGAGCTTGTCGTTGAAGCGGATCCAGTCGCCCTGCCGCAGCGTGCGCTCCCCCTGCAGCGCGAGCCCGGCCCAGAGCGCGCCCAGGATTTCCTGTGCCGAGAATGCGATCGCCCCGGTGATCACCGCGGACGTCGTCAGGATGCCCGCCAGGTTGACGCCGATCACGTTCAACCGGTAGAGCAGATAGACGATCAGGGCGAGCGTCAGCAGGACGTCGGCCAGGATGTGCGGCACCTGGAACCGCACCAGCAGCACGCGCGTGACGAAGATCAGCGTCGAACGGATCACCGCGAATGCGAGCAGCGCAAGCAGCGCTTCGCGGACGATCTCGTAAAGTGTCGCGCTGCCCACCGCATCGCCGACCTGCGCGAACAGCCAGAGGCCGAGCAGCAGGATGACCGCCAGGATCGCCGAGCCCATCAGCCCACGCCGGCGCTCCGGCGGCACCACGAGCGCAATCACGAAGAACAGAACGGTGAGGCCCGTGAACAGCGACGCGTCGAGCATCGTGTCCGCGGTGATGGGCAGAACGGTGTGAGCAGAAGGCGCGAGGATCGTCGCTGTGGTCGTCGGCGCGGTTGCAGGGGAAGCCATGGCGGGTGCGCGAGGCTCTGGGTGTGGGCGGAGTGCGGCGATTATAGGCGGAGCCGCGCGTCGGCTAACGTAAAATCCATCGATTCCATACGGCTGGCCTGCCACGCACCATGAAAGTCCGCACCGGCGGCGAGATCCTCGTCGCGAGCCTGCTCGCACAAGGCGCGACGCATGCCTTCGGCGTGCCCGGCGAGAGCTTCCTCGCGGTGCTCGACGCATTGCATGACGTTACCGACCGTCTGCGCTTCATCGTCTGCCGGCACGAAGGTGGCGCCGCCTACATGGCCGAGGCCTGCGGCAAGCTGACCGGTCGGCCGGGCATTGCGCTGGTCACGCGTGGCCCGGGCGCCTCGAATGCCGCGATCGGCATTCACACAGCCCAGCAGGACTCGACGCCGATGGTGGTTCTGGTCGGCCAGGTCGGCACCGACTTGACCGATCGCGAGGCGTTCCAGGAGATCGACTACCGGCGCATGTACGGCAGCATCGCCAAGTGGACGGCGCAGATCGATCGGCCGGAGCGGATTCCCGAGTACGTGGCGCACGCCTGGCGGCTCGCGATGTCGGGAAGGCCAGGCCCGGTGGTGCTCGCATTGCCCGAGGACATGCTGACCGCCCAGGCGTCGGTGGCCGACGCTCCACGCGTCGATCCGGTCGCGGTCGCCGCCGATCCGGCGCTCGTCGCTGCAGCCCACGTCGCGCTCTCTCATGCGCAGCGGCCGCTCGTCATCGTCGGCGGCAGTCGCTGGGATGCCGCTGCCTGCGCGGCGCTGATCCGCGTTTGCCGAACGCCATTCGCTGCCGGTCGCGTGCGCGTTCCGCCATCAGGACCTGTTCGACAACCGCCATCGCCTCTACGCGGGCGACGTGGGCATCGGCATCAATCCGACGCTCGCTGCGCGCGTTCGCGATGCCGACGTGCTGCTCGTGATCGGCGAGCGGCTGGGCGAAATGACCACGTCCGGCTACACGCTGCTGGATGCACCGATCCCGCAGCAGTCGCTGCTCCATGTCCATCCGGATGCGGCCGAACTCGGGCGTGTGTACCAGCCGACGCTGGCGATCCAGTCGACCCCCGGCGCCTTCCTCGAAGCAATGACGAAGCTGCCTGCGCTCGGGTCTGAGGCGGTTCAAGCGACAGGCGCGCGCCGCGCACGACGCCTATGAGGCGTGGCGGGCACCACACGCGGTGCCCGGCGCCGTGGACCTCTGGCAGATCGTGCAATGGCTTGACGAGCGACTGCCGACCGACGCGATCCTCTGCAACGGCGCGGGCAACTACGCGACGTGGCTGCACCGGATCTACCGCTACCGCCAGTTCCGCAATCAGCTCGCGCCCTATTCCGGCGCGATGGGCTACGGCGCGCCGGCGGCGATCGCGGCGAAGCTCCTTCATCCGGAGCGCACCGTGGTCGCATGGAGTGGCGACGGCTGCTTCCTGATGAACGGGCAGGAACTGGCGACCGCGGTCCAGTACCAGACGCCGGTGGTGTTCGTCGTCATCGACAACGGCATGTACGGCACGATCCGCATGCATCAGGAAAGGAGCTATCCGGGGCGCGTTTCGGGCAGCGACCTGCACAACCCCGATTTCGCCGCCCTGGCGCGGGCCTACGGGGCGCTGGGCGAGACGGTGGCGCGCACGGAGGAATTCGCTCCCGCATTCGACCGCGCGCTCGCTTCGGGGCGCCCGGCGCTCTTGCACGTGAAGCTCGACCCGCAGGCGCTGACGATGAATGCGTCTCTCGACGCGCTGCGTGCGCAGGGCGAGGCCGCTGCTCGGCGGACATGAGCGACCGGGCCACGCTACCGCGGTTGGAAAACCCATGATCGGTCGCCCACGTGAACCGGCGCTGCGCCACGCCGACCTCTGGCGTGCGGTCGGGTTCGTCGGCGTCGCCGGCGTCATCTGGCTCTCGCTCACGCCAAATCCGCCGGATCTGCAACTCGATCCCGGCAACTGGTCTGGCCACGGTCTTGCCTATGCCGTGCTGATGGGCTGGTTCGCACGGGTCGAGCCACATGGCGGAGCGCGACGCTCCATCGCACTTGCGCTGTGCCTGCTCGGCGTCGTGATCGAGTGCCTGCAGGGCCTCACGCCCTGGCGCACGTTCGACGCGCACGACATGTTGGCCAATGCATTCGGTGTCGCAATCGGTTGGCTGGCCTCACCGCCGCGCGTGCCAAACGGCCTGCCGACGATCGAGCGCCTGCTGGAGCGTTCGCGCGGACGACGATGACAAAGGGCCCGCCATTGCGGGCGGGCCCTCATGCTCCGTCTTGCGAGCGGCTCAGTGGACCGGCAGCTTGCGCACTTCCGTGCCCGGTGCCTTGGGCAGCGTCAGCATCAGCACGCCGTTCTCGTACTTCGCTTCAGCCTTCGCGAATTCGACGTCCATCGGCAGCGTAAACGTGCGCGTGACCGCGCCGTAATAGCGCTCAGTCCTCAGCACCTTTTCGCCTTCCTTGGCTTCCTTTTCGCGCTTGACTTCCGCGGAAACCGTGACGACGTTGCCATCGACCGAGACCTCGATGTCATCCTTGTTGACCCCCGGGATCTCAGCCTTCACGAGATAGCCGGTGTCGTTCTCGGTGACCTCCACCCGCATCATCGGTTCGGTTTCGGTCATCAGCGTCGGAGTCGGAAACTCCTTCCACAGATAGCCGAGATCGCCGAAAGGATCGAAGCGGGTCATTTCGCGCAACGGATTCCAACGCGTAAGGGTTCTCATGGGATCCCTCCTTCGTCGGAGAATCGGTGGGTGCCCGACCGCCCGGCCGAGAATTCCGCCGACCCACATTCAAGATAGCGCGCGGCCAGCAAGGGGTATTGCCCTGGATCAAGCGATGGTCACGCGCGATGTTGTACGACCCTCGCGGCGCCGCTTTTGGGGCAATCGGGTGCCCGAGGTACATGCGCGGCGATTCGAGCATGGCCGGTGCTAAATTGCGCACCAAGGGGGGAGCATGAACGCTGTCTTGCCTGCGCGAGCGCTCGGCCGAACGGGACTGACCGTTTCCGCGCTCGGCTTCGGCGCCGCACCGCTCGGCGACCTGTACGCGCGCCTGCCCGAGGATCAGGCACTCGCCACCGTCAAGGCAGCGCATCGATGCCGGCGTCACGCTGTTCGACGTCGCGCCGCTCTATGGCCACGGCCTCGCCGAGCATCGGCTTGGCACTGTGCTGCGCCAAGTTCCGCGCGTGCGCTACGTACTGTCCACCAAGGTCGGACGCTGGATGAACCCGCGTGGCGATCGTGGCGACGGTTCCGGCTACGTCGGCGGGTTGCCGCACAAGGCCGTCATCGATTATTCCTACGACGGCACGCTGCGCGCCCATGAGCAGTCGCTGCTGCGGCTTGGCACTGATCGCGTGGACATCCTGCTCATCCACGACGTTGACGTGCGCACCCACGGCAAAGCGAATATCGACACCCGCTTCCGTGACGCGATGGAGGGCGCCTATCGCGCGCTCGTCCGGCTCAAGGAGGAGAAGGCGATCCGCGCGATCGGCGTCGGCGTCAACGAGGCCGACATGTGCGCGCGCTTCGCCCACGCCGGTGACTTCGATTGCATGTTGCTCGCCGGCCGCTATTCGCTGCTCGAGCAGCCTGCGCTCGACGAGTTCCTGCCACTCGCGCAGCAACGAGGCATCGGCGTCATGCTCGGCGGCGTGTTCAACTCCGGCATCCTTGCCACGGGTGCCGTGCCGGGTGCGAAATACGACTACGCGGACGCGCCGGACAGCGTCCTGACGCGCGTGCGTCGCATCGAGGCAGTCTGCACGGCGCATGGCGCATCGCTTCCTGTTGCCGCGCTCAACTTCGTGTTCGGCCATCCCGCCGTCGCGACGGCCGTGCTCGGCGGCGTCACGCCCGAAGAAGTCGCGCGCAACGTGGCGGCGCTGACGACGTCCGTCCCCGCGGCGCTCTGGTCCGACCTTGTCGCCCAGGGCCTCTTGCGCGCCGACGCGCCGCTGCCCGCATGAGTGATACTCCCATCGACGCGCATCAGCACTTCTGGCGCCTCGACCGCGGCGACTACGGCTGGCTCACGCCCGAGCTGGCGCCGATCCATCGCGACTTCATGCCCGACGATCTGGCGCCGCTCCTGGCCGCGCACGGCATCGCGCGCACGATCCTCGTGCAGGCGGCGCCGACCGTCGCCGAAACGATGTTCCTGCTCGACATCGCGGCGGCGCACGCCGTTCGTGGCCGGTGTTGTCGGCTGGGTCGATTTCGAGGCGCCCGATGCCGCCGATGCAATCGCCCGCCTGGCCGCGGATCCGAAGCTCGTCGGGCTGCGCCCGATGGTGCAGGACATCGCGGACGACGATTGGCTGCTGCGGCCGTCACTGGCGCCCGCGTTCCGGGCTCTGGTGGCGCACGGACTCGTGTTCGATGCGCTGGTGCTGCCCCGGCATCTGCCGCGCCTTGCCCGAGTGCTCGATCGCCACTCCGACCTGCGGGTCGTGATCGACCATGCGCGCGAAGCCCACGATCCGCGACGGCGCGTCTGCGCTGGAGCCTTGGCGGAGCGATCTCGCTGCCGTTGCCGCCTCGCCGAACGCGCACTGCAAGCTGTCGGGACTGGTCACGGAAGCCGCGCCGGATTGGACGAGCGATGCGCTGCGCCCGTTCGCCGATCACGGTGCTCGGCACGTTTGGCGCGGACCGCGTGCTCTGGGGCAGCGACTGGCCCGTGGTGAATCTCGCCGGCGGGTACGATCGCTGGCGGGCGGCGTCCCTCGCGCTGCTCACGCCGCTCTCCGGCGACGCGCAGGCCGCCGTGCTCGGCGCGAACGCGCAGCGCGTCTATCTCGACGCCAAGCGGCCGAACTGAGCCTCTGCAATCGGAGCGCCATCCATGCTCAAAGGAATCGACCCGCTGCTGACGCCCGACCTGCTCTGGGTGCTTGCCGCGATGGGACATGGCGACGATCTCGCGCTGGTCGACGCCAACCATCCGGCCGAGCGCATCGCCCGCGCCACGACCAGCGGACGCCTGATCCGCCTGCCCGGCGTGCCGATGGCGCGCGCCGCGCGCGCGATCCTCTCGGTGTTCCCGCTCGACGACTTCGTTCCCGACGCCGTGCGCCGCATGGAGGTCGTGGGCGAGCCCGGCGCATGGCCCGATGTGCAGCGCGAAGTGCAGGCGGAGGTGGACCGTGCAGTCGGACGGGTGCTGCCGATGGCGAGCCTCGAGCGATTCGCGTTCTACGAGGCGGCGCAGAAAGCCTTTGCGGTCGTGCAGGTCGGCGATCCACGCCCCTACGGCTGCTTCCTGCTGCGCAAGGGCGTCATCGCCGGGCCGTCGCCGGTGCCGTCGGATAGCCGCGGCGGCACCGTACTCGCGCGGCCGACGTGAAGATCACCGGCGTTGCGTCTCGAAACGCGACGGCGGCCAATCTTCCTACGCGACGATTGTGGTGCACGCACGCGCTTGCCCGTCGCAGCGCCATCCTCTGGCGTGGGCACCGCGCCACGCCTCGCTTTCATACGCAAAAACAATGACGCACTCGTGATTCTTCATTCCCTGTCGAGATACGAGTCGCGGCGACATCATCAGTTCTGTAGCTGACCTGCGCTGGTATTAGGTCGGTTGGATTGACGCCGTCTCACGCGACACTTAGCGTTCTTCGATCCATCGCTTCGCAGGTTCTATGACATTGGAATGGGAGAGTTCGCGCATCGCGAAAGAATAGTTCTCATTGGTGTTGCTATTGTTCGAGACAGAAGTAACATGCACAACCGTTAGGCATCTGCACATTCGTTCAGTGTTACGCAATGAGTGCTGATCGCTCGCCGGATCTATTCGTTCTCACGTCATCGCAGTCCCAGGGAGGGACGTTTCATGAACAGCCTGCGCAATGTATTTCGCTTCCTGATAGCGATGTTTCTCGTGGCATTTACGCTGCCCGCCATCGCCCATTCCGACGATGAGAAGTTCAGTCTCACGATGGCCCCCGCCGCGGCGGCGGGGACGTTCACGGCCACGATCAAGAACCTCTCGGACGACGATGACAAGATCAAGTCGTTCAAGATCACGGTGCCCACGACCCCTCCGGGCGTTGGGATCACGAGTGCTTCGACGACCTATGCAGGCGCCATCGTCACCAATGCCGCCGGCGTTGTGTCCGTCAAGAACGTCGCCATCAAGAAAGGCCAGACGATCGTGGTGACGTTGGCGGGGGTTACGTTTCCCGCAACCAATAGTTGCGGATCCACGAACTTCACTTGGGGAGCCAAGGCGTGGGAAAGCTCGACCTGGAGCGGCGAACAGTTCGCTATGGATGTTTCGAAGTCAACGCTGGTGACGCCAGTCACGGGCACGTGTTCGATGGTGTTCGTGACGCAGCCGACGAGCACTCTGTCCGGCGGTCTGCTCGGTACTGCGGCAAACCCCGTGTCCGTTCAAGGAACGCCCGGCAACGCGTTCGCAGGCAAGACCATTACTCTCACGCTTGCCACGTCGCCTCCGCCAGGTTCGCCCCCGTTGACAATCACTGGCAATACCGCAACGGCGGATTCGGCTGGACTCGCAAAATTCCCCAACGTGTCAGTCACCGGCCCGACAGGTAGTGGCTACTCGCTCAAAGCGAGCACCAATCTGACCGGGTATCCTGAAGCGACGTCATCGACCTTCAGCATCGGCGAAAGTGACGGCCGGTGTTGACTGCCAGGGATCTCCGAACGGCGCCCCGAATCAAATCACGCAGGGTCAGTTCACGGCCCTTCGGGGTCTGAACAAGAACTTGAGCCTTTGCAAACTCGTTCAGGTCGACTACATCGAGATCGGCGACAGGGAGTATGAGTTCAAGTGGGACGTGAACAATCAGGAAGCCGCAGTTTTCAGGCAGACCAGGCTCTGGCCGCCGAGGAACGCGAATGACGTTCCGGTCGTCCAGGTCAAGTGGGGTTCGCTCGAATACCGGCCCGCTCTGTCCTGCTTGCTTCCTGATCTGCCACTGCCTTACGGAGTGGCGTCATACGCTGCCGGCGTGATAACGCTGGGTGGCACGCCGCCGTCGGGAGTCAGCTTCCTCATACCTCCGGTGGGCGTGGCATTCGATTGGGTGATCGGACCCGAACGGATGACGATGAATTGCAGCTCGGAGACCAGCTGCAGCATCGTGAACAGGCAGGTTGGCGGCACCGCACTCGCAGATCTGACCGCGCCGGGTCAGTACGCGATGAGCACTTCGTTCCCGATGATCGGTAACGAGATTCAGTACATGTGCTTGCAGAGCCTGGAGGTCAAGACGCTGCCGTCTGACGAATGCAGCACCGAGCTCCCGCGAACGGCGTGCCAGCAGCTCAAGACTATCGCTCACGATGGGGGCGACGGAAAGATGTCGTACTGATAGCCCGTCATACGGGCGTGGGTGAAGAGAGGAGCGGCCCTGCGGGGCCGCTCTTCATTTCCGGACCTGTTACGCCAACACCGGAGTTGCGGGGAGTGTCTTGATCTTCAGACTGGCGATAAGGGCGCCGCTCTCGCTCACCATCTCGGGCGGCGGCTCGGCCCCCTCCGAACGGGAAAGATCGATCAGTGCCAGCATCGTGAGTGCGACCTCGAAACGGTCGCGCCGCGCGCGCGCTGCGGCAAGGCTGGACTCGAGTGCCCGCCTTGCACCGACCAAGTCACCTCGCTGAAGAATCGCAAGTCCGCGCACGCGTTCCAGCAGAGGCACCACCTTGGCACCGCCCTCGGTGGAGGCTGCGCGTTTCAGGGCTTCGGCCGCCAATTGAACGGCCGCATCCGGATTGCCCATCAGGAGGCGGCATTCCGCGACACGGGCATCGATATCCAGAACATCCTGTTGCGACCCGACAAATTGCGAGTGGACCCTGGCTTCTTCGAGGCGACTGAGCGCCTCGTCGAATCGTCGCGCGCGAAGCGACACGCGTCCGAGCAGTGCGAGGCAAAAGCCCAGCAACAGCCGATACTGCGACGCTCGCCACATGGGCAGCACTTCCAGCAGGAGCGCCTCGGCTTCGGCCAGTTCACCGCGGTCGGAAAGGATCTCCGCCATGTTCACGCGGGCCAGCGCGGCGTGCACCGTGTTGCCGATCTTCCGAGATTCCTCGCCGCCTCGCTCGTAATAGTCCATCGCGTCGTCCCAGCGGCCCTCCCACTGGTAGACCACGCCGAGGTTGGCCAGGAGATTGGCCTGCCGAACCAGATTTCCCGACCGCTGGTACGCTTCCAGCGAACGGAGGAGGTGGGTATCCGCGCCCTCCTCGCCGAGTTCGCCCGCCGCCCATCCCAGTACAAAGTAGGCGGCGCCGAGCGCCTCCTGATCATCCGCGGCCTCGGCCTCCTGGACCGCGCGCTCGGCCCACCGGACCGCGTCGGTGGTCCGGCCCTCGGCCTGCAAGACAGTTGCATACCAGGAACTCGACTGCGCAACCAGGTGGGCAGACTTCGCGTCGGTGGCGCCATCGAGCGTCCTGCGAGCGCGTGCGGTCCAGCGTAACGCCTGTGGATACTTGCCAAGCTTCTCCTCGACCTTCGAGACTTTCAGCATGAGCCCCGCTTCTTGCAACCGATCGCCGGCAACCAGCCGGCGGGCGGCGGCGAAGGCTGCGGACGCCTTGCGATATTCGCCCACCCGGTACCAGGCATCCGCCAGCGCCTCGTTCACGTTGGCGAATTCCTGCTCCGGCAAATCGGCAAGCCCGCGGCCGGCCGCCAGCGCGCGCGTGTACAAGCCGGCGGCTTCAACGTAGGCAAAGACGGCTTCGGCCCGCTTGGCCGCGACCGTTGCATACCGCCACGCCGGGCTATGTTCGCCGGCCTCCAAGTAATGGAGCGAGAGGATGCCCGCAGCCTCCTCCGGCTGATCCATTTCCTCCTCGAGGTGCGCCGCCACGACGCCGTGCAGCCTTCGGCGAAGCTTGTAGGGGAGGCCTTCGTAGGCCGCGTCGCGCAGCAGCGATCGGCGAAAACGGAGATAGCCGTCACCGTCATCGTCGAATAGCTCCTGCAGTCGCGACCAGACCCCAGGACCCGGCACCGCGTCGCCGCCATCGTCATCGAACCACGCGAGCATTCGCGGATGGAACGTAAGCCCCAGGATGGCAGCGCGGCGCACGACGGCACGATCCTCCGGGGCCAGCGCGTCGATCCGCGCCATCGCGGCGGCTTCAGCCGAATCGGGCAGTGCCTCGACGCCTCCGGATTCGATCGCCGAGCGCATGAGGTCGCGCAGGAACTGCGGGTTCCCTCCTGACCGCTTGGCCACGACCTCCAGCATATGCATCGGCAGCGGATTGTCCTGGGCAACGAGTTGCGTGATCCGCAGCGCGTCCTTGGCTGCCAGCGGCTCGAGCGAGATCTTCGTGACCGCAGGCACATCGGACGCGTCGAATCCCCCGGTTCCGCTGCGCCGCGCCACGCCGAACAGCCAGGGTCGCGTGCCGAGCATGCCTGCAAGGTACGAGAGCAATTCGCCCGACGCTTCGTCCATGAGATGCGCGTTCTCGATCTCGATCAGCGTCGGATCGACCATCATGACTTCCAGGAACCGGCCGACGGCCTCGTGCAGCTTGGGCCGGCGGTACTTCTCGTCCAGCATCTCGACTTCGGGAGTCGGGGCGATCTCGACTTCGAACGCGCCTGCGATCAGCGGCAGCCACGAAACAAGATCCGGCACACGCGTCGTCACAACATCGCGCAGGCGCTCGACGACCGCGGCGTCGGGATCTTCACGCCCAATCTCGAGCAATTCACGCAGCAGCTCGCGCCATACGACATACGGCGTGGTTGCGGTGTACGCCTCGCACGTTGCGTGCAGTGCACGAAAGTCGGTCGCGTCCTCGCGCAACGCTTCCAGCAACCGGGTCTTGCCCACGCCCGCCTCGCCGACGATCGCAATCAAGCGTCCCGTACCGGCCCGCGCGGACACGAGAGCCTCGCGGATCGTCGCGAGTTCCACGTCGCGGCCGGTCAACGGAAGTCGTTGCAGCGCCGCTTGTCGCGTGCGGGACCCCTTCGCGGGCCCTATCGCCCAGGCCTGAATCGGCTGTGCCTTGCCCTTGACCGAAAACGGTGGGAGCTCGGCAGTTTCGAAGAGCGTATTCGAGCGGTTCAGTACGTCGGCGGTGGCGTAGATCTGTCCCGGCTCGGCCTTGGCCATCAGGCGCGCCGACAAGTTCACGGCGTCGCCCATCACCGTGTAGGTGCGTCGATAGAACGGTCCGATGTCGCCCGCGAAGACCGAGCCGCGATGAACACCGATGCGGATCGGCAGCGGAGGATTGCTCTCGACGATCTTGCGCAGCGCGAGCAGCATCCGCTCCTCGTCGTCGCCGGTGACTTTCGGGGCACCGGCGGTGAGGATCAGCTTGCCGCCGGCGGCGTCAAGATCGGAGGCGAGGAACGCGATGCCCTGCGCCTCGGTTGTCGCCTGGACCACGCTGACCAGACGATGCAGCGCCTCGGCGGCCGCCTCCGGGCCACGCTGCTCGATCAACGCGTCGGTCCCTTCGAACTTGATGAAGGCGATCGTGACGGAACGATGCTCGGAGGAGCCACCGCCCGCGAGGACGTGCGCCCGAACGGCAGTGGAGAGGCAGCGCGCCAGGGTTTCGGCGGGCATCTTGGGCCGCGGCACCAACGGTAACGGACCCGGCACTGCCGGCTCGCGCGCGAGGAGCACGCCGGGGCCCTTGGCGTTGCCGAGGCAACGCACGGGCATGAGCGCGGCCGTCTCCGGACTCAGCAGGATTTCGCCGGCTACGGCTGCATGCTCCATTGCGACAAGGCGACTCCAGGCAGGACCGGTGGGCAGCAGGTCGACGTGCGAAGTTCCGACGGCAAAGAAATGGAAGCGCCCGGAATTCACGCCTTGCGACATGCGCAGCGTCACCTTCGCACCCGGCACGTCGATACGGCCGACGTCGCGCAGCACACGGCGCATCAGCACCGTAGCGCGACACGCGCGCGCGGCGTGACTCTCGCCCTCGAACCACAGCAGCAGCGCGTCGCCGCCGAACTTGAGCAGGCTGCCGCCGTTTTCGTAGGCGACGGCCAGAGATCGCCTCGAAGCTTCCGCCGATCGCCTCGGTGATCTGCTCGGCACCTTCGCGCCCCTTGCGCGCGAGGCGTTCGGAAAGCTTGGTGAAGCCCGAGACGTCGACGAATGCCGCAGTGCCTTCCGCGGTCCAGCAGCGCCCGTCCGGGTCTTCGACCAGGTGCTGCTGCAGGATTCTCGGGACGTACCGGCTCGCGCGCTCGCCAGCGGGCTCCAGGCCGGGCTGTGAAGGCGGGGATTGCTCGGTCACGTCGTCGTGTGAATCCGAAGCGGGAGGGAGGGTGAGGTTCGTGCTCATCGTCGAGGCGCACGCATCGTTCGCGCGATCGATGATGATAACCGGCATCGCGAGACGCCGGAACGGCGAATTTTCCGATACGCATTGCACACGCACCGTGCCAGTGCATGCGCCTTCCGCAATGAAAAAGGCCGGGCGCTGCTCCGTCCGGCCTTGCGCTTGCTGCGGTTGCCAGCGCGTTGCTTCAGCTTCGGCGGCTACACGTGCCCGCCGTGCCCGATATCCTTGACGGTTCGAACCGCCTCTTCGGCGCGCGAGCGGATGACGCCGACGCGTCCTTCGTGCGCAATCGGCTCATCGGGCAAGACCAGTGCGGCCATCAGGTCGCGGATCGAAATCAGGCCCAGCACCTTGCCCTGGTCCTCGACCAGCAGATGGCGGTAGCCGTGCACGACCATCAGCCGCAGCGCCTCCTCGAGCGTCGCCGACGGGGCGACCTTGCGCACGTTCGGGCTCATCACCGCGGCGATGCCCGTGGTCTTGGGGTCGCGACCTTCGCCCACCACGCGCCGCATCAGGTCGCGCTCGGTGAAGATGCCCTCGACCGGTCCATTGCCGAGGCGGATCACCACCGCACCCATCTCGCGCCGGCTCATGACGGTAACCGCTTCTGTCACGGTCGCCGTTGCCGGCACCGTGATCAGTTCCTGCAGCTTCTTGGCCTTGATGACATCGCCCACCGAGTTGAATTCCATGCGGTTCTCCTCCAGGCGTCGCGAAGCGTCCCTCGCGCGCCCATCTTATCCAGGAGTCACCTGCGCTCCCGTCCCAACTGGAAATGCTACGCCGATCGGCGCACGGCGAAAGTCCCTGTCGGCACCGGATGCGGCGCTTGACGGCGACGGCGGGTCCCTCACGACGACCGTACCCGGCCGGATTATGGAAAAAGCGTCGTCGCTCCTGCCTGATCGCGTGGACGCCGGGGTTCGCTCAGGCGGCGAGGTGCGCCGCGGCGAGCAATGCCTGGGTATACGGCTCGCGCGGATTGGCGAACAGCGCCTCGGCTTCGCCCTGCTCGACGATCGCGCCGTCCTTCATCACCATCACCCGGTGCGACATCGCGCGCACGACGGCAAGGTCGTGGCTGATGAACACGTAGCTCATCCCGTACTTGACCTGCAGCGCACCCAGCAGCTTCAGCACCTGCTGCTGCACCGACACGTCGAGCGCGGACGTCGGCTCGTCGAGCACCAGCACTTCCGGCCGCAGCACGACGGCGCGCGCAATCGCGATCCGCTGTCGCTGGCCGCCCGAGAATTCGTGCGGATACCGGGTCAGCACGTCGTCGAGGCCTTGCGCCTCGGAGAGCCCCACCTCGGCGAGCATGTCGAGGATGCGTTGACGGCGCTCGTCGCTTCGCGAGCTCCGGCATGTGCAGCGCCACACCCTCGCCGACGATCTGCTCGATGGTCATCCGCGGCGAGAGCGATCCGAACGGGTCCTGGAACACCACCTGCATCCGCCGCCGCATCGCACGCAGCGTCGGCCGGTCGGCGTCGTCGATCCGCGTGCCTTCCAGCGTCACGCTGCCGGCGGCGATCGGCTGCAGCGCGAGCAGCGCCATGCCGAGCGTGGTCTTGCCCGAGCCGGACTCGCCGACGATGCCCAGCGTCTCGCCGCGCTTCAATTCGAGCGTCGCGTTGCGCACCGCGCGAAACACGTCCTTGCCGAACCAGCCGCGCGACGAGACGAAGTCGACGCTGACAGACTTGCACCGACGCGAGGATCGGCGCATCCGGTCGGCACCGGCTGAACCGCACGCTGCGGCCGGCTGTTGATCAGCTTGATCGTGTACGGGTCGCTGCGGCCGGGCGAACACGTCCGTGGTCTCGCCCTGCTCGACCAGGCGCCCCCTTTCCATGACGCCGACGCGGTGGCAGAAGCGACGCACGAGGTTGAGATCGTGGGTGATGAACAGGATCGCCATCCCGTACTCGCGCTGCAGGTCGTCGAGCAGCGCCAGGATCTGCGCCTGGATCGTCACGTCGAGCGCGGTGGTCGGCTCGTCGGCGATCAGCAGCTTGGGCCGGCACGCGAGCGCCATCGCGATCATCGCGCGCTGCCGCTGACCGCCCGAGAGCTGGTGCGGGAACGCGTCGACCTTCTTGTCCGGATCCGGAATGCCGGTGCGGGCGAGCAGCTCGATCGCTCGTGCATGCGCCTTCCTCGCATCGAGCCCCTCGTGCAGCTCGAGCACCTCGGCGATCTGATTGCCGACCCGGTACAGCGGGATTCAGCGCGGTCATCGGCTCCTGGAAGATCATCGCGATGTCGCTGCCGCGCAGCGCCTGCATCTGCGCGCTCGCTCTTCGCGAGCACGTCCTCGCCCTGGAAGCGGATCACGCCCTCGTAGCGCGCGGTCTCGATGAGCTTCAGAATCGACAGCGCGGTCACCGACTTGCCGGAGCCCGACTCGCCCACCAGCGCGAACTTCTCGCCGGCGTCGAGCGCGAAGGACACGTGGTCGACGACGCGCGACGGGCCGAAGTTGACGCAGAGGCGATCGACGACGAGAAGCGGCGACATCCATGTCAGGATTTCCGGGTGTCGAAGGCGTCGCGCAGCGCGTCGCCGATGAACGTGAGCAGCAGCAGCGTCAGCGACAGCACGACGAAGGTCGGAATCGAGATCCACCACGCGTCGAGATTCTCCTTGCCCTCGCGCAGCAGGTCGCCGAGCGACGGCAGGTCCGGGACGCCCAGCCCCAGGAAGTCGAGCGCCGTCAGGAACAGGATCGCCGCGCTCATCCGGAACGGCAGGAACGTGATCACCGGCGTCATCGAGTTCGGCAGGATGTGCCGCCACATGATCTGCGCGTTGGACAGGCCCATCGCCCGCGCCGCCTTGACGAACTCGAGGTTGCGGTTGCGCAGGAACTCGGCGCGGACGTAGTCGGACAGCCCGATCCAGCCGAACAGCGCGAACACACCGACCAGCAGCAGGAGCGTCGGCGCGAAGATCGATGCGATGATGATCAGCAGGTACAGCTCCGGTACGGCGTTCCAGATCTCGATCACCCGCTGCGTGGTCAGGTCGACGCGACCGCCGAAATAGCCCTGCAACGCGCCGACGAGAATGCCCAGCACGGTGCCGACGAACGGTGAGCGCCAGGCCGAAATAGATGCTCACCCGGAAGCCGTAGAGCAGCCGCGCGGTCATGTCGCGACCGGACGAGTCCGTACCCAGCCAGTGGCCCGTGCCCGGCGGCACGGGGTCGGCCGCGCGCGCGTAGTAGTCGAGCGTGGTCGCGCCCCACGTGTTGAACGTGAACAGCGCGAAGTTTCCCGGTTTCGCGAACTGCTGGACGATGAACGGGTCGTGCCAGTCGGTGGGCGTGGCGAAGTCGCCACCGAAGCGCGTCTCCGGCTGGTTCCCCACCAGCGGGACGAACCATTCGCCGTCGTAGCGCGCGATCAGCGGCCGCTCGTTGGAGAAGAGCTCGGCGAGCGTGCCCACCACCAGCATTGCCGAAAACACGATCAGCGACACGTAGCCCAGGCGGTTGCGCTTGAAGCGCGCCCACGCGCGCTGGTTGGGCGACAGCGACGTCGCGCGCCGCTCCGGCGCGCGCGCACGCTGCGTCGACAGCGGCGCCTCCTCCCCGATCGGCGGCTCGGTAACGAGACTCATGTGCGCCTCATTTGCCTACCGCCCCGAATTGCACGCGCGGGTCGACGACGACGTACATGAGGTCGCCGATCAGCTTCACGACGAGGCCGATCAGCGTGAAGAAATACAGCGTGCCCAGCACGACCGGATAGTCGCGCCGGATCAGCGACTCGTAGGAGAGCAGGCCCAGCCCGTCGAGCGAGAAGATCGTTTCGATCAGGATCGAGCCGGCGAAGAACGCGCCGATGAACGCGGCGGGAAAGCCGGTGATGATCGGGATCAGCGCGTTGCGGAACACGTGCTTGTAGAGCACCTTCCGCTCCGAGAGTCCCTTTGCGCGCGCCACCAGCACGTACTGCTTGCGGATCTCCTCGACGAACGTGTTCTTGGTCAGCATCGTGACGATCGCGAAGCTGCCGATCGCATAGCAGGTCAGCGGCAGGACCAGATGCCACAGGTAGTCGACGATCCTCGCCGGCCACGAGAGGCTCGCCCAGTTGTCGGACGTGAGTCCGCGCAACGGGAACCAGTCGAGGAAGGAGCCGCCCGCGAACAGCACGATCAGCAGCACGCCGAGCACGAAGCCGGGAATCGCATAGCCGACCAGCACGAACAGCGTCGTCACGGTGTCGAAGCGGGTGCCCTCGCGCACGGCCTTGGCAATGCCCAGCGGAACCGAGATCAGATAGGAGACGAGGAACGTCCACAGCCCGAGGCTGACCGACACCGGCAGCTTCTCCTTGATGAGCTGCCAGACGTCCTTGTTGCGCAGGAAGCTCTTGCCCAGGTCGAACTGCGCGAAGCTCTTCATCATCGACAGGTAGCGCTCGAGCGGCGGCTTGTCGAAGCCGTAGAGCTTCCTCAGGTCCTCGATCTGCTTCTTGTCGAGGTCGCGCTTGCCGGAGAAGCCGCCGGTATCGCCGCGCGTTCCCGCCCGCGCCTCCGCCAGGATCTGCTCGACGGGCCCGCCCGGCACGAACTGGATGACGACGAAGGTCAGCGTCAGTACGCCGATCAGCGTGGGAATCATGAGCAGCAGCCGCTTGCCGATGTACGCGAGCATCGTCGTCGCCCTCGCCTACGACTTGGAGGTCGGCTTGGCTGCGGCCGGGGCGGCGGCCTTGTCGTCGAGCGCCTTGTCCCACCAGGCCGTGACCGCCCATTGCAGGTATTCGCTCGGCGTGGCGATCGTGTAGTACTTGGGCACGGCGTTGGGAATGCCGAGCTTGTCCCAGCGCGAGACCCGGTTCATTGCGCCGTAGAGGTCGGGTACGACGTAGTGCTCGTGCATGAACACGCGGTCGAGCGCGCGCGTCGCCGTGCGCAGCTCCTCCATCGTCGTCGCCTTGTCCATCTTGTCGATCAGGAAGTCGATGGCCTTGTTCTTCACGCCGCCGTAGTTGGCCGAGGCCGGCTCGTCCGCGGCCGCACTGCCGAATCCCGCCTTGAGATCGGCGGCGTTGGGAAGCGCCCAGTCTCCGTTCTTGATGTTGATCATGTCGAAGTCGAACGCCTCGACGCGCTTGCGGTAGAGCGCGAAGTCGACGAGCCGAAGGTTGAGCTTGATGCCCAGCATGGCAAGGTTGCGCTGGAAGACGTAATCGCTCCGGCCGAATGCTTCGCCCGCCTCCAGCCATTCGAACTCGAAGCGCTCGCCCTTGGCGTTGCGCAGGACGCCCTCGGCGTCGACCTTCCAGCCGGCCTCTTCCAGCAGGTTGCGCGCCTTCTTGAGATTGTTGCGCAGGCCGTTGGGGTCGAGGTCCGTGCGCGGGTCCTCCCAGGGCGGACCGAACACCGCAACCGGCAGATCGCTGCGGAAGCCTTCGAGCAGCGCCAGCTCGCCGGCCGAGGGCGGGCCAGACGCCGCGAATTCCGAATTGGCGAAAAGGCTGGTCGTTCGCTTGTACTGCTTGTAGACGTTGATCGCGGCGAAGTCGTAGGCGAGGCCCAGCGCCTCGCGGACGCGGCGGTCCTGGAACAGCGGATTACGCAGGTTGAAGACGTACGATTGCAGGCCCATGCCGAAGCCGGTCGGATATACCTCCTTGATGATGCGCTTGTCGTTCCACTTCGGTCCCGAATGCTGCCGCGCCCAGCGCCGTGCCGAGTACTCCATCAGGAAGTCGAACTCGCCGGCCTTGAACGCCTCGATCGCAATCGCGTTGTCCTGGTAGTAGCGGTAGACGATGCGGTCGAAGTTGTACTGGCCTTTCGACACGCCGAGATCGCGCGCCCAATAGTCGGGATCGCGGATGAACTCGATGCGGCGCGGCGCCTCGACCGTACCGATCCTGTACGGGCCGCTGGTGATCGGGAACTCGTTGATCACGTCGCTGAAATTCTTGGGCTTGCCATCCGCGCCCAGCGACCATTTCGGCGAAAAGACCGGGAGGCTGCCGACGTTGAAGATCGCGTCCGCGGTGCGTTCCTTGAGGTCGAAGCGGATCGTCCGCTCGTCGAGAACCGTCGCCTTTGCCACGCCTTCGAGCTGGGTGCGCACCGCAGGCGAGACCTCCTTGCTCGTCAGCATGTCGAACACGTGCTTGATGTCGGCCGCGGTCACGGGGTCGCCGTTGATGAAGCGCGCCTTGGGGTTGATCCGGAACGCGACCCACGACTTGTCCGGCGCAACCTGAATCTCCTCGGCGACCAGGCCGTACATCGTGTCCGGCTCGTCCCCCGAGCGCACGGCAAGCGTCTCGAACATCAGGGTAGTCAGCCCCGCAGGTGACTGTCCCTTGATCGTGAAGGGGTTGTACTTGTCGAAGCTCGTCCGGCGGTCCGGATTCTGCAGCTGCAGCGTGCCGCCCTTCGGCGCGTTCGGGTTGACGTAGTCGAAGTGCGAGAAGCCGCGCGGGTACTTGGGCTGGCCGTAGGCGGAATAGGCGTGCGACCACGCGCCGCCGTCATTGGCGTTGGCGCTTGCAGCAGACTCCGGCTTCGGCGGTGCAGCGAAAGCAGCTGCGGAAGCACCGGCCCACAGGATGGCCGTGAACGTCAGTGCGCAGAACCAGGAAAGGATCCCGCGATCCGCGGGCCTTCGTGCGGATCGATGCAAGTTCAGCGCGTGCACGGCGACGATGTTCAATAGGGATCGGCTGGCAGCGACAGCTACGGCCGGGAGGTCCCCGGTCGCCGCGCGTGCCGCGACGGTTACGAGCCCGGGAGTCCTGCAACCGGGCCGGGAAAAGGCCGCATTCTACAGGTGCCGCCATCTGCTCGTGGGCGACTCGAGATCGCCGGAGCGATCGGGCACCGGCGCTGCCAAACGCACGGCTTGAAGCGTTACCTGTGCCCGTTTCCCGCCTGCGTCGCCATCAAGTCCGAGAGCGGGAGGTAGATCTTTTCCACGCGGCGCGCGGCGCGGTCGCTGTCGCGGGCGATCCTCACCAAGGCAACCGTCAACAGGCTTGCGATCCCGATCGTCACCCCGCCGACAACGTACCATTTGCCAGACATGAAAATCTCCCTTTCGTTCCGCTGTCTCCGCAGGCGGCCCCTACTGCACCGACCAGCCGAGCGGAGCGCCAAGCAGCGCGGAACTGGAGGGTGCCACGCCATTCATCAGCCACACTGCGGATTGCCCGCTGGCACCGTTGGCCCAGACCAGATCGGCGCGCGAATCGGCGTTCAGGTCGCCGGTCTGGATCACTGCCCAGTTGGCATCGGTTGTCAGGTATGCCGACGCGACCGGAACGAGCCCGTTCATGGTCCAGACGGCCGTCATGCCAGTGCCACGGTTGCGCCAGATCAGGTCGGCTTTACCGTCGCCACTCAGATCTGCGACATGCGTCACGAACCAGTTCGTATCCACCAGCACGGTTCCGGCGGCATCGGCCGCAATCCCGTTCATCAGCCAGATCGCTGTGGCGCCAGTCGTGTCGTTGCGCCAGACAAGATCGGCGCGGCCATCGAGATTGAAGTCGCCCACACCGGTCACCGCCCACGCCGGATCCGCGAAGATCACTTCTGCCGCGATTTTGCCGAGTCCGTTCATCAGCCACACCGCGGTTGCGCCGCTGTTGGCGTTGCGCCAGACGAGGTCGGCGCGGCCGTCACCGTTCAGGTCGCCGGTCGTCACCACCGACCACTGCGGGTCGTTCAGAATGATCGCGCTGGACGTTGCGCCGAGTCCGTTCATCAACCAGATCGCGGTCTGTCCGCTCGCGGAATTGCGCCACAGCAAGTCCTGCCGTCCATCGCCGTTGAAGTCAGCCACGTGCGTGACCGCCCAGTTCGGATCGGCGAGCAGCACGGCACTCGTCCCCGGTGTGGTCCCGTTCATCAGCCATGCGGCCGTGCGGCCGTCGATGCGATGGCGCCATATCAGGTCGGCGCTTCCACCGCCATTGAGATCACCGGTGTGCGTCACCGACCAGTTCGAGTCGGCCTGGAGCGTCGCGGTATCAATGGTCCCAGTCCCGTTCATCAGCCACAGCGCCGTTTGCCCGGTTACGCGGTTGCGCCAGACCAGGTCGGCCCGACCGTCGCCGTTGAAGTTCGGCAGTTGCGCCAACCGACCGTTCCATGCCGCGAAGCGATAGATCGTATCGCCGCTGGCGAACAGCAGTTCACCGTTGCTGTCTTCGCCGAAGGTCGTGATGTGGAACGAGGTGTCGGCGAAGATCGCACGCTGCCACGTTCCGACGTTGTCGAGCCACGAATGCCACAGCCGGCCGGTGCAGTAGTCGCTGAACAGATAGCGCGCGTCGAGACCACCGACCTGCGCGCCGCGGTACCTGAATCCGCCGGTGACCGAGCCGCCGCAGAATCCGGTGCCGGCACCGCTCGCCGAGTGGTCGTATTCCATGATCGGCGGGGTCTGCGGCGTCGCGTTGCAGACGGCGGTGGTTACGCCTCCTACCGAGGTGTTGCACCGTGTGCCCTCCCAGATGCGCCAGCCGAAGTTCTCGCCGCCGGCGCTGGACCAGGGCAGCAGGTCGATCTCCTCGCGCTGGTCCTGACCCACATCACCGATCAGCAGGTCGTTGGTCAAACGGTCGAACGACATCTTCCAGGGGTTGCGAAGGCCGTAGGCGAAAGTCTCGGGACAGATCCCGCTGGTCGGTGCCGTGCAGGTATTGCCCGCGAAGGGGTTGTCGGCGGGAATCGCGTACGGCGAACCGGTATCGACGTCGATGCGCATGAGCTTTCCCAGGCGCGTCGCCAGTGTCTGGCCGCTGTTCAACGGATCGTTGCCGCTGCCGCCGTCGCCGACGGAAATGTAGAGATAGCCATCCGGACCGAACAGCAGCTTTCCTCCGTTGTGATTCGTGAAGCTGTCGTGCGGAATCTGGAGCAGTATCGTGCCGGACGTGGGGTTGGCGACGCGCGGATTGCCGGTCGATCGGCTGTAGCGCGCGATCGTCACCGCGCCGGACGGCGAACTGGCCGTGTAGTAGACGAAGAACAAGCCATTGGCGGCATAGTTCGGATGGAAGGCGAGAGAAAGCAGCCCCTGCTCGCCTCCGCTCAGCACGATGGAACTGTCGAGTGAAAGAAATGGCGTGGACAGCAACGTGCCGTTTTCGATGATGCGTATCGCACCGCCGGATTGCACGACGAACAGCCGACCGCTGCCGTCCGGCGGCGCGGCGATGTCGACTGGATTCGAAAGTCCCCCCACGACACTGCGGATCTCGACGTCCTGTATCGACGAGGCGAAGGGTGTTTCGAGCGACCACGCGGGACCGTTGCTGCCGCCGCCGCGCTGTAATTCGCCATGGCTCGGGCCGCCTGCAGCACCGCTTCGATCGAACAGCGTATCGCCCCCACCCTCGTCGAAGTGGTAGAGCGCGAGCGTCGCCGCGTCCGCAACGAACGGAAGCGACGGACGGGCAAAGTCATTGGCATAGCGAACGCCGGATGAGATACGCAGCTCGTCGATCCAGCCGCGGAACGACGGGAACGTGCCACCGGCATCGTGCTTCTCCGCACCGATAACCAGGAACGGATCCGAATTGGGCAATGAACTGGGCCTTGCCACACGGTACGCCGCATTGCCCGTCGGTCCCCTCTCGACGCTCGCGTCGCGACGGCCGTCGACATAGATCGCGAGCGCGCCAGTATCGGACGTTCGCGTGACTGCAACGTGATGCCACGCGCCATCGTCGATCGCAGTCGCGCCGAGAAGTGTATAGCCGGAGGCACCCACCGCGACACCGAACGCGACGTGGCCACCACCCAACGCCACACCCCAGTCCCCGAAATCGCCGCCGCCGTCGACATTGCGATCGAGAACGATGTTGCCGTTGATCCACCCAGCACCGGCGCCACCGGCGACCGTGCCGGCATTCTGGCCCGGCATCGCCTTCAGCCAAAGTTCGACGGTGAAGTCGTCGCCGACGTTGACCGGTCGGCTACCAGGTCCCGGGGCGACCAGCGGGATCTTGACCCGGTCGATGTCGCCGGACCCGGTTCCGAAGAAGCGCAGCGAATGGCCGGCCTGCGCGGTAAGCGGCAGCGTGGCCAATACGAGCGACGCGGCGAACGCCGCGAACGATTTGAGCAGACGTGACATGGGGATCTCCAATTGCAGCGCAGACGCCCGGTTCGAGCCAGTCTGCGCAACCGGTGTCCGCCGATGGAGGCCGGCGGCCATCGCAACCGATGACATTAGCATAACAACGCTGCGATGGCGAGTTGCCGGAGTGTGACCGCGTGAACCTGGCGCATCGCGGCGTTTCGTACCGTGAGCGCAGGTTCCCGCAAACCTTTCGAACATTTCGTTCGATGTGACCGACGATGGCCGCGATCGTCCGGCCACCAGCATCAATCTTCTTGAATGTGGATTGTTCGGTATCGATGCGAAGTCATACAAGCTGGACAAGCAACTCCACATTCCCGCTCACATCGACATCGGCTATGCGGGGGTGAGCAATGACGCGCACGCCTTGGCTACCGCCGAGACCCGCTCGGGTGAGTTGGATCCAGGAAGGGTTGCCCAGCCGCCCTTTTCGACGAACTCACCCTGCGACCACGAATCGACCTTGCGGAGCGCCGTCAGATTATCGGAGGCATCGGCAGCCTTCCGGAATTTCTCGACGCACGCCGGTGCCAGTGCCACGACCACCGCTGTGTTCGCCCGTTGGGTCGCGTCCGCTTCCGCCCTTCCACCGGTCACCCATCCGCCCCATGTGAAGCCTGCGATGGCCAATGCAAGCGCGCCACCTACGATGCCCCAGAGGGCGGGTTTCGTTTCGACTGGAATTTTCATGGCAACTACCTTTCGATGAACCGTAGCGGCCGGCAAATTCCTGCAGACAACTGGCTCCGAAGCCAGTCCGTCTCGGCAAATGAGGCGGACTCCATGGTCTCCGGCCGCGAATGCGGTTGGTCAGGCCTGCACTCCCTTGGACCAGTACGCCAAACTCAGGGTGTCGTATGTGCGGTGTCACACACAACGCATCCATCTTGCCGGACGGTGGCCCGCCGGCATGCCTTCCTTCAATCGGTAGCGACTAACCGAGGATCCGATCGTACGAGTCTCGATCCGCCTTGTAGCATCCGCAGGAAGCAACCTTGAGCCCGCGCCGGTCGAGAACCGTAATATCGCCACGGTTGTATTGAATCAGATTTCGCTCCTGCAGGGCACTCGCTGCCTTGGTCACGCCGACTCGGCGCACGCCAAGCATGAAAGCCAGGAATTCCTGCGTGACATGGAAGCGGTTCGCATGCGCGCGATCCTGCGTCATCAGCAGCCAGCGGGCAAGCCGCGCCTCGATCGTGTGGAAGCGCGTGCAGGCCGCCGTCTGCGCCAGCTGGCTCAACTGGACGGACACATAGCGGTCGATCGTGCGCCGCAGCGCCTGGCTGCGGTCGAGTTCGCGACGGAAGCTTGCGGAATCCATTCGTAACGCAGACCCCGCGCCTTGTACCACCGCACGCATAGGCGAAACATCGACCCCGAGCGCGAGCGGCGTGCCGAACATCCCTTCGTTTCCTACCATGCCGACTTCGATGAACGCGGAAACGTCCACCGGCAGTATCAGCGAAATGAAACTGGTGGTGGGGAAATAGACTTCGCGAATAGGCTGCGGCGGCGTGTAGAGCACCTCGGCAAACGCAAGCTCGACCGTTTCGCACTCGGCCAGCAATCGTCGCAGGTCGCTGCTCGGCAGTGCGCCGAGCAAACGATTGACTGCGGTGGCGCGTTGGGTCGATGGCACCGTTACTCTCCTGGGGAGTCAGTGGAACCATCGGTCGGCGTCTTGACAACGGAGCGCAGGTCTTGCGCCGAGTGCTCACGCCCAAAGCGTGGTTTCACATGATGAGAGTAGCGACGACAGTACGCCGACGCCGTAGCCCCGTCTGCGCGCTAGCGCACATAAGCGCCGAGCGCAAGGGAGTCGCCGTGCAAGAAGGCAGGAGAGGGAGCGCAATCTGACGACGGAGGCAGGAGACGATGGAACTTTGCATTGACCACCTGGTTCATCTGCCGGTTACGCGGTTCACGCTCCGCCATGGCGCAAGCGGGCGGCCGCCTGCAAGTGTTCGATACCGCACAGACGCTACGCGCTATGGCGATTATCTTTTTCTATAGGAGTTCTGAGTCCGCTGACAACGGCGGTGCAGCGAAACCAACCACGAAGGAGCATGAGCCATGAGTCTCGGCACGATTCTGCTGATTGTTCTGATCCTGATACTTCTCGGCGTCATTCCCGCGTGGCCGCACGCCCGCAGCTGGGGTTACGGTCCCAGCGGAATCGTCGGTATCGTTCTGCTAATCGTGATCGTCCTGTTCTTGATGGGACGCCTGTGACTCCGCGCGGTGACGGCGGAGCGTTTCAGTCAAAGGAAGCCGCATGACAAACCTCATTCGCAAGTTGGCAACTTTCGTTGGCATGCTGTTCGTGGCAACGGCGCTAGGCTGCGCCTCGACGGCGAAGCAGGAAGGTACGGGCGAATACGTCGACGACACGGTCATCACCACCAAGGTCAAGACGGCCATCTTCAACGAACCTACGCTGAAGTCCGCCGAAATCAATGTCGAGACGTTCAAGGGCGTCGTTCAGCTGAGCGGCTTTGTGACCTCTCAGGCCGCGGAAAACAAGGCGGTTGAGGTTGCCCGCACCGTCGGTGGCGTGAAGTCGGTCAAGAACGACATGCGTTTGAAGTGACGCAAGAACTGTCCCGGATGCCGGGTCGTTGCGATACGACCCGCGCATCGGGCGACGGCGCCATTCGAGAACGGGCCGCGCATCCGACCGGAGACAATGGACGACGCGGACCCCCGTTAGCGAGCTGAAGGACAGAAAATGCGTGACCTTCTCATTGTGCTGTGGCTGTTGCTCTGCTCGATCACCTCGGCCACCGCTCAGGTGAGCATCGGCATCGGATTTCCCGGCGTCAGCATCGGCATCAACCTGCCGGTGTATCCGCAGCTCGTCCCGGTGCCCGGGTACCCGGTCTACTACGCTCCGCAGCTGAACTCGAACTATTTCTTCTACGACGGCATGTACTGGGTCTACCAGCAGCGACAATTGGTACGCGAGCTCCTGGTACAACGGGCCATGGGGGCTCGTGGCCCCGGAAGTGGTGCCGCTGTTCATCCTGCGCGTTCCCGTGCGTTATTACCGGCGAGCCTCCTGCGTACTTCCGCGGGTGGCGTTCGAATGCGCCGCCACGTTGGGGTGAACACTGGGGCAATTCCTGGGAGCAACGTCGCAGCGGATGGGATAGCTGGAATCGCAGCGCCGTACCACCGCCAGCCCCGCTGCCCGTCTACCAACGGCAATATTCAGGGAATCGCTATCCGCGCGTCGAGCAGCAGCAGGCGCTTCAAAGCCAGCATTACCGTTACCAGCCGCAGGACACCGTAGTGCAGCAGCACTATCAGGCGCAGCGAGTGCAAAGTGCGCCCGCGTCTTCTCCGCCGCAGGACCAACGCGGTGCCAGCCGGCCAACTTCACCCCAGCCAAGCGCTTCACCCGCTCCACGTGGACAGGCGCCGCAAACGGGTGGCATGAACGCTCAGCAGCCACCGCAAGCGGCGGCCCAGCGCGAGCAGCAGGCACCGAGGTCGCAAGGCCAAGGCCAGGGTCAGAGGCCCGCTGCCGTCCAGGCGCCTCCGCCGCAGGCCAGGCCTGCTGCCCAGCAGCAGACGAACCAGCCACCGCAAGGTGCGGCCCAGCGTGAGCAGCAGGCACCGAGGTCACAAGGCCAGGGTCAGAGGCCCGCCGCCGTCCAGGCGCCTCCGCAGCAGGCGGGGCCGAGCACCCGGCGACAGACACAGCAGCCACCGCAAGCGGCGGCCCAGCGCGAGCAGCAGGCACCAAGGTCACAAGGCCAGGACAGGCGATCACAAGGCAAGGGAGCCGCGCAGGACCCCAAGCAGGGCCATGACAAGGGTGAACAGCAAGGCGGGGAACGCAACCGATAAGGCGACCTCGGCCAGCCCGTTCTGCTCGAGAGAGCATTGCTGACGCCAGCGCGGGAAACGGAGGACCATCGTTACGGGTGGCGTCAGGTCGATTCGGCGTTGGCGCGCTCCTCACATCCGGCGCGATACTGGCGACGCGTGCGGTGCGCGCCAGCGTTGCCAACGGTCTCTTGCAGGCCGAGCAAACGGTCGTACTCCCGTTTGACCTCCCCATAGCACTCGCATGCCCGTCCTTCCAGATCGGCGCGATCGAGTACGGAGATTCGGCCGCGGGCGCAATGAAGCAGTCCCGCCTTCTGCAGCTTTCCAACAGCCTCGGTGACGCCTACGCGGCGCACGCCCAGCATGTTGGCGATCAGTTCCTGTGTCACCGTCAGCTCGTTCGAGGGCAGCCGGTCGAGGCATGACAAGATCCAGCGACACAGGCGCTGTTCGAGCGGCATGGTGCCGGTTGCATGCCGCGATCTGCCCGACTTGCGTGATCAGCGCCTGCGATGTAGCGCAGCAGCAAACGCGGCAGCGGGCCGTCGTGCTCGAACTCGCTGTTCAGCATGCTTCGCTGCCAATCGATAGGCGTAGCCGGCGCTCAGCACCACCGCCTGCTGGTCGGCATGCTTTCGCCACCCAGGAACGATGCAACGCCGATCACGCCTTCGCTGCCCGTGACTGCGAATTCCTTCGACGCCCCGTTCTCCGTCACGCAGAACCGGGAAACGATGCCTGCGGTGAGGAAATACAGGCAGCTCTTCCCGGTCGCCGGCGCCGTGAACGGTCAAGCCCAGCGGCAGAGGAACGGGCTCCAGATCGGGCAGCAGGCGCTCAAAGTTGCGCCGGTGGCAGCGCTGCAAGAAGGTGATTTTGCCTCGGCGTGTGCTGCGCGTAGATCGCACGCTCCGTCCGCGGAACGCAAATCGCGTCTCCGGGCATCGGCCGAGACAAATCTGATCCGGCATCATCGTGCCCTCCCGTGAACAGGGAACGGGCTATCCGACTAGCCTTCCGCTCGACCGTACCCAGTTCGTCGATCACGTCCATTGACCTGGAGCAAATCTCATGTGTGTCAGCGCACAGTTCGTCCGGAAAGGACGAAGGTCGTTCCTATCGCTCGGTTACCGGCAAGCGAGGCGAGGAAGGCGCTGAATCCTTCGCCGTTTTCCTGCAATGCAGCCCGTAGAGAGGTGCCCAGCGCATTGCGCGATTGTTCGACAGCGCACAGACGTGGACAGCAGGCGGCCTAATGTTGATCTGTGATTCGTCGAAGCACGACACCGGGGTGAGTCGGATCGAGACGTAACCGTCTCGCATGGTTGCGCATCGATCGCGGCCAGATGCAGGACGATCTCGGAGTTACGCTTCGACGTTTTCTATTCCGGCAGTACGGCGTGCCGGCCGTTGACCGGTACACGTCATCAGGAGCACGTCATGAGCATGAACAAACACCAGGTCAAAGGCCGCGTCAAGGAAGTGAAAGGCATGATCAAGGAAGTCGCCGGCAAGCTCGTGGGCAACGAGAAGCTGGAAGCAAAGGGCAAGGTCCAGAAGGTCCTCGGCGAGGCGGAGGCGAAGATCGGCGACATCAAGCAGGACGTGAAGGACGCAGTCAAGAACGCGTGAACGCAACGCATCGCGATCCGGCCGAGATCACGTGGGGTATCCCATGGGTCCGGCCGGGTTCGGCATGCAACCGAGGAGCAACTGATGGCAAGTCCCGCATTCGATGTCGACCAGGTGCTGAAGAGCCTGGCGAGCCAGTCGATCAAGCAAGGCAGCGACGTGCGCGCCGCCGTGCGCAACCTGACGCTCAAGGCACTGCAGCAACGCGAACTCACGCTCGACCAGATCGGCAAGGTCCTCCGCAGCGTCACCGAAGGGGTGACGCTCGGCGTGTCCAACCGCGAGCTCAAGGTCGAGAAGACGCTTTCGGACACCGTCGCCGGCATGGACGACGCGTTGCTCAAGGCCGTCGAGGCGAGCAACGTCGCGCTGCACAGGCTGACCGGCGAGGGCTACGACTTCGAGGACTCCAACCTGAAGCGGGCACTCGACGAACTCGAGAAGCTCGAGGACCAGTTCCTGCAGAGCATCGCGCAGGCGACCGACAGTGCCAGCGAGAAGATCAAGGCGCCGTGGGCACGGGTGTTGGCGCAGACCAGGCTGTCGCGGCACCGCCGCGGGCCTGCAGGTCGAGTCGACGATGCGCGCGTACGCGAAGCGCGCACAGGAGGCGATGCGCACGCAGCGCGAGACGGGCTTCAAGACCGCGCATCTGCTCACGCAGAACTTCGCGATCCTGGCCAGCGGGATATTGATCGGGATGTCCGAGGGTCTGGGAGGCAAGCCTGCTCCCGCGAAACGAGCGACGACGTCGGCGACCGGTCCGCAAGACCACGAAAGTGACCAAGCGTGCGACGGCCAAGTCTGCCAAGCGCGTCCCGGCCAAGACCGCCAAGCGCCCCAAGGCGGCGAAGCGTGCCAGGACGATGGCAGCACGCAAGTCCAGATAGGATCAAGAGCTCGGCCTCGGCGCCGAACCGTAATCGCGTGTACCACGGCGAGAAGTTCAATGCGCTGACTCATGTCGTCGGTGCCGTCGTGGCGCTCGCAGGCGCAATCGTAATCGTCGTGCTGGCGGCGTTGGATGGCGACTCGTGGAAGGTGGTCGGCGTTGCGGTCTACGGCGTGACCCTCGTATCGCTCTACAGCATCTCCGGCCTCTACCACAGCCTGCGCGGGCGCCCCAAGAACGTTCTGCGCGAGCTGGACCACCAGAGCATCTATCTGCTCATCGCCGGCAGCTACACCCCATTCTGCCTGGTGACGCTGCGTGGTCCCTGGGGCTGGTCGCTGCTCGGAGTCGTGTGGGGGCTCGCGGTACTCGGTGGCCTGCAGGAGCTGCGGCCGAAAAACGGAGCGCGAATCCTGTCGGTGCTGATCTACCTATTGATGGGCTGGGTGGTCGTAGTGGCCCTTATTCCCCTGCTCCAGGCGCTGGGCCCGGCGGGCTTCGCCTGGCTCGTGGCGGGTGGCCTCTTCTACACGGTCGGAATCGTCTTCTATGCGCTCGACACTCGGCTTACCCACGCGCACGGCGTCTGGCACCTGTTCGTGATCGCCGGCAGCGCCAGCCATTACTACGCGATCCTGCGCTACGTGTAGTGATTGGCGGGGATGGGTCATGAAACCCGTGCATGGCCTGCCATGCTGGCCGTCGCCTGCTTCGATGCTAGCGCGGACGCCGGAACTTGGGCTGGATCGGCTCCCATTCTGACGGCAGGTGCCGTCAGCGGGCGCGAGCCGCTTGCGTCCTCTCGCGATGGCCGCTGCAACCGCCTCCCAGGTGGCGCGGAATGCCTCGGGCGTGAATCCGGCGCCCGAGGGCAGCCAGTCCCCCGAGCGTCCGCTCGCCAGCGTGTAGTGCCCGACCACATCGAGGTGGTCGGCGCGCGCAACGTGCAGAACACGACCGTGCAGCTGGCTCAGCGTCGGCACGATGCCGTCGCTGATTCCGGGGTCGCCTTGAAGCCGAGACCCCGATCGAGCAGCCGCTGCGTCGCTTTGCTCGGCTTCGGATACGGATAATGCGGATGCGGCTGCGCCGTCAGCGCGTGCAGCAGTCTGAACAATGCCCGCAGTACAAAGTACTCCGGATACACAAGCTCTTTCATCGCGAACTCCTCGTGCGGCTTCGGTACGCCCGCGACGACGCAGCCGTAGTCGATCCCGGCGCGATCCGCGACGGCTGCATCGAAGAGCTCGATGCCCTCGGGCGTAAGCTGCAGTACTGCGCCCTGGTCCTGCGCGATCTCGCCGAGATACTTCCACATGGCGTCGCGGCGATCGAACCGGATTTTTCGCGCAGGCCCGCGGCTATTCGATCCAGCGGGCCTTCGAGCGTCCGACATAGTCGTCGAGCCCTACGACCAGTGCGATCGCCTTCGCCGCGGCGAAAATTGCGCCGCGCCCCTCCCCCGACGTTGCCAGGGCGCTCAGCACCAGCAGCAGTGTCTGGCCGTGGACGGTGATGAAGTGATTGGCGAGCGGCGTACCGTGGTGCGGCGTCGCCACGGAAATGGCCGTCCTCGTCAGGCGGGCAATGCGTTCTTCCGACTCGTCGCGTGCGATCTGCACCCCCGGCGTCAGCAGCATGCGCACGTCGAGGCCACCCGTCGAGTGGCCGATGAAGTGCAACTCCCGGGCCTTGAGTCCGCCGCTGGCAATCACCTGGCGCCGCAGCGCGTCGGTGCGCCGTGGGATCGAGGCCGTCGGCTGGGTCATGCAGCGCACGATGCGGGCCTCGACGCCGCGCCGACGGAGCGCGCGACCGAGCGTCTGCTCCACGTCCTCGAAATAGCTCAGCGCGCCGACGGAGGTGAAGCCGAAGAAACCCGGCACCAGGAACACGAGTCGTGTCGTCACGGACGAATTGTGCCTGTGGATTTCCGGACCTGTGCGTTCGCGCACTCGGGCACCGAGCGCCGGCGAGTCGCCGTAGAAGAAGGTGGAGCGGAAGAGCTACCGCGCCACGTAGGGCAGAAGACGATCGAATTCCGACTTCACCACCTGGTAGCACTCGCACGACCGCGCCTCCAGCTTCGGGCGATCGAGCACGGTGATCGTGCCGCGGCGATAGTGAATCAGCCCGGCGTCCTGCAACTTCCCGGCGGCCTCGGTGACACCTTCGCGGCGAACGCCAGCATGTTGGCGATCAACTCCTGGTCATGGAGAGTTCGCTCGACGACAAGCCGATCGAGACTCAGCAGCAGCCACCGGCAAAGCTGCTGGTCGACCGAATGATGTCGATTGCAGACGGCGGTCTGCGCCATCTGGGTGATGCAGCGTCTGGGTGTAGCGCAGCAGCAGATGCATCGTCGGCCCGAAACGCCGAACTCGTCCTTGAGCAAGTCGGCCTTGAGCCGGAAGGCGTGTCCCGCACTCTGCACCACCGCGCGGCTGGGCGTGGTCTCGCCCCCCATGAACAGGGATATGCCGAGCATGCCTTCGTTGCCGACGATGGCCATTTCCGCCGACGCCCCATCCTCCATCACGTAGAGCAGCGAAATGATGCACGTCGTGGGGAAATAGACGTAGCGCATCCGCGCGCCCGATTCGTACAGGACTTCGCCGAGGCTCATCGGCACCAGTTCCAGTTGAGGGGCGATTCGCTGGTAGTCGACAGCCGGCAAGGCGTCGAGCAGATGGTTCTGGTGAGGACTGGCGGCGCGGGTTTGGCGCGGCTCGCCCTTGCGTCGACCGTCGAGGTGGCATTTTTCGGCAGATGCCCTCGGTTGTGTTGGCCCCGACATTTTCATGTGCTCGCCCGAGCCCTGCGGCCTGTCGAACGTTCGCGAGGCCGGTCGGACTTCTGCTCCTGCGCGTACGTCGACCAGGACTTCGTGCACGATGCGATCGTCGACCAGATGCACCATGTGGTCGGCTTCCACGCACGCCATCGACGGTTACGCGGGTCTCCGGGATCTTGACTCCCGCATGGGCAAGCATTTGCAGGACCGCGATTTCGTACACCGTCTCGCGGTACCGGTAGTGGACCGTGAACGCCTTCCAGTCGGCGGGCAGGCACGGGGTGAAGCGGAGGCGATCACTTCTCAGCGCGTAGCCCGAGCAGCGATTCGACGATGAGGCGGTACATCCAACCCGCCGAGCCGGTGTACCAGGTCCAGCCGCCGCGGCCGGTGTGCGGCGCGACGGCGTAGACGTCGGCGGCGACCACGTACGGTTCGACTTTGTAGGTCGCGATACCTGCGGCGTGCGCGCGTGGTTGATCGGATTGATCATCGCAAAGTTCCCACGCGCGCTCGCGGTCGCCCAGTTCCGCGAACGCCATGACCGTCCAGATCGCGGCGTGCGTGTACTGGCCGCCGTTCTCGCGCACGCCGGGCACGTAGCCTTTGATGTAGCCGGGGTCGAGACTCGGATTTGTCGAACGGCGGATCGAGGAGCTGGATCAAGCGCGTTGTCGCGGCGCACGAGGCGCCGATCGACGGCCTCCATCGCCATCCGCGAGCGCTCTCGGATCGCCGGCCCCGGACAGCACCGACCAGCTCTGCGCGATGGAGTCGATCTGGCATTCGTCGTTGCTCGGCCGAGCCGAGCGGCGTGCCGTCGTCGAAGTACGCGCGCCGATACCACTCGCCGTCCCAGCCGTGCTGTTCGATGTTCTGGCGCAGACTGCGCCGCTTCGGCCTCGCAGCGCTCGGCGAACGGCGAGGTCGCCGCGCGTCGCGCCAGTCGGCGAACTGCGTTGCAGCACGTCGTACAGGAAGAACGCCAGCCACACGCTTTCGCCCGTGCCCTTGCTCCCGACGAGGTTCATGCCGTCGTTCCAGTCGCCGCAGCCCATCAGCGGCAGACCGTGCGCGCCGAATGTGCAGGCCGTGCTCGATCGCGCGCACGCAATGCTCGTAAGAGCTGGCCGCTTCGCTCGGAGCGGCGGCAGGTCGTAGTACGATTCTCTCCCGGCGTTCACCGGGCGCCCATCGAGGAACGGAACGCCTCGTCGAGCACGCCGGTGTCGCCGGTCGCCTGCACATAGCGGCAGGTCGCGAACGGCAGCCAGAGGTAGTCGTCCGAACAGTGCGTGCGCACGCCCGCGCCCCGACGGCGGATGCCACCAGTGCTGCACGTCGCCTTCGACGAACTGGCGGCCCGCGCAGCGAAGCAGATGCTCGCGCATGAGGCGCCGGCTCGCGTGTGAACGAGCGCCATCACGTCCTGCAACTGGTCGCGGAAGCCGAACGCGCCGCCCGATTGGTAGTAGCCGCTGCGCGCCCAGAGCCGGCAGGCCAGCGTCTGGTACACGAGCCAGCCGTTGGCCAGCACGTTGAGCGGCGCGTCGGGCGTCTCCACCTGCACCGCGCCCGAGCGTGCTGCTTCCAAGTACTCGCACCGCCTCCAGCGCGCGACGAGCGGCGGCCGCTCCACGAAAGCGCTGCACGAGGTTGCCGGCGTCGGCGGCATCTTCGCGCCACGCCGAGCCTGAAGACGATCTCGCGCTCTTGGCCGTCGGCAGAGTCGAACGGAACCTGGATGGCGGCGCACGGATCGAGCCCCGCGCCCACCTTTGCCGGAAAGCCGCGCGCGTGCATCGCGGCGGGATTGCGCAGCGCGCCGTTGCGGCCGAGGAACTCGGTTCGGTCGCCCGTCACGCTGCGGGCCGGGTCGTCCACGTCGACGAACGCGACGCGATCGGGGAACTCCGTGCTGTAGGCGTTGCGCGCCGAAGAGCGCGCCGCTCTCGGCGTCGATCTCGGTGATCACGTGCATCGCGGTCTTCGGCCGCACATCGCCGAGCACCCATTCCACGTAGCCGGTGGCCGACAGCCGGCGCGACCTGCCCGACTCGTTGCGAATCTTCAGCACCGAGAACTTCACCGATGCATCGATCGCCACGAATACCCACAGCTCGGAGTCGATTCCGTCCTCGGCGATGCTCGAAGATGCTGTAGCCGAAGCCGTGACGGGTGACATAGACACCGGCTCCGCGGCTCGGCAACGGCGCGGCGACCAGAAATGGCCGGACTCTTCGTCGCGCAGATAGAAGGCTTCACCGCTCGCATCGGTCACGGGGTCGTTGTGCCAGGGCGTGAGCCGGAACTCGTGGGTGTTCTCGCCCATGTGTACGCGAGCCCGCTTTCCGAAACCACCGTGCCGAAATGCGGATTGGCCAGATACGTTGGACCAGGGCGCCGGCGTGGCGCCTGACCGGGCCATCGTGATGACGTATTCGCTGCCGTCTGGCTGAAACCGCCGAGCCCGTTGAAGAGGATCAAGTCGCGCGGCGGCGGTTCCGGGGGCAGGATCTCGCTGCGATGGTGCGGGTCGGCCGAGGCTGCGAGCGCGCGTCTCCACGGGCCCGCGACGCTCGACCTGCTCCGCCAGCGTTCCCCGGCGATCGGCGATGATGGCGCGCGCGACCGTTTGCAGCAGGATGCGGTCTTCGTCGGACATCTGCTGCCGCGCCGCACGAAGATCCCGCCCGGTCGATCGATCACGTGCGCTTCGGTGCCGGCGGCGATCAGTCCGATGATCTGGTCCTGCAGGACTTGCCGATAGCCTCCGCGTCTTCGTTCCAGATCACCAGATCGACCGCCAACCCCTTCAATCGCCAGTACGCGTGCGCCTGGACCAGCGGCTGCACGAGATCGATGCTTTCCGCGTCGCCGATCCGCAGCAGCACGATCGGCAGGTCGCCGGAGATGGCGTAGCTCCACAGCCCCGATTGCCCGCGCCGGTTCCGGAGAAGCACGGCGGCTTCCGCACGCAGCGAGGCATTCGCGTAGATGACCGAGCTGGCCAGGCGGCCATAGAGCTGCGCGTCGGATTCGGTGGCGTTGATCTGCCGCAGCGTCACCTAGCTGTGCGTCCAGGCGAGATCGAAGACGCGGTCGGCCAGATGGCGATCGTGGTACTTTTCGACCAGACCCAATGCCGCGTCGCGCGTGTCGGCGATGCCGGTGACGATGTCGATCGTCGCCGTCTGCTGCGGCTCGAGCGACATCCGATGCCGGATCGCGACGATCGGATCGAGCACGGATCCCTGGGTTCCCGACAGCCTTCCGACCTCGGTCATCGCCTGCGGGGCAGCGACCGTGCGCCCGCGGCCGATGAACTGCATTCGATCGGTCTCGTAGGACACGTCCGGCTGTCGGCCCCGTGCACGGCCATCAGGTGAAACATCCAGGGCGGCTGCTCCTGCATCGATCGGGGCCGCCGCGTGCACAGGATGGCCTGCCGCGACGGAACGATCTCCGTCTGCACGAACAGGTTGCTGAACGCCGGATGCAGGGCGTCCGCAGCCGGCGGCGCGAGGACCACCTCGGCGTAGCTCGTGATGTCGATCGTCCGCCGCGTCCTCGAGCGGTTGGTGATGCGGAGCCGGCGCAGCTCGATGTCGTCTTCGGGCGAGACGACGATCTCGGTATGCGTCTCGAAGTCGTGGTCGCGCCGGCGGAACTCGGCGCGGCCTTCGGTGAAGATCGCTTCGTAGTGCGACGGGCGGCTTGAGCGTCGGCTGATGCGCGGTCGACCAGAACTCCCCGCTCGCCACGTCGCGCACGTAGCAGAACGTTCCCCAGTTATCGCAGGTGCGTCTTCGCGCCAGCGGGTGACGGCCAGGTCGTTCCAGCGGCTGTACCCGCCGCCCGCGTTCGTCACCATGACGTGGTAGCGGCCGTTGGACAGCAGATGCACTTCCGGCGTCGGCGTGTCGGGGATGGTGAAGACGCGCACGGTGCTCCGGCCTCCGGAAACCCGCCGATCGCGGAAAGCTTGGCGGGCTGCGTGTGGAACGCTGCGGACGCTTCGGGAACGCGTTCCTGCAGCAGCAGAGCGTGGCCTCGCAGCAGAGGGTCCGCCTCGAAACGCCGCTGCATCGGCGGGTCGAGCAGCACGTACGCCAGCGACAGCAGGCTCATTCCCTGGTGATGCGCCATGAACGAACGAACGATCGGCGCTGGATTGCCCGCGCGGCAGGCGTGACGGGCGTGTAATCGATGGCCTCGTAGAGACCGGAATCGTCCCGCCGAGCCCGTCGCCGGCAAGCCGCTGCAGGTTGCGGCAGGCCGCCTCGGGCGCCACCATCAGCGCCAGCACCGTGGCGTAGGGCGCGATGACGAGGTCGTCCGCCAGCCCGCGCTTCAAGCCCCAGACCGGGCACGCCGAACGCGCGGTACTGATAGTTCAGGCTCGCATCGACCGCGTTGTAGCCGGATTCGGAGATGCCCCACGGCACGCCGCGCTGCCTCCCGTAGTCGATCTGCCGCTCGACCGCGCCCGGCAGGTCTGGTCGAGCAGCGTGTTCTCGTAGGTCGGCATCACCAGCAGCGGCATCAGGTACTCGAACATCGAGCCGCTCCACGACAGGAGCACACGATTGACCCCCGGCGGTGGTGAGCAGGCGCCCCAGCGCGAACCAGTTCTCCTGCGGAAGCTGGCCCTGTGCGATCGCGACGAAGCTGGCGAAGCCGCGCTTCCGAGGCGAGCAGATCGTAGAAGCTCGCATCCCGCCGCGCTCGTCGACGTTGTAGCCGATGGCGAGCAGGCCGCGCGCTGTCGTAGAGAAAGTCGTATTCCATGCGCGCCAGGTCATCGCATTCGCGCGCCAGGCGCTCGATCTCCGCCATCCGCGCGGAGGCGCGATGGCTGGCTTCGGTCGTGACACGGACCAGCTCATAGAGCCACTCGCGCTCCGCGGAGCCTCGTCGTCGTGCCGCCGTCGCTCGATGGCCGGCAGCAATTCCCCTTCGAGCGCCGCCACCTCTCGCAAGGTCGGAATCGCGCGTATGCCCGGGAGGTCGCTCCACCCGCCAGGCGCGGCAGGCAGCGCGCTCCATGGAGCGAGATGGGTCAGCTCGTCCTGCAGCGTCCGGAACTGCCGGACCAGGGCATCGGCCCAGAACGTCGCGTCACTGGCAGGTGCGGCTGCGCTGGCCGACCCGGCATCGGACCTGCCGGCAACCTGCGCGACGGCGTCGGAGACGCTCGCGTCGAGCCGGTCGAGCCACTGCCGCGCATCCGCGAGGGTCGCGGGCGGCGCGTCGAAGGCGGCCTCCAGTTCCCTCTGCAGGTGAACAAGCAGGGACGCCGGAGGGGCCCCGCCAACGGCATCGGTGAGCGTTCGAGCGTGTCGCCCAACCCTTCGAAACAACGGGAATCCATGATCCGATCATCGGCAAGCGCGAGGAGCCCCGACCGCAAGGTGATGAGATGGCCGGCGAGGTTCCCGCTGTCCACTGCCGAGACGTAGTGAGGCGGCAACGGCGCCAGGGATCGCGTGTCGTACCAATTGTAGAAATGCCCCTCGTACCGCTCCATGTCCGTCATCGTGCCCAGCGAATTCGCCGTGCGCTGGAGGAGTTGTCCGGCCGGGATGAAGCCGAAGTCGTAGGCGGTCAGATTCGCGAGCAGCGCAAGTCCCATGTTCGTCGGCGACGTGCGATGCGCGACGCTGGCGACCGGATGCTCCTGGCAGTTGTCCGGCGGGAGCCAATTGTCGTCCGGACCGACGTAGGTCTCGAAGAACGCCCATGTCCTTCGCGCGAGATTCCGGAGGAAGAGCGTCTGGTCGACTGTCAGTCGCGCTTCGCCACGGGCGAGCGGCCGGCTGATCCACCATGCGATACCCGGCGAGACGAACCACAGGACAAGTATCGGTGCGGCAAGCGGCAACGCGAACGGAGCGGATAACGCCACGAGAATCGCTCCTGCCGCGGCGATGACCGGGGCGATCCACATCGACTTCACCGACGCTGCAAGCTCTGAGCGTTGCGGTGTGTCGTCGGCAACGCGACGATCGGGTTCGTCGGTTGCCGACGGGCTCCACTCGAGAAGCCGTCGACGCGTAATCAGCATCCGCCACGCGGTTCGTGAAATCGCATCGAGGTTGACCGTTGCCTCGTAGGGAAGGAATGCGAGCGTCAGCACCGATTGAGCAACGTGGCCGCCGGCAGTACTTGCGGTGGAGGCCAGGTGCTGCCGCAGCAGCACGTCGTCCGGCTTCCGCAACAAGGTCCACGAGGTAGGCACAGCCCCACGGAAGCAGCAGGATCGCGATCACGACCAATGTCCACAACCAGGCGCCAGGAAGCACGATCCATCCGAGCAGCAGCAGCAGCGTCAGCGCCGGCGGGACGAGGCTGCGCCGCAGATTGTCGAACAGCTTCCAAAGCGAAAGCGCCGACAGTGGGTTTCTCAGCCGGCGCTTGCCGGGACCCGGCACGAGCGGCAGCAGCCATCCGAACAGCTGCCAGTCGCCGCGAATCCAGCGATGCCGGCGGCTGATGTCCGCTGCGTAGGTCGACGGATGCTCCTCGTACAACTGGACGTCGCTCAGCAGCCCCGATCGCGCGTAGCAGCCCTCGAGCAGATCGTGGCTCAGGATCCGATTCTCGGGAAAGCGTGCGTTCTGGGATCGCTCGAACGCATCGACGTCGTAGATCCCCTTGCCGATGAAGGATCCCTCGCCGAACACATCCTGGTAGACGTCGGAAACGGCGCGCGTATAGGGATCGAGGCCCGCATCGCCCGCGTGCATGCGCGCGTAGCGCGAGCGGTTTGCGCCGGGCACGCTGATACCGACCCGCGGCTGCAGGATTCCGTACCCTTCCGTCACCAGGTCGCTGCCCTTGCGCCGGCCGTCGGTATCGAAGCGCGCGCGGTTCAGCGGGTGCGCCATCACCGCGACGAACTGCCGCGCCGAGTCCCGCGGGAGCTGCGTGTCGGTGTCGAGCGTGATCACGTACTTCACGCGCGACAGCACTGCGGTCTCACCGACGACGAGCGAGAAGCGGTCCGTGCCGCTGCCGCGCAGCAACGAATTCAGCTCCGCGAGCTTTCCGCGCTTGCGCTCGTAGCCCATCCATATCCGTTCCTGCGGGTTCCAGCGACGCGGACGGTGAAAGAGAAAGAAGGTGTCCCCGGTTACGCCAGCCTCGGTCTGGCCGCCGCGCGCCGGTACTTCGCGTTCAGCGCCTCGATTCCTTGCTTGGCAAGGGACAACAGGGACTCGTCCTCGGGCTGCGCTTCCGCGGACGCGTCCACAAAGTCCGTCAGCAGACCGAAGTGCAAATGGTCGTCCCGATTGGCGAGGAACCGTACTTCCAGCGCCTCGACCAGGCTTTCGACGCTTTCGGCGCCGGTGAGCATCGTCGGCACCAGAACCAACGTGCGCGCCTGCGGCGGAAGTCCCCACGAGAAGTCCATTCGCGGCAACGGGCGCGGCACCACAAGCAACGTCGCGAGCCAGTTCACCATTCCCACGGCCAGTTGACTGGACGCCACCAGCAAGAGGATTCCGAGCATCACGAGCACGTGATCGGCAACCCCGTCGCCATGCGCCTTCGCCAGAAGGGTCGCTGTGAGCGCCAGCGTGATCGCCGCAATCGTTCCCAGGTACATGCAGCAAAGGTATCCGTCGCGCGACACTGCGCAGAGCAGCGGCCGGGGAAAGACGCATCTCGGCCGCTCGTTCGAGCCGCGGACGCCCCTTGTCGATCAGGTAGAAGCCGACGTGGGCCGCGCGTGGTCGTCGCCGCTCTCGCCATACGTTGCCGGACGTGCTTCATGCGCCAGCTGGATCGCCTTGCGCGCGACCTCGCTTTCGGACAGGGGGCTGCCTTTCGCGATCTCCTCGACGACGTGGCGGTAGCGATCGCGGGTCGCGAAATCCATCCTGCCGTAGAGCCCGCCCGGATCCTCCCGCAGCGTCTGCTCGACGACGCTCATCGTCTCGACGAAGTCGCGCCAGTCCATCGATCCCAGGAAGCGCAGGCTGCCGATGCTGTTGCCGATCGAGACCTGGTCGGCGGCCTGCTCCTGCGTTTCCGATTGCACCAGCTGTTCGATCGTGAAGCCCGACTCCGAGAGACGCTGCTCGATCCAGGTGAGCGGCAAAGCCAGCGCGGCGCTCTGTCCCTGCAGCCGGCGCGCAAGTTCGGCGACGAACGAGCTCACCATCGGCGGGTTCGAACGTGCCATGTCCGCGATCACCAGAATCAGGCTCTTCGGATCACGCTCGGAAACGTCCATCATCTGGTCCGCCCACGCCGCGGCGCGGTTCCGGGCGATCGTGCCCGCCGCAATCCGCGCTCCGACGCGGCGTAGATTCTCGATCAGCGCCAGACGAAGCATGATGGGAATGGCCCACAGTTCGCCGAGCTTGAGCGGCGCCACTGTCTGGTACGCCGCTACAAAGCGGGAAAGACCTTCCGCGTCGACCCTGCCGTCGCCATGGGAGATCGCCTCGAACGCGAGGTCGTAGACGCGTGGAAGATCTGCGGAGGGCCCGTGCGCCAACTGGGGAAGTTCGCGGCTATACCCCTTGGGCAGATGCCGCTTGGCGGTGCGGATCTGCTCCTGGATCAGATAGAAATTGTCGAGCAGCCATTCCGCGGCGGGCGTGATGCGCCGGCTTGCCGTGACCGCCGCAGTCAGCAGATCGCAAACGCCTACGACGACACCTTCGTTCTCGGCCAGCCGTTTGAGCAACTGGTCGGGAGTGCGTCCCGGTGCCAGCCCGTGCGCGACCGCGAGGTTCTTGCCGTGCTGCTCCATCTGATCGGCGCTGAACAACTCCGATCGCAGCGGCGGCTCTTCGTCGGCGTATTTCCCCAA
The DNA here is from genome assembly GCA_963750585.1 of uncultured beta proteobacterium. Classification (GTDB taxonomy): domain Bacteria; phylum Pseudomonadota; class Gammaproteobacteria; order Burkholderiales; family Casimicrobiaceae; genus VBCG01. The sequence continues at coordinate 94,491 of CAVVRH010000016.1, forward strand.
CGAATCGGCGCGACCGAAGCGCGCCGTGATCGCGAGCAGCCGTTCGAAAAACGTCCGCCTGCCCACCTTCAATTCAGGATTCCTCTTCATTGCGGCGAACTCGCGACAAGACCCGGATCACCGTGCCACTTTACTCTTCCGGCCAGTCGCCCACCGACTGCGTACGCCACCGCACAGACGCTTCCTTCGGGCAAGCGACCGACGACTACGTCCACGCCAATCCCTGGCCGGTCGTGGCCGTCTGCGCGGCCGTCGGCTTCGCGCTCGGCCTCGGGCTTGCGCGCGCCGCGGACTTGCGTTCGTGGCAGCGCAGCGGCGGTGCTGCGCATCCGATCCGCAGGCGCTGGCGGTGTTGTCATGCATCACCTCAACGGGATCGATGACGCAGGCGATGCTGGCGATCGAACGCCGGTTGACCCCACGAAGATCGGAAGTGACGACCGGGTGCTTCTTGACCAGGGCCATGCCGTTGTAGAGGATGGAGCATTCCACGGTACGACACGGCGGAATCGAGGGTCTGGGTCGTGGAGATCAATCGCGGAGAACGACCATGGAGAGCGACAACGGTTACGCATGGATGGTTCGCTTCGGCGCGATGCCGCGGTTGGCGTTGGCACTCGCCATCGCGATCGTCGCGTTCCTTGCGCAGCCGGACTTCATCTCATGGCATACGCGCGCGGTCGCAAGCTGGGATCTCGGCACGACCGCCTATCTCGGCCTCGCGTGGTGGCTGATTGCGCACGCCGACGCCGCGGGAACGCGCGACCACGCGCTGGCCCAGGACCAAAGCGGTTATCTCATCTTCCTTTTCGTGGTCGGGGCCGCGTGCGCGAGCATCGTGGCCATCGGCTTTGTCGTGGGAACCATCCGGGAGCTGGCCTTCTGGCCGAGGGCATGGCATCTGGCCTTGACGGTGGCAGCGCTCGCGTCTTCATGGCTTCTTATCCAGACGGTGTTCGCGTTCCATTACGCCCGCCGCTATTACGATCGCCGCGCGCACGCCGGTTCGGAGCCTCCCGAGCTCCAGTTCCCGGGGAAGCGAGAGCCCGACTACCTGGACTTTGCGTACTATTCGTTCGTGATTGGCATGACTTCGCAGGTATCCGACGTTGCCGTGACCTCGCGGCGCATGCGGCGCCTCACGCTGGTTCACGGCTTTCTGGCGTTCGTTTTCAACATCGCGGTGCTGGCGCTCAGCATCAACATCATCGCCAGCGTGAGCTAGGGAGCAGCGCAGCGATCGAGGCGAGTGGGGTTGCGTCGTTCCGCCTGTTGGAGCGCCCATTGGCTCTCTCATGGGCTGCAATCCCTGCATTGACATGTCGATGCATCGGTCCCATTTCTGCATTCAAGTCGTCTCAACCAGACGGCAATGCACTTTAAGGACTGGCGTTCGAGCGCTATTCCTTCGGGTCATAATCAACCTGTCCCTCACCTGGCTTGCCCATGACCGATACCCCTCCCCTTACGATCGACGTACCTCTCGAGTTCCACCGACGCATGGCCGCCATCATCGAGGCGGTCCAAACCGGAATCTGGCAGGCCGGCGTGCACGATCTCCTCGGCTACGCCACGGACTACGCGTTCGGTCAGCAGCGAGGCCTGCAGACGCTGGTCTTGAAGAGCAGGCACAGGTCCGCCTACGTGCGGCTGCATTGGGATACCGTGATGTCGGATGCCGATGCTGACCGGCAACGGGTGGACGTGGCCATCAAGAGCGCGATCAACGAGTTGACGTGACCGAACTAGCAGCGCAGCGCAATCACGGCGATTCCCGGCCCTGCGAGGCCGTTGGGAATCGACGGACATAGAACATGAGCCTCCTGCAGACAAGACTCCGCTCGCTGTCGCCTGCGGTCCTCACGGGCCTTCGGCGCGGGATCGAGAAGGAAAGCCTCCGGGTCCGGCCGGACGGTGCACTCGCCACGACGCCGCATCCGCCGGCACTCGGTGCCGCGTTGACCCATCCACACATCACGACCGACTTCAGCGAAGCGCAGCTCGAGTTCATAACCGGCGTGCATTCGACCGCCACGACCTGTCTCGACGAGCTCACGCAAATTCACCGGTTCGTCTACCGCCACATCGGCGACGAAGTGCTTTGGTGCGGGAGCATGCCCTGCAAGCTGCCTGACGAGAGCGCCATCCCCCTTGCGCGTTACGGGCAATCGAACGTGGGGCGTGCGAAGACGCTTTACCGCACAGGCCTTTCCTATCGCTACGGGCGACGCATGCAGGTGATCTCCGGCATCCACTACAACTTCTCCATTGCGGAGGATCACTGGCCGCGCGCGGACTTTCGCGACGTCAACGGGGCCTACTTCGCGCTCATCCGCAATTTCCGAAGGCACGCGTGGCTGCTGCTCTACCTCTTCGGCGCGTCGCCCGCGGTGTGCGCGAGCTTCGTCGAGGGGCGCGAGCACGAATTGCAGGAGCTGGCGCCGGGCACCTTGTACATGCCTCACGCCACTTCGCTGCGGATGGGGCGCCTCGGGTACCTGAGCGCGGCGCAGGATGCGCTCGCGGTGAGCTACAACGACCTTTCATCCTACGCAGCGTCGCTCGAGGATGCGCTGACCAAGCCGTATCCCGCGTACGAAAAGTTCGGCATCCGCAACGGCGAAAATTACCAGCAGCTCGCCACGAGCCTGTTGCAGATCGAGAACGAGTTCTACAGCACGATCCGACCGAAGCGCGTGGTGCGACCTGGCGAGCGACCATTGCGGGCGCTGCGCGAGCGGGGCGTGCAGTACGTCGAGGTCCGCGCAATGGACCTGGATCCCTTCACCGCAATCGGCATCACCGCGCATACGGTCCGATTCCTGGATGTCTTCCTCCTGCATTGTCTGCTGAGCGACAGCCCGCCTGACACGCCAAAGGAGATCGGGGACATCGGGCACAACAAGCGGCGAGTCGCCGCACGCGGCCGCGAGCCCGGGCTGTGCCTGGATCGAGGCAACGACAAGGTGGAGCTGCGCGAATGGTCCCGGCAGCTCCTGACCGAATTCGAGCCGATCGCTGCGGCGCTCGACGTCGCGCTGGGCGGCCGCGATTACCGCGAAGCGCTCGCAGCGGCCATGGGCGGCGTGGCGGATCCAGAGTCGCTGCCGTCTGCCCGCGTCCTGTCCGCGATTCGGCAGCACTACGGCGGCTCCTACTTCCGCTTCGCCCTCGAACATTCACTGCGACATCGGGACGCCCTGCTTCGCGAACCGTTTTCCGCCGAGATGGAATCGCGCTTCAGCCAATTGGCGGACGACTCCCTCGACCAGCAGCGGATCATCGAGGCGAAGGACGACCTGCCGTTCGAGACCTATCGCCAGCGGTATCTTTCACCCGACTCGCTTCGGGCCAGGTGATCGCTGTCCACATGCCCGATCCGCTCGCCGACGTCTGCACCGCCCTGTCGCGTCTGTCCGGCGATGATCTGGAGGTTCTGTTCGCGACGAGCAATCTGCGCCACGCGCCGTCGCCCGTATTGCTCGGGTGGGTCGGACACGCCGCCGATTGGGAAATGAATCGCCGCCGCGGATTCGACTTCCGCCTGGCGCCGCCGGACGAAGCGATCGACCCGAGCGAAGATGCTGGGGCGATTGCCGCGGCGATTGCACTCCATGATGAATTTGCTGCAGGCGATCCGGCGATCGCACGATTCTTCGCGTCCACCGTCGACGTCCTGGTGGGACGCGTGCCGCGCCAGTAGCTACGTTCGCACTGGCGCTTCCTGCCGGCTACCTGGAATTCTGCCCCGACTGCGTCACGAACACGTCCGAGAGCGGATTGAGCATCTTTTCCGCGTGGCGAACGGCACGATCGGTGTCACTGGCCATTTTCAGCAATGCGTACACCACGACGACGGCAATCCCGAAGATCATGAAGCCACCAACAATCCATACATATTCCATGGGGCACTCCGTTTGGGTCCGGCGCCTTGGACGCGCATTTCGCCTTTATAGGGCGAAAGGAATACTGCGCTTTGAGGTGCATCAACGTCCGCCGATGCGTCGGCAAGTCCGCCGTTACGATCGCTTCGCGGCGGGTGTCACCGGTGCCGCCGGACGTCAATGCCGATTTTCCCCCAAACGGCAGCCCATGGCCAGCACAGAATGGAAAAAGAGCCAGGAGATCCTCCTAACTCCTTCTATCAGAAGGCCGCCCGGCAAGATTCTGCCCACGAAGCCGGCCCAATCGGGTCCGAACAAGATCGTCGGCGCTTCGATCAGCGATGATCGATCACGTCAGCCGTCCGCGCGGCGCCCCACAGGCTTGAGGAAGGTCACGACCTGGGAGCCGGGCGCGTTCTTGGTCGAGCAACTGCCCTCGCCGACGCCGGCGTCGCGCTCCGCTTCGTGCAGCAGATTGATGACGTCGACGTAGAACTTTTCCTTGACCATCATCAGCGCGGTCAGGCCGCCGTCGTTGCGCGCCAGGACATCGGCGCCGGCCTTCAGCAGCGTTTCCACCACCGCCGTTTCGCCATAGCCGGCGGCCAGCATCAACGGACGGACGCCATAGGTGATCGGCGTCTCGATTCCGCGCCGGCCCGGATCAGCGCCTCCACCACGTCGGCAAATCCCCGATCGAGATCCGCGTTGTAGACCGCCTTCGGTCATCGGACCCCAGCCTCGTTCGTCCGTTGCGTTCACGTCCGCGCCGGCGTCGATGAGCGCATGCACCATGTCGAGCCTCCCCAGATGAGCGGCCAGCATCAGCGCCGTCGCGCCATCGGCATTGCGTGCATCGCAGTCCGCCCCGGCGGCCAACAGCGCCTGCGCGCGCGAAAGATCACCAGCCTCGATGACCTGCAGCAAGAGTTGAGACATTTGCGTTCCCCTGAAGTGGGTGCGATCCCATCGAATCCCGCATGGTGGATCGCTTCGCCGATTCATGAACTGGCAGGAAATCTAGCACGGCGGGAGAGTATGCTTTTCTGTCGACGTTTTCCCTCGGCCGGCCGCCGGGAGACGCGAATGCGTCGATCAAGGAGAGGCAAGCCGTGACTGGTACCTGGCTCGATCAGCAGTGGGTCCGCGTCCTTGGGCCTGATCTTCTGGCCCTGGCATTGAGTGTTCTCATGATAGGAGCCTATTACTACCACCTGCGCATCCGCGTGCGGCAGGATCCGACTTATTCGATCCATTTCGTCAACGAGTCGGCGCGCCGGCTGTGGGTGCAGCACGTGATGGCCAATCCGACCAGGGACGTGATGGCTGTGCAGACTCTGCGCAATTTCATCATGGTCGGCATCCTGATGGTTTCGACCGCGACATTGCTTATCATCGGCACGCTAACCCTCTCCGGCCAGGCGGACAGCATTGCTCGCAGCTGGCATGCGGTCAATTACCTGGGGCCGCCCTCCCCGGAGCTGTGGAGCTTCAAGGTGATGTGCCTTCTGGCGGATTTTCTTGTCGCTTTCTTCGCCTTCACCATGGCGATTCGCCTCACGAATCACGTCCTGTTCATGATCAACGTGCCGAGAGAGCTTCGAGAAGCGAACGAGGCGTTGTCGCCGGAAGCGGTCGCACGCCGACTGAATCGGGCGGGCTACATGATGGCGGTCGGGATCCGGTCGCTCTTCGTCGCGGTACCGCTCGTATTCTGGCTGTTCGGCCCGGCATTTCTGGTAATCGCCACGATAGGGCTTCTGGTGGCGCTTTTCCGGCTGGATCGCAACCAGGTCGTCATTTGATGGATTGCGAAGCACTTCCCGTTCGTCTTGCTGGCGCGCCCGGCAGGACGCGGACCCGACGAGGGTTCCACCTGCGGACGTT
>CAVVRH010000017.1:0-29243 GCA_963750585.1 uncultured beta proteobacterium
CGCATTTCAACCTCTCGGTCCTCGTCACGGACGCCTTCATGCGTGCCGTGGACGTCGACGCCGACTGGACGCTCGCGTTCCCTCGCTTGGGCGTCGAACGGCGGGTTTCGGCACGCAGTCTCTGGCAATCGATCATCCGGCATGCGTACGAAGGCGCCGAACCAGGGGTGCTGTTCATCGACCGCATCCACGGCGAGGACGATCTGGCCTACGCCGAGACGATCAGCGCGACCAACCCGTGCGGCGAGATACCACTCCCTCCGTACGGTGCCTGCGATCTGGGTTCGGTCAATCTGGCGCGCTTCGTGCGCGACGCGTTCGCGCCCAATGCTCGCCTGGACGTCGATGCGCTGGCCGACGTGGCCGCGGTCGCGACGCGGATGCTGGACAACGTCTATGTGATCTCCGGCTTCCCGTTGCCGCAGCAGGCGCAGGCCGCGCAGGCCTCGCGGCGTCTGGGCCTCGGCATCACCGGACTGGCCGACGCGCTCGTCATGCTGAATCTGCGCTATGACTCGGCCGCAGGCCGCGCGGCCGCGGCGGCCGCGATGCGCACGATTGCCGAGGCGGCGTATGCGGCTTCGATCGAGCTCGCACGCGAGCGCGGCAGCTTTCCGCTGTTCGATCGCGATCGCCATCTCGAGGCCCCTTTCGTTGCGCGACTGCCTTCGCATCTGCGGCAGGGCATCGCGAAGCACGGTATCCGTAACAGCCATCTGACCGCCATCGCGCCGGCGGGGACGATCAGCCTGCTCGCCGGCAACGTTTCGAGCGGGCTCGAGCCGATCTTCGCGCTCGAGTACGCACGCAACGTGCGCGAGCCCGATGGCGTGCTTTCCCGTGTGCAGGTCGAAAGCTACGCGCTCGCGCAATGGCGAGCCGCGGCGCGTGGGGACCCGCTGCCGGACACCTTCGTGACGGCCGCGACCACGCGGCCACACGACCAGCTCGCTATGCAGGCTGCGCTCCAGCCGCACGTGGACAACGCGATTTCCAAGACGACAAATGTCGCCCCAGACATTCCCTTTGCGGACTTCGCAGGAATCTACCGCGACGCGTGGGAGGCGGGTCTCAAGGGCTGCACGGTGTTCCGGCCGAACGCGGTCACCGGCGAAGTGCTTTCCCGGACCGGAGCCGCGTTGCGAGCGTTGCGATACGACAGCGGAAACGGCGGGAGCGTCGTCTAATGACGTGGATTGGGGTCAACGAGCGCGGACGGCGACGACGTAGCGCTGCAGCAGAGCTAACTGTCGACGCCTCGTTTCCTCTCCAATTTCCGCAATCGGGCCTTCGCCTGGAGCCGCAGCTCTCGCGGCGTCGCCTTGGACGACCATGTCGACATCGAATGGCGCGCCATCGATTGCCGCCACGTGACCTCCGGTCCAATGTATAGACCGCATCCGACCGGGCGACTGCCTTGAACCAGCCCATTGTCCTTCCTTTCGCGAATGCTTGCACCGGAGTTCCTCTTGCCTGCCGAGATTGCTCTCAGCCGACTCCCTCATATTCCTGCGCGTCTCGCCAACTGGTCCTGCAACGGATTCGAGTCAGGGGTTGAGAGCAATTCGGGTAATTGCGCGGGCTGTCAGCATTCGTCTGAATCTATTGGTTGTAAGCATTGGCTCGTACGCTTCGTCGCGAGTTATCTTGCGACAGCCCTGTAGGGCCGTACTGCGGACCGGAATGCCGGCGATCCTACAGGTTGACGCGCGCCGGTCCGACTGATTGCGGCGGAGTTGTTCGCTACGATGTCCGGGCAGTGCCAACTCAAGGAGCCAACCTCGTGCCGCAATCGGCATGCAAAGGAGATGGAGATGAACTGGGATCAAGTCGAAGGAAACTGGAAGCAGTTCAAGGGCAAAGTCAAGGAGCAGTGGGGCAAGCTCACCGACGATCAAATCGACGTCATCGCCGGGAAGCGCGACCAGCTGGCCGGTAAGGTGCAGGAAGCCTACGGCGTCGGCAAGGAGGAAGTGGAGCCGCCAGATCAGGTCGTTCGAGGGACGCTACGACGACTGGATGCCGGACGAGCTGCCGCCGCCCGTCGACGATCGATCGCAGGAGCGGCAGGCGACGAGACGCTGATCAATGCCGAAATGGAGATGGCGTCATCGCTGCCACCGTCTGCGACGTCTTTCGCGAGGGTCCGCTGTGCGCATCTCGAAGATGCCCGTCCCCGCCTGGGGACGGGGCTCCGAGCCTGCGGCTGCGGTTCGATGGCAGTTCAATCCAATTCCTTCGGGAGGGTGGCCATGCGCAACGCGCATTCAAATGAAAGCGGCGCCGAACAGGAACTTGCGGCGCTCAACGCAAAGGCGGAGGCGCTACGGGTACAGGATGCCGAAGACTGGGAGGACGCGGCGCTCGACTCCGCATTGGACTGCGCGCGACTGTGCGCGACAAGCGACGGGTCCATCTCCTTCGCCGTGGATCTCGACGCGATCTGACCTGCATCGACGCCGTTTCGTGCGCTGGAGCTGACATCGGCTGTTGCCTCTCACGGACCGTTTTGGTCAGGAGGCACTCACCAACATCGCCGAAATACGTCGATGCGAAGAGCGTTACCGTCTCGCTGCGACGGGAGGGCTTGCGATGGATACTGCGGATTGTCGGCGACGGCGTCGGGATCAGGACCGGGGTCCGTCACAACCCCACCGCGCATGGGCTGATTTCGATGCGGGAGCGGGTCCTCGCGCTGAATGGCGAATTCACGATCGAAGGACGCAGCGGTTGCGGTACCGTGGTCGAAATCGACGGGCCGATCGATCCCGGCCCGCGCACGTAAGCCGGGTGGATCAACCGGCCACGCAGGTTGGCTTCCTTGCACGGCTTTGTTGGTCGGTCCGGCCGAGGGACGCGGACGCGGACCGCGAGTCCGGCCGGCGGGAAGGCAGTTGTCCACATGTGGCACGACGACCCTTGCAGAAGGTACTTGCTTGTGCGGCGGGAGCAGGCGAGCGAGCTCCGCCTTGACCACGGCGTAGCATTCGCAGACGTGCTGCTCCAGCCTTGGGCGATCGAGGATCGTGATGCGCCCGCGGTCGCACCGGATCAATCCGGCTGCCTGCAGCTTGCCTGCCGCTGTCGTGACGCTCTCCCGGCGCACGCCAAACATGTTGGCGATCAGTTCGTGGGTCACGGTCAATTCGTTGCTCTGCAGCCGGTCGAGGCACAACAGCAGCGAGCGGCACAATTGCTGTTCCATCTGATGGCAGCGATTGCAGACGGCCGTCTGCGCCATCTGCGTGATGAGCGCCTTCGTGTATCGGAGCAACAGTGCCGCAACGAGCCGGCCATGTCGAACGACCTCGGCATCAGCACGTCTGCGGGAAGCCGATAGGCGTAGCCCGCACTGCGCACGATCGCTCGGCCGGTCGGAGCCTCGCCGCCCATGAGCAGCGAAATGCCCACGAGGCCGTCGTTGCCGGTGATTGAGATCTCGACCGACGATCCGTTCTCGAGGTCGTAGAGCAGAGACACGATGCTGGTCGTCGGAAAATAGGCGTGGCGCGCGTGCATTCCTGCGTCGCACACGACCTTCCCGAGCGGCAGGTGGACACGGGTCAGATGCGGCGCAGCCGATCGTAATCGGGGTGGTCGAGCGCCGCGAGCAGGTGGTTTTGCTTCGGGCCGACCGGCATCGACAGTCCCATGTCTCGCGTATCGTCGGGCATGCATCACCTCGCCATTTGAACTGCGTGTCGGCACTTCATCCGGTGCCCCGCGGACGAGCGGTCGACGCGGCGTCAGCCGCGACGCGTCGTCCGTCAGGGCGGGCATGTGCCTGACGTGAATGCTAGACTCGGGAAACCACGCATCAAATGAGCCGTTGTCGGAATCGCATGTAGGATGCGGACGACAGTGCACTAGGGACCTGGGAGGTAGTGCCCGCGCGGCCATGCGCGACGCGGTCGGCGACTTGCTTCATCCGTCCGGCGGCTCAGCGGAGCGTCAGCACGGCGTACCCTCGGTCGCAGCGCGCGGAGCCACGGAGGGGCGATTCAGCCGGGCGCGCGGGACGCCTCACACCTCGTGGAACGCTTCCTCGCGCTTCTTGCGCACGTTGGGCGCCATCACGATCAGCAGCAGCACGGCGGCGATTCCGAGCAGCGCCGCGCGAGATCGGCCGGGTGACGAACACCGTCGGATCGCCGCGCGACAGCAGCAGCGCGCGGCGCAGGTTCTCCTCCATCATCGGCCCGAGGATGAATCCGAGCAGCAGCGGCGCCGGCTCGCAGTCGAGCTTGACGAAGAGCCAGCCCAGAACGCCGAACACCGCGGTCATCAGCACGTCGAACACGTTGTTCTGCAGGCTGTAGACGCCGATGCAGCAGAACACGAGGATCGCCGGGTAGAGCAGGCGGTAGGGCACCTGCAGCAGCTTCACCCAGATCCCGATCATCGGCAGGTTGAGGATCACGAGCATCACGTTGCCGATCCACATGCTCGCGATCAGGCCCCAGAACAGCTGCGGGATTGCTGGTCATCACCTGCGGGCCCGGCTGGATGCTGTGGATCGTCATCGCGCCGACCATCAGCGCCATCACGGCGTTGGGCGGTATGCCGAGCGTGAGCAGCGGAATGAACGACGTCTGCGCGCCGGCGTTGTTGGCGCTCTCCGGGCCCGCCACGCCCTCGATCGCGCCCTTGCCGAAGCGCGACGGGTCCTTGGCGATCTTCTTTTCCAGCGTGTAGGAGGCGAAGGCGGACGAGCAGCGCGCCGCCGCCCGGCAGGATGCCGAGCACCGAGCCGAGCACGGTGCCGCGCAGGATCGCCGGCAGCGCCTCCTTGAAGTCCTTCCACTTGAGCCAGAGGCCCGAGACCTTGTCGGTGAAGACCTCGCGCGTGCTCGCTGCTGCTCGAGGTTGACGATGATCTCGGCGAAGCCGAACAGCGCCCATCGCGACGACGACGAAGCCGATGCCGTCGGAGAGCTCCGGCATGCCGAACGAGTAGCGCTGCAGGCCGGAGTTGACGTCGGTGCCGATGATGCCGAGCAGCAGGCCCAGCACGATCATCGCGATCGCCTTCAGCAGCGAGCCGCTCGCGAGCACGACGGCGGCGATCAGGCCGAGCACCATCAGCGAGAAGTACTCGGCGGGGCCGAACTTGAGCGCGACCTCGGCGAGCGGCGGCGCGAAGGCGGCGACGACCAGCGTCGCGAACGTGCCCGCGATGAACGAGCCGATCGCGGCGATGGCGAGCGCCGTGCCGGCGCGGCCCTGTCGCGCCATCTGGTAGCCGTCGATGCAGGTGACGACCGACGACGACTCGCCCGGCAGGTTGACCAGGATCGCGGTCGTCGAACCGCCGTACTGCGCGCCGTAGTAGATGCCCGGCGAGCATGATCAGCGCGGACACCGGCGGCAGCGCGTAGGTGATCGGCAGCAGCATCGCGATCGTCGGCACCGGGCCGATGCCGGGCAGCACGCCGATCAGCGTGCCGAGCAGCACGCCGATGAACGCATAGAGCAGGTTCTGCAGGGTGAGCGCGACGCCGAACCCGGTCGCGAGATTGGCGAATAGATCCACGGGTCAGCGCATTAGGAACGGCGGCCACGTCGGAAGCTGCAGATCGAGTCCGTAGCGGAACGCGATGATGACGAACACCGCGAGCACGACGGAGGCGACGATCGATTCCTTCCAGCGGAATTCGTGGGAGGCGAAGCTCGATATCACGACCAGCAGGATGGTGGAGAGCGCGAGACCCAAGCGGGTCACGACAGCGCCGAAGACGACGACGGCGAGCAGCACGACGAGGAGCGGCTTCATCGTCGGGAACGACAGCGGCATTCCCTTCGACCGGAACGAGCGGAAGACCAGGATTGCGCCAAATGCGCAAAGCAGAAGGCCAAGCACGCGCGGAAAATAGCCCGGCCCCATGCGGCTTGCCGAGCCCATTGCGTAGTCGATTCCGAGGATGCAGGCTGCGCCGCCAAACGCGATGAACATCGCGCCTGACCAGAAATCCTTCGGATGCCGAATCAGGCTCATGCGACTCCCCCCGGGGTATTGTGGTTCTCGACTGCCACCCCTCGCGGTCCCCCTGCGCGAGGCCCGCGTAGGATAGCATCGCCGCGACGATGACCGCAGTGTCTTGCCCGAATCGCGCGCTTGCGAGCGCCGGCCCGTTGCGCGAAAGTCGCGGTCGCTGAGGCGAGCGACCGCGGCGAGGTGCCGGCACAGGGACCTCTGTCCGGGAGGTCCCGTGATTCTCGTTGAAGCGTTTCCCCCGGCAGTCAATCGTTGGCGGAAGCGTCCGCCGGCTCGTGTGCGCGGCCGCTCAGGTAAACGGTCCCGGTGAACGACGCAACGCTTTCGTGGTCGGCGCGCAGGACGTCCACACGATAGACGGCGACGCGCGTGCTGCGGCTGACCTCGACTGCGCGTGCAACGAGCCGGTCACCCTCGCGCGCTGCCGCGTGGTAGGCGATATGTGCATCGATGCCGGCCGCGACGGCGCCGCGAGAGTTGGAGGCGAGCCCGAATGCACTGTCGGCAAGCGAAAAGATCGCTCCACCGTGGCAGGTGTCATTGAAGTTCAGATGGTCGGGTCCGACCGTCATTGCCAGCGTGGCCATGCCAGGACCTGCCTCCACCAGGTCGATGTGGCAGCGGCGCAGGAACGCGTCTCGCCCGGCGAGTCTTTGCACCCGCGCATACGCAGCATCGTGATTGCCTGCCGTGCCGCGGCGTTCCGCGCTCGTACGCAGGCGGCGGCCACGACCGCCCGACTGCCCATGGGCGGCCGCAGCGTCCACCAAGTCCGCGATGCCCTCGGCGCGCGCGGCTGTGGTGAGCAGCACGGGCACTTTCCAGCCTTCGCGGTGCGACCGCAACGACAGCATCTCCTTCAGGTCGCGCACCGTGCGCGCCGCGAGCGGGCTGTCGCCCTTGCTCACGACGAGCAGATCCGCAATTTCCAGGATGCCGGCCTTGATCGCCTGCACGTCGTCCCCAAGGCCCGGCGGACAGACGACGATGCTCGTGTCCGCGAGCGCGGCGATCGCGACCTCCGATTGACCCGCACCGACCGTCTCGACAAGCACCGTATCGAACCCCGCTGCATCGAGCAGGTCGACGATTCGTCGCGTCGTGCGCGACAGACCGCCCGGATGACCACGCGAAGCGAGCGAACGCACGAACACGTTCTCGCTCGCAGCGGCATCGCTCATGCGGATGCGGTCGCCCAGCACGGCGCCACCGGAGATCGGGCTCGACGGGTCGATCGCGACGACCGCGACCCGCTGCCCGCGGATCGTGCATTCACGGAGCATCGCATTGATCAGCGTCGACTTTCCGGCGCCCGGCGCGCCGGTGATGCCGATGACGTGCGCACGGCCTCGATCGGCTGCGAGGCCCGCGAGGATCCTCGTCGCTCCCGGCAGCTCATTTTCGATTTCGGTGATCGCGCGGGCGACGGCCGCGCGATCGCCTGCGCGGATGGCGGCAAGACGGCCGGCGTCCACCGTAACGGGGGCTCTGACGGAACCGCCGGTTTCCACTGTGGGGTGTTTCACGTCCGGTCCTAGACGGCGACCAGCGGCTGCCCGAATCCGAGTTCGCGCCGCAGCGTCGCGCAGATCTCGCCATGCGTGCAGCCGGCCTCCGCCGCGGCGACGACTGCGCCGAACATGTTGCCGCCATTCGGCTGCGCAGAATGCGCGAGCACGTCGAGCGCCTTTGCGACCTCACTTGCGGACCGCCGGGCCTTCCATTGCGCGAACTCGCCGAGATGCGCGTTCATCAGCGCAGGATCGGGCTTCGGCAGGGCCGGCCGCGCGTCTGCGCTCTCTTCGACCGTGTACTTGTTCACGCCGACGATCGTCTGCTCGCCGCTTTCCACCTTCCCCTGGAAGCGCCGCGACGATTCGCCGATGCGCTGCTGGACGAAGCCCGCTTCCACCGCACGATACATGCCGCCCGCGGCTTCGACCTCGTCCATGATTGCCAGCACGCGGGCCTCCATTTCGTCGGTCAGCTTCTCCACGTAGTACGAGCCGCCGAGCGGGTCGATCACGTCGGTCAAGTGGGCTTCCTCGCGCAGGATGTTTTGCGTCGCAACGGCGATGCGAGCGCCGAACTGCGTCGGGCACGACAGTACTTCGTCGTAGGCATCGGTGTGAAGCGACTGCAGGCCGCCGAAGATCCCTGCCATCGCCTGCGCGGTGACGCGGGCGATGTTGTTGAGCGGCTGTTGGCGGGTCAGGTCCACGCCGGAGGTCTGCGCGTGGAACTTGAAACGCCACGAGCGCGGGTCGCGCGCTCCGAAGCGCGCGCGCGCGAGGCGCGCCCAGATGCGGCGCCCGGCGCGGAACTTGGCGATTTCCTCGAAGAACGAGATCGAGATGTCGAAGAAGAACGTGAAGCGCGGCAGGAATTCGTCGGGCGACATGCCGGCGGCAATGCAGTCCTCCGCGTACTGGATGGCGGTGGAGAGCGTGAAGGCGAGGGCTTCGGCGGGTGTGGCGCCGGCCTGCTGCATGTGCTGCCCGACCACCGACACGGGATTCCAGCGCGGCGCGTGGCGGTTGCACCAGGCGACGTGGTCGGTGAGGATTCGCCGCGAACCGGGCAGTGCGATCCGGAAGAACATGTGATTGGCGACATAGTGCGAGATGTAGTCGCTCTGGTTCGACGTTCCGGTGACATTGCTCCAATCCACGCCGCGCCGACGGGCGACGGCGAGCATGAACGCGAGCAGCGTGAAGGGCAGCGGGTCGTTCATCGCGCATGAGGTGCGCGCAAGATCGACTCCCGCAAGGCAGCTGTCCATCTGGTCAGCGGTGTTGACGACGACGCCGCAGGTTCCGAGCAGTTCGGGGTACACCTCGTCCATGTCGAAGCCGCGGTACACCGAATTGCAGGGAATGAGCGACACCGCGCTCGCGCCCTTGTCGAGAATGTCGCGCAGGCGCGCGTTGTAGTCCCTGGGCGTGCCCAGCCCGATCAGCTGCCGCTGCGTCCAGGTGCGGCCACGGTGCATCGTGGCGTAGACGCCGCGCGTGTAGGGCGGCTGTCCGGGGAATCCGAGGCCGGCATCGTAGCGCCCGGGATCGACGTCGAGCGGCGTGTACAGCGGCTTGATCGGGATGCCCGAGCGGTTGACGATTTCCCGATCGGTTCCGACCTGCGCCTTGAATTCCGATTCCCAGCGGATGCGGCCATCCTCGGTGGATGCGGGAACAGGATGGGGTTGTGGCTTGTTCATGCGTCTTCGCTCCTCACGCCGCGAACTTCTCTGCACGTACCCTGGCAGTGACGTCGCGGATGAAGGAGGCGATATCGTCGAGTGGGGCGCCGGGATGGAACACGCGGGCGACCCCAGAGTCGAGGAGCGCCCGTTCGTCGTCGTCGGGAACGATGCCGCCGACGATCACGGCGACGTCACCCATGCCCGCTTCGCGCAGCGCCGTCATCAACCGCGGCACGATCAGATGGTCGGTCGCGAGCGACGAGACGCCGATCACGTCGACGTCCTCCTCCTGCGCGAGCTTGACGACTGCGGGAATTTCCTGCCACGGAGGCGTGTAGACGACCTCCATGCCGGCGTCGCGCAGATGCGCGGCGACGATTCGGCTGCCGCGGTCGTGTCCGTCGAGGCCGATCTTGGTGATGAGCACCTTGGGGCGTATGTCCATGGCATTGCCTTCCCGGGTAGGTGAATTGGCGTCAGACTTCCGATGCGTCGCGCAGCAGTCGGACGAAGCGGCGCGCGAGCGTCTGCGGGCTGTCGTGGCCCTGGTGGTACCAGGTCTGCGACCAGTTGAGCGCGCCGAGCAGCATGAGCCGGAGGGCCCGGCGATCGGCCTTGTTGGGCAGCGGCAGCGCGTGGATGGCGCGGGCGAAGAGGCGTTCGTAACCATCTCGCAAGGCAATCAGCTGAGGCGCAATCTCCGGGACGTCGTCCGGACGCACGCGGATCACGACCTGGCCGTAGTCGCTGTCCGTGAGCAGTGCGCTGAGATGTGCGGCGCAGACTTGCTCGAGCCGCCCCCAGGGATCGCCGTCGTGCGCTAGCGCTGCGTCCACGGCCACGGTGATCCTGCGCACGCCCTCCGCGTACACGGCAACCAGCAGCTGTTCCTTGGACGCGAAGTGGTAGTAGAGCGATCCGGCCAGCATCCCGGAGGCCGCCGCGATGTCGCGCATCGACGTGAATGCATAGCCTTTCTCGCGGAACAGGCGGGCGGCCGCGTCCCGCACCAGCGGCAACCGATTGTCGGCACGCGGATGCGAAGCGCGCGGGCCGGTGCGTTGCGAGCGGGGAACGGCGGGTTGGGGCGAGGCCACGGGGTGACGAGAAAAACAAACAGTTGTTAGGTATATTGGGCCCTCCGGCGCCGATTGTCAATCACCGCTGCTTTCGAGAGCGCCTCGCGCTCCGGAGTGTCTGGCGCTCGGGCAATTCGGCCCGGGGCATCGCTTCGTCGCTGCACCGGCGCAACAAAAAGGGCGGGCCCGCGGGCCCGCCCCAGTTGCAAATGCAGCTTCGAGCTTGGCGGTTACACGCCGTTCTTGGCGCGCAGTTCCTTGAAGTACTTGTCGAGCCACTGCGCCTGCATGCGCTGCTGCAGTTGTGGCTTCACTTCATCGAACGGCGGCACCTTGGCGTCGCGTACATCCTCGACCAGAATCACGTGCCAGCCGAATTGCGTCTGCACCGGCTGCGGCGTGAACTTGCCCTTTTCGGTCTTGGCCATCGCATCGCCGAAGGGCTTCACGAAGTTGCCCGGCGCGTTCCAGTCGAGGTCTCCGCCACGATCCTTCGAGCCCGGGTCCTTCGAGCGCGCCTTCGCGACGTCGGCGAACTTCTGGCCCTTCTGCAGATCGGCGATCACCTGCTTGGCCTCGTCTTCCTTCTCGACCAGGATGTGCGACACCTTGTATTCCTTGTCGCCCATCTGCGACTTGATCGTTTCGTATTCCTTCTTGAGATCCGCTTCCGGAATCGGGTTGGCCTTGACCCAGTCGGCGACATAGGCGCGGACCAGCACGGTCTGCCCCGCGAGATCCATCTGGTTCTTCACGTCGGCGTTCTTGTCGAGGCCTTTCTTCTTCGCCTCGCGTGCGAGCAGTTCGCGCGTATTCAACTCCTCGCGGATCGCGGCACGCATTTCCGGCGTGTCGGGTTGGCCCTGGGCGATGCGGTCCTTGAGCAGCAGGTCGAACTGCGCCTGCGGGTAGAGCGTCTTGCCCTGCGCGGCCGGCGCGGCCGGCGCGGCGGCTGCGGCGGGAGGGGTGGCTTTGGGGGCCGGGGCCTGCGCCAGCGCTGCGGTCACCGGTACGAGTGCGGCCAGCACCGCGGCAGCCAGTCGGGTCTTGTTCATTGCACGTCCTTTTTACGGTTGGGAGGGAAATTCATCGGGCGCGTACGCCTGGATGGCGAGCGCGTGCACCGGATGGGGTATCAGGTCGCCTACATGCCTCAAGACTGCGCGATGCCGCGCGAGGCGGGTCTGACCGGAGAACGTTTCAGACACGATTACGACGGAAAAGTGCCCGCCGCCCGACGCCGCGCCGGCATGGCCGGCATGTTCGGCGCTGTCGTCGTGGATCTCGACGACCAGCGGCGCGAGCGGTGCGAGCCGCGTGCGCAGGGTTTCGGCAACGGCAGCCGTCACTTGGCGGGCTCCGTCATGTAGCGCGAAAGCACGAGCCCCTGGCCGAGCGCAAAAACAAGGAACAGGCCGATCCCGCCCCAAACCTTGAAATTCACCCAGATGTCCGTGGAGAAGTGAAACGCGACGTACCAGTTCGCGAGCGCCATCGCAGCGAAGAACGCGATCCACGACCAGGTGACGCCGGTCCATACTGGCGCCGGCAGCGAAAGGTCCTTCAGCAGCACGGCGATCAGGTCGCGGCGGAACGCAAGCTTGCCGACGGCGAGCACCAGCCCGAAGAGACCGTAGAGCACCGTGGGCTTCCACTTGATGAACGTTTCGTCCTGCAGGAGCAGTGTGGCGCCACCGAAAACGGCAATGATCGCCAGCGACAGCCAGTGGACCGCCGATGCCGTTCCGCGCGACTTGAGCCATACGATCTGCGCGATCGACGCGGCAATCGCGACGGCGGTCGCGATGTAGATTCCCTGCCACTTGAAGGCGACAAAGAACAGGATCAGCGGGAAATAGTCGGCCAGCAGTTGCATTCGATTGGCAGTGCCGGGCGGACGGGGACGCGTCCGCGCAGGACGCCCCGCCCGGGTCGCTCCGGCCGCGGAATTAACCGCACATTATACCCCGGAGCCGGGACTCCACTCATTGGGGCGCCTTGCGCCCGTTGCCGGCTGGCAATTGCGCGCTTCGGCGAACTTCCGCGTTGCCGTCAGCGCGCCGGCCGGGTGCGGCGCCTGCTCCACGGCACGAGGCTGTGCAAGCGGTCCCAGTCGAAGGCCGGGCCCGGGTCGGTCTTGCGGCCCGGAGCGATATCGCGATGCCCGACGACGTCGGTGATCGGGTGCATGCGCCGCGCGCTCGACAGTACCCGCGCGAGCCGGGCGTACTGCTTTGCCGTATACGGGCGCTCGTCCGTGCCTTCGAGCTCGATGCCGATCGAAAAGTCGTTGCAGCTCTCGCGCCCGCGCCATGACGAGACGCCTGCGTGCCACGCGCGCAGGTGGCAGGGGACGAACTGCACGAGCGCCCCATCGCGGCGGATGAGGAAATGCGCCGACACCTTGAGATGCGCGATACCCGCGAAGTAGGGATGCGCCGCGGGGTCCAGCGCGTTGGTGAAGAGCCGGGCGATGGCATCGCCGCCGAACTCGCCGGGAGGCAGCGAGATGTTGTGGATCACGGCGAGCGTAACCGTGGTACCCATCGGTCGTTCGTCGCAATTGGGAGACGGGATGCGAGTTGCGCCGAGCAGCCAGCCGGTCTTGTCGAAGCGGGCACGACGGGTTGGCGCCGCGACCGTCGCTGTACGGGCCTTGCGACGCAGCCGTTGGACGAGAGAGGTCACGGGAGCGCCACCCCGCGATGCGGCGGTCGAGCAGGTGGTGCGCTTCGTCGTTCCAGCGGGTCGATTCCGTGAGGAGAGCGCCGCCGCCGGTACGTCGACACGCGAGCGCCGGAAGTCCGAACGGACGTGAATGCCGGGGGGCCAACGCGGCGGCCGCTGCGCCCTTTGAATCCGGAATACGGTTAGGTCAAACAACCCGTGCACCTCAATTGATGCGACTCAATGTTTTCGGCAAGGGGCGGACGTAGGGTTGGTACATAGCCAATGAACAAAGGAGGCTCCGCGCCATGTCTGCCGTCTTGTGGGGTCTTGGTTGTTTCGTGGGCGGGTTCTATCTCGGGTACCTGACGTTGGCGCTGATGACGCTTGCGCGCGACGCCGATGTCGGCGCCGAGCGGCACGAAGCCGTCATGCGACGACAACAACTCCTGAATGGGTATCGCTCAGGCACTCGAACGCGATCGGGCGCCCGAAGTGAGCAACGCCTACAATCGCCAGGTGTCGCCAGCCGGCCGCACCATCCGGTCGCGCATAGGTACGCGTGACATCGCGAAGGAACGTTGCGTGCACGACACCAACGTCGTGGGGAAAGGTTACTTGATGCCCAACCGTTCCATCCGGCAGCGCATGGCGCTTTTTGTCCTTTTGCAACTGGATATTGCAGGGGTGTCCCGCCACGCTCGCGCCACGAAAAATTGAACATTTCCATCCAACATCTTGCCGGATGGAGTGCAACCAAAAAAGCGTACCAGATTGTGCGGCAAGGCGCCTTGACGTATGTCTGCTCGTCGGCAATGCCGATTGCGTCTCCTGGGCCGTTCCGTGCAGGCGCTGCGCCAAGTGGCGCTGCCCACTACCAATCAGGCTATCAATGGTGGCCGCAAAGAATCGGGCGATCGCCGGCTCGCGCACAAACTCGTCAGCAAGCGCGATTGCCGAGGCGGTGGCGCACACACAATGCCGCTGCGGGCACTCGCAGCCAGAACTCGCGGAGTTCGAAGATGCGCCGCCGTTGCAGCGACAACCCCGCAGCCGCACTGCATCACCCGGCTCGTCATCACTCGCGTCGCGTCGACCCGTGATAGCCTGCTCTACGGGTGCATAGCGCGCTTGAATTCTCTATTCGCAAGATTAGCGGCCGAACGCCGCGTGGCAAGCAGTTCCGGTTGGTTGTAAGCCGGGTGCTAATGAGAACAGCTTCGGGCCCACAACAATGGGCTTGGCAGCAGTTCCGGGCCGGGCGGTCCCGAAGCCCCGGATCAATTTCCAAGTGGCCGGGCTGCCTCACGGTTCGCCGGAGAAAATCTGCACCCACAGGGCCTTGAACAGGGCCATCCGGATGATGTCCTGCCGCTGGTCGCCCGCCTTGACGTCCTCGAAGAAGATCCCCTCCAACTCGAATCCAAACCGGCTGTTGAGATTGAGGTTGCTCATGTTGATGTCACGGGAGTGGATGTAAACCTTGTTCAGGTTCAGGATCATGAACGCGTAATAGAGAAAGCCGAAGGTGGCCCGTTTGCCAATGCCCTTGCCCTGCAGGCCGGCTTCTCCCACGAGCTTTTTCATCTCCAGCTTGCCCGCCACGCGATCGATGTTCTCGCCGCCGACAATGCCCACCGGCTGGTCTTCGTAGTAGACGCCAAAATATTCCCGGGTGGGATGCGTCAAGTATTTCTGCAGTTCGGCTTCCTTCTCCGGAAAGGCCGGCACGAAGCTCTCGCGGATGGCCGGGGCTTTCAACCATTCGACGACTTTCGGGATTACCGACAGTTGCAGGGGACGCAGCGTCACGTAATCCACCGACAACTGCTGGCGTGCGGGCCATTCGTCGCAAACCGAGGCGAGCGTGAACATCTGGTTGTAATACGGCACGCCGGCCTCGGGCTTCTGTCCCTGGGCCATCAGGTTGTCGAGAAGATGCGACGCGACCCGCAGGACTTCGTCCTTCTGGACACCGTACTTGGTCAGTTCGTTGTAGAAGCCCTTCGCGACCAGTTTGAGCATCTGGTCGCGTTGCTGGCGGGAGGCAGACCTTTCTTTCTTGTTCTCGTTCATCGATTGGGCGGGCGCGGTCAATTCCCTGACCTCGCCTCCGGCCGAGTTTTCCACTTTCGACAATTTAAGTCCAGACGGCAAACCTGGCTGTGGCTGCACAGTCTGGCTTTCCGGTGGGCCAGCGTTCTCGCGAGCCCGGCTTGTCGGGAGCCTCGCCCCACCGACATGTGCCATTTCCAACCCGGCGGAGCATCGCGATTTCGGCGGCCGGTGTGGTCTTCCGACCGGGCTCGATGCCCGCGCCATCGCGCAGGGGCAGGAGTGCGTGCGCCGGCGCCGGCTGCGCGCGTTCACCCGCCCTGGCCTGCTGCCGGACGATGACCCGCAGGCGTTGGCTTCTCCGTCGACGGCTCGGTGCGTATCGAGGCCGCCGACCGCGCCGGGTGTGAGCGGCTGCTGCGCTACTGCGCCCGGCCACCGTTCGCCCTCGAACGACTGCCCGAGCTCGATCCCGAACGCTTGCTCGAGGAGGGCACCAAGCCCAGTCCGGGCGGGAACGCTCTGCTGCACCTGACGCCGCATGCACTCATCGACCGCCTCGCCGCCCGGGTGCCGCCGCCGTGGGTCCACCGTCACCGCGACTTCGGCGTGCTGGCACCCAATGCGCCCTGCGGTCACCGGGCGAACACCGGCCGCTGCGCCGACATCGCCGCCCGCACCAGCGCCCGATCCGCCCGCCGCCGAACCGGCCATCGTCGCGCTGCCCGCTATGCCTGGGCGCGGCTGCTCGCCCACCTCTACGAGGTTTTTCCCGCTCCTTACGCGGCTGCGATCCCGAGGGCCGCGTCCGCACCGGCGGCGCTGGGCTGTACTACTGCTTCGCAGCGAAGTAGTCGGGATTGCGGTGCTTCCGCCTCGTCCCGGCATGCCTTCGCGGCGTGTCGGTGGCGAGGCGGTCTTGCTTCGGACCCCGCCATCGGGTGCGTACCCGATGATGCTCCTAGGAGCGCCTACTTGATCCCCAGCCGCTCCATCCGGTAGCGCATCGCCCTGAAGGTGATGCCGAGGAGCTTTGCCGCCGCGGTGCGGTTGTAGCGCGTCTTCTCGAGCGCCTCGTTGATCGCGACCCGCTCGACACGGTCGAGATAATCCTGCAGCGGCCATTTCTCGCCCGGCGGGATCGGTGCATCGGATTCGTCCGCGACCGGAGTCAGATGCAGGTCGTCCGCGTTGATGCGCAGCGGATCCGCTGCCAGCGAGAGTCCGCGCTCGAGGATGTTCTCCAGTTCGCGCACGTTGCCCGGGAATGGATACTTCTCGAGTGCCTGCACCGCATCGGGCTGCAGCCTCGCCAGCGCGCCGCGCGCGAGCTTGCGCAGGATGGCATCGGCGATCAGCGGGATGTCCTCGCGCATCTCGCGCAGCGGCGGCATCGACAGCTCGATCACGTGCAGCCGGTAGAACAGGTCCTGCCGGAATTCGCCCGACTCGACCAGTGCCGGCAGGTTCTTGTGCGTGGCGCTGATGAGGCGTACGTCCACCGGTTCCTCCTGCGTCGAGCCGACTTTGCGCACCTTCTTTTCCTGGATCGCGCGCAGCAGCTTCACCTGCATCGTGAGCGGCAGGTCGGCCACTTCGTCGAGGAACAACGTGCCATTGTTCGCCGCCTGGAAGAAGCCGTCACGGTCACCCTCGGCGCCGGTGAACGCGCCTTTCCGGTAGCCGAAGAACTCGCTTTCCATCAGGGTCTCGGGGATCGCGCCGCAGTTGACCGCGATGAACGGCTGCTCGGCGCGCGGGCCGCCAAGGTGGATCATCCGGGCGGCGAGTTCCTTGCCGCTTCCGGACTCGCCGTTGATGTACACCGGCGCCTGGCTCTTCGACAGCCGCTCGATCATGCCCCGCACCTGCATCATTGCGGGCGATTCGCCGAGCAGCTGGTAGCTCGTCGCCGGCTGCACCTTGTCTGGGACCTTCAGCGCCTGCTTGACGAGCGCGCGCAGCTGTTCCAGGGCGACAGGCTTGGCGAGGTAGTCGAACGCGCCGGCCTTGAGCGCCGCGACCGCGTTTTCGGCGCTGCCGAACGCGGTGATGACCGCGACCGGCACGTCGAGACCCTTCTGGTTGATGTGCTCCACCACCCGCAGGCCCTCGCCATCGGGCAGCCGCATATCGGTGAGGCAGAGGTCGAAGGGCTCGCGGTCCAGCAGGGCAATCGCCTGCGCGACCGATTCCGCACGGATGGTGTCGAGCCCCATGCGCGAGAGCGTGAGCTCGAGCAATTCGAGGAGATCGGGTTCGTCGTCGATGACCAGCACTTTGGGCTGGCCGCGGGATCTGCGGGTCATAGGCACACTCGATTCATAGGTGCGGTGGAATGGGAAATGGGTCAGGCGGCGACCGCCCGCTTGATCGTGATGCGAAACTGCGCGCCGGGAGACTTGGGCAATAGCTCGAGCGTTGCGCCGTTCGCGTCCGCGAGCTCGCGCGCGATGTACAGTCCGAGCCCCGTACCACCGGGACGTGTCGTGAAGAACGGTTCGAAGATCTGCCCGCGCAGCTCCGCGGGAATGCCTGGACCATCGTCTGCCATCTCGCAGATCACCGCGTCGCCCATGTAACCCGCGCGCGCCACGATGCGGATGCTGCCCTCCCGCTTCTGGCAGTGCTGCCAGGAATTGCGCACGAGGTTCCAGACGATCTGGTTCAGGTGGCCGCGATCGAACACCACGAGCAGGTCGTCGGCGACGTCGATCGTGACGGTTCCCGGGGGCATGTTCTCGGCATGCACGACCTCTTCGGTCAGTGACCGCATGAATTCGCCGAGGGGCACTGCTTCCGGTTGCTGGCGGTCGCGGCGATTCAGCTGCAGCACCTCGCCGACGATGCGGTCGATGCGCTTCGCGTTGTTGCGGATCATGCCGAGCAGCCGCTCCCCGCTCGGTGCCACCACGCCGTCTTCCTGCAGGAGCTGCGCGGCCTGATTGATCGCGGAAAGCGGATTTCGCACCTCGTGCGCGATCGACGCCGTGAGCCTGCCCATCGCCGCCAGCTTCATCTGCTGCGCTTCCGTCTGTGCCCGACCGAGGTCCTCGAGGTAGATCAGCGTGCCGCCGTTCAAACCCGAGCCGATGCGGACGAGCCGCACGCGCAACAGTCGCTGCGTTGCCTCGACGCGGAAAGGCTGGAGCGACTCGTTCACGTCCTCCTGCCAGCGACGCCAGTAGTCGTGAAGCGTCGAGCTGAATTCGGCGAGCCGCATGCCGCCGCGCATGCGGCCGAAGCCGCCGAGCAGGCGCGTCACCTGGGCGTTGTGACCGCGTACGACGCCATTCAGGTCGACGACGAGCACGCCGTCCTGCATGTCCTGGATGATCAGCCGGTTGACCTGCTCCAGGTTGGCGACGTCGATGCCGCGCTGCGCGGCCAGGTCTTCGGACGCCTTCGTGTACCGTCCGAGGGCGACCGCGATGCCGACGGTGGCGAAGTAGCCGAAGCTGATGAGCCCCGTCTGGAATACCTGCGCGATGGCGGCGCGGCCTTCGACGAGACGGAAGATGTCGAGACCGAGCAGCACCATCGTTGCGAGCGCCGCGTGCAGGAACGCGGTCCGCGTCCCCAGCAGCCAGCCGCTTGCCGCGAGTTGCGGGAACAGCAGGATGGGCAGTGGCGCCACCGCGGTGCCCCCGGCGAAGATCACCATTGCCCAGGAAGAAGATGTCGCCGATCAGCAGCGTGAGCGAGCATCGCCGGCAGCGACAGCGGCAGGCGCTCCTGCTGCTGGATCCACCAGAACGAGCCCAGGCCGAACAGGAAGTAGAGTCCGACGCTGGTGACGAACGCGTTGGGGGCGTCGACGGTGAGCGACTTGCAGGTCGACCAGCAGCGCGGTGCCCAGCAGCACGGCGCCGCACACCGCGCGGTAGAGGCCGACGATCCACAGGATGCGGCGGCTCGATTCGCTGAGCGTTGTCGGCAACGCCGGCGGCTCGAAGGGCGGAATGGCGGGGGAGGGACGCATGGGGCCGTAGCGGAATCTCGGTTCCTTATGCCTGTGTTGGCTGCGATCCGTCAACGCCGATGGGCGCAACCGGGATCGCCACAGCGAAAGCCGTTGGGTACCGGTAATGCCTCGGACTGCGGCAGATAGACGCCGCATTCCACGCAGCGGACCATTGCGGCGGGCTTCTGCGCCTCACGCGCCGCCCTTTTTCGCGCCTCTTCTGCGCGCGCCCGTGCCTTCGCCGCGTTGAACAGGCGCAGCGCCAACAGCACGCCGAACACGACGACCAGCCAGAAGATGACCTTGCCCATGTGCGGCTCCCTCGCCTTCCTTGTCAGAGGATCTTGCCGGGGTTCAGGAGACCGCGCGGATCGAGCACGGCCTTGATCCTCGCGCATCAGCTCGAGCTCCAGCGGACTCCTGTAGCGCGCGAGTTCGCCGCGCTTCAATTGCCCGATGCCATGCTCGGCACTGATGCTGCCAGCGTGCCCGTCGACCAGGTCGTAGACGATCCGGTTGGCGCGCTCGGTGTGCGCGAGGAATGCCTGTGGCTGCGATGCCTTCCGGCGCCGGAAAGGTTGTAATGCAGGTTGCCGTCGCCCAGATGTCCGAACACCACGAAACGCGACTCCAGGCAGCGCGGTGGACAGCGCCGCTTCCGCTTCGGCGAGGAACGTTGCGACACGCGAAACCGGCAGACAGATGTCGTGCTTGATGTTCGGGCCTTCCCGCCGCTGGGCTTCGCTGATGTTCTCGCGCAGCGTCCAAAGCGCATCGGCCTGGGCCGTGGTCTGGGCGATCACCGCGTCCTGCGATCACGCCGGCTTCCGCAGCTGCCGCCAGCGCCGCTTCCAACTGCGCCGCCACGGGCGCGTCGGCGGCGGTGTCGTCGGCCTGCACCAGCACGAACCATGCGTGTCCCGGCAGCACGTCGGGGAGTGCCGGATGGTGCTTGCGCGACAAGCGCAACGCGAACGCCGTCATCAGCTCGAAGCCGACCAGGCGGTCGCCGAGCGCTGCCTTGAGTGTGCTCAGCAGGTCGGTCGCGTGCAGCGACGTCCACAACGGCCGCGAGCGCGGTTACCTGCGCGCGCGGCGCGGGAAAGAGCTTCAGCACGGCTGCGGTCACGATGCCGAGCGTTCCCTCGGCCGCCGATGAACAGCTGCTTCAGATCGTAGCCGGTGTTGTCCTTGCGCAGGCCACGCAAGGCCGTTCGAGCACGCGACCGTCGGCCAGCACCACCTCGAGGCCGAGCACCAGGTCGCGAGCGTTGCCGAAGCGCAGCACCGCAGTGCCCCCGGCATTGGTCGACAGGTTGCCGCCGATCGTCGCAGCTGCCTTCCGACGGCGAGCGACAGCGGAAAGTACAGGCCCGCCCGCTCCGCCGCCTGTTGCACGAGCGCGAGCGGAACGCCGGCTTCCACAGTCAGCGTCGCGTTCGCGACGTCCACGGCGCGCACGCGGTTCATGCGCGCGAGCGAGAGCACGATCGCGTCACCTTCGGCCCGGGCGTCGCGCCGCCGCACATGCTCGTATTGCCGCCTTGGGGAACGATCGGCGCACCGGCCTCTGCGCAGGCGCCGACGACCACGGCGACCTCCTCGGTGCTGCCAGGCCGCACGACCGCGCGAGCTGCGCCGCGATAGCGGCCGCGCCAATCGACGAGGTAGGGCTCGACATCCGCCGGCGCGGTCAGCACGTTTGATGGGCCGACGGCGGCGGCGACGCGGGCGAGCAAGGTTGCGCCGGGGTCCGCCATAGAGGAATATTAGCCGAAAGCCGCCGCAGCCAAGCCCGCGCCACTCGTCCGGAAGGTTTCCTCCATGAGCGATCACGACTCGAAGCCCGGTACATCCGCGGGCGGTTTTCCGTTCTCCCCGCAGGACGCTCTCGATTTCATGCAGAAGATGTGGAATCCACTCGGCGTGCCGATGCCCGGGTTCACGATGCCGGGCGCGGCGAGCGCCCCGCCTGGCACGGCGGCCCCGCCCGGTGTGTCGGGCTTCGCCGGCGGCATGCCTTTTCCGAATCCCGCCGCGATGTTCGCCGCGCTCGACCCTGCGGAGATCGAGCGCAAGATCGGCGAGCTCAAGGTGATCGAAAACTGGCTGGCGATGAGCCTCGGCATGATGCAGATGAGCATCAAGACGCTCGAGCTGCAGAAGGCGTCGCTCGAGGCGCTGCGCGGCCGCACGAACCAGGCATCTCCGCCGCCGAGCCGAGGCAATCCCCGTAACAAGAAGGACTGACATGGCAATTACCCTTTATGCAGGATCGGGCTCGCCCTGGGTCTGGCGCGTGTGGCTCGCGCTCGAGCACAAGGCGCTGCCCTACGAGCTCAGGATGCTGTCGTTTTCCGCGGGCGACACGCGCAAGCCCGAGTTCGTTGCGCTTGAATCCGCGCCATCGCGTACCGACGATCGTCGACGGCGATTTCGTGCTCTACGAGTCCAATGTCATCGTCGAGTACCTCGACGAGCAGTATCCGGGGAGCGGCGCGCCGCTGTTTCCCGGCGACGTCCGTACTCGCGCGCTCGCGCGGCGGCTGATTGCCGAAATCGACAACTATCTGGACAAGGCGCTCGACCCGATTCTCGACCAGCTGTTCGGAAAGAAGCCCGAGGAGCGCGACGCGGCCGCGATCGCCAAGGGCCGCGAGGCGGTCGTCGAGGAGCTCGGGATGTTCACGCGCGCAATGCGTGGACCACATCTCGTGGGGCCGCTTTCGGCCGCCGACTTCGCGCTCTACCCGCTCATCGCATTCATTTACCGCGCGCAGCAGGTGCGCATGCCGGAGCTCGACGCCGACGGCATGCTGACCCCCGAGTTGCGCGCGTGGAAGGCACGTATCGAGGCGCTGCCCTTCTTCGCACGGACTGTCCCGCCGCACTGGAAACCGAAAGGCTGACGATGAAGCTCACCACGACCGCTTTCGCCGACATGGGCCCGATCCCCGCGGAGTACGCGTTCGGCAAGGTGGATCCCGCATCACATGTCGCGCTGTCCGGGAACCGCAGTCCCGCGCTCGCCTGGAGCGACGTACCTCCGAACACGCGGTCGCTTGCGCTGATCTGCCACGATCCGGACGTACCGTCGCGCGGCGACGATGTGAACAAGGAAGGCCGCACGGTGCCGGCTTCGCTCCCCCGCGTGGACTTCTTCCATTGGGTGCTGATCGACCTGCCGCCGACAATCACGGGTATCGCGGCGGGCACGCATTCGACAGGGGTTACTCCGCGCGGCAAACCGGGTCCGCAGGCCCCGGGAGGCGGGCGCCATGGCCTGAACGATTACACGGGCTGGTTCGCGGGCGACAAGGACATGGGCGGCAATTACCATGGCTACGACGGGCCGTGCCCGCCGTGGAATGACGCGATCGTCCATCGATACGTGTTCACGCTCCACGCGCTCGACGTGGGAAGACTCGACGTGCCCGCGACGTTCACCGGGCACGATGCGCGCAAGGCGATGGAAGGCCACGTGCTTGCACAGGCGTCGGTCACCGGTCGCTATGCGCTGAATCCGGCAGTAAAGCTCTAGCCCGGCCGCTTCCACGCGGTGCGCGGGCTCAGCGTGGCGCTGCCATCTGCGCGTGCAGGAACGCGAACACGTCCGCGTATTCGTCGATGGCCTGCTGGCGCGTGGACGTCATGCCGTGGCCCGCGGCGAAATCGACGCGCAGCAGCACGGGCCGGCCGCTGCCGCCCGGTCCACTGTTCGCGGCTTGCAGGCGTGCGACCATCTTGCCCGGATCCCAGGGGTCCACGCGCTGGTCGTTGAAGCCTGTCGTGAACAGCGCCGCCGGGTACGCGACACCAGGAACGACCTTCGCATACGGGCTCATCGCCAACAGGTCGCGAAAGCCGTCCTCGGTGGCCACGCTGCCGAACTCGGTCGTGTTTGCCGGTCCTGCAGCACCCGCCTCCGAACGCAGCGCATCGTGGAACCCGGACATGCTGACGATGGCGGCGAAGAGATCCGGGCGCTCGACCATCGCGTTGCCGACCACGAGCCCGCCGGCGCTTGCGCCCATCGCGCCCATGCGTGAGGGCGAGGTCCAGCGCTCGCGCACCAGATACTCCGCGCATGCGATAAGGTCGCGCCAGCTGTTCGCCTTCGCGGCCTTGCGACCGGAGAGATGCCAGGTCTTGCCGAGCTCGCCGCCGCCACGAACGTGGGCCACTGCATACACTCCACCGCGCTCGAGCCACGCGAGCAGCGTAGGCCAGAACGTCGGTTCGCGCACGTAGCCATAGGCACCATAGGCGTCGATCAGCACCGGCGCCTCGCCATTGCGCGGCAGGTCTCGGCGATGCACGAGCGTCAACGGCACCTCGACACCGTCGTGACTGCGCACGCGAGCCCGCGTGGATGTCATTGCGCTGAAATCGGCGAGCGGAGGCGGCATCAACGTGGTCTTCGCCAGCGCCCCGGTCTTGCCATCCACCGTGTAATACGCCGGCGGTTCGGTCCAGCCCGCGAGCCGCAGCAGCGCACCCGGTCGCAACGGATCGGTAACCCTTTCCTGGATCGCGCCGGCGAACGGCAGCGCGATGCCACGCTCGCGCGCAACACCGGCGGTCTTCGGCAATGCGGCCGGGGCTGGCGCACGCCGCGCGGAACGTTGCGCGCGGGGTGCGGCGGCGCTGCGCGCCGCGCCCGGATCCTTGCGCAGGTTCACGTTGAACTCCAGCCGCAAGAGGCGACCAATGCCGGCGTCGAGCTGCTGGACATAGAGCGCATCCTTCGCCACACCGATCCCGGTGACGACCCGGTCGCTCTCCGCCACGACGACCTCCGCCGTGCGCGCATCGAATGGGACAGCGTCCTTGAGCGACCAGCGCACCACGCGATATCGCGGCGCATTCTCGTTGGTGACGAGATAGATCCACTCGCCACGCAGGTCCAGGTCCGAGATGCCGCCTTCCGGGCCGGCGAGCTTGCGCCACGGCGTGGCGTCGCCGCGCACCTGCGCGAGCGGGGCCACGTAGAGCGAGACCTCGCGCTCCACACCATGCGCTACGACGCCGATGGCGAACGGCGACACCGGTGAAACGATGATCGACGGCGAATCGTCAGGGGCGAGCTCGACCACAGGCGACAGGCCGCGCCCGAGCACCGGCGTGTCGGTGGTCGTGCCGTCGGACGCGATGACGCGGGCGTACGCACGGCTGTCGCGGAATGTTTCCGCAGGCGGCGCGCCGTCCGCGGGTTCCTTGAGCTGCCGGTAGAACAGCACCGCGCTGTCGAAGCGCCACGACGGTGCGGCATCGCGCGCACGCGGGACTGGCGGTCCGATGGGCCTGCCGGTTGCGACGTCGAGCACGTGCAGCGTGGAATTCTCGCTGCCGCCGACCGAGACACCGACCGCGATTCGCTCGCCGTTGGGGGAGGGACGGTAGTAGTCGATGGCGGCCGTTGGATCGCCGTCGGCAAGACGCGCGGGATCGACAAGCAAGCGCTCGGGCCCGTCGATTCCGCGGCGAGTATGTAGCTTGTACACCTCGTCGGAGGGGCCACGCCTGAGATAGAACAGGTTGTCACCGCCGAACTGCGCGTCGCCGATTCGCGTGTCGGCTGCGTTCAGCGCAGCGATGCGCGAGCGCCACTGCTCGTGGTCCGGCAGCGCATCGAGCACCTGCCGCGCGTATGCGTTCTGTGCCTTGAACCAGTCGACGACCTGGGCGGCGTTGGTCGCTTCCAGCCAGCGAAACGGATCGGGGATCTCCCGGCCGAAATACGCGTCGGAAGTCGCGTCGGTCCTTGTTGCCGGAGGCGCAACCGTCCGCTGAGTACGCTGGCGCCGGCAGATGCAGCAGCGTTGCCGCGAGCAGCAGAGCGGCCGACGGGAGGGCACGCGTCATGTGCCGAGCCAGTCGTTGCGGCGGGCGAGCGTCGCCTCGTCGGCGTCCGACGCCAATTCGAGCCAGGCTGCATCGAGCGGTGCGGCGGCGAGCGTGACGTCGAACGACATCAGTTCGTCACGGCGAAATGCATGGACGACGATCGCGTCGCCCGGGGGCATGGTCTGTCAGCAGCGACTCGAGCGTGTCCGCAGTTGCACGCAGGCCATCGATCGCGACCATCACATCGCCGGCGGCGAGTCCGGCGTGCGCCGCCGGTCCGGCGCGAAACACATGCTGGAGGCGCAGCTCGCTGCCTGGCGTCCAGCGGGCGCCAATCGTGCACCGCGGTCGATCGTCGACGGAACGCTTGCCGGGCGTGCCACCTTTGTCGCGCGCACCTTCGCCGATACGCGTGAACAGCGAAACGCCGACCTGGCCGAGCAGCTGCGCAAGCGGCGGATCCTCGGTACCGTCGACGTAGCGAGCGAAGAAATCATCCAGGCTTTGACCGGTGATTTCGGCGGCGAGCCGGGGGATGCCGTCCTCCGGCACACCTGTTCCGGATTGCCCATACTTCTCCCACAGCGCTCGCATCAGCGCGTCGAGCGAACTGCGGTGGCTACGCAGCGTAAGGTCGAGCGCCAGGCCGACGAGCGCGCCCTTCGCGTAATAGCTGACCGTCGCATTGGGCGTGTTCTCGTCCTGCCGGTAGTACTTGATCCAGGCATCGAAGCTCGACTCCGCAACGCTCTGACGTGTGCGGCCGGGCGTTCGCAACACCGTGGTGATCGTGCGGCCAAGGAGTTCGAGGTAGCTGTCCGGAGAAATCACGCCGCTGCGGACGAGCGCCAGGTCGTCGTAGTAGCTCGTGATGCCCTCGAAGGCCCACAACTGCCTGGTGTAGTTCTCGCGCGCAAGGTCGTAGGGCGCAAACGCCGCCGGCCTGATGCGCTTCACGTTCCAGCTGTGGAAGTACTCGTGGCTCGCGAGGCCCAGGAACCTGCGATAGTCGTCCGTGATCGCGGCAACTCCCGGCTGTGGCAGCTCGCGGCGTGAGCAAAGGAGGCTCGTGCTCGTGCGATGCTCGAGCCCGCCGTAGCCTTCGCCGACCGCGGTTACCTGGAACAGGTAGCGGTCGAAGGGCGCTCGGCTTCCCGGAGCGCCCCCAAAGAGGTCGATCTGCCACTGGCAGACGCGGGCGAGGTCGCCCGCCAATCGCCCCAGGTCCGTCGTGTGGCGCCCGCTGATCGCGACGTCGTGCACCGCGCCGCCGGCTTCGAACGCGACGTGTGTGAAGTCGCTCATTTCGACCGGATGGTCGATCAACTCGTCATAGTTCGACGCGCGATAGGTTCCGAAATTCCAGGGCGTGGCATCCGCCCGCGGCAACGTGGTGGCGACTCGCCAGTGTCCGCAGGATGGGTGCGCGGGTGCGGCGATCTCGAGCAGGCACGGCGCAATCTCGCGGCCTTCAGGGCACAGGAACACGCTCGGTCCATTGAAGTAGCCGCGCGTGATGTCGAGATAGGCGGTTCGTACGGAGAGATCGTACGGCATAGACTTCGGCGGTGACGGTCAGCGGACCGCAGCAGGGGCGCGCACGCCACACGTCCTTGGCTTCCTTGGTGATCGCTACCGGCACACCGTTCGCGGTCGCGCGCACTGTCACGAAATGGCGTGCGAACTCGCGGATCAGGTACGAGCCCGGGATCCAGGCAGGCAGGCGCATGCGCTGCCCGGCCGGGTCCGGTGCAACGACGGTGCAGGCGACTTCGAAGACATGCGCATGCGGGTCGAGCGGGACGATACGGTAACGTGTCGCGGGCAGTGAGGTCACGGTCGAGTGAGCGAAGTGCGCGCGAGCTTGCGCGCGCTCCGCGGGTCGCTTGAAGGCCGGTAGTGTAGCGCGCCGCCACGCCGGGTCACGCGCGTGGCCCGGCATCGCGCGCGACCGGGGCGCGCCCCTTTGCTAACATCGCGCGATGAACGAACAAGCGCTCACAACGGAACTCGCCTCGCTCCTCGCGGAGCGGCACTTCTACGAACCGTTCCCGTCTTCGTGTGTCGCGGACCTCCTCGAGGTGCTGCGCCACGTTCGCCTCGCGCCGGGCCAGGTGTTGATGCGCCAGGGCGACCACGGCGACGACATGTATCTCGTGTTGGCCGGGCGCGTCGCGGTGGAGGTCGAGCACGGGGACGGCACCCGCACCGTCGTCGACGAAGTCGGGACGGGCAACGTCGTCGGCGAGATGGCGCTGCTCACCGGATTGCCGCGCACGGCGACCGTATCGCCGTCGAGCCCACCGTCTCGCGTGCCTGTCGCGCGGGGATTTCGAAAGGCTGGCGTCGAGGCATCCGGACGCGTTGAACGAGTTCCTGCGCGATCTTGCCGCGGCTGCGCCGCACGCAGCTCGTGCGGGTGCTGACGGAATTGTTCGGAGAGCTTGCCGAGCCCGCCCGTGCGGAAATCGAATGCCAGCTCGAGTGGGTGCAGCTCGACGGCGGCGGGCTGCTCTTCCGCGAAGGCGACGTCAGCGACGACGTGTACGTGGTCATGAATGGGCGCCTGCGCGTGGTCACGAGCGACGCCGACGGGCGCGAGCGGGTGCTGGAGGAGGTCGGACGCGGCGCGGCGGTCGGCGAGGTGGCGCTGTTGACCGGCGAGCCGCGCTCGGCGACGGTGTTCGCGGTACGCGATAGCTACCTGCTGCGCTTGTCGAAGCGCGCGTTCGATCAACTGATCGACCGTTATCCGCGCGCGATGATGCAGGTCGCGCGCGCCGCGGTGTGGCGGCTGCGCCGGAGGAGGCAGCGGCTCGCGGAAGCGCCGGCCCGACCGCGTTCGCGCTGGTCTCGGACACCCGGCGTCCCACTCGCGGCGTTCGCCCGAAGGCTGGTCGACCAGCTTCGACTCAAGCGGCACACGCTGCCACGTGGCAGCGCCGACGTCGATCGCCTGCTCGGCAAGCCGGGCATCGCGCAGACCGGCGAGGACACGATCGTGCACGAGTCGATCGTCGCGTGGCTCTCCGGGCAGGAGCGCGACCACGGCTCGCTCGTGTTGGAGGCCGACCCGGAATGGTCGGCCGAGCAGACGTTGCGTGCTGCAGGCCGATCGCGTGTTGATCGTCGCCGACGGGCGCGATGACCCTGCACGCCAGGCGATGGATCGTGCAGTCGTTCAGACGGGACCTGAAGGTGCGGTCCGAGCTCGTTCTGCTGCACGACGACAACATCGAGCGGCCGGCCGGCACGGGCGCGTGGCTCGACGCGCGCCAAGTCGCCACGCATCATCACGTACGTCTCGCGCAATGATCGTGACCTGCGCCGCGTCGCACGCCGCGTCACCGATCGCGCGGCGGGACTCGTGCTCGGCGGCGGCGGCGCGCGCGGCTTCGCACACATCGGTACGCTGCGCGCGCTGGACGAGGCCGGAGTCGAGGTGGACATGGTGGGCGGCACGAGCATCGGCTCGATGATCGCGGCCGCGCATCGCGCGCGGGCATCTCCTAGCACGCGATGATGGAGCTCGCGCGACGTTCGCGTCGCCAACGCAGTTGCTGGATCGCACGTCGCCCGGTCGCTTCGTTGATGGTGGGGCGCAAAGTCACGGCTCTCTACCAGCGAGTCTTCGGCGAGCTCGCGCTGGAAGACCTCTGGACGCCGTGCTTCGCCATCTCGAGCGGCTTGAGCCGCGCCGCCGCCGTCGTGCACGAGCGTGGTCCGGTGTGGCACGCGGTGCGGGCGAGCACCGCACTGCCGGCCATCTTTCCCCCGCTGGTTGAGCGGCGACGGCGAAGTGCTGGTGGACGGCGGCGTGATGAACAACATGCCCCTCGACGTGATGCGTCAACGCGTCGGCGGGGGCACGGTGATCGGCGTCAACCCGATGCCGACGCACGACAAGGTCAAGACCTACTTCTTCGGCCCGAGCCTGTCCGGCTGGGAGGCATTCGCGGGCGGTTGCGCCTCTTCGGCTCACGCGTGCGTTCGCCGGGCATTCTCGGCAGCGTGATGCGCGCCACCGAGATCAACAGCGCGAACCGGATGCGCACGCCCGCGTTCCGCGCGCTCGCCGACTTGCTGATCGAGCCCGCCGTCGAGGCCTTTCCGATCCTGGCGTTCGACGAAATACGCGCCGATCGTCGACATCGGGTACCGGACTCGGCCAGCGCGGAAAGGTCGCGGCGTGGCGCGCAACGACGCCACGGCTGGTGCAGCCGTCGGTCGGATTGGCCGCGATGGGGACGTCCATCGAAGCCGCAACGTGGGCCAAGTAGAAGAACAAACCGCAAGACGGACTGGCGCCCCGAACACGAATCGAACGTGCGACCTGCCCCTTAGGAGGGGGCTGCTCTATCCACTGAGCTACCGGGGCGCGTGCGCGGATTTTACCGGACGCGAGGTTCGGCCTACACTCGCCCAGTACGCTTC
>CAVVRH010000018.1:0-59737 GCA_963750585.1 uncultured beta proteobacterium
GACGGTCTATCGGACGCTCGACCTGCTGGGTAGGGCGGGATTAGTGAGGAAGATCAACGCCGGTGATGGCCAAGTCCGTTTCGAATATAAACGGGGTGACCACTCGGATCATCATCACCTGATCTGCACGAACTGCGGGAGGATCCTCAACTATCGGGATTTCGAGAAAGAGGAACTCGATCTCGTCCGAAAAACTGAGGAGATATTGGCTGCCAAACACCGGTTTCTTATCCGTGAACACAACATCGAATTTTTCGGTATCTGCGAGGATTGCAGACCCGGCGGGAAGAAGTCTGCCATCAAATAGGCCGAACCCGGAATTTTTGCCGAGGGACGGGCCCCGGACGAATGGCGCCGGGAGCCCCACAAGGAATGAGATGAGAATTGCCATCGCCACCGACAGGATTTCGTGTCGTCGTGTTTTGGTTGTTGTCCGGACTGCACGATCGTAGAGCTTGACGGGGGGAAGATTCAACGGACATTTGTTGTCCCGAACCCGGATGGAAACACCGGTACTGGGCCGATCTTCTGCAAAGAAACTCGGTCACGTGCCTTATCGTCGGGAAGATCGGCGATAATGCCAAAGCGATCATCAGTGACGAGGATCCAGATCATATCCGGCGTGGAGGGACAGTTTGATGATGTCGTCCGGCGCTGTTCGGAAGGCACTCTCTGTTCCGACGATCGCTCGCAAGCGGATTGTCTCTCCAGCATCCGATGCCGGATTCTTCATGCTTGAAACCGCTCTGAGTCGAAGGCCGTCCGGTCCCGCCCGTGCCGTGCGCTCAGGCGAGATTTCCGAGGATTGCGAAGAGAAACGGCATGATCTCTGTGCTTTAGACAATAGCGCGACATCATATCCGAAACCCGAATCCGTCTATGTTCATATCGATCGAATTTACCGAAAGGCGGGCGTCGATCCTGGCCGCACCGGCTATGAATTGTGCGGTGAAGAGAGTGGCAGCCTCAGAATGCCACGAGAAGGCTCCTGACCGAATTCTTTAACGGCCGCGACCGAACAGACTGTGCTTCTGCTACAACACCACGGACGCGCTCAATCTCATTATCTTTCGGGATGCTCCGGGAAGGGGACCATGCCATCACGACCGCGCTGGAGCACAAATTCCGTGCTGCGTCCGCTCTACCATCTTTCGCAGCACGCCGGTGAGGAAGTCGATTACGTCCCCTTTGACGGCTCGGGCTTCGTCGACCCCGGGGAGATCCGCCGTCGTATCCGGCCAAACACGAAGCTGGTCATCGTCAACCACGGTTCAAATGTCATCGGGACACTTCAGCCGATCAAGGACATCGGCCGGATTTGCCGGGAGCACGGCGTTCCCTTCGCCATTGACGCCTCCCAGACCGCCGGTCAGACCCCCCTCGACCTCCAGGAGTCCAACGTTGATGTCATCGCCTTCACCGGACACAAATCCCTGATGGGGCCTACAGGGAATCGGCGGATTGTATGTCGGGGAAAATGCCTCGATTCGTCCGACCCGTGCAGGTGGAACCGGCGTCCGTTCGGCGAGAGCGTCATCCCGAGGAGTACCCTTATCGGTTGGAATTCGGAACCCCGAACATCCTGGGCATAGCCGGACTGAGCGCGGAGTTTCCTGGGTCAAAGAAAGGGGAATTGCTTCCATTGCTGCATGAAATGAGACTCGCAGCCAAGCTCAGGGACGGCCTCAAGGATATCGACAGGGTCATCCTTTATTGCCAGGACGATCTGGCAAATCATCTCCGGTCTTGACCTTTAATGTGAACGGTCTAGAGGCTCTTGACACGGGGACCTTACTCGACGTCGATCATGATATCGCCTGCCGGACCGGGCTTCATGCGCCCCTCTCGTCCATGAGCAGATGGGGACGGCGAAGATCGAGGGGTCGGTCCGATTCGGTATTGGCCCATTCAACACGGAGGATGATATCCAGGCTGCGGTCGCCGGCGTGGCCGCGATCGCCGCGATGCATATCGGCGCGGAGGGGGTCAGCACGCCGGTCCCGGAAATCGGCCGCCCTTCGCTGGAATAAAGGGCCGCTCAGGCAGAGCGATACGCGCCTGGACCGCGGGCTTCTTCTCTCGCTCTTACAAGCTGGAGCGCACCATAAGATATGGAGCTTTCTCGCTTACATCTTTTTAAACCCCCGGCCATCGGATATCTTGAGATGGGCCGGCTTCTGCCATAAACTTGTTGGAGCAGGGCGAAATGAATGAGAACGACCTCCCCACGCAAAAGCCGGAGCCTGACGAGGGCGAACAGATGACGACGGACGATCTCGTCGCGTCCTTGCAGACGGACCTCCGGTCCGGCCTGACCTCAGCCTCAGCTGCCGACCGCCTCAGGCGTCTTGGCCCGAACGAGGTCCCCGAGAAAAAGACTCATCCCTTCCTGCTCGTCGCGAAAAAGTTCTGGGGCCTGACCGCCTGGATGTTCGAGCTCATCATTGTTCTCTCCCTGGTCCTCCGCAAATACCCGGATGCGGCGATTGTCGCCGTCCTGCTGGTGACGAACGCCGTCGTCTCCTTGCTGGAAGAGCGTAAGGCCGCCGGTGCGGTCGAGGCCCTGAAAAAAGA
This sequence comes from uncultured beta proteobacterium, assembly GCA_963750585.1. Lineage (GTDB taxonomy): Bacteria > Pseudomonadota > Gammaproteobacteria > Burkholderiales > Casimicrobiaceae > VBCG01. The sequence goes on from CAVVRH010000018.1 coordinate 2,575, forward strand.
GCTCCGAATCAACGCCCGGGCGCTCAGGGACGGAACCTGGACGGCCGTGCCCGCACGGGAGATTGTCCCGGGAGACGTCGTCCGTCTCCGGGCCGGGGACGTCGTCCCGGCAGACGTCGAGGATGCGGTCGGCTCGCTCGCGGCGGATCAATCCGCCCTGACGGGCGAGTCGCTGGCCGTGGAGAAGAGCGCCGGGGACCTCGTGTATTCGGGGTCGGTCATCAAGCGGGGTGAGGCGACCGGAGTCGTCCTCAGGACAGGCGCGGGGACGAAGTTCGGCAGGACGGTTGAGCTCATCCAGGTCGCCCGACCCAAGCTCCACATGGAAGAGGTGGTGACGAAGCTCGTCCGAAGGCTGCTTCTGATCATCGGCGGCCTCCTGGCCCTGACCATCGCTGTGTCCATTGTAAGGGACATGGCCATCCTCGAAATCCTGCCCCTCTTGCTGGTCCTGCTCCTCTCCGCCATCCCCGTCGCCCTGCCCGTGATGTACACCGTGAGCATGGCCGTCGGGGCCAGGGAACTGGCGAAGAGGAGCGTCCTGGTCACCCGGTTGAGCGCCACGGAAGACGCGGCCACCATGGACGTCCTGTGCGTGGACAAAACGGGGACGCTGACGCTCAACGAATTGTCCATTTCCCAGGTCTTTCCAATGGGGTCGTTTACAGAGCGGGAGACCGTCCTGTTCGGCGCCCTGGCCTCCCAGGAAGCCAACCGGGACCCGCTGGACCTGGCCTTTATCCGGCAGGCGCGGGATATGGGCTTGCTGGACGCGGACGACATCCAGGAAAGCTTCACGCCCTTCGACCCGGCCACGCGGAAGACGGAGGCCGTCGTCCTGCGCGGCGGCCGCCGGCTCCGCATCATGAAGGGAGCGGTTTCCGTCATCGCCCGGGCCTGCGGCCTAGGACCTGAGGACGAGCAGGCACTACAGGCGCGGGCAGGAGAACTCTCTGGAAGGGGATATCGGACTGTGGCCGTCGCTGTCGCTGAGGTCGAGGGCGGGAAACCCGCCGTTGCCGGGCTCGCCGCCCTGAGCGACAGGCCCAGGCCCGATTCGAAACAATTGATCAAGGAGCTCCGTGAGCTCGGCGTATCGGTCAAGATGCTGACGGGGGACGCCCTGCCGATCGCTATGGAAATCGCCAGGGACCTCGGCATCGGCCAAGGCATCAGCCGCGTGTCGGACCTGAAGGACTTGTTAAAGACCGATGCTGACGCCGCGCTGAAGCGGATAGAAAAAAGCGACGGCTTCGCGGAGGTCTATCCAGAGGATAAGTACATGATCGTCCGGAGCCTGCAAGCTGCGCATCGTGGTCGGCATGACCGGGGACGGCGTCAACGACGCGCCCGTCGCTCAAGCAGGCCGAAGTCGGCATCGCCGTGAACAGCGCCACGGACGTGGCCAAGTCGGCAGCCAGCGTGGTCCTGACGAGCGAGGGGCTTTCGGGCATGGTGGCACGCGTGGTCGAAACGGCCGGAAGGTCTACCAGCGGATCAACACCTGGATCCTGAACAAGATCATGAGGACGATCCTGAAATCGGCCTTTGTGGTCGGGGTTTTTCTGGTCACCGGCGATTTCGTCATATCGGCCTTCGCCATGGTTCTTCTACTGCTGATGACGGACTTCATGAAGATCTCCCTGTCGACGGACCGCGTCCAGTGGTCGCCGTCGCCGGACACGTGGAACATCAAAGCCTACGTCAGGGTCGCGGCCGTCCTGGGCACCCTGATGGCGTTGGAATCCTTCGCCGCCCTGGCCCTGGGTCGGCGTTTGGCATCTGCGGACGTCCGACCCGGTCATCAGGACGTTCAGTTTCGAGATCCTGCTCTTCTCGGCCGTGACCTATTTTCGTGATCCGCGAACGGCGGCGATTCTGGAGCTCCCGGCCGAGCCGGCTGCTGCTGACCATCATGGCGTTGGATATCGTAGCGGGAGCGTTGATTTCGACGTTCGGCATACCGGCCTATTCCCGGCCCTGCCCGTCGCGATGACCCTTTTCCTTATCGGCTGGAACCTCGCGCTGTCTCTGGTCCTCAACGACTCCGTGAAGCGCTTCCTCCTCCAGAAATTGAACCTCGGGGGTCAAGCCTCTATGTGAGCCTCCCCTTTAGCCCTTGACTCCCAGGGCCGCGGCCGCCGGGAAGTACCGGCGCTTGAAATAGAGCGCCACGTTGACCAGACCGATCATCACCGGCACTTCGACCAGAGGTCCGATGACCGCGGCGAAGGCCTGCCCGAATTGATCCCGAACACGGCCACCGCCACGGCGATGGCCAGCTCGAAGTTGTTGCTGGCCGCGGTGAACGCCAACGTCGCTGTCTTCGGGTAGTCCGCGCCCGCCTTGCGGCTCAGGAAGAACGATACGAGGAACATGACGACGAAGTAGATGAGCAGCGGCACGGCGATGCGCAGGACATCGAGCGGATCTTGACGATGAACTCGCCCTTGAGCGAGAACATAACGACGATCGTGAAGAGGAGCGGCGATCAGGGTGATCGGGCTGATTCGGGGGATGAACTTCGTCTCGTACCAGGTGTGGCCTTCGACCTTGATGAGGCTAAAGTGGGTGATCATGCCGGCCAGAAAAGGTATGCCGAGGTAGATGAAGACGCTTTTAGCGATCTGCCAGATGGTAATATTGACGGCCATCCTTTGAGGCCGAGCCTCGGGAAGACGGTGATGAAAATGTAGGCATAAACGGAAAAGAACAAGATCTGGAAAATGGAGTTGAAGGCCACCGAGCCCGGCCGCGTACTCCCGGATCGCCCTTGGCCAGGTCATTCCAGACGATGACCATGGCAATGCAGCGGGCCAGGCCGATCATGATCAGGCCGTACATGTATTCGGGCTTGTCGCGGAGAAAGATGACGGCCGGGCGAACATCAGGAGCGGCCCGATGATCCAGTTCTGGGACGACAGAGCGAGGACCTTGACGTTCTTGAAGACGTCCCGAGCTCTTCGTACTTCACCTTGGCCAAGGGCGGGTACATCATCAGGATGAGCCCGATGGCGATGGGGATGTTCGTCGTCCCGGACTGGAACTGGTTGATGAAGCCGACGACGGCCGGGACGAAATAGCCCAGCCCGACGCCGGCGCCCATGGCCAGGAAGATCCACGGGTCAGATATCTGTCAAGGAATTTGAGCCTCGGGTTTCCAGGCGTCATACGAGTTCTCCTTTCCCGTCCGTCAAGAGTCGAGCAAAAAGTAAAATCCAATGCCGATGATCAGGACGCCGGCGAGCTTCTGCAGGACACCGTGGGCCTTGCGCAGGCCTTTCGATTCGAGGAGCCCTTTGGCAGCGCCGACGGACGTCCCCGCAACAAGGACGAGTGCCGAGTGCCCGAGGGCGTAGCAAAGAGAAGGAATCCGCCATAAAGGACGTTCCCCTTCTCGCCACGAAAGCCAGGAGCACGGCTAGAATGGGGACACACACGCGCATCGAAACAATGCCGAACAGCGAGATCCCCAACAGGAAGGCGCCGATATAGCCCTGCTTTTTCACCCGGATCCCGGTCGGAACAGGGATATTCAATTTGAGGATGCCGAGCAGCTGCAATCCCATGAAGAAACAGACTCCCGCCACCACATATTTCCAGAACTGCCCGACATTCCCGAACATCCGTCCCATGAGCGGAGATGAGCCCGAGGACCGTGAAGGTGATGGCTAGGCCCAGAACGAAAAAGACGAAAAGACAAGCGAGCGCCTTACGGTCGTGGTTTGCCTTGCTGCGGCGACGACGCCCAGTAGAGAGCGGGATCATGGCCAGAACGCAGGGGTTCAGGGCCGTGGTCACGCCTCCCAAGAAGACAGCGACGATGGCCAGCCACGGGCTGTGCTGGAGGAGAGCCGAAACGTCGCCGAAGAGGCTTTCCATCTCTCCTCAACTCACTGGACGCCGTGCTTCTTCAGGAGCTCGAGGATCTCCTCCTTCAGCCCGACGTGGCGGGCGATCTCCTTCCCTTTGATATCCGAGGAAGCGTCGTGGATGGCTGGAGTGCATCTTCTCGGCACGGCACGGTCTTCCCAGACATCGTAGAAGATGACCTGAACCCTGTCGGGGAAAGCCGCGGCCGATGTCCTCATGATCGGCTGCATCTTCTTGCAGGGGATGCAGCGGTCGGCGCCGAGCTCCATGAAGGTCACCTGGTACTTGGAAAAGTCGATATCCAGACGGTTCGTGACCAGGACTTCGCCTGACCGCCCAAATGGCCGGCTGGGATTGGCCGGAGGCGGCCGGTTCGGCGATCGACCGTGGCGGGGCGGAGGGCCCGCGGTCCGCTCGGGATTCGTTCGCCCAACCGGCCATCAGGACCAGGACCGGGATGAGGGCGGGGCTGACGAAGCGATTCCTCTTCATGAACGATTCTCCTCTTTTCGATCGGGAACATCCGGCGGCGGCTTCCCGGATCCAGAGCTCGATGTCTTCGACGCGGGGGATCCGTGAGGACACGATCCGACCGTTGATGATGAGGCCGGGTATCGCCGGGATCCGTTCAGGATATCATCTTCTCGATATCGCGGACCTTCTCGACGTCGGCGGCAATGCCAAGCTCGGCCAGCACGCTCTTCACACGTTTTTCGACCATTTCACACTTCCGGCATGCGGCCCCGAGAACCTTGATCTCCACAGCGGGTCTCACGACCGTCCTGGTTCGATGACAATGTCGGGTTCGACCACGACCTCGCTCTTGACGGAGTTGGCGACCAGGCTGAACTTCAGCGGATCGAGCGAGCGGCGAACTCGCTTCTCAACGGCCTCGGGGAGTTCGTTACCGACGCGCACGGAGATCCGGGGTTTCAGGACAACCCGAGTGAAAATCTCGGTTCTGTCGAGCTCGATGAGCTTCGTCCCCTCCGCCCGGCACTCGTAAGAGACGAGATCCAGCCGGAAGCGCTCGGCCGCCCATATCAACATCAACATGACGCATGTGTTGACGGCGCCGACGAAAGCGTCCTCGGGCGTCAAAACGCCCGACCGACCTTGCGACTGCGGGGGAGCGGAAAAGTCCATCTCCGGGCCCGTTCCCCATCCGGACGTGCCCGTCATGTCCGCCCGTCCAGGTCACTGTCGTTTCGTAGATCTCCGTTTTGGGCATGCAACTTTCCCTCGATCGGATTCTCGGAATGTACCCCTAGGTTTTTTCTTCAACAGCCGGTCCGTTTCTTCTGCGATCTTCCCGGCTACGTCGTCGGCCAGGCGCATCCCTTCTGCGTTCAGCCGCCGGGCCGTGCCGTCCCGTGGCCGCGTTCTTTCCCGATCTCGGTAACGACGATCAATGCGGCGGCCGGCGCTGTATTTCTCCGTAGCCAAGGCGGCGCAGCGCTTGTCGCACCCAGTAGACGGCGATCGTGGATAGAACTTGGCGAAAGCCCGTTCTCCACCAGCCGGCCGAAGAGGGGCAGGCAAAGGGTGACCGTATCATTCGGGCGAAGCATTTCTAGCACTTTCCGGACCGCCCACCGGGTCACCGTGCCTTCGGCCAGCTCTTCGCCGGAGCAAGCGATCAGGCCCACTTTCTTCTTAGGCAGATCCGGCATGGTGGCCCTCCTGGTCGAGGTCGTCGACGATCTTGGCGGCCTCTTCAGCAGGCCGCCGCCCGTGCCAATTTCAATCCATCCTCGTTGAGGTCGCAGACGCCTTCGGGCTTGAGGCCGCGATGGCGCCCGGATACGATCGAAGATGGCGATCTTGTGAATCTCGGACGCGCCGGAGCAAGCCAGGCCCTTGGCCGCGCACCTCGAGTTTGCAGCCGTCGATGGCGATGGCCTCGCCGCCCTCGACCTCGCGCCGGGCCTCTTCGTCCCCCATGACGAGGAGGGACAGGGCGACGACCTTCGTTTTTTCGGGGCGGAGGTCCTCGGTCAAAGCGTAGGCCGCTTCCCGGGCCGCGGCCCCGAGGCTCTTGCCGATCCCGCTGCAGGGAACGACCGCCATCTTACTTCTCATCGCAGGACCTCCGCTTCCGCTTGAACCTTGGCCTGGGCCATAAGCTCGGCCGCCGTCATCAGAGAATTCCGCGCCGCTGTTGACGTCCTCGACTTCAGCACGGCCAGCCCTTGCCGTAGGGATCCTGGTCGCCAGCTGGGGGAGTTCAGAAGATCGCCGTTCGTCTCCACAATCCGACCGCCCACGGGCGACGGGAGGCTGAGGTTGACTTTGATCGTCTCGACGACGGCCACCTCGTCTCCCGCTTGACCTGCGTCCCCGGCTCTTTGGGCTCGGCGAAGGCGACGTCGCCGTTCCTTTGCTGGGTGAAGTCCGTAAGGCCAATGCGGGCCCGCGTCCCCTCGAGCCTGACCCAGAGTCCGGCGTCGCTATAAAGAAGGTCGTCGGGAAAGCGGAACAGGAATTTGTCGACCGCAAGCTCCAGGATCTCACTGGGCATCAGGCCTCCCTTCCTTGAATGAACGTCTCCTCGATCCAGACGCGGATCTCGTCCCGGCTGCGGCGGAAGCAGGCCAGGATCTCTTCGTCGGTGCAGGCGCAGGCCGCCGGATCGTCGAAGGCGTGGTGAATATATTCTTTTCCGCCGGGGAAGAACGGGCAGTCCGTCTGCTTTCGTCGCAGACCATGACGACGTGGTCGAACCGCCGGCCCTCGAACTCGTCGATGCTCTTCGACCGGTGTCCGGAGATATCGATCCCGATCTCGGCCATGGCCTGAATGGCGCCGGGATGGACCCTCGTGGCCATCGTCCCGCCGCTCACGGCCGCGAACCGGTCGCCGTGGAGCGCGTTGACCAGCCCTTCGGCGATCTGGGACCGGGCCGAATTGTGGACGCAGATGAAGAGGATGGTTTCTTTCATGATCCCTCCGCCCGCGAGGGCGCCTCGCAGACGCGGCCGCGGACGTTCTCGCGGATACAGGCTTCGAGCTTCCGGGCGTCGGCCTCGGCCTCGCCGGACTGGTCGATTCGGTCCTTGACGCTGCGGTAGAAAAGATTCGAGGAGCGGCCGGGCCGCTTCAGGCAGCCGGTAGGTGATCCAGCGCCCTTCGCGGACGTCCTCGGCGCTGCCCGCAATTTCCGGGAACGGCGTCAGCGCGCCGGCGGTCGCCTGCGGCACGGTCCACATGTACGCCGCCATGAAGACGAACATCGGTGCGATGATCGCGAGCGGGTGGTGTACCCCAAGCCATGCGAGCGCCGCCATCGCGATGCCCGCCAGGAGCAGGAGCATTGTGCCGCCTTGTACAAGCTGCTCGAGGCCCGTCCGATGCAAGGCGCGCCGCGCGAGTGTCGAGCCGACAAACGTGCCCAGCATCACGAGACCGAAGTACATGCTGAACACCCGCTCACCCTTGCCGAGGCCTTCGACGAACACGAACGCGCTGCCGGCGAGAAACGCGAAGAGCCCCGCCATCGAGAACGCGATCGTCAGCAGGAAGCCCACATAGCGGCGCGAGGCCAGCGCCCGGCGCCAGTTGCCCACCATGGCGCTCGGGTCGAGTGCACTGGGGTCTGGGGTTTGGAGCGTCTCCGGCAAACCGAACTGAACCGCGACCCAGGCCAATGCCCCGTAAAGCGCGACGAACGCGAAGTTCGCTTGCCAGCCCAGCCACACGTGCAACTCTGCGCCGAGGACCGGCGCGACCACCGGCGCGATGCCGAGCACCAGCATCATCGTCGAGAGCATGTGCGCGGCGCGATCCCCCGAGTGCAGGTCGCGGACCACGGCGCGCGGCACGACCGCGACCGTCGCCATCGACACCGCCTGGAAGAACCGGGCGACGATGAGCGAGCCGATGTTCGGGGCGAGCGCGCACGCCACCGAGGCCAGCGTGAAGAGTACGAGTCCGCCGAGGAGCGCGGGCCGGCGGCCGAAACGGTCCGACAACGGCCCGCCCAGCAACTGCGCCGCGCCCCAACCGAACATGTAGACCGACAGCGTGAGCTGCACCTCGTCGGACGTGGCGTGCAGCGCGTATGTCATCGAAGGCATCGACGGCAGGTAGATGTCCATCGCGAGCGGCGCGATGGCCACGAGCGCACCGAGCAGCAGCGTCAACGCGGGTTGGTCGGACTTCAGCACGCGAGCGATTCCGGTAACAGCGTCACATCCTGACAGATTCCGGAGCACGCCGACGTGCGCGAGCACGGCCTTCGCCGATCGCCTCATCCCGGCACCCCGGCGGTAGAATCCGCAGGCGAATGACTGCACCGACGGTGCCGCGCGAGACGGCACAGCGGACCTCCCGGAGGACGAAGCGATGCCCCAAGACGCCGCGCCCGCGCGCACCCGACCGCCGTTTCGCGCCGACCACGTCGGCAGCTTTCTGCGCCCGCGCGCACTGCTCGACGCGCGCGACCGGTTCAAGGCCGGCGCCATCGGCGCGGACGAGCTCCGCCGCGCCGAGGACGAGGCGATCCGCGGCATCGTCCGGTTCCAGGAGGACCTCGGGCTTCGCGGCATCACCGACGGCGAGTTTCGCCGCACCTACTTCCACATCGACTTCCTGACGCAGCTCGCGGGCGTCGAGACCAAGGGCGGCATCGCCGTCAGCTTCCACAGCAATGCGGGCAACGTCGATTTCGCGCCGCCGGTGATGCAGGTGACCGGACTGGTGAAGCATGTGAAGGACATCCAGCGGGCGGACTTCGAGTTCCTGAAGTCGGTCACGACGCGTACGCCGAAGGTCACGATCCCTTCGCCGACGATGCTGCACTTCCGCGGCGGCCGCCAGGCGATCTCGCGCGAGGCGTACCCGGACCTCGATGTGTTCTATGCCGACGTCGCGCAAGCGTATCGCGAAGAGCTCGCCGTCCTCGGTCGCGCGGGTTGCACCTACGTGCAGCTCGACGACACCAACCTGGCCTACCTCTGCGACGAAAAGATGCGCGAGGGCGCCCGGCAGCGCGGCGACGACCCGAACGAGTTGCCGCGCCGGTACGCGGCGCTGATCAACGCCGCGATCCGCGATCGGCCGGCCGACATGACAGTTTGCGTGCACCTCTGCCGCGGCAACTTCAAGAGCGCGTGGGCGGCCGAAGGCGGTTACGAGCCCGTCGCCGAGGTGCTGTTCAACGAGCTCGCCGTCGACGGCTACTTCCTCGAGTACGACGACGCTCGCTCGGGTGACTTCGCGCCGCTGCGTCACCTGCCGACGGGCAAGATGGTGGTGCTTGGTCTGGTCAGCACCAAGCTCGACCGGATGGAGACAAAGGACGACCTCAAGCGCCGCATTCACGAGGCCGCGAAGTTCGCGCCGCTCGAGCAGATGTGCCTGTCGCCGCAATGCGGGTTTTCCAGCACGGTGCACGGCAACGAAATCCAGGTCGAGACGCAGGCGGCGAAGATCCGCCTCTGCGTCGAGACGGCGCGCGAGGTGTGGGGCGGCGTCTGAGCGAAGCGGAGGAGGCAGGCCATGCGTGAAGCAACGAACCTCTCGATCGGTCTTGTCGGCTACGGCGAGGTCGGCAAGATCCTCGGCCGCGCGCTGACGGAGCGAGGTGTCGGCTGGGTCGGCACATGGGACATCCTGCTCGCCGACGCGGCGGAAGGGCCGGCGATGCGCGCCCATGCCGAACGCGCTCGCGTGGAACCGACCGATTCGCTTGCCGCGTTGCTCCGGCGTGCAGACGTCGTGATTTCCGCGGTGACCGCCTCGCAGGCCGTGGCGGTCGCGACCGAGGCCGCGCGCACGATCCGAAGCGGCACCTGGTTCGTCGACCTCAATTCCGCCTCGCCCGGTGCCAAGGTAGAAATGAGCGAGCGCATCGACGGCGCCGGCGGGCGGTTCGTCGAGTCCGCGGTGATGAACTCGGTGCCGCCCTACGGAATCAAGGTGCCGATGCTGCTGGGGGGCCGCGACGCGGAAGCGCTGCGTGCGCTGCTCGCGCCGCTCGGATTCTCGATGGAGATCGCTGCGAGCCGCGTGGGCGTGGCATCGGCGATCAAGATGTGCCGCAGCGTCATGATCAAGGGGCTGGAGGCGCTGGCCGTAGAGAGCTTCACCTCGGCGCGCGCCTACGGCGTCGAGGATCGCGTGCTCGCGTCGCTGCACGAAACGTTTCCGACGCTCGATTGGGAAAAGCTGGGCTCCTATCTCTTCAGCCGTGCCGCGCTTCACGGCAAGCGGCGCGCGGAGGAGATGCGCGAAGTCGCGGTGACCGTGCGCGAGGTCGGGCTCGAGCCGTGGCTCGCGTCCGCGACCGCGGAGCGACAGGAATGGATGGGGAAGCAGAAGTCGGTAGCCGGCCTGGGCGAGCTCCCCAAGGACGCGAATTGGCGGGACTACGCAGACCGTCTGCTGGCGGCGGCCGAAACCAATCGGAAGAAGGCTGCGGATTAGGGCCTAGTACGGGAGCCCCACGTAGTTCTCGGCGAGCGCCGTCTGCGCCGCCCGCGAGCTGAACAGGTATTCCAGCTCCGCAAGCTGGATCTTTTCTCCGAAGGGTCCTTCCTCGGGGAAGCGGTGCAGGAGCATTGTCATCCACCACGAGAACCGCTCGGCCTTCCAGATGCGGCGCAGTGCGCGCTCGGAGTAGGCATCGAGCCCAACCGCGCGGCCGTGGCGATAGTGCTCGACGAGGCCGTCGAACAGGTAGCGCACATCGCTCGCCGCGAGATTCAGGCCCTTGGCGCCGGTCGGCGGAACGATGTGCCCGGCATCGCCCGCGAGAAAGAGTCGGCCGAATCGCAGCGGCTCCGCAACGAAGCTCCGCAGCGGTGCGATGCTCTTCTCGATCGACGGCCCGGTGACCAGTTCGGCTGCAGCGCGCGGGTCGAGCCGCCGCACGAGCTCGGCCCAGAAGCGCTCGTCGGGCCATTGCTCGACGTGCTCGGCGAGCGAGCACTGGAGGTAATAGCGGCTGCGGGTCGGACTGCGCATGCTGCAAAGGGCGAAGCCCCGTTCGTGCGAGACGTAGATGAGCTCGCGCGAGACCGGCGGCGTGTCGGAGAGCAGCCCGAGCCAGCCGAACGGATAGACGCGCTCGTAGTTGCGGATGGCCGATGCCGGAACGCTCTGGCGGCAAACGCCGTGGAAGCCGTCGCATCCGGCGATGTAGTCGCAGGCGAGTTCGTGCGTCTTGCCCCCGTTCTGGTAGCGAACCACGGGCGCGTCGCCGTCGAAACCACGCACGCTGACGTCCTCCGCCTCGTAGACCGAGAGCGCCCCGCTCGCCTTGCGAACTTCCATCAGGTCCTTCGTGACCTCGGTCTGGCCGTAGATGACGACGTTCTTGCCACCCGTAAGTCCGTTGAGGTCGACGCGGTGGCGGCTGCCCGCCCATGCGATCTCGATGCCGCCGTGGACCAGACCCTCGGCATGCAGGCGCGCACCGGCGCCGGCCTCGTCGAGCATGTCGACGGCGCCCTGCTCCAGCACGCCAGCGCGAATGCGGCTCAACACGTACTCGGGCGTGTGTCGCTCGAGGATCACGTTGTCGATGCCTGCCCGCGTCAGCAATTGTCCGAGCAGCAGGCCCGACGGCCCGGCACCGACGATGGCGACTTTCGTACGCATGGCTGCCCTCTCGTTGTCAGGTAACCTCTGACCCGGACCGTCGCCGCCGGCGCGGGGTGCCCATCGGGAGAATCTTCAGTCGAGATTCGCGAGACCGATTGCGCAAGCTCAGCGATCCCGTGGCGCAGTCGGCTCCGGCCCCACGCCGTACGGCGGCGGCATGATCGCCACGAGGTGACGGAACAGTTCGCGGAACGCCTTGCTCGCCGGCACGCCGACCACCGGATCGTTGTTCGACGCGAAGGCTGCATCGATCGCGTCCCAGTCCTCCTTCATGAGCGCTTCGGCGGCGAGCGGCAGCACGTGCTCTTCTTCCTTCCTCATGTGCAGCCAGTGGAAATGCGAATAGCGCTCCACGCCATCGACAAACGGCGGCAGCGCCGATGGGTCCGCACGATAGCGTTCCCACTTCTCCTTGAGCTCGGCAAAACGCTCGCGGCCGATCGCGTGTTCCTTGTGCAATCCGTCGAGCAGCGGGACGGCGTCGGGCCGGCGCACGCGCAGCCGCTCGAACAGGAAGTCGTCCTCCTTGGGATGGTGCAGGCGCTCGGGGAACTGCTCGATGTAGTGGAACAGCGCGCCGAGCAGCGCATGATCGGGCGCGATGCGTCCCGGCGGCGATCTCGGCCACCAGGTGACGCAGCCCTTCGACCACCGCCGTGATCGCGCGATGCTCGTCCTGGATGATTGCGATGGCCTTCATCATGGCTCCCCTCAGGACACTGCGACAAGCCGGTGCAGTGTCGCGGGATCGGCAAGCAGCGACTCGCTTTCCGCCCGGTGGACGACCCGGCCGCGCTCGAGAACGATCGCGTTCCTCGTGAGCGACAGCGCGAGTTTCGCATGCTGCTCGACGACGATCACCGCCATCCCGCTGTCGGCGACCAGCTCGCGGATCACGCTCATCAGCTCCTGCACGATGATCGGCGCGAGGCCTTCCATCGGCTCGTCCAGCAGCAGCAGGCGGGGGTTGACCATCAGCGCGCGGCCGATCGCGAGCATCTGCTGCTCGCCACCGGAGAGCTGGCTGCCGAAATTGCCGCGCCGCTCGGCGAGGCGCGGGAAGATCTCGTACACGCGGGAGACGTTCCAGGGTCCGGGCCGGGCAACGACCGTCAGGTGCTCCTCCACGGTGAGCGACGGGAACATGTAGCGCTCCTGTGGCACCCAGCCCAGCCCGGCCTGGCTGCGCCGATACGTGGGCAGCGCCCCGAGATCGGCGCCCCGCCAGCGCAGGCTTCCGCGATGCTGGCGCGTCAATCCCATCAGCGTGACGAGCAGCGTCGTCTTGCCCATGCCGTTGCGTCCGAGCAGCGCGAGGCTGTCACCCTCGGCGAGCGACAGCGAGACATCGTCCAGCACGACGCTCTCGCCATAGCCGGAGGACAGGCCCTCGATGGCAAGCAGCTCAGCCATGCTGCGCCTCGCCCAGGTAGACCTCGCGCACGCGCGGATCTGCGGCGATCTCGCCCGGTGCGCCCTCGGTCAGCACCTTGCCGCCGACCAGCACCGTGATCCGTTCGGCGAAACGGAACACCAGTTCCATGTCGTGCTCGATGAACACGACCGTGACGTCCTTCGGCAGCGCGGCGATCGCCGAGAACAGCTCGGTGCTCTCGCCCGCCGGGATCCCGGCGGCAGGTTCGTCGAGCAGCAGGATGCGCGGCTTCGTGGCAAGAGCAAGCGCGATTTCGATCAGCCGCTGCTTGCCGTAGGGCAGATTGCTGGTCAGCGAGTTCGCCTCGGCGGAGAGGCGCAGCGTCTGCAGCAGCGCCTGCGCCTCGTCTATTTCCTCGCGTCGGGTGGCCACCGTCCGGATCCAGACGCCTGCGGTGCCCTTGCGCTCGCAGATCGCGAGCACCACCGATTCCAGGACGGTGAGACCGGGAAACAGCGTGTTGATCTGGAACGTGCGCGTCATGCCACGCTTGACGCGCTCGTGCTGCGGCAGTGAAGTGATCCGCTCTTCCCCGAGAAACACGTCGCCCGACGTCGGCGGCAGTACGCCGGTGAGCAGGTTGATGAGCGTGGTCTTGCCAGCACCATTGGGACCGATCAGCGCGTGGCGGGCGCCATGCGCGAAGGCGAGGGTGACATCGCTGTTCGCCTTGAACGCGCCGAATTGCTTCGACAAGCCGGTGGTGGAGAGCGCGGGCTTCACGTCCGCGATCCCCGAAGCCGATTGCGGAGACCTGCGAGCGCACCGAGAATGCCGCCGCGCGCAAACATCACGACGACCACGAGCAGCAGGCCGAGCCAGAACTGCCAGTACACGGGATTGATGTCCGACAGGTAGTGGTGGGCAATCATGAATACCGTCGCGCCGACCAGCCCACCGTAGAGCCGTCCGGTGCCGCCAAGCACGAGCATGATCATCAGGTCCGCCGAGCGCGGGAAGCCGAACACGTCGAGGCCGACGAACTGCGTCGTTTGCGCCAGCAGCCCTCCGGCCACCCCGGCCATCGCGGCACTGATCGTGTAGATCGCGATGAGGCGCCGCGATACCGGGGCGCCGACCGCTGGCATCCGGCGAACGTTCTCGCGCACGCCGCGCAACGACAATCCGAACGGTGAGCTTACGATGCGGCGCGCCACGACGAACAGCACGAACAGGACACCAAGGCTGTAGCCGTAGGCCGTGCTGCCGGTCAGGTCGAACGAGAACAGCCCGAAGAGTTTCCACATCGTCACGCCGGACAGTCCGTCGGCCCCACCGGTGATCGACGGAATCTGGTTCGCAGCCTCGAACAGCATGAGTCCGATCCCGAGCGTCACCATCAGGCGCGCGAGATCCGACCCGCGGACGACCAGAAAGCTGGTTGCGAAACCGACGATTGCGCCGGCCGCGCCCGCGACGGCCAGGCCGCTCAACGGCTCTCCCCAGCCATGCACGGCGAGCAGCCCGGCGGCGTACGCCCCCACGCCAAAGAAGGCGGCATGGCCGAGCGAGACGATGCCGGCGTAGCCCAGGATGAGGTCGAGCGTGACGGCGAACAGCCCGGTGATCAGGATCTGGCTGCCGAGCACGCGATGACTCGGGAACAGGAAAAACGCCGCGACTGCCGCGAGCCAGAACGCGACTTCGAGTGCGTGCCAGCGGTCGGTGGGCAACCGCGGCTCGACTGCAGCGATCCGCGGCATCCCGGCGCCCACGGGACCGGCCATCATGCCGGACTCGCTCACGCGTCGACCTCCACGCTGCGCTTCGCGTCAACGGGGCGACCTCCTTGCATCCAACCGAACTGCGCGAGCGCAACGAGTCGGTCGCCTGCCGTGGACTCGCGCATGCCGTCGATCCCCGCTTCGCGGGGCGACCTCCTGGAATCGAAAGTCCTGCGCGAGCGCAGTCTTTCGGTCGCCCGTCAGCGACTCGCAATTGCCGTCGAGCCCGCTTCGCGGGCGCCCACGCCGGCTGCTCGCGCCACCACCCCTCGCCGGCCGCTCGCGCCGTCCCCCTCGCCGGGTGTCTCATGCGCGCCTCCCATAGAGCCCGGCGGGGAACAGGATCATCAGCGCGACCATCAGGAAATAGATGATGAACGAGCCGATTTGCGGGACGTAGTACTTTCCGGCGACATCGCAGATGCCGAGGATCATCGCGGCGACCAACCCGCCCTTGATCGTCCCCGCACCGCCGATCGCGACGACGAGCAGGAAGTACACCATGTACTTGAGCGGAAACGTCGGATCCAGCCCGAGCACATCGATGCCCAGCGCACCGCCCAATCCGGCGAGACCGGACCCGAGCGCGAAGGTCACGCCGAACACGCGGTTGACGTTGATGCCGAGGCCCGCGGAGGCGATTGCGTTGTCCACCGACGCCCGTACCTGCGCTCCGAATCGCGTGCGCACGAGCAGCAGGTGCAGCGCGATCGTCACCACGATCACCGCGGCGATCAGGAACAGCCGGTATGCCCCGAGGTCGAGGCCGAACACGCGTACCTGCCCGCGCAGGAAATCGGGCAGCCGCACAGGCTGCTGCGACGGACCGAAGATGAACGTCGTCGCGGCGACCGACATGAAGACCAGGCCGATCGAGAACATCACCTGGTCGAGGTGCGTGGCCCTGTACAGCCGCTGGTAGAGCGTGCGCTCCAGCACGATGCCGGCGACCGCCGCGACGACGAACGCGACCGGCAACGTCGCGAGGAACGGCACGCCTACGCGGGTCATCAGCAGCACGCAGGCGTAACCGCCCACCATCGCGAACGCGCCATGGGCGAGGTTGACGAAGTTCATCAGGCCCATCGTCACGGACAGGCCGATGCTGATGACGAACAGCAGGCTGCCGTACGCGATGCCGTCGAACAGCACCCCCGCCAGGTTTCCGAGCATAGCGCGCTCCGTCGATCCGTCGTCGGCTCAGTTGCCCGGGTCCTTGACGTTCTCGACCTTGTCGAACTCGATGTTCCAGGGCTTGCCGTTGACCATCTTTACCTCGCGCAGGTAGACGGTCTGGATGGGCTGGCGGGTCGCCGGGTCGATCGACATAGGCCCGCGCGGGCTCGTCCACTTCATGCCCTTCATCGCCTCGACGAGCTGCTCGCCGGTGGCGTTGGGGCCCGCCTTCTTCACTGCTTCGTAGATCAGGTGCATGCCGTCGTAGCCGCCGACCGAGTGGAAGTTCGGGCGCATGCCGTTGTTCGCCTTCATGAAGCCGTCCACATAGGCCCTGTTCTCGGGTGATTCGTGCGCGGCCGAGTAGTGGAACGACGTGATCACGCCGACCGCCGGGGCGCCCATGCTTTCGAGCAGGTCGTCATCGGTGACGTCGCCGGTGCCGATCATCCGGATGCCGGCCTGCTTCAGGCCCCGCTCCTCGAACTGCTTCATGACCGCGAGGCCCTCTCCGGACGGCACGAACACGAACAACGCGTCGGGCTTCGCGTCCTTGGCGCGCTGCAGGAACGGCGCGTAGTCCGGATTGCGAAGCGGCGTGCGGATCGCTTCGACGATCTCGCCGCCGCCGGCCTTGAACACCGCCTGGAACGTCTTCTCGGCGTCAAGCCCCGGGCCGTAGTCGGTCACAATAGTGACGACGCGTTTGATCTTGTTCTTCAGCGCCCATTCGGCGATCGGCGCTGTAACCTGCGGCAGCGTGAAGTTCGGACGCACGATGTACGGCGAACGCGTCGGGATCATCCCCGTCGCCGCCGCCATCACCACCATCGGGACCTTCGCCTCGGTCGCGACCGGTGCCGCCGCGAGCGCAAGCGGCGTCAGTCCGAAGCCTGCCAGCACGCTGACCTTGTCCTGCACGACCAGCTCCTGCGCGATCCGCTTGGTCGTCTCGGGCGCGAGGCCGGTATCGTCCTTGACGATCAGCTCGACCTTGCGGCCGGCGACGGTATCGCCGTTCTTCGCCATGTAGAGCCGGGCCGCAGCCTCGATCTGCTTGCCAGTCGATGCGAAGGGCCCGGTCATCGGCAGGATGAGGCCGATCTTGAGCGGATCGGCGGCGAGCGCAGCGCCAGAAAACGTGCAGAGCGTCGCCGCAACGGCAGCCGCATGCAGCATGCGACGCCGGGTCGGGTCAATGCGGTTCTTCATTGGTTCCTCCTTCGTGGTTGACGGCTGGTTTCGATTCTCACGCGATCATGTCGCGTGTCCACTGCAAGCATTCGTCAGCGTGCTGTCACGCGCCGCGCGTCTCGGCCTCGATCAGCGAGGCCAGAAGCCGCCGCCCCTGAGTCGGGCCGGCGTCGGCTTTGACGGCGATGCTGAACACCGGCTCCGCGACGTCGCCGATGTTGCGCTGCTGTGACTCCAGCATGTCCTTGTCCTCGTCGAACGTTCGGCTCACGTTGGCGCGCAGGAACTCGGTGACGCCGGGCTCGTCGAGCCGGAAGTTGCGCGCGAAGGCCCAGAAGTAGTGTGTCGAGGTCGCGGTCTCCGGCGTCATCAGGTTGATCACCCGGCCTTCGACGCGATTCGATCCCGGCGCAGAGTCGAGCGGCTGAACGCCGACATCGATCACGACGTAGCCCGGCGGACGGTAGACCGTGCGCTGCCAGCGGTCGATTCGATCCGTCGGCTTGAGCCGTCCGAGGAACTGGTAGAACGGCGGCGGCGTGCAGCCGGGCATCTCCTTGTCGATGTACACCGCACGCTCGTCCACCCGGATCGCGATCGGCGACTCGGCGACGGCCTCGTGGCCGATCGTGCGCGTGTGCACGTAGGTCTCGTGCGACAGGTCGAGCAGGTTGTCGTTGAGCAGCCGGTAGTTGGCCGCAATGCGGTGGTAGCCCTCGCTCGCCGCCCAAGCCGGGTCATCGAGCCAGTGCACGTCCGGTACCAGCGCCGGGTCCGCGCGCTCCGCATCGCCCATCCAGATCCACACGAGACGGTGACGCTCGACGACCGGGTGGGCGCGTACGCGAGCCTTCGAGGGAATGTGGTCCTGCCCGGGAATCTGCACGCACTTGCCCTCGGTGTCGAAGCAAAGGCCGTGATACCCGCAGCGCAGCACACCGCCGACCAGCGCGCCCTTCGACAGCGGCGCAAACCGGTGGGGACACCGGTCGTGGAGGGCGACTGGGCGACCGTCCATCGCGCGATAGAGCACGACGGGCTCGTCGCCGATGCGCCGGGCGAGCAGCTGCCCTCCGATTACCTCGTGCCCGAACGCGGCCGCCTGCCAGCAATTGCGTAACCACATGATGTCGCCTCTTCCGTTCCGCGGGATTCCTGCCGGTACCGGCACGGTGCCCGCGAAGTTGCATCGATCGACTATAGGTCCAGCACCAGCCGCGATCCCCTGGCGCGCGACACGCAAACCGTCATTCGATCGCCGGCGCGCTTTTCCGCGTCGGTGAGAAAGACGTCCCGATGGTCCGGTTCGCCCTCCAGCACGCCGGTGATGCACGTTCCGCACACGCCCTGCTCGCACGAAGTATCGACGACGACCCCGTGCTCGGCCAGCACCTCGATGATCGTGTGCCCCTCCGGTACGACGAACTCGCCGCCGTGTCGCGCGAGCTTCACGACGAAGCCCGCACTCGGTCCGGCGAGCGCCGCCGGGTCTGCCGCGAAGTACTCGAGATGGACGGCATCGGGCGCCCACGTCGGTGCGGCCGTGGTCTCCACCAGGTCCATGAACGCCCGCGGCCCGCACAGATAGAGATGGCCACCCTCCGGCCGTTCCCACAGCAGCTTCCTGAGGTACGCGCGAACCTGATCGGGCTCCAGAGCGTAGTGGAACGTGACGCGGCCGCGAAACTCGGGGGTGGACAGCACATCGTGGAACGCCGTGTGGGCGATCGACCGGCTGAAATAGATCAGCTGGAACGACGCGCCGCTCGCGAGGAGATGCCGCGCCATGCAAAGCAGCGGGGTGATGCCGATGCCGCCGGCCAGCAGCAGGTGATGGCGCGCATCCGCCACCAGCGCAAAGTTGTTCCGCGGTGCGCTCACGACGAGCCGGTCGCCGGCGCGCACGCGCTCGTGCATGCCCGACGAGCCGCCGCGCGACGCGGGCTCGCGCTTCACCGCGATCACGTACCGATCGGACTCGCGCGGATCGCTGCACAGCGAGTATTGCCGCACGACCCCCGGCGCGACGTGGACGTCGATGTGCGAGCCCGGGGTGAACGGCGGCAGCGAGTGCCCGTCCTCCGCCATCAGCTCGAACGAGCGCACGTCGAGCGCCTCGTCGCGCACCGCCTGCACGACGACTGTCAGCTCGCGCATTGGACTTGCCTCGCGTCCGACGATCGTGTCGCCTGCAGCCATTCCACCAGCGCCTCCCCTACCGCATCCGGTCGCTCCATCGGCGCCATGTGCCCGCAATGTTCGAGGATCGTGAGCCGACTGCCGGGAATCAATGCCGCCATCTCTTCGTGCTGCGCCGGAGGGCTCCAGCCATCCTCGCGTCCGGAGAGGAGCAGCGTTGGACATGCGATGGTGCGGAGCACCGCGGTCGCGTCGGGTCGGGTGAGCAATGCCTCGATCTGGCCGGCAAACTGCGCGGGTGTCCGGCGTTCGAACATGTCGAGGATCGCGTCGATCAACGCCGCATCGGCCCGCCGCTCGGGGTAAACCATCGGCTGCACCCAGGTGCGCGCCATCGCGCGCATGCCCTGTGCTCGAGCCGTCGCGAGCAATGCCAGCCGTCCTGCGCGTTCGTCGTCGCCTGCGCTACCTGCGGGGCGCGCGCGGTGACCGGTATCGAGGAGCGCAAGGCGCTCGACACGCTCGGGCGCACGGCGGACGATTTCGAGCGCGACGCGGCCACCCATCGAATGGCCGGCCACCGCGAACGTCGGCGGCGCGGTCGCGAGCACACGCTCGGCCATCGCGCCGAGGCTCGTCTCGTCGTGGTATTCGGGAATCCTGCACTCGGCGAGTTCCCCGAACCGCGGCAGCACGTGCAGCCACACGGCGCGGTCGCAGAGAAGCCCCGGCAGCAGCAGAAGGTTGATCATGCAGAGTGTCCGTGCGGGATCAGGCGGCCCGCGCCCGCGGCGACTGCCGAGGTTGATTTTCGAGCACCATCAGCGCCGCCGCCGTGTTCGAAATCGGGATGTGGTAGTTCGAATGGATCCTGCTCACGCGTCCGGTCAGCGCGCCCCGCGCCGCGAGCCAGGCCATCAGCTCCGTGCCCTGCGCGCCCGCCTCGCGGACGATATCGAGCGTCGAGTACCGGGTGAGCCTTTCCGGATCGTCGACGATCGCGTCCATGCACATCAGGTCGAACGGCTTGTTGATGAAGCCGGCGCGCTTGCCATCCAGCTGGTGCGACAGTCCCCCCGTGCCGAGCACGACGACGCGAACGTCCTCGTCCCATGCCTCGAGCGCACGGCCCACGGCCTGGCCGAGATGGAAGCTGCGGCGCGGCGAGGGAAGCGGATGCTGAACATGGTTCATCGCGATCGGCACGATTCGCACCGGCCAATCCCCACCGCCGGGCCAAAGCAGCGCCATCGGCAACGTGAGCGCGTGGTCGACCAGCATCTCCTGACACATCGTGATGTCGAATTCGTCGGCGACGAGCGAATCGATCAACTGCCACGAGAGTGCCGGATCGCCCTTGAACGGCCGGACGGTCGGAATGCCCCAGCCCTCGTCGGCGTTGCGGTACTCGGGTGCCGCGCCGACGGCAAACGTCGGCAGCTTGTCGAGGAAGAAATTGAGGCCGTGATCGTTGTAGAAGACGACCGCGACGTCGGGCTTCGCCTGCGCGAGCCATGCATGAACCGGGGGGAAGCCGTCGAAGAACGGTCGAAAGTATGGATCCTGCTGCAGGCCCTTGGCGATCGCGCCGCCGATGGCCGGAACGTGCGAACTCGTGACTGCTCCTACGATCGTCGCCATTTCCCTACCTCCCCGCTTCCACGAGCATCGCCTTGAACGCGTCCTTGCTCATGCCCGTCTGCTGCGCACCGATGTCCTGCACGTCGAGGTGCAGGATCCCGGCGAGCTTGGCGAGGTAGTAGATGTTCCCGCCGGCGGCGATCAGCTCGAGCACGTTGCGGCTGCGCACGGCGCGGCGCTGCGCCGCATCGAGTCCGTAGCGCGCGCAGTAGTCGTCCTCGTCGCGCAGGAACGCCTCCCGGTTCGCCGCGGAGTTGAACGAGTAGCACATCTTGTTGAGCGCGTACCCTTTCCGCGCCATGGCCCCGTCGAACAGGGTTGTGCCCGGAATGTCGGTCTGGTGGGCGTCGCGTGACATCTGGATTCCTCCTAGTTGCGGGGCGCCGAGCTTCAGGCCTCACCCCGAGCGAGCTGCTGCTCGAGCCGGTCGAGCGTGCGATAGCAGGGCAACACCTGCGCGACGCTTGCAATGGGCTCTCGTCCCTCGCGAATGGCGGCGAAGAACTCGCGATCCTGCAGCTCGATGCCGTTCATCGAAACGTCGACCTTCGAGACGTCGATCTTCTCGTCCTTGCCATTGAACAAGTCGTCGTAGCGGGCGATATAGGTTCCCGTGTCCCCGATGTAGCGGAAGAACGTGCCGAGCGGCCCGTCGTTGTTGAACGAGAGCGACAGCGTGCAGATCGCGCCACTGCCCGCCTTCAGCTGGATCGACATGTCCATGGCGATGCCGAGCACCGGATGGATCGGGCCCTGGATGGCGTTCGCCGCCACGATGCCGCCGCCCGTCTGGTAGGCGAACAGGTCGACGGTATGTGCAGCATGGTGCCACAGCAGGTGGTCGGTCCACGAGCGCGGTTGGCCCAAGGCATTCATGTTCGTGCGGCGGAAGAAGTACGTCTGCACGTCCATCTGCTGGATGGCGAATTCCCCCGCCCGGATCTTCCGGTGCAACCACTGGTGGCTGGGATTGAAGCGGCGCGTGTGGCCGACCATCGCGACCTTCCCGGCTTGCTTCTGCAGCAGCGCCACTTCTTCTGCATCCTCCAGGCGGTCGGCAAGCGGGATCTCGATCTGCACGTGCTTGCCCGCCTTCAGGCACGCGATTGCCTGCGCAGCATGCATCTGCGTCGGCGTGCAGAGGATCACCGCGTCGACCTCCGTGAGCGCCAGGCTGTCGCGAAGATCGCTGGCGACGTGGCCGATGCCGTACTTGGCGGCAACCTCCTTCGTCTTGTCGAGCTCCCGACCGACGACCGAGACGACCTCGACGCCATCGATCAGCCGGATCGCATCGAGGTGCTTGGTGCCGAAAGCGCCGGCGCCGGCCAGCGCCACCTTGATCGACTTGGTCATCGATTTGCCTCCACGCTCACAACGTGTTCTCCAGGATCAGGTGGCCCACGGCGGTGTTCGATGCGGGCACGTGGTAGAAGCGATGCACGACCCGGGGCGGTGCGTCCGCCATCGCACCGCGGGCGATGAGCCACATGACGAGTTCGATCCCTTCCGATCCGGCTTCACGGACGTAGTCGATGTGCGGCTTCTTCGACAACGCCTCGGGGTCGGCGATGAGTTGATCCAGGAAGGCGTTGTCGAATTCCTTGTTGATCAACCCGGCGCGTGGCCCCTGCAACTGGTGGCTCATCCCGCCCGTGCCCCAGACGTGCACGTTCAGCGGTTCGTCGTAGGACTCCACCGCTTTGCGGATCGCCTTGCCGAGCTGGTAGCAGCGCCGACCCGACGGCACCGGATACTGCACCACGTTCACCGCGAACGGAATCACCGGGAACGGCCATGCCAGGGGCTGCCCGCACATCAGCGAAAGCGGCACGGTCAAGCCGTGGTCGACGTCCATCCTGTTCACGATGGTGAGGTCGAAATCGTCCAGGATCACCGACTGTGCAATGTGCGCGGCCAGCTCGGGCTGCCCTGTCACGACCGGCACCGGGCGCGGCCCCCAGCCCTCGTCGGCCGGCCTGAACTCGGCCGCGCACCCGATCGCGAACGTGGGGATTATGTCCAGGCTGAAGGCGGAGGCGTGGTCGTTGTAGACGAGAAAGACGACGTCTGGCTTGTTCGCCGCCATCCACGCTTTCGATGGCTCGTAGCCCTTGAACAGCGGTTGCCAGTAAGGCTCGGCGGTCTTGCCCAGGTCGATCGCGGCGCCAATCGCGGGAACGTGCGAGGTGTATACGCTCGCCGTGATGCGCGCCATCACTCTTTCTCCCCGACATAGCGATTTCCCTCGATGGGGCGGCCGCCCCTGATCATCATGTCGCGATACTGTTCCTCGGTCATGCCCGTCATGCTGCCGGCCATCTGCTGGAAGCTCTTCCCGTCCGTTGCGCCGATCTTGGCGAGAAAGTAGATGTTGCCGCCGAGCGCGATGCACCGGTTGAGATCCCGGGCGAGCACAGCCAGTTTCTGATCCTCGGTCATCGGCCACTCGTCCAGGTAGGCGCGCTCGTCGGCTTTGAAGCGGGCGCGGTTCTCCGGCTTCATGAGCGACATGCAGAACTGGTTCAGGTGATAGCCCTTGCGCGACTGCTCGGCGTCGAAGATCGTCGTGCCGGGGACGTCCTTGTACGGTTTGTCCAGTGCCATGGGCGGGTACTCAGCGTCGGGTCCGGGGGCAGCGAACGCAGTGAGCGTGGGGGCTGTTCATCTCAGCGAGACTCCTCGGGCCAGTAGAGCCGCATCGGATTGTCGACCAGCAGCTTGCGCTGCAGCTCGGGCGTGGTCGCGATGTGGGGCACGAAGTCCACGAGCAGGCCGTCGTCGGGCATGTGGTCCTTCAGGTTGGGATGCGGCCAGTCGGTTCCCCAGAGCACGCGGTCCGGAAAGGCTTCGACAATTCGTCGCGCGAACGGCACCACATCGCGATAGGCGTTGCGTTCGCCGTCCCGCGCAGGCGGTCCGGAAATGGAGAGCCGCTCCGGGCAACTCACCTTCGACCATATGTTCGCGTGCTCGCGCATCATCTTAACGAACAGTCCGAACTCCGGTCCGTCGACGGGCTTCGTCACGTCGGGCCGCCCCATGTGATCCACGACGACGGTGGTCGGCAGCGCGGTGAAGAAGTCCCAGAGCTCGGGCAGGTCCACGGCCTCGAAGTAGACCACCACGTGCCAGCCGAGCGGCGCGATGCGCCGCGCGATCTCCATCAACTCGTCCCTGGGCGTGAAGTCCACGAGACGCCTGACGAAGTTGAAGCGCGTGCCGCGTACACCGGCCTCGTGCAGCAGGGCGAGCTCGGCATCGGTGACGCTGCGCTTGACGGTCGCCACGCCGCGCGCCATTCCGTGGGAATGCCGGAGTGCGTCGACCAGCGCGCGATTGTCCGCGCCGTGGCAGGTCGCCTGGACGATCACGTTGCGCGAAAGGCCGAGCCGGTCGCGCAGCGCGAAGAGTTGCTCCCTGGACGCGTCACAGGGCGTGTACTTGCGCTCGGTCGCATAGGGAAACTGCGCACCCGGACCGAAGACATGGCAATGCGCGTCCACCGCGCCCGCGGGCACCTGGAAGCGCGGCTTCGAAGGGTCGGGATGGAAGCAGAGCCAACCCGGGGTCATCTGGAAGTCCATGGTTCTCGTTCGCTCGGTCCCATCAGGTCGACTAGGGCCTGTTCACACTATGTCCACAAGTGCGAACGGGCCCTAAGCCGCGGCGCGATTCGTGTGGCCGTGTTGCCGGAGACGCGGATGTCTTCAATCGACGTACTTGAGGCCGGCCTTCTCGAGCGGCTCGCGCATCTTGTACATGTCGAGTCCCAGCACCCCGGCGGCGAGCTTCTTGCGCTTGTCCGCTTCGTTGGCCTCGCGCGCCTCGGCAGCATCGGCGGCTTGCCGCGCGATGGCGGCGGGGACAACGACCACCCCATCGTCGTCGGCGATCACCACGTCGCCCGGATTCACCAGTGCACCGCCGCAAACCACGGGGATGTTCACCGACCCGAGCGTGGCTTTCACCGTGCCCTTGGCGCTGATCGCGCGCGAGAACACCGGGAACTGCATCGCCGTGAGATCCTTCACGTCGCGCACGCCGGCGTCGATGACCAGTCCCTTGGCGCCCCGGGCACGGAAGCTCGTTGCGAGCAGATCGCCGAAGTAGCCGTCGTCGCTGTCGGTCGTGCACGCGGCCACGACAACGTCGCCCTCCTGCAATTGCTCGGCCGCGACATGCAGCATCCAGTTGTCGCCCGGCTGCAGAAGCACCGTCACGGCCGTCCCGCACAGGTGGGCGCCGCTGTAGATCGGCCGAAGATAGGGCTTCATCAGGCCAGTGCGTCCCATCGCTTCGTGGACGGTCGCGACACCGAAGCGCGCGAGCTTGTCCACCGCAGCGCGGTCCGTACGCACGATGCCGCGCTTCACGATGCCAATGTTGTTCATGCTCATCGCAGGATTCTCCCGTTACCTGCCCTGGACCTTGAGGGCAGCGTCGAGCCGTGGATAGACCCGCCTTGCGTTGCCTTCGTAGATCTTGTGGCGGTCCTCCGCACTGAGGGTCGCAGCCTCGATATAGCGCCGGGTGTCGTCGTAGTGGAAACCGGTCTCCGGGTCGATGCCGCGCACGGCGCCGATCATCTCGGAGGCGAACAGCACGTTGTCCACCGGCATCACCTTGGTCAGCAGGTCGATGCCGGGTTGGTGATAGACGCACGTGTCGAAATAGATGTTGTTCAGCAGGTGATCCTTGAGCAGCGGCTTCTTGAGCTCCTGCGCCAGCCCCCGGAAGCGTCCCCAATGGTAGGGAACCGCGCCGCCGCCATGCGGGATCACGAACCGGAGCGTCGGAAAATCCTTGAACAGGTCCGCCGTCAGGCACTGCATGAATGCCGTGGTGTCGGCGTTGAGGTAATGCGCCCCGGTGGTGTGGAAGCACGCGTTGCAGCTGGTGCTGACGTGGATCATCGCCGGAATGTCGTACTCGATCATCTTCTCGTAGATCGGGTACCAGTGCCGGTCGGAAAGCGGCGGCTCCTTCCAGTGGCCGCCGGACGGATCGGGGTTCAAGTTGATGGCGACGAAGCCGTATTCCATGACGCACTTCTCGAGCTCGGGAATGCAGGTCTTCGGGTCCACGCCCGGGGACTGCGGCAGCATCGCGGCGCCGATGAAGTTGTCGGGAAAGAGCCGGCTCACGCGATGGCAGAGCTCGTTGCAGATCGCCGCCCACGTCGAGCTCGTCCGGAAGTCGCCGATGTGATGGGCCATGAAGCTCGCGCGCGGCGAAAAGACCGTCAGATCGCTGCCGCGCTCCTTCATCTTGGCGAGCTGGTTGGTCTCGATGCTCTCGCGGAGCTCGTCGTCGCTGATGCGCAGATCCGAGGCCTTCGGCGCGACCGCCGGATCCCTGAGCCCGGCGATCTGGCGGTTGCGCCACTCCTCGAGTGCCTTGGGCGCCGTGGTGTAGTGGCCGTGGCAGTCGATGATCACGATCGCTTTCCTTTCCACACCGAAGCGGGAATCATGGCCTCGCCGCGCATGAGCAGCCGGGCGGTGCGCAGCAGCGCCGCGCGGGTGACGTCCTGCGGGTTGACGGGGTCGGTTTCGAGCTCGACGCTGAACTCGCCGGTCGGATGCTCGACCGACACCTTCCTGACCCGTCCCGTGCGGCACTTCCGCAATGCCGTCGCACACCGAGCCTTCCAGCACGCAGGCCGTGCCGACCGTTACGGCGGCAAGCACCCCGATCGCATCGTGACAAACGTGCGGGATGAAGCTGCGCGTGCTCAGGCTGCCGCCTTGGCGCGGCGGAGCGATCAGCGTCATCTTCGGGTAATTCCTGCTCGTCACGTCGCCGAGGCCCATCGCATGGCCGCAGGCGATGCGCAGGCGCTCGACACGCGCCTTGAGCTCGGCGTCCGCGTTCATCTCCGCGACGCCTTCGTAACCGGTGCGGCCGACGTCCGTCGCGCGAAAGATCACGAGCGGCATGCCGTTGTCGATGCAGGTGACGGGAATGCCGTCGATTACGTCGCGTGCCCGTCCGGTCGGCAGCAGGCCGGAGCACACCGACCCGGCGGTATCGAGAAAGTCGATGGTGATGGGTGCCGACGTCCCGGGGACGCCGTCGATGCGGGCAGCGCCCTCGTATTCGACATGGCCGCCGGGCGTGTGCACGGTGATGTCGCACTGCATGTCGGTGTTCAGCGTCAGCACGCGGAACGTGCTTGTCTCGCCCTGCGGATTCACCATGCCGGTTTCCAGCGCGAAGGGCACCACCGCGGCGAGCATGTTGCCGCAGTTGGGTGTCGTGTCGACCGTGTCCTTTTCGGGCTGCAGCTGGGCGAACAGGAAATCGAGGTCCACGCCCGGCTTGGTCCCGCGGCGCACGATGCCGACCTTGCTGGTGAGCGGATGCGCGCCGCCAAGTCCGTCGATCTGACGCCGGTCCGGCGAACCCATCACGGCGAGCAGCACCCGATCGCGCAACGCGGTCTCCCCCGGCAGGTCGGCTTCGAGGAAGAACGGTCCCCGCGACGTGCCGCCACGCATGAACAGGCAGGGTATCGCCGTCTGCAAGACCGCCTCCTCCGCCAACCCGAGGGGCGAAGTCTGCGCCACGCATATCCCAAATGAAATAGCTATTGCTAGACTAGCAGTTATGCCGCTTCGGCATGGGGAGTTGGACGTCGTCGATGGATCTCAAACAGCTCGAGTATTTCGCCACCGTCGTCGACCTCGGCGGCTTCAGCCGCGCGGCGCGCGTGCTGGGCGTCGCGCAGCCGGCGATCAGCCGGCAGGTTCGCAGCCTCGAAGTCGAGCTGCGACAGAACCTGCTGCTGCGCAACGGCCGTGGCGCGGTGCCGACCGAGGCCGGAAAGCGCCTGCTCGCGCACGCACGCGGCATCCTGCAGCAGGTCGAGCGGGCGCGCCTCGAAGTCGAGGATCTCAAGAGCGCTCCGGTCGGGCACGTCGTCATCGGCCTGCCGCCCACGCTCGCACGGGTGCTGACCACGAGGATCGTCCGCGAATTCCGCCAGCGATTCTCGCGCGCCACCCTCAGCATCGTCGAAGGACTGTCGGCGACGATCCAGGAATGGGTGCGTGTCGGACGCGCGGACATCGGGCTCCTCTACAACCCCGCTCCGTCCCCGGCCGTCGAGCTGACGCGGCTCCTCGACGAAGACCTGTGCCTGATCAGCCGCAGGACCGCGCGTCGCGAGTCCGGCACCGTCCGGCTGCACGAGCTCCCCCGCCACCCGCTGATCATGCCAAGCCGCCCGCATGCGATCCGCACGCTGGTCGAGTCGCGGCTCGCCACCTACGGGCTGCGACCGAACGTCACGCTCGAGATCGATGCGATCGGCGCGATCCTCGAGCTGGTCGCCGAGGGTCAGGGTTGCGCGATCCTGTCGCGTCGCGCGTTGCAGGGCGGCGAGGCAGGCGGCAGGCTCCACGCCCGGACGATCGTGCGGCCCGCACTCACCAGCACACTGGCGATCGCAGTGTCGGCGCAGCGGCCGACGACGCCTCTGCAAACCGCAGCGGCGGAACTGATCGGAACGCTGGTGCCGGTCGCGCTGGGCCCACCCTGACCCGGGCCAGCGGTCAGATGCAGCGGCCGCCGTCCACTTCGAGGCACGCACCGGTGATGAATGCGGCCTCGTCGGAGGCAAAGAACACGGCGGCGGTCGCGATGTCGGAGGGCTGCGAAAGGCGGCCGAGCGGGATCGTCGCAACGAATTTCGCGCGCATCTCGGGCGTGTCCTCGCCCATGAACTGCGCGAGCAGCCCTGTCTCGCCGGCAACCGGGTTGATGATGTTGACGCGGATGTTGTCCTTGGCGAGCTCGGCCGCCATCGAGCGCGATGTCACGATCGCCGCGCCCTTGCTTCCGTTGTACCAAGTGAGCCCGGGGCGCGGTCGCACGCCGGCGGTCGATGCGATCGTGATGAACGCGCCGTCGCGCTTGCGCCGGAAGTGCGGTACCGCATGCCTTGCCGTCAGGAACAGGCTCTTGACGTTGACGGCGTAGATGCGATCGAACTCCGCTTCCGCAACGTCGAGCATCGGCTGGTTGCGGTGCGTGGTGCCCGCATTGTTGACCACGATGTGCAGGTCCCCGAATGCAGCGAGCGCCGTCGCGACGAGATGCGAGACCTCCGCGTCCTTCGCCACGTCGCCGCCGCATGCATGTGCGCTCCCGCCGGTCGCGACGATATCCCGCGCAACACGCGCTGCGGCGTCGGCGTCCAGGTCGTTGACCACGACGCGCGCGCCTTCCTGTGCGAAACGCCGCGCGATGCCCGCACCGAATCCCGACCCGCCACCGGTGACGATCGCAACCTTGTTCTGCAGTCTCATCGCGTGTCTCGCATGCAGCGGGAATGCGCCGGCATTGTGCGCGAGACGCGCAGCACGTCGTGCCGGGGCGCCGCGGGGCGGCTAGCGTGTGTGGCGCTTGCGCGGTGCGCGAATCTTCGCGGGCGCGCGCCCTGACAGGACTGCGTCGCGGGGCGCCTCCGCGGTCAGCGCGGCACTGACGGCATCGTTCCAGTAGCGTTTCATTCCCGCGCCGGGCACGCGACTCTCCCTGACCAGCGCCGCCTGCCCGAACAGCGGCCCGACGTCGTCGGAGTAAGCGGTGCCGACGTGCGACTTCAGGAATGCGGCCAGCGCATCATGCTTGTGCGCCGAGGATGCAATCGACTTGCGTGGCATCGTGCCCTCCGGCCATGTGTCAAGAAGGCGCCAACAACTGGGCGCACTCTTGCCGGAAGGAACACCCGGTTTGACGCGCCAAGCAGCCTCGTAGCCAGAATACGCGCGTCGCGCGGATTGCGAAAGGAACATGCATGCTGCGGACCGCTGCGCGGCATGCCGCACTGCAACGTCCGCAGGTGGGCTGCTATTGGCATTGCGCGACGCACAATCGCCATGGCCAGCCATGGCGCGTCACGCGCGTTGATCGCGACCCTAGTAGCGAAGAACCACGGTCTTCAGCGTCGTGAAACCATGAAGCGCCTCGAAGCCCTTTTCGCGGCCGTGACCCGAGTGCTTGACGCCGCCGAACGGCAATTCGACGCCACCGCCCGCGCCGTAGCTGTTGACGAATACCTGCCCCGACTGCACCGCACGTGCGATGCGCAGCGCTCGTCCGCCGTCCCTCGTCCACACGCCAGCGACCAGCCCGAAGTCGGTTGCGTTGGCGAGCCGCACCGCGTCCGCCTCGTCGCTGAAGGGCATCGCGGCCAGCACGGGTCCGAAGACCTCGTCGCAGGAAAGCCGATTCCCCTGAGGCACGTCGCGCAGCAATGTCGGTGCCACGTAGTATCCGCTTTCCGGCGCATCGACAACGATCACTCCCTGCGCGACGGTTGCAATGCCGTCGCGGCGAGCCCCTTCGAGGAACGACCGGACGCGGTCCCGCTGTGACGCCCGGATCAGCGGACCACAGTCGAGATCCGCCAGCGCCGGACCGGTGGAGAGCGCCGCGAAACGCTCGCCGAGTTGCGCGAGCAATGGTTCGTAGATCGCATGCTCGATCAGCAGCCGCGAGCCTGCGCTGCAAGTCTGGCCGGCGTTCTGCACAATTGCGTTGACGATCACCGGGATCGCTGCGTCGAGGTCGGCGTCGGCGAACACGATCTGCGGCGACTTGCCGCCCAATTCGAGCGTGACCGGACAATGGCGCTCCGCACAGGCCTTCGCGACTGCCGTGCCCGTTGCCGGGGATCCCGTGAAGGAAAGATGGGCGATTCCGGCGTGCGCGGCCAGCGCAGCGCCTGCTTCGGCGCCGAGTCCCGTGACGATGTTCAGTGCCCCTTCGGGCAGCCCGATCTCGGCGGCGAGCTCCGCCACGCGCAAGAGCGACAGGCACGCATCCTCGGCCGGCTTCACGACGCTCGCGTTCCCGGCGGCAAGTGCGGCACCGACCGAGCGCCCGAAGATCTGCAGCGGATAATTCCACGGAATGATGTGGCCCGTGACGCCGTGCGGTTCGCGCCACGTGAGCACCGCATGGCCCTCCGGATAGGGAATGGTTTCACCGGTCAGCTTGTCGGCCGCGCCGCCGTAGAACTCGAAATACCGCGCGCAGGCCGCCGCATCGGCCCGTGCCTGCTTGAGCGGCTTGCCGCAGTCCCGCGCTTCCAGCAGCGCGAGCTCCTCGGCATGATCGGCGATGGCACGGGAAAGCCGTGCGAGCAGACGGCCCTTCTCCGCCGGTGCCAGGCAACCCCATGCACCCTTGCGCGCCGCCTCGGCGCAGCGCACCGCGACGTCGATGTCGGTCACGGTGCCACGCGCGATCGCCGCGAACGGCGAGCCGTCGGAGGGATCCACCACCGGCAGCGTCCCGCCGCCTGCCGGCGCCACGAAACGATTGCCGATGAAATGCTGCGGCGGTGTGGTGACTGCAGGCCAGCCGATTCCAGGTGCGTTCATGTGTTTCTCCAGCGGGCGGCGCGGCTCGCTCGGCCCATTGGGCTTCTCCCGATGCCGCGCGCGCGACCCTCAGCCCTTCGGCTTCATCCTGTGCGCCTGCGTCTGCTCGTCCACGCGCGGCTGATAGCTGATGCCGTCGCGGGCCGCCCAGATATTGACCTGGAAGTGCAGCGGAATGATGCCGGTGTCGTTGATGCCAAGCTCGGTTGCGCGCTGCAAGTACGCCTCGCGCTTGACGTCGTCGACCGTCTGCAGCGCATCCTCGGTCAGCGCGTCGAGCTTGGTATTCGAATAGCGGCCCCGGTTGGCCGTACCGAAGCCCTTGTCGCGGTTGTAGGTCATCAGCAGCGCCTTGAGCGAGGACGACGCTTCGCCCGTGCCGGTGCTCCAGCCGAGCAGCATGAAGCTGAACTTGAGGTCGGTCGCCTGCGTGAAATACGTTGCCGACGGCATCGCGACCACCTTCGTCGGCACGCCACCGCGCGAAAGCATCTGCGCCACCGCCTGCGCAATCTGCTCGTCGTTGACGTAGCGGTTGTTCGGCGTGTGGATCGTGAGTCCGAAGCCGTCGGGATAGCCGGCCTCGGCCAGCAGCTTCCTCGCGCCGTCGACGTCGAACTTCTCGACCTGCAGGTTCTTCGTGGCGCCGAACAGGAAGTCGGGCACGAGCTGGCCCGCCATCACCGCCTCGCTTTCCATCACGCGGTCGACAATTGCCGGGCGATTGATCATCTTCGACAGCGCCTTCCTCACCCGCGCGTCCTTGATTGGGTTCTTCGTCATCGCATTGCCCGTCTTGTCGGTGACGAACGGCGAGACATCCCGGTTGCTGTCGAGATGCAGATAGATGAGCCGGTCCGAGGTGGTCCGGAACAGCGCCAGCCTGCGGTCGCCCTTGAGCCTGGCGACGTCGGCCGTCGGCACGTTCTCGATCACCTGCACATCGCCCGAGAGCAATGCGGCGACACGGGGGGCGTCCTGCGGAAGGATGCGCAGCGTCACCTTCTCCCACGGCGTCTTGCCGCCCCACCAGGCATCGTTCCGCGCGAGCTCGATGCGGTCGCTCTTCGTGTAGCGCGCGAGCTTGTAGGGTCCGGTGCCGATCGCCGCCTTGCCGCTGTTGAAATCCTCGGTGGACGCGTTGGCGAATGCCTTGCCGATGATCGCCACCTGCGTCATGTCGGAGGGCATGAGGGGATAGGGCGTCGCGGTCCTGAAGCGGATCGTGTACGGATCGACGACCTCGATCTTCTGGATCTGCTTGGTGTAGGCGGTGAAAGGGGATGGGCTGTTCGGCACCTTCGGCACGCGCTCGATCGAGGCGACGACGTCGGCGGCCGTGAATTCGCTTCCATCGTGGAACTTGACTCCCTTGCGCAGCTTGAATTCCCAGGTCAGCGGGTCGATCACCTTCCATTCGGTCGCAAGTCCCGGAACCGGCTGCGACTTCTCGTTGCGCTCCACCAGGAAGCCGAACAGGTGCGACGCGACGTTGTTGTTCGGCGTCAGGTTGTGATAGTGCGGGTCGATCGACGTGACATCCGTGCCCAGGCCGATCGTCAGGTCGGCGGCGAGCAGGTGACCCGCCGCGCCGATCGCCAGGATCGGTAGCAGCAGGATGCGCAGGGTGGTTGCGCGAACTAGCGGCATGCGGGGATCTCCCGAGGATTGAACAGTCGGAGCGTTGGCGCGACGTGGCGTCAGCCTGCTAGCCCCGCCGTCGCCGGCGAGCAGCGAAGAATAGCCAACTGTATCGATTTGCAACAGGGGGCGGCGAGCGGACTTGCCCGTCAACGCGCGATGGCGGCCGCGCGTTCTTGCTTACACGAAGCGCCTGCTATCCCCTGGTCAAGGCGTGGAAAGAGGAGTCCAACCATGAGCATCCGCACTGCCACATGCGCCGCAATCGGCGCCTCCCTGATCGCCGCCGCAGTCGCCTATGCGCCGACGGCAAGCGCCGGCGGCAACGTCGGCTTCAGCGTGTCGGTCGGCGGCCCGGGATACGGGCTGACGGTCGGCAATTTCGGGTATGGGTTCGGCTTTGCCGCGCCCGCGCCCGTGTTCGTCGCACCCCCTGCGCCGGTGTACTTCGCGCCGCCGGCACCGGTGTACTTGCAGCCGGCGCCCGTCTACATCGCGCCGCGTCCGGTATTTGTCGCGCCCCGTCCCGTCTACGTCGCACCGCCGGTCGTCGTGGCACGGTACGGCCCGCAAAAGGGCTTCAAGCACTACTACCCCCCGCGCGCGGTCGCGTATCGCAACTATTACTGACCCGTCCGGTGCAGCACTTCGGGATTCACGACGTTGATCGGCGCTCCGGCCGCGTAGGCGACGATCTGGTCGAAGATGTCGGCAAACTGGATCTCGTACTCATCGCGGGACACGTAGCCGATGTGCGGCGTGCACACGACATTGTCCATGCGTAGCAGCGGGTGTTCGACGTCCCGCAGGGGCTCTTCCTCGTAGACATCGACCGCCGCCATGCCCGGACGCCCCTGCCGAAGCGATGCCACCAGCGCCCCTGGCTCGATCAGCTGCGCACGACTCGTGTTGACCAGCAGCGCCGTAGGCTTCATGCGTGCCAGGTCGCCGGCCTTGACGATGCCCCGCGTCGCATCGACGAGACGCATGTGCAGCGAGACGACATCGCAATCCGCGAAGAACGCCTCCTTGCTGCCCGCGACCGCATGGCCGTCCTTCGCTGCACGCGCACGCGACGATTCGCGTGCCCAGACCAACACGCTCATCCCGAATGCCTTCGCGTATCCGGCAACCACTGCACCGATCCGCCCGTAGCCATACACGCCGAGAGTCTTGCCGCGCAGGCTGCTGCCGACACCGATCTGCCATCGTCCGGCCCGCAGCGCCGCCATCTGCTGGGGAATCTGCCGCATTGCGGCGAGAACCAGCCCCCACGTGAGTTCTGCCGCGGCATACGAAGGCGTGTCCGCATGCTGGCTCGACGAGACGATCACGCCGTGCCGGGTGCACGCCTCGACGTCGATGTGCGGGTAGACGCTGCGCTGGCTGATGAGCCTGAGCCGCTCCAGTCGCTCGATCAGCGGGGCGCGAATCTGCGTTCGCTCGCGGATCAGCACCAGGGCTTCGGTGTCCTTCAGCCGCTCGGAAAGCGCATCGACGTCCTGGACGTGATCGTTCCAGATCCTGACGTCGTGTCCTTCCAGCTTCCGGAAACAGGCCAGCGTGCGCAGCGTGTCGTGGTAGTCGTCGAGGATCGAGATCTTCAATTGGCGTGCTTTCACTTGGTCGCAGGGGCCGCGACCACGGCGCGGATCGCGGTGATCGTATCCTTCTTGACGCGCGATGCCATCTCGTCCTGGACCGGCAGCATTGCCTTGACCCAGAGGTTCTTTTCCGCGGGTGTCGGCGTGTAGATCTCGCTCTTGCCGGACGCCTTGATGCCGGCGATGGCAGCGGCCTCGTCCTTGGCGGCCATCTGGTCGTTGAATGCGGTTGCGTCTTTCATCGCCCCTTCGAGAATCGTGCGGATGTCGGGGGGCAGCTTGTCCCAGAACGGCTTGTTGGCCACGACCACGTAGTTGCTGATCGTGTGGTAGGTGAGCGTGACGTGCTTCTGAACCTCGAACTGCTTCTGGGTGTAGAGGTTCGACAACGGCCCTTCGGTGCCGTCGACCACGCCGGTCTGCAGTGCCTGGTACACCTCCGAGAATGCCATCGTCTGGGGGATGGCGCCGACCGAGCGCATGATCGCGGCATTCACCTTCGAAGAGTTGATGCGCATCTTGAGACCCTTCGTTTCGGCGGGCGTGTGGATCGGGCGGTTCGCGCTCATGACGCGAAAGCCGTTGTTCCAGTACGCAAGGCCGACCATTCCCTTCGGCTCGAGCTTCTTCAGGAGCCCGAGTCCTGCAGGGCTGCGGTATACGCGCGCCAGGGCGTCGAGGTCGGGAAACATGTAGGGCAGATCGAACACTTCGAATTCCGGAAGACCCGCCGGACCGAACTTGCCGGGAACGGGCGCCAGCATCTGCACCGAGCCCAGCGCCAGTGCCTCGAGTTCCTCCGCATCCTTGTAGAGCACGCTGTTCGGATAGACCTCCACCTTCACCCTGCCCTTGGTGCGTTCTTCGGCCAGGCGCTTGAACTCCATCGCGGCCTGGCCCTTCGGCGTGTCGGCCGCAGCAACGTGGCTGAACTTGATGACGATCGGCTGCTGCGCGTGCGCTGTGGCGCCGAGCAGCAGGGCCAGCGCAGTGATCGAGACGGAAAGCAATTTCATGTGAATCCTCCTGAGTTTGGGTTCGGTGTGCCGAAGATCCTGACCTGCGGTCGCCCGCCGCGCCTGGACCGTCAGTCCTCTGTCAACATGAGCGGGTTGGGCTGACGCTTCTCGATCGTCCACTTGAGCAGCGCAGCGCTGCGGTAGATGCCGTGCGCGAACTTGCCGTATGGAAGCGTGACGAACAGCGCCAGGACCGCCCCCAGATGAATGGCAAGCAGCGTCGCCATTGCAGCGGTGTCGCGCCATGCGAGCAGCACGAGGCCGGTCAGACTGACCAGGAACAACAGCGCGATGAAGCCACGGTCCATCGGGTTCTGCGCAGCGTCCCCATGCAGCGGAGCGCGATGCAGGTTGAGCCACAGCAGCCCCGCAGGACCGATCAGCAGCCCGACTCCGCCTACGGTGCCCAGCAGCACCGGAAGGCTTGTCAACGGGTAGGGCGCGTCCCGTCCGAGCAGGTAGTGGTAGACGGTGGCGACTGCAGTTGCCGCGAAGCAAAGCAGGAAACCGTAGAACGTCAGGTGATGAAAGCGCCGCCTCGACAGCGTGAAAGCGTCGTCGGCCTCGTTGCATCCCTGGCCGTGGCCGCCGTCGAGGTAGTGGAGACTCAGCACGTCGCCAACGGCCTCGGCTGCCGCCGGCCCCGTGGCCTGCCCCGGCAAGACACTGCGCCAGAATTTCCGAACGCCAATCGCCAGCGCCAGCACCGAAAATCCGAACGTCGCGCCGAACATGAGCACCAGCAGGTTGTGCGGGAAGATCGCGTAGAAATTTCCTGCAAGCGGAGGGTGTGCGAGGGAACCAGTCATCGCAACTGCGAGCACAAGGAACAGCGCAAGTCCAACGGCCAGTGTGAGCGCCGTCGTCAGGCTTGCGTGGCGGTAGAGCCTTCCGAACGCGCGGGGCCATGCGAAATCCGAATAGGTCTGGCCACGCACCCTCGCCATGGCCCTCGGCACGTTGAGGTCGAACTCGTGCGGCGGCGCGTATTGGCACGCGTGCAGGCAGGCGCCGCAGTTGTGGCACAGGTTGGCAAGGTAGTGGACGTCGGGCTTGTCGAACACGAGCCGCCGCGTCATCGCCGGGAACACCGCGCAGAACCCCTCGCAGTAGCGGCAGGCGTTGCAGATCTGCATCACCCGCCCGACTTCGGCTTCCGCGGTCGTCAGCGCGCCACCGTCACCGGATGCGCCTGATGCCAGCGCGCCCGCCTCGATGGCAAGGGTCTCAAGCGGTCGCATGCTGATCTCCCCTGGCGAGCGCCGCAGCGCGCGCGGCCTGCGTTCCCGCGATGCGTCCGAACGCCGTTCCGATCGTCATGCCGACGCCCGCGGTGTAGCCCTTGCCCAGGACGTTGCCCGCCATGACTTCTCCTGCGGCGAACAGATTCCGGCTCGGCGTGCCGCCGAAGTGCACCGTGGCCCGTTCGTCGACCTTCAGGCCGAGGTAGGTGAACGTGATGCCCGGCCGCAGCGCATAACCCTGGAATGGCGGCGTGTCGAGCGGCCGCGCCCAGTGCGTCTTGGGCGGGACCAGACCCTCCGT
This sequence comes from uncultured beta proteobacterium, assembly GCA_963750585.1. Lineage (GTDB taxonomy): Bacteria > Pseudomonadota > Gammaproteobacteria > Burkholderiales > Casimicrobiaceae > VBCG01. Next base: position 39,568 of record CAVVRH010000018.1, read on the forward strand.
GTGGCAATCGTCGAGCACCGTGTGATCGAAGGTGCCGGTACGGCACGCCGCGTTGTAGCGTTCGACCGTGCTGACCAACGTCGCCACGTCGAGTCCCAGTGCGCGCGCCAACCCGGGCAACGTGTCGGCGGAGGCCCCCGGGAACACCGGCGGCATGAACCGGCCGACGGCCTTCGCATCGATGATCGAATAGCCAATCTGGCCCGGCTGCTGCGCCACGAGCCGGCCCCAGATCGCGTAACGCTTGGGCCAGAAGTCCTCACCCTCGTCGTAGAAGCGCAGGGCATCGCGATTGACGACGATGCCGAGCGAAACGCAGTCCACCCGCGTGCAGATCCCGCCGTCGTACAGCGGTGCACGGGCATCGATGGCGACGGAATGGCACTGCGTCGGATCGCCGATCGTGTCCGCGCCGGCATCGATCAGGAACCGCAGCAGCACGCCCTGGTTGAAGCGCGTGCCCCGGATCAGGAAGTTGTCGGCGACCCATTCGCCGTCGACCTGCCCCCACGCCTCGCGCAGCCACTCGCGGTTCGATTCGAAGCCGCCGGAAGCCACGACGCATGCACGTGCCTCGATGCGCTCGGCTCCGATGCGGGCGGCGACGAAGCGACCGTCCCGGATCTCGAGGGCGTCGACCGGTGCGTCGTAGCGGACGGCAACGCCGAGCGACTGCGCGCTGCGGTAATAGGCGTTGACCAGCGCCTTGCCGCCGCCCATGAAGAACGCGTTGGTGCGCGCGACGTGAAGCGCACCCGAAAGCGGCGGCTGGAAATGAACGCCGTGCCGGCGCATCCAGTCGCGGCAGGTTCCCGAATCGCGAATCGCAAGGCGGGCGAGCCTCTCGTTGGTGATGCCGCCGGTAACCTTCAGCAGGTCCTGCCAGAATTCCTCTTCCGGGTAGGCGCCGACGAGCACATCCTGCGGACCGTCGTGCATGCAACGCAGGTTGCGCGTGTGTTGCGAGTTGCCGCCTCGCCACTCGCGCGGCGACGCCTCGAGCAGCAGCACCGATGCGCCGGCCTCGCGTGCCATCAGCGCCGCGCAGAGCGCCGCATTGCCCCCGCCGATCACCACTACATCGACCATCAGGTCTGCCCTCCCCTGCAAGAATTCACTCTCCTCGGCGCCACAAACGGACAGCAGCGTCGGTGCCACCGAGTTCGCGGGACCGTTTCGCACGTACCCCAATTGCATCGAAATGCGCAGCTGCAGCGGCTCATGCGATCGCTCGCTGGTTGGTCCAGACGTCGTCCGAGATGTGCACCATGCCGGCGAGCAGCGGACGCGCGGTGCGCACGATGCCGGCGCGCTCGAACACCGGCACTCCGCTACCCGGATCGCACCGCATCGACATGCGCGTTTCCAGCTCGCCCGCCGGATGTTCGATTGTGATCACGCCGGGCCGCGCGGCGTCGTGCCGGGCCACACGGTGAACGACGGTTCCGGGAATGCAGGCGGCAGCGCCAAGACACAAGGCACCGGTGACCGCAAAGGCGGAGTGGCAGTTCCACGGAACGAAATAGCGCGATGCGATGCTTCCCCCCGCCCTGGGCTCGCTCACCAGCGCGAACTTGGGCAGCACCTTGCCGCGCACGTCGCCCAGGCCCATCGCGCAGCGGCGCGTTGGCGCAACGCCTCGAGCCGCGCCAACAGTTCCGGATCGCCGTCGAGCTCGCGCTTCGTCTCGTACCCGGTCTTGCCGAGGGCGGCCGCCGCAACGAACACCAGCGGCGAGGACAGATCGACGCACGACACCTCGATGCCGTCGATGAGGTCGATCGGTTGCCCGGTCGGCAGCAGCTTGCCGGTCTTCGCGCCGGCCGCGTCGAGGAAATTGAGGACGATCGGCGCGCCGTGCCCCGGAACGCCGTCGATCCGCGCGTCGCCGTCGTAGGTGACCGAGCCGCCGGGGGTCTGGATCACGGCCTCGATCACCTTTCCCGTGTTGACGTTGAAGATTCGGACCGTGGTCTGCGGGTCGGCCGCGCGAACGAGCCCTCGCTCGATGGCGAACGGACCCACGCCGGCGAGCATGTTCCCGCAATTCGGCGCCGTGTCGACGCCGCCTTCGCCGACGGCGATCTGCGCGAACAGGTAGTCGATGTCGATACCGGGACGCGCCGAACGGCCGACGATGACGACCTTGCTGGTCAGACTGTCGCCGCCACCGATGCCGTCGATCTGGCGCACGTGCGGCGAGCCCATCACGGCGAGCAGCACCCGGTCGCGCGCGGCCGGGTCGGGCGGCAGGTCGTCGGCGAGGAAGTACGGCCCCTTGGACGTTCCGCCTCGCATCAGCAGGCAGGGAATGTCGGTCAGCATGGTTTTCGTCCCCGCACTCGTCTTGCGCCCGGACCGCGGCTGCTTCGGCGGCCACGGTGTGCGCAAACCCATTGTCGGGAATCGCAAGCAAGTTGTGAAATGCAAAAATGACCGCTATTGATTCGAAAGTCGCATCAATCTCGATGCGCACCGGGCGCGAACTCGTGACCAGATTCGCGTCGGCGGATTCGCGGTCAGCCGCGTGCGGCAGGCCAGCACGCGATCCACCATCACGCCCGCCTGGCCGAGATAGTTGGCCGGATCGCACAGCCTGGAAAGCGCCGCGCGATCGAGGTGGCGGCTGATCTCCGGGTGCGCCGCGAGCAGGTCGAGCAGCGGCTGGTCCTGCCGGATCGCCTCGCGACAGATGTCGTACACGAGGTCGTGCGCGTACTCGCGACCGATGTAGGGTCCGAGACCCATCATCACCGCTTCGGACATCACGAGGCCATTGGTCAGGTCGATGTTGGCGCGCATCCTGGCGGCGTCGACCTCGAGCCCGTCGAGCACGAAGCGGGTCTGCTTCAGCGCCCCGGCCGTCAGGCAGAAGGCTTCGGGCAGTGCGATCCATTCGATCTCCCACGGTCCGGTCGAGCGCTCGTGGTCGGCGATCATCGCGTCCATCAGCGCCGCCGCGTGCTGCCGGACCACGGACACCGCCGCGTGGATGTAGCAGGACGAGATCGGATTGCGCTTCTGCGGCATGGTGCTGCTCGAGCCGCGGCCGTGGGCGAACGGCTCGAACACCTCGGCCACCTCGGTCTGCATCATCAGCTTGACGTCCATCGCGATCTTGCCGAGCGTGCCCGCCGACCAGGCCGAGGAAGCAGCCGACCTCGGCGATGCTGTCGCGCACGGTGTGCCAGGCGATCGCCGGCTGCCCGAGGCCAAGTTCGGCCATCAGCCCGGCTTGCGTCTCCATCGCGCCCTTCTCGAGCGAAGCCAGCGTGCCGCACGCGCCGCCGAACTCGCCGACCAGCACGCGCGGCCGCAGCTGCGCAAGACGCTCGCGATGGCGCTCCACCGCCGCCAGGATCGTCGCCATCTTGTAGCCGAACGTCACCGGAATCGCCTGCTGCAGATTGCTGCGGCCGACGACCGGCGTGTCGCGGTAGCGCGCGCGAGCGCCGCGAGCGCGTCGGAGATCGCCTGCAGATCGGCGTCGACGAGGGCGAGGCCCTCGCGTATCTGCAGGACCGTCGCGGTGTCGGTGATGTCCTGCGTCGTGGCGCCCCAGTGGCAGTATTCGCCGAGCTTGTCGCGGCATAGCGCGTTGAGCTGCGAGACGACGCCGAGGATCGGATAGCCGATGCGCTCGGTCTGCGCGCGGAGCTTGTCCATGTCGATCTTGGCGATGTCGCAGTTGCGCACGATCTCGTCGGCGGCTTCCTGCGGAATGATGCCGAGACGACCCTGGACGATCGCCAGCGCCTTCTCGATCTCGAGATACTTCGCAGTGCGGTTCTCGTCCGACCACACGTGGCGCATCGGCGTCGCTGCTGAAGATGTTGCCGAAGATGCGGGAGTCGATGATGGTGGCGGCCATGGTCAAGCTCCCCTTGTTGGAGCGCTGCTCGTCCGCATCGGTGCGTTCGGTTCTCGTCAGACGGCCTTCTCGCCGCGCAGCGTCGCGATGCGCTCGGCGGTGTAGCCGAGCTGACCGAGGATCGCGTCGGTATGCTCCCCGAGCGCGGGGACCGCATCGATGCGCGGCTCGCCTTCCTCCCACGAGCCCGGCGGCAGCAGCGCCGGCACGGCGCCGGCGGGCGTGCCGACCTCGCGCCAGCGCTTGCGCGCACGAAGCTGCGGATGGCTCCACACGTCGTGCATCGAGTTGACCCGCGCGTTGGCGATCTGCGCCTCGTCGAGTCGCTCGACCACCTGCTCGCGCGGTCAGCGCGACGAATGCCTCGACGATGAGGGCCCGCAGGTCGTCGCGCGCGGCGCTGCGCTTGCGAATTGGTGGCGAAGCGCTCCTCCTTCGCCAGCGCCGGCCGGCGCAGCACCTTGTCGCAGAACGCCGCCCACTCGCGCTCGTTCTGCAGTCCCAGCATCACGACCTTGCCGTCGCCCGCAGGGAACGGGCCGTAGGGATAGATCGTGGCGTGGCTCGCGCCGGTGCGCGCCGGCGGCGGCGCGCCGTCGATCGCGTAATAGAGCGGATAGTTCATCCACTCGACGAGCGACTCCAGCATCGAGATGTCGATGTGCTGGCCGCGGCCCGTCTTCTGCCGGTGCAGCAGCGCGGCGAGGATGTTCGAGTACGCGTACATGCCCGGCGGCGATGTCCGCGATCGACGGTCCCGCCTTGGACGGCTCCTCCTCGGTGCCGGTGACCGACACGAAGCCCGATTCGCTCTGGATCAGAAGGTCGTACGCCTTCTTGTCGCGATAGGGACCGTCGTTGCCGTAGCCGGAGATGTCGCACACGATGATGCGCCGGCTTGTCCGCGCGACAGCGCGTCGTACGACAGGCCGAGGCGCGCCGCTGCGCCGGGCGCCAGGTTCTGCACGACGACGTCGGCCTCTTCGCGGATCAGGCGCTTCAGGATCGACCTGCGCTTCCGGGTGCTTGACGTCCAGCGTGAGGCTCTCCTTCGAGCGGTTGGTCCACACGAAATGCGACGCCAGGCCGCGCACGCGCTCGTCGTAGCCGCGCGCGAAGTCGCCGACGCCGGGCCGCTCGACCTTGATCACGCGCGCGCCGAGATCGGCCAGCTGTCGCGTCGCGAACGGCGCCGCGATCGCGTGCTCGAGCGTGACGACGGTGATGCCTTCGAGGGGTCTCATCGGCTGTTCCCTCACTGCGATCGACCGCCGTCGCGTCCATCGTGAGCCACCCCTCGTGGTCCTTCGCCCACAGCTTGAACGTCTTGCCGTCCGCCTGCGGCTCGCCGCAGACGAAGAACGGATTGATGTCGAACACCGGGCGCACCGCCCGGAATTCGTACCGCGCGACGACCGCGTCGGGCAGCTGGTGGCGCAAGAAGGTCGAGCAGCAGCGTGGCGATCAGCGGGCCGTGGACGATCAGACCCGGATAGCCTTCGACCTCGGTGACGTAGCGGCGATCGTAGTGAATGCGGTGGCCGTTGAACGTCAGCGCGGAATAGCGGAACAGCAGGACGTCGTCGGGGATCCACTTGCGCTCCCACGTCGCGCGCGACGGCGCCTGCTTCGGCGGCGGCGCCACGTCCTCCGGCTTCGGCGCCTCGCGGTAGACGATGTCGTGGAATTCGGTGAGCGCGACGTCCGCTTCGCTCTGCGCGGCGAATTTCGTGGCGCACCTTGACGAACACCAGCGTCCCGGTACGGCCGCTCTTTTCCGTGACGTCGTGGATCGTCGACGTGCGGTCGAGCGCGTCGCCGACGCGCAGCGGCGTGCGGAATTCGAACTGGCTGCCGGCCCACATGCGCCGCGGCAGCGGAACCGGCGGCAGGAAGCCGCCGCGCTTCGCATGGCCGTCGGGCCCGATTTCCGATTGCCGATGCAGCGGCAGGAAGTAGAGCCAGTGCCACAGCGCGGGCAGCGGCGTGCCGGCCGGCGGCCGCTCCGCGGTCGCGGTCGAGCGTCGCGGACAGCGCGGCGTAGGGCGTGGCCGTCGCGATGTCGGACACGGTTTCCGAGCGGCCGATCCAGTCCTGCAGGTTCATTGCGGGTCTCTCCACGATTTTCCCTTGCAGCGACGAGGTAGCAACGCCGGGAAGCCCGACGCTAGGCGCGCACGAAGACGCGGCCGCTGAAGAGCGGCCTCGCCGTCGTGACCACGCGGGCGCTGGATATCCTGGGCAGCGCGTCGGCGGTGGGCGCGTCGAGGTCGCAGCGTGGCTTCCATCCGGCCCCCCGGGATGCTCGATGACCACGCGGCGCACGTCGACGCCCGCGGGATTCGCGATGCGCGCCACCACGGTTCCGCGTATGTTGGACGCGGCCAGCACGCAGACGCGCGCCGGTCAGCGCGTGCGTGGCGTGGCACGACGTGGGGGCCAGGTAGCGCGACGCGATCGTGCCGCCGTCGCGCGGCGGCGCCAGCATCATGACTTTGGGCAGCACGCTGGCGGCCACGTCGCCCAGCCCCATCGCCAGCGCGGCGTGCTGGCGGAGTCGCTCCACTCGTGCGAGCCACGCGGTGTCGGCGTCGAGCTCCTGCTTGGTTTCGTGCCCGCTCTTGCCGAGCGTCCGCGGCGGCGATCATGACCATCGGATTGACGAAGTCGACGCACGAGACGGCGATGCCGTCGACCAGGTCGACGGCGTGGCCGGTCGGCAACAGGCGCCCGGTCTTGCCGCCCGCCGGGTCGAGGAAGCGCAGCGCGATCGGCGCCGCGGTGCCGGGCACGCCGTCCAGTTCGTAGTCGCCCTGGTAGGTGACGCGACCGCCGGGCGTTTGCACGCGGGCTTCGACGATCCGCTCGCTGTTGAGGTCGAGGATCCGGACGACGGTGAGCGGATCGCCGGCCGCGACCAGACCCCGCTCGATCGCGAACGGCGCCACGCCGGACAGCATGTTGCCGCTGACGGGCGTGACGTCGACGAGGTTGCGGCCGACCGAGACCTGCGCAAACAGGTACTCGACGTCGATGCCGGGTCGCGTCGACGCTGCGACGATCATCACCTTGCTGCTCTGATCGTTGCCGCCGCCGAGGCCGTCGATCTGGCGCAGGTCGGGCGAGCCCATCGCGGCCAGCAGCAGGCGATCTCGTCCGCTCGCGTGGCCGGCAGGTCCGACGCGAGGAAGTAGAGGCCCTTGGAAGAGCCGCCGCGCATCAGGACGCAGGGTATTCCACGCAACATTCGACGGCTCCGATGGGCAGGTCGCAATTCAGCATTTGCGGCATTCTGCCCAAGCTTCGCAATCACGTGAAATGCAATAAACGTAACGATTTACGCGCAATTCGCAATATTGCTCGGTCACCGATCGGCCGCCGGGGATGGCGAAGGATCGCAACGCACCGCGCGAAGTGGTCCAATACGGTTGAGCCCGAACGCGTTCCCGCGGGGGCTGAAAGGATCCCCCAAAGGGAACCCGCGCAGGCCGCCCGGCGCTCCACGGATCGTCGCGATCGATCGTGGCCCGTCAGCGTTTGGTGACGGAGAGACGGCCGAGCTTCGCCTGATCATCGGCGAGCATCTCGTAGAACGCCTGCGCCGCCGGCGACAGCGTCGCCTTGCGCCGTCGAACGAGCGCAATGGTGCGGGTTATTGCGGGCCGCACGAGCGGGATCCGGCGCACGGTCGGATGCGTTCCCTCCTGGATGGTCGACATCGGAAGGATGGCGGTGCCGACACCCGCGGTCACGAGTCCGAGCGCGGTCGACGGATGGTTCACTTCGTACATCCCGTTGACGTTGATCCGGTGGCGGGCAAGCTGATAGTCGAGCAGCGCCCGATTGCCCGAAGTGCTGCTCACGACGATCAGCTCGTCTTCGCGTACGTCGCGCCACGAGACCGATTTCTGCTTGCTCATCGGATGATCGCTGCGGCAGAAAAGCGCAAAAGGCTCCCGAAGGATCGGTTGTTCGGCGAGTTCGGGATGCCGTGTCATCACGATCGTGACCCCGAATTCGGCCTGGCCCTGGATGACAGCCTCAAGCACCGGCGCTGACGAGAGGTCCAGGATACGAATCCGGTTGCCGGGGTAACGCTCGGCATAGCGATGGATGTACGCAGGCAGCCATTGATAGGCCATCGACGGGATGCACGCAATGGTGAGATCGCCGCGCTTGCTGCGCGACGCATCGCGCAATCGGCCGACCACGGACGTCAGGTCGCTGACCAAGCGCCGCGCCTGAGGAAGAAAATCTTTGCCGACCGGCGTGAGGCTCACGGAGCGCGTCGTGCGATCGAGCAGCCGGGCGCCCAGGTAGCCCTCGAGCTTCTGAACGCGTCGCGTCAGTGCAGTCTGGGTCAGATTCAGGAAACGGGCCGCCTTCCCGAACCCGCCGAGCTCAGCCACGGTGACGAACGCCTGGACTCCGTCGAAGTCGATCTTCAATTGCATTCTCCGCGCCGGACCGCCGTCGGGATGCTCATGCCGCAACTGCAATGATAGGCACTATCGATGCCCCATGCAGCAAGCCCCCCAGGATTGCGGGACCCGGGCGACGTGTTCGGTCTTGGCGATCGTGAACGCGCTTGCCTGCAAGGGCAGCGTCTGACCGGTCAACGACCTTCGTCGCGACCGTCGCAATCCGACCCCGAGTTGGCGTTCACCATTCTCAGCAGCGGTCATCGAATCGTGCCGGGCGGCCGCTGGAACCCTCAAGCGAGAGAAGCAATCAGCAGCTCTGCAGCCGGTGATCGCAGCAACCAAACCAGGGCGTCGCGGGTCTGCCCACCATCGGCTGCACTACGGCGCGGGCGCCGGTTTGCCGGCAGGCGTTGGCGTCTTGACGACTCGATCGCCCAGGTCTTTCAGATACCGCTGGAAGTCCGGCGATTCGAGCACAATCCTTCCGGCTGCCGCGCGCAGCCGGTCGACCGCTTCGGGTGGCAGCACGAACGACGTCGGCTGCTCGTTGAGATACGCGCGTTCCGTCGCATCCTTGAGCTCGGCGAACGACACGTTGATGACATAGACCTCGAGGTTCGGGACCCGCGTCACCTCTGCCAGAGCCGGGTTGCCATTGTCGATGATTGCCCCCGAATCGCGGATGCTCCGCAACATCTTCCAGCGCGCCGCGGTGTCGCGCAGAAGCTCGACCGCTTCGTACGAATAGTGGTCGATCGGCACTCCGGTCGCCTGCAGCAGAACGTCCACCGTGCCCGGGGCGCTCCGTTCTCGATCCCAATCGAGCGGGGGCGTAGACAGCGAGTTGACGACGAACACGGCGAGCTTGCGCGCATGATCGAGCGGCGTGGGCAGGCCCTCCAGGTGCAATGCCTCGAGCTCCTCGAGAATAGCGAGAATTTCGCGCATGGCGAGATTGTCCGAGACGCCGCCGTCGACGAGATGAAGATAGGGGCGCTGCTTGCCATCCTCGTAGTACCGGAGCTCCTTCAACTCCTGCATGGTGCGGGCGGCCGGGCGCGCCACGTCGGCCGATTTCTCGATGCGGGCGAGGAACGGCGGCTCCTTGTAACCGCAGGTGCCGGCGTAGTTGTCGATCGTCACCGGTGACAGCACGACCGGCACGCCCGACGACGATGCCGCCGCGCGCGACAGCCGGACGGCGCTCAGATCCGAGCACAGGATGTCGAACATCTTCTGCGTGAAGTAGAACCGTGCACCGGAGCTCAAGTCGGTCGCCGACGCGACGATCATGGGCCCCGAGCCGCGCTGCAGATCGGCGAACGTTGCGCCGTTGAACAGGATCTCGTCATAGAGATCGGCGGCGAGTTCGGAGCGGCCCCAGTACGGCGAACTCAGCGGCCCCCAGTGCACGGGATTCAAGGCCCGGCCGATCAGCTCGCCTTGAACATTGCGCTTGAGAAAGCGCTGCTCGTACTCGCTGAAGAGCCGGTCGCCATACAGGCCGTAGGCCAACGCGGTGAAGCTGCCACCGGAAACCCCGGTGATGACATCGACCGAGTCGAGCAGCCGCTCTCGTTGGCCATTGCGCCCGATCACCTCGGTGTCTCTCAGCGCTTCGAGGACTCCGTACGAGAACGCGGCGGCGCGCGTTCCGCCGCCCGAGAACGCCAGCACGACGATGTCCTCCTTGTTGCGCGAATACTGCTCCCGGGTCTCGAAGCGGTATCCGGCAGTCGGATCCGCATGGGTGATCGGCGGATTGATCGGTGCCGTCGCGCAGCCGCCGAGGCCGAGCAGCGCGGCAAGCGCCGTCGGAAGGAACATGCGCAATCTGTTCATGGCGGTGACATCTTTCCGGATCGATTCATCGCTTCGCCTCGGTTGCTCCACCATCGAGTTCAGCGACGCGCCGGGTCTCGGGGCAATCCGCGTCGGATCTGACCCGACATCGCGCCGGCATCCCGAAAGCATGCAGACCCTCCGTCGTCGTTGCACCGCGCCGGGGCTAATTCCCGCCGCGCTCAGCCGATGCGTCGCGCTGCGGCTTCGGAGTCGTCGTGCCCTGCTGTTCGCGCTTGCGCCGGCGCTTGCGGAGCTGGGTGTCCTGGAAGTCCTGCGCGAGCATGTACAGGATGCCGGTCGACCAGGCGACGGTAAGCAGGCCCGCCATGCCGAGCAGCGCTTCGAGCAGATGCCAGTGCTGCGGCAGGTAGCCCGCCTGCAGGGTCGTGTAGTTCAGCAAGGCGTTATACAGTGAGACGCTGTGGTTGGGCTGCGCGTGCTGCAAGACGAAGAACCACGCCCACACCTGTACCTCGAGGATGTTGGTGATGATGATCAGCAGGCTCGCGACGATGACGAGGCCAAGGCCACCGACGAAGGACTCGGAGGGCGCAAATCGTTCTTTGACCCAGTCGGTGAGTTGCAGGATCGCGAACATGCCGATGCCGTGAATCGCCATGGTGATTGCCACCAGGAGTGCGCCCCAGTTGACCTCCTCGAGCCTGATGACATACAGATCCATCACGCGGCCTTGCCGAAACTCTGTGCCTGATCCGGTACATGCACCAGGAATTCCGGCATGTCCGGGAGCCCGTCGATGAACGTGCCCTTCTTCTTGCCCTTGGCGGAGAAGCGCCGGACCCGCTGATCGAAGCGTTCGGCGACGTAGAGATCGCCGTCCGGCCCGATCGGCAAAGCCCGACGGCGCCTTGAGCTTGCCGTCGATCACCACCCGCGGCTTGAGCTTGCCGCGCGGAGCCTCCTTTGGGATGTCGTAGGCGAGAATGCTGCCGGTGCCGGCGGCGCCGATGTAGAGCGTGTCGCCGTGCAGGATGAGGTGCACCGGTTTCGCGAGCTTCTTCCCCTTGATGCGCGCCACGAGCCGCCCTGTCTTCAACTCGTAGACCTTGACGACGTTGCCCGCTTCGCCCGCCACATAGAGATGCTTGCGATGCACGACGATGCCGCGCACGGAGTGCCGGGGCTTGCCGTGCACGTCGAGCACCACCCTGAGGCCCTGCGGCGGCGGGACATCCAGCGGCGGGTGGTCGCCGGCTTCAGGGAGCCGGCCCTGGCTGGAGGCGACGAGCGTGCCGGGGAGGAAGTTTCCGTTGGGGAAACTCTTGCGGAGGTGCGAGGCCACCGGCGCCGGCTTGCGTGTCTTGGGCAGGATGGCGAGGACGGTGTTGGTGTCCTGGCACGAGACGTACAGGCGGCCGTCGTCGCCGAACTCCACGTCGAAGGGGTGGACCATCGCCGAGACGTGCTTGGTGGTCACCACCACCTCGGCGAAGTGAAAGGTGTCGCCGTGGCGGCGGTAGCGCGCGATATGGCTGTCCTTGCGCCAGGCGTTGGCAATGTAGAGATCGTCGCCGACCAGCGCAAAGCCGCGGGCGATGTGCAACGGGTGCGCATCGGGCGCCGGGTCGAGCAGCAGCGGATGCTCCTTGCGGGGAGTGCCGTCGTCCTCGAAGACGCCGATGTTCTCGACGCCGGTCTTGCCCTCACCTCGGTAGCTGATCCACCACACTATGTCCTACCTCCCATGTTGCGGCAGTTCCCGAATGCGTCTGTACGCGAGCCGCCTACTGTCGAAGTGCGAGGACGCGGACTTGCCCACGGCGCGGTCGCCTTACTTTTCCTCTTTGTGCGGAGAGCGCAGGTCGTAGTCCGACTGCAGCTTCCTGAGCTTGAGGATGCCGTACAACACGGTGGCGCCCACGCCCAGGATCAGCAGTCCGGTCAACATCCTTTCCGTGACATAGGCGCCTTCGCGGTTGGCGACGTAGCCGGCAATGATCAAGCCGAGTATGGCGATGTTGATAACCCAGTTCACCGGCCTGGAGACGACGAAGTGCAGCGTGCCGAAGCCGGCCAGCTGGTAGACCATGAACGGAAGGATTGCCATCATGGGCAACAGCTCGGACGCGCCGAGCGAGACATTGACGGCGTCGGGCGCCCGGGCGTGGAGCAACGTACTGCTCGCAAGTTCGTGGAACAACGGCGGCACGGCGCAAAGGAAAGGCACCACCGCCAGCAGTTCGAGCACCAGCGCCCCGCTCCAGACTCCGATCCTGGACGAATGATCGGCCCCTTTGCCGTCGGACTGGGTGGCGACGAAGAGGCCACCGACGATGGCCGCTGCACTGGACAGCATCAGCAGTTCCACGGTGATGCCGAAGCTCGTCGGTTCGCCAGTCTTGAGCAGCAGCAAGGCCAGGAAACCGGGGGTGTAGAACATTACCCGGACCAGGCGGGCCCATACGCGCGCGTCGCGTTCCGGCGGCATTGTCGGCAACGGACGCCCGTCGGTGCCGATCGTTGGTCTTTCCTTCGACATATTCCTCCCCTATTGACGCAACACTCCTCGGGCCTAGGAACGCAGTACTCACCCATTCAAGGCGCCGAAACCACCTTGTAGAAAACCCCGTTGGCACCATACGACGGCTGGAACCACGTGTTGCCGTTCAGATAGTAGGTCGCCGCCGTTCTTGTCGATGGTCATCGAGCCCGCGGGCAGACTCGCATAGTTGATGCCCATCACATACGCGCCGCCTGCCGGTGCGCTCGCGATGGATGCTCCCGTGGCAACCCCAGCGCTGTATGCGGCACTTGTCGCTGCCGCCGTGCTTGCGCTGCCGGCGGCGACGCCGGCGGAGTACGCGCTCGATGTTGCCGCAGCCGTGTTGGCCGACGCCGCCGCGGCACCCACGGTCGCACCGACAATCGCACCTGCAGCGGCCGCGCAGCCCCAGCAGCCGGACGAGTAGTACGGCACCGCGACCGGCGGGTGGTAATACGGATACGTTGGCGGATGGTAGTAAGTCGCGCCCGACGGATACGTGTGATAGGCGCCGCTGCCGTAGCGGCCATACGTGCTGCCGCCATAGACATTCGTGTGTTCGGTGCCGCCATAATACGAATGGCTGGTGCTGCCGCCATACGCATTGGTGTGGGACGTGCCCTCGCCGTAGGTATGCGACGAGCTGCCGCCCCAGCGCGTTCTCATGGCTCGTCGAGCCCCAGCTGTGGCTCGTGCTCCCGCCGTAGCGGTTGGCACTCGCCCACGCATGGGCGTCAGCCGCCGCCAGGGCAGCGATCATCAGGAACGCCGTTCGCGAAATCATCGTGTTCATGGCACGCGACCTCATTGGGATTTGGTTGTCGATCCGGATGGCGCGGACTTGGCCTGCGTCGCCTTCGCTGGCGGCTTGGCGCTCGCAGGCGGGGTGCCGGCGGGGCTGGCGAACGCGATGCGCTTCGCGGATTGGGCCTTCTGCGACACGAACGCGTCCGGCGCCAGCGCACCGTCCAACTGCCAATTCGACAGGTCCATCTGATGGCCGAGGGCGTACGGGTCCGTCCGGTACACGGCGCGGATGCGCCGCGGCAGCTTGTCGTCGGCGCCGATCCATATCTGCAGGAAAACGTCGTCGTTGGCCCACGCCACCATGTCGGTCCTGGTCCCGCCAACGAGGTCCGACTGTCCAATGTAGAACGCGAGTATCGCCCCGTCGGTCAGCGCCGCAAAGGGATCTGCGACGACCAGATCGGTGAACGGGTAGTAGATTGCCGCCTTCTCGAAGGCCGCCCGCAGTGTCGCGTCGATGGTCGGCGGCGCATCGGCAACGGCGACCAGGTTCTCGGCCGGCACATAGGCCAGCATCGCCTTGCCGTCGTAGTAGAACTCCGACGCCGGACCGTCGCCGGGCATGATGACCCGGAGCTTGTCCGGCCGCACCATGGCCACGTCGTAGCGCGACGTGTAGACGATCGGCGGGCCGAGCTTGCTCGGATATTCGTAGCTCACGGTGGCGGTGAACGACATGGACTTGGCCGCTGCAAGCTTGGCGCTGGTCGCCTTGAGGAGGTCCATCGCCCTTGGCTCCAACACCAGCTTGAACTCCGGCGGCGTGTACTTCATCGCGGGCTTCGATGCCTTTGGCACCTTTGCCGAAGGTGTCGCGGCCTTTGCGTTAGGCGCAGGCGATTGCGCGCCCGCGCCACACGTCAGCGCAAGGCCGACGATCAGCGCCACCGTTCTGCCGCGCCACGCGCTCCTGGTATTTCCGTTCTTCATGTTCGACCTCGCCGCATCGCTTGCTTCAGGGGATCATTCCGCATTCGAACATCTTGTTCGCGATCGGCGCAGCGACCTGGTTGATGAACGCGGTGCGCATCTGCGGGTCGTTTTGCAGGAGGCCGATGACGCGCTGCTCTTCCATCGACTTCGGCTCACCCTTCTTTTGCCACAGCTGCTCGCAGGACGAGCTCTGGTACTTCTGGATGACCCTGCCGGCCACCATGTCCAGGATCGGATACTGCGCATACGCGATACCTGCCGTGATGCCCGCGACAAGCGATCAACCAGAATCGTTTGTTCATGTCCAACTCCTTTGAATGTGCATTGACGACCGGGTTAAATTCCGCAGAAGCCATGGCCCGCGTCACCGGAGGCGTCGGACGCGGGCATTTCCTGTCAGGTTTTCGCATCGCGGTCGCCTGCCAATGCCCGCGTCAGCAGCGCCGTCAGGATCACGTGCAGGACGACCACCGGCCACAGCAGGATTCCGGCCGATCCGCCGGCAAGGCCGACCTAGGCGAGATACAGCGCGACGCCTGCGCTGTAGGTCAACATGCCGATCAGCTGCGTGCCGGGCCAGCAGGCGACTCCCAATCCGATCAACGCGATTCCGGCCACGCGCGCCGCAATGGCGGCCACGTCGGTCAGTTCGTCACCAAACAGCAATCGCCCGATCCAGGACGGGAAGATCAGCAACGCCGACGCCGGTCACGGCTTCGCCCATCGCGGCAAATACAAGCGCCCATTTCATCGCGCGGATCCGGAGCTGATTCGCATCACGCCGCTGCCAGCCGAAAATCGTCATGGCTCCTGCCGTCATTTGGGAAACATCAGCTGCACCTGCGCGCGAATCTGCCAGTTCGCGCCGAAGTCGGGCTTCGCGACGTTGTAATACGCCGACAACTGCGTGTTCACGGGCAGCTTGCCGAGGTGGAAGATCTTGCCGATCCCGCCGCCCAGCGGCACCGTCCACTGCTGGCCGCTGTCGGCCTTCCAGTTCACCGTCAGGATCGGCGCCGACGTGAGATAGAAGCCATCGGGGAAGTTGTAATTGACGAACGGCTGGATCAGGCCGTTGTTGTAGGCGCCGCCCTGCTTGTCGCTGGTCAGCGACCAGATGTTGTTGGCGAGCACGCCGTACACCCACGGGTCGCCATGCTGGATGCGCAAAACGACCACCGTCGGACCCAGTCCCCAATTCTTGTTGCCGAGATCGTTGGTGTCGGTGGGCATCTGGGCGATCGCGCCGGCGCCCCAGATCAGCCCACCGGGTCCTGGCTCGCTCGGAGAGAGGAATCCCGAGAGCTGAATATCGCCCAGGCCGAATTGCGTACCCTGCCCGGGCACGGATCCGGGCTGCCAGATCAGCGGGATGATGGTGCGCGTGATCAGGTTCCAGTCCTTGTTCACCTCGATCGGATAGACCGGCTGGATGTTGAGGATATTCTGCGTCCCCTTTTCCGGTCCGACGTTGAGGTTCGTGTTGTTCTGGAACGGCACGCTGATCAGGTTGCCGACGGGATTCTGCGCGAGTTTCGCCAGTTCTTCGGCGCTCAACTCCGCCCGCGCTGGCGCAGCGGTGACCAGCATCGCCGCGCAGAGCGTGGCAGCGAGCAATTTTGGTTTGGTTTGAGAGTTCATGCGGTCAGCGTCGTCGTCCACTACGGTCCGGCAGCACCGCGTCGTTTCCCACCTTGAGCGCACCGTATGCAAGCTCGGCGGCCGATCCTACTGGACCTTGGTCCAGGGCAATTCACGGCCTTTCGAGTCGTCACCTTAGCCCGGCGACCAAGGCAGCTGACTGGACAGCGCGGCGCGATCGGTCGGTTCGCCAGCTAGACCCCGCGAATGGACCAGCCGAGCATGAGCAGCCCGCTCGCGGCGATCCAGCTTCCTCCGACACGCACGGCGATTCGTGCCCAGTGCGCCCGCAATTGAACGACGAGCGCGGCGACGAGGACGACCAGAACGAATACCGCGCAGCCAATCCGAGCGCGGCCACGATCGCCGGCGCGGAAAGGCCCATTCCCGTTCCATTGAGGTATCCGTGAACGAGACCGAGCAAGGCGCCGAGCGCCGTCATCGAGCGCAGCGAGAGCTTCGCATCGGCGACGACCAGGCCACCCAGCAGCAGGAACCAGAACGATGCCGCCAGCGTGCCGGCGCTGACGAGTTGCCGCGGACAATCCGAACAGGCTGCCGAGCAACCACGCCGCCGGCAGCGTGAACATCGCCCGTCGTCCGTAGGGCGCGCCACGCAAGCCCGCCAAGCAGCGCCAGCGCCAGCGCAGGCACCAGATCCTCGGGGCTGGTCAGAAAGTGCATCAGGCCGTCGTAGATCGGGCCCATGCCGGTTGCATTGAGGTGCGCGTCGGCGGGCCCGCACCCGAGCTGCGACGGCGAGCATGGCGACGGTGCGCGCGCGCATGCGCAAATGGCTCGCGCCGTTCATGCGAACGCCTTCCACATGAAGAAGACGCCTCCCGCTGCGACCACCGTGCCGGCGACGCGCAACAGCTGTCGTCCCCAGGACCGGCGGTGGACGGTGCCGATGCCGATGCCCGACCGCGTGCAGGCATCCGGTCGCGATCACGAAAGCCCATGCTGTAGAGCAATGCGCTCTGGCCGGGCGGGAGTTCGGTGCCGTGCGCATGGCCGTGGAAGATCGCGAAGCATCCGACCACGAGCGCCGCGATGACCAGCGAAGGCCGCACTTCGAAGGCGACCGCGGTTCCGAGCACGATCGCCGAAGCGGCGATCCCGTATTCCACGCCGGGGATCGGCACGCCGAGAAATCCGAGCATGCCGCCCATCGCCATGACCAGCGGAAACGCCACCGGCAGCACCCAGATCGCAGGCGCGCCGAGCTGCGCGCCCCACAGGCCGACGGCGACCATCGCGAGCACGTGGTCCGCACCGGAGATCGGGTGCAGGAAACCTGTGACGAATCCGTAGGCTTCGCCCTGCAGGACGTGGCCGAGCGCCGACTGCGCCCAGAGCGCCGCCAGCATCGACACGGCAAGGATCGAACGATGCTTTGGTGCAGGCTTCATCGCAATGCCCCGATCAGCAATGCCACGCGCTGGATCGTCCAGAACGCGCCCAGCGTGCCGACCGTATAGCCGGGAAGCGCCTGCACCCAGCGCGGCCAGCGGACTTCCAGCACGCGGAAGGAGCGCTCCATCGCCAGGATCAGAGCGACGAAACCGAGCTGCCCCAGTTCGACGCCGACGTTGAAGGAAAGGAGCGCCAGCGGCAGCTCCTGCCGCGGGAGGCCGGCACTGGTCATCGCGGTGGCGAATCCGAATCCGTGCAGCAACCCGAACGCGAATGCCACCACCCACGGGTGACGGATCGTGAAGCTCGTCTCGCCGCGCCACACGCGGACGATCTCCGGGCCGAGAAAGAGGATGCTCAGGGCGATCGCCGCATTGAGCGGCAGCGCCGGGCCGTTCGCATAGCCGAGCGTGGCGATGGCAAGCGTGATGCTGTGGGCGACGGTGAACGCGGTGATCGTCTTCACCAGCATCCATCCGTTGCGCACGATCAGCAGCAGACCCAGCACGAACAGCAGGTGATCGGCGCCGAACAGGATGTGCCGGAGGCCCTCGACGACGTAGGTGCCCATCACCTCCCACCGCGATTGCGATGCGGCAATCTCGACCCACGGCTGCGACGGGCGCACGATGGTCTGAATCGTCCTGCCGTCCAGGAGCTCGACCCGAACCAGCGCATCGGTGATCGTGAGCTGAAGCCCCGTGATCTCGATGCGCTTGCCGGCGAGACCGTTCGGCCCGGCATCGATCCATCGCCGCTCGACGAGAGAATCCGCGAGCTCGTCGACCACGGGCGGCTTCACGTTTCTGACGCCCTCCGGCATCTGCAGCGCGAGCGGCAGGCGCATGCCTGCGAGCACCGGTGTCCGCCAGAGCACGGAGAACTGGCCGGGCGCCGTCTCCTTGATCTCCAGGTACGCCGGGCGCGCCTCGTGCGCGAACGACGCGAGCGGCATGAGCGCCATGGCGGCGAGCAGAAGCGCGCCGAAGGCAACTCGACGCCAGCGTCGTCATTGCGAGCCTTCGCCCGACGAGGTCGGGATTTCCTTCCGGCGCGGCGCGGCGCCGACGCGCGCGGCAGCCTGCGCGTCGGGCGGCGCGGGCAGCAGCACCGTGTACTTCGCGCGCATGTCCTTGTACGCCTTTTCCCACGCCAGTGCCTTCTGCTCGGAGAGCCACGCCGTCTTCACGTCGGCTTCGATCTCCTCGAAGGCCGGAACGCGGCCGGGACGAGCGTGTCGACGAACACGAGGTGCCAGCCGAATCCCGATTCGATGGGGCCCTGCCACGATCCTGGCGGCAGCTTCGCCACGGCAAGCGCGAACGCCGGTCCGAACTCCTTGCCGAGGTAATCCGGCGCGCGATCGCGGTAATACTCCTGGAACATGAAAGGATCGGCCAGCGTCGCCGCGAGCTTGGCGTCCTCCGGCTGACCCGCGAGCTTGGCAAGGGCGTTGACGGCATCGTCCTTCGCGCGCGTGCCGCGCTTGTCGGGCGAGAAGTACAGGTGGCGGAAGGAAACGCGCGGCGGCGCCTGGAATTTGTCGGCATTCTTCTCGAACCAGGCCTTGAGCTCGGCCGACGTCGGCTACGCGCGCGGCCGCGACGTCCTCGGCGATGAACTGCATCTTCTGCGCCATGCGGCGCTTCACGATGGTGTCGTCCTTGTCGAGGCCCATCGCGAGGCCCTCGCGATACAGGACCTCCTCCTGCACCTTGGTCTCGACCATGCGGCCGAACTCCGCCGGGGTCGGGTCGCGCTTCCACTGCGACTGGAACAGCACCGCGAGCTGTGCAAGGTCGTCGACCGACAGCTGGATCTGCCGTGATGGCTCGACGCCGCCGCGGCCGCGCTCGGCGTACGCGTAGACGCCGAACAGCACGGCGCCGAGCAGCAGGAAGTGGACAAGGGGTTCGCGCAGTAGGCGTTTCATGTTCGGAACGACAGAGCACCCGCGTCGCGCAGCGCGACCGGCGGGTTGGATGATACAGATGCGACTGGGCGGGGCGCCCACTGCGGTGCCGCACCCGTCGCGCCTCGCCGGCGGGTCGGCGATGGCCGGCAGCGGCAGTTCGATCGCGCGCCGCCGGGCTCTGCCGCAGATACGCGACGATCGCGATACGCGACGGGAATTGCTGCCGGACGTCGGATTTCATCAGCGCGACGTACTCGGGCACGGCGTCCCAGTACTGCCAGGCCGCGAGATCCTGCGCGACGAATCCGGCGATTTCCCGGTGCG
This sequence comes from uncultured beta proteobacterium, assembly GCA_963750585.1. Taxonomy (GTDB): domain Bacteria; phylum Pseudomonadota; class Gammaproteobacteria; order Burkholderiales; family Casimicrobiaceae; genus VBCG01. The sequence goes on from CAVVRH010000018.1 coordinate 59,247, forward strand.
CCTTGATGAACGTCCGGTACGACTGGATCACCCGCTCGCGCGGGATGACGCCGTTCGCGTTGCCTTGCACGGAGAGCGCGAGCAGCGCCGCCTCGAGCTCGCGGGTCGAACGCCGCTGATCGCGCATGTACCTCTCGTCCACCCACGCCATGCGCGCCGGACCCTTGAGCTCCAGATCGGCGGCAAGCATGGGGCCGACGTTGGTCGCATCGCCCGACGTCCACGCCGCATCGAGGCGCTGCTCGAGGCCGGCGGCGTCCTGCGCGTTGCCGGCGATCCCCAGCAGCAGGAGATACAGCGGCTGGCGCGCGACGCGCTCCGGATCCGCGACCCACCGACGGACCGCAGGCGCGTCGAGGCGCGATTTCAGCGTTCGCATCGCCGGGTACGGCGCGGCCGCGAGCTCGCCGTACGCGATCTCCGCCGCCAACGGCTCGCGACTCTCGAGATAGGGAAGGACGAGCGCGGCACGGGCGCGCCAGTCCTCCGGA
>CAVVRH010000019.1:0-69716 GCA_963750585.1 uncultured beta proteobacterium
GTGTCGGGCGGCTCGGAGGCCGTCGAGGCGGCGGGCTCGATCGGCGCGGCAATACTTCGTCGAGATCGGGCAGCCAGGGCGAGCGCGCTTCATCGCCCGCCGGCAAGACCCACCACGGCAATACGCTGGGGGCACTCGCGGTCGGCGGCAATGCATGGCGACGGGCACAGTTCGGCACGCTGCTGGTCGACGTCACCCACGTCGCACCGTGCTATCCCTACCGCGACCAGCGGGACGACGAGACGCCGCAGGACTACGGTAGGAGGCTCGCCACCGAGCTCGAGCAGGCGATCGTCGCGGCAGGCCCGGACACCGTGCTCGCCTTCGTCGCCGAGACTATCGGCGGGGCGACGGCCGGCGTGCTGGTACCGGTGCCCGGTTACTTCCAGGCGGTGCGGGAGGTCTGCGACCGGCACGGCGTGCTGCTCATCCTCGACGAGGTGATGTGCGGGATGGGTCGCACGGGGGCGCTGTACGCGTGCGCGCAGGAAGGCGTCGTCCCGGATCTGGTCACGATCGCCAAGGGCCTGGGCGGCGGCTTCCAGCCGATCGGCGCCGTGCTCGCGCAGAAGAAGATCGTCGACGCGATGAGCGCGGGCAGCGGCTTCTTCCAGCACGGCCACACCTACCTCGGTCACCCGGTCGCCTGCGCGGCCGCGCTCGCGGTGCAGCGCGTGATCGAGCGCGACGACCTGCTGGCCCAGGTGCAAACCCGCGGCGCGCGTTTCGAGCAACTCCTGCGCGGACGGCTCGGCACGCACCCCAACGTCGGCGACATCCGTGGGCGCGGCTTGTTTTACGGCATCGAACTGGTGGCCGACCGAGGCACCAAGGCGCCGTTCGACCCCGGTCCGGCAGTTGCACGCGAAGGTCAAGCGGGCCGGCATGGCGCGCGGCCTGATGACTTATCCGATGGGCGGGACGCTGGACGGGCGGCAGGGCGACCACATCCTGCTGGCACCGCCGTTTATCGTGACCGAGGCCGAGCTCGCGACCGTAGTCGAGCGGCTCGCCGAGGCCATCGACGCCGCGCTCGCGGGCGTTTAGGTTACGATGCCGTAGTTCCGACCCGGGGCCAAATCCGGGCGGCCCCAACGACCCTGGAGGAAATCGTGAAAAGCCTTCGCCTCACTGGAGCGGCGAGCCTTGCCGCCGCCGTTGCGCTCGCCGCGGGCGCATTCAGCACGCCAGCTGCCGCGCAGCAAATTCATCACCATCGGCACGGGCGGCGTCACCGGCGTCTACTACGCCGCCGGCGGAGCGATCTGCCGGCTGGTCAACAAGGACCGCGCCAAGCACAACATCCGCTGCTCGGTGGAGTCGACCGGCGGCTCGGTGTTCAACGTCAACACGATCAAGGCCGGCGAGCTCGACATGGGCTTCACCCAGTCGGACGTGCAGCTCAACGCCCTCAAGGGCCTGGGCCAGTTCAAGGAAGCAGGCCCCTGGGGTGACGAGCGCGCCGTGTTCTCGGTGCATCCGGAACCGTTCACCGTCGTGGCACGCAAGGAATCCGGCGTCAAGCAGTTCACCGAATTCAAGGGCAAGCGCTTCAACGTCGGCAACCCCGGCTCGGGCACGCGCGCGTCGATGGAAGAGCTGCTGGGCGCGATGAACTGGAAGATGAGCGACTTCTCGCTCGCCTCCGAGCTCAAGGCCGACGAGCACCCAGGCCCAGGCGCTGTGCGACGGCAAGATCGACGGCTTCTTCTACGCAGTGGGCCACCCGTTCCGCGAATATCCAGGATCCGACGACCTCCTCCGGCGCGAAGCTGGTATCGCTCTCCGGCCCGGCGGTCGACAAGCTGGTCGCTGACAAGCCGTACTACGCCAAGGCGACGATTCCTGCGGGCCTGTATCCGAACAACCCGGAAGCGACGCAGACCTACGGCGTGCTCGCGACGGTGGTCTCGTCGTCGAAGGTCCCGGCGGATACCGTATACCAGGTCGTCAAGGCCGTGTTCGACAACTTCGAGGAGTTCAAGAAGCTGCATCCTGCGCTGGCGCACCTCAAGCCGGAGGACATGATCAAGGACGGCAACTCGGCGCCGCTACGAAGGCCCGCTACTACAAGGAAAAGGGCTGGATCAAGTGAGGATCGGGGAGGCTGCGTGACGCGGCCCTGACCCGGAAGCACGCGAGGGGCGAAGGCGACTTCGCCCCTCTTGTTTGGCCGTAACTGGGAGCGAGCATGGCGACCGATATCGAGAAGGCCCCCGAAGCGCTGCAGGAACTGGTCGCCAAGGCCGACACCGGCGCGCGCAAGCCCGTCGGCCTGACCGCGAAGCTGATCTTCACCGTCGCGCTCGCATGGGCGCTCTTCCAGCTCTGGTACGCCTCGCCGCTGCCGTTCACCTTCGGCTTCGGGATTCTGAACGACACCGAAGCACGCTCGCGCTGCACCTTGCCTTCGCGCTGTTCCTCGCGTTCACCGCGTGGCCGGCATTCAAGTCGTCGCCGCGCGATCGCGTGCCGCTCCTCGACTGGGCGTTCGCGCTGGCCGGAGCCTTCGCCGCGGCCTATCTGCTGCTCTTCTACCGCGAGCTCGCGCTGCGCCCGGGACAACCAACGACGATGGGACATCGTCGTCGCCGTGACAGGGGTCGTGCTGCTGCTCGAGGCGACGCGGCGTGCGGTCGGCTGGCCGATGGCGCTGCTGGCGGTGCTCTTCATCGCGTACAGCATGGGCGGGCCCTGGCTTCCGGAAGTGCTGTCGCACAAGGGCGCATCGCTCAACCGGCTGATGTCGCACATGTGGCTCACCACCGAGGGCGTGTTCGGCATCGCGCTCGGCGTGTCAACCGGCACGATCTTCGTCTACGTGCTGTTCGGAACGCTGCTCGACCGCGCGGGCGGCGGCAACTACATGATGCAGGTCAGCTTCGCCGCACTGGGCCACCTGCGCGGCGGACCGGCCAAGGTCGCGGTGGTGTCTTCGGCGCTGAACGGGCTGATCTCGGGATCGTCCGTATCCAACGTCGTGTCGGGCGGCATCTTCACGATCCCGCTGATGAAGAAGTCGGGCTACGGCGGCGTCAAGGCCGGCGCGATCGAGACCATGTCGTCGGTCAACGGCCAGATCATGCCGCCGGTGATGGGCGCAGCGGCGTTCCTGATGGTCGAGTACGTGGGCATCCCGTACTCCGATCGTCAAGAACGCGATCCTGCCGGCGACGCTGTCCTACATCGGTCTCTTCTACATCGTCCACCTCGAGGCGCTGAAGCTCGGCATGATGCCGATCCTCGACCGCCACCCGCGGTCGTGAACGTCTTGATCCGGTTCGGGCTCGGCATCTCCGGCATGATCATCGTGATGGGGGTCATCTTACGTCCTCGACGCGGCGAATCGCTTCCTCGGCAACGCGGCGCCGTGGGTCGTCGGGGCGCTCGTGCTCGCGCTCTACCTGTTCTCGGTCTTCATGGCGGCGAAGAGCCCGGACCTGCCACCCGACATCGACATCGACAATCCCAAGGCGCTCGACACCTGGCCCGCGGTCAAGGCCGGGCTGCATTTCCTGCTGCCGATCGGCATGCTGATCTGGTGCCTGATGGTCGAGGAGATGTCGCCCTCGCTTTCGGCGTTCTGGGCGATCGTCATGCTGATGGTGCTGATGGTCACGCAGCGGCCGCTGATCGATTTCGTCCGCAAGACGCGCACGCCGAATGCCTGGACCAGCGGAATGAACGATCTCGTGCAGGGCATGAACGACGGCTCGCGCAACATGATCGGCATCGGCGTCGCCACGGCCACCGCGGGCGTGATCGTCGGCGCGATCACGCTGACCGGGCTGGGTCTGCGCATGACCGAGTTCGTCGAGTTCGTTTCGCAGGGCAACGTGATCGCGATGCTGCTGTTCATCGCCTTCGTCTGCCTCGTGCTGGGCCTGGGTGTGCCGACCACCGCCAACTACGTGCTGGTGGCAACACTGATGGCGCCGGTCGTCGTCGAGCTCGGCGCGCAGGCGGGCCTGGTGATCCCGCTGATCGCCGTTCACCTGTTCGTCTTCTACTACGGAATCATGGGCGACATCACGCCGCCCGTTGGGCTTGCGACATTCGCGGCCGCCGCGATCTCGGGCGAGGATGCGATCGCCACCGGCATCCAGGGGTCCGTCTATGCACTGCGCACGGTGATCCTGCCGTTCATCTGGATCTTCAATCCGCAGCTGCTGCTGCTCGATATCGACAGCTGGTTCAGCCTGGTCGCCGTGATCGTCGCATCCACGCTGGCGATGCTGGTCTTTGCGGCAGTGACGATGAACTGGTTCCGGGTGAAGTGCCGCTGGTGGGAAGTGCTGCTGCTGGCCGCGGCGTGCGTGCTGCTGTTCCGTCCCGACTACTTCATGGATCAGCTCGCGCCCGAATACACCCATATGCCGCCCACGAAGATCTACGAGGTCGCGAAGGACATGCCCGAAGGCGGCCGCCTGGTGATGGCGATCAAGGGCACGACGATCGAAGGCGAGGACGTCACCAAGACGGTTGCCGTGCGGCTTGGTCCCGCCGGCGAGGATGGGCGCAAGCGGCTTGCCGAAGCTGGACTCACGCTGACCGGGCTGGGCGACGCGATGCAGATTGGCAGCGTGAAATTCGGCTCGCGCGCGAAGAAATCCGGCTTCGAGACCGGCTGGGACATCGGCCGCATCGAAGTGCCGTCCGGCCGCCACGCCGCACTGGTTCTACCTGCCCGCGCTCGTGCTGGTCGGGCTGGTCTGGTGGAGCCAGGGACGGCGGATGCATCCGGCGCTTGCCGCGGCGCGAGCGTGAAGCGGCGCAGCTCGGTCAAGCGATGGAGGAGTCGCACCCCGCGGATCGCGCTGATCCACGCGCTCGCGCACTCGGTCGCGCCGATCAACGCGGAGTTTGCCCGGGCGTCGCCGGAGTGCTCGCGCATGAACCTGCTCGACGACAGCCTGTCGGCCGACCTGGCGCGCACCGGCACGCTCGACGACGCGATGACCGAGCTCCTGGCGCTCGCAGGCTATGCGATCGGGACCGGCGCGCGCGGCATCCTGTTCACCTGCTCGGCATTCGGCCCGTGCATCGACGCCGTCGCCCAGGCGCTGGCCTGCGATTCCGGTCCTCAAGCCGAACGAGGCGATGGTCGAGGAAGCCGCGGGTCGCGGCCGGCGGATCGGCCTGGTGGCGAGCTTCGCGCCGACGCTCGCGTCGATGCCTGCCGAGTTCCCGGCCGGCGTGACGATCGTGCCCGTGCTGGCGGAAGGGGCGCTCGCCGCGCTCGACGCAGGCAACATCGCGGAGCACGACCGCCTAGCGGCCGATGCGGCACGCAGGGCGGAGTCCGAAGGTTGCGACCTGATCGCGCTTGCGCAGTTCAGCCTCGCGCGTGCGCTGCCGTCGGTGCGCAGCGCAGTGCGGATTCCGGTGCTTACCACACCAGGAAGCGCGGTGCGCAAGCTGCGCGCGCGTCTCGCCGCGATCTGAGGTCCGCCCGACAAGGCGGAGGCGCCTGGTGGTCCTCTGCTTGCGGAGGGTCGGCAGGCCGGCTATCGCGCAGTCAGCCAATCAGCACGCAGCTTCAGGCGATACAGCATCTTTCCCGCGCGCGGGACGACCGAGATACTACGCGCTCGCGTCCCGACCATGCGGCGACGTCGATCGTCGCGGGGTCGCGATAGCCGAGGTTGATGCGACGGCAGCGTGCCTCCGGAATGCCCGTTGCCAGCGTCACCTGCACGCGCGGCTTCTCGATGCCCAGTGGCGGAATCGTAGGTCCGAGCCCCTTGACGTGCGTCGAGTGGGCGACGACGCCGCCCGGATACCTGGCGAGCAGTTCCGGTTGCGCGAGAAAGTAATCGCGGCAGTGATAGCCGATTTCGTCCAGAAGCTTGCCGTGCGTGTAGCTCACCTCGCGGATGTGCGGCGCGTAGATGATCACCTCGCCGCCGTCTGCGACGACCGGCTCGATCTTGTACATGCCCTTGCCGGCGGTCCACACGTCGGCATACATCGGCGGCATCACGGACAGCACCTGCTTGACCGGCGCTTCGAGCCAGACGATATGGCGTGCTGCCGAGAGCTTCGCCGCGTGCTCCCATGCCTCGCGCGCCGGTCCGAAATAGAGGCCGGCCAAGCCTTCCGGAGTGACCACGAGGGCGAGAGAAACAGGCCGTGGGAACCGTCACCATCGATGATGCTGCGCGGTCGATCACTGCGCGCACCGGCGTGTCACCAACCCGATCACCTCGTAGTTGGTGATGAGCGCGCCGACCGAATGCGTGAAGTTGATCACCTCGGGGCCGGCGATCCCCGGGAAGAAATACTTGTTGCCGCCGGAGAAGCCGACGACCTCGTGGGGGAAGACCGGCCCGCAGATGACGAGCTGGTCGTAATCGAAGATGCGGCGGTTCAGCGAGACGGTGACGGGCTGGGCGAGCCGACCGCCGGTGAGCTGGCCGATTTCCGCAGCCGGAATCACGCCGATCGTTGCGAACGCTGCGGGATCGCTCCACTCGTGGTTGAGGATGCGCGAATCGCCCACGCGTCCCGCGATGACCGGCGTGCCGACGAGCCGCGTCAGCTGCGCATCGTCCATCGGCTGGTGGGTGCCGAGCGCGACCAGGCAATCGAGCGCCGCGACCTTCCCGACCAGCATCTCGCGGAACAGCGCGAAGAACTGCGGCATCGGCATCGTGCGCGTGCCGTCCGGGATGATGAACAGCACGCGCTTGCCTTGGAGCGCAAGCGAGTCGAGGCCCGCGCGGACGATCCCGCGCGTCTCGTCCGGCGTGAGGAAACGGTCCGCGTGTCCCGTGCCCAGCATGGTTTCCATCGTACACGCTCCGCTCTGGCCGCGAGCACGTCCGGCGCTCCGAAGAGGCGGGTAAACTTGCAGCGGGATCGGAGACGCCGTTCCCGGCGAGCGAAGGCGCCGGGGTCAGGGCGACGGAGGAGTCCGTCTCCGCCCCCGGAAAGCGAGTCAAGCGATGATGAACACGCAATCGGGAACGGCGGTCGACATTCTCTACGGTCGCAGCGGCTTGCGCGTTGCGCTTCCCCCAACGTGCGCGTGCGACGGTCATCGGCAAGCGGCCGCTGCCCAAGCTGCCCGACGCCGCGGCCGCGGTTCGCGAAGCGCTGGCGCGGCCGATCGCGGCGCCACCCTTCCCGCGGCTCGCGCAGGGCAGGCGGAGCGCGTGCATCCTGATCTGCGACATCACGCGGCCGGTGCCGAACTCGCCTGATCCTGCCGGCCTCTGATCGAGGCGGCTGATCGCGGCGGGATTCCCGCGCGAGCACATCACCGTTCTGGTCGCGACCGGTCTCCATCGACCGAACCTCGGCGCCGAGCTGAGGAGCTGGTGGGCGACGCTGCGCATCGCCGAACGCACGTCGTCGCCAACCACTTCGCCCGCGACGATGCCGCCCACGTGTATCTCGGGCTTCGACGCCGACTCGGCGTACACCGGTCAGGCTCGATCGCCGCTTCCTCAGGCCGATCTGCGGGTCGTCATCGGCCTGGTCGAGCCGCACTTCATGGCGGGCTCTCCGGCGGTCGCAAGGTCATCGCCCCCGGGGTCGCGCACGCCGACACGATCCGCACATTCCACAGCGCGCGCTTCATGGAGGACCCGGCGGCGATCCAGTGCAATCTCGCCGGCAACCCGCTGCACGACGAGCAGCTCGCCATCGTGCGGATGCTGGGCGATGTCTACGCGGTGAACACGGTGATCGACGAGGTCCGCGTTATCTCGTCGCAAGCCAACTTCGGCGAAGTGATCGACAGCCACCTCGCCGCCGTGGGCGTTCAGTCGCGGAAAGCACGGCGCAGTCCCGTGGGGAGGCGTTTCGCGATCGTCCTGAGTTCAGGAGCAGCCGGCCATCCGCTGCAGCAGACCTACTATCAGACCGTCAAGGGCATGGAGATTCCCGCTCGACATCCTGGCGGAGCCCCGGCGGCACGCTGATCGTGGCCTCGGCGGTGACTCCGAGGGATTCTGAGGCTCGCACGAATTCCGTGTACGTCGCAACAGCGACTCACGGAGCTCGGCCCGGAAGCGTTCCTGCAGACGCTGCTCGGAGCAAGCGGCTGCCCGATGTCAGACGAATGAGAGCAGACGGAAATGGAGCTGAAAGCGCTGCGCGCGGGACCAGCTGTGCAAGCTCTACACGACCGGGCTCGCCGTCGATGACGGCTCCGGAGCCAGACCTGGCGCTCGAGACGATCGACGACGTGGTGCCGCCGTGCACGCGGCGCTGGGGCGCGCGCGGGTGCTGCTGCCGTGGGCGGTGATCCGGGGAAGGACCGTATGTCGTCCCTGTCGTCGCCTGACACTCCAGCGGTGCGCACGCCGCACGTGCTGCGCGATCCCGCCAGGACCTTGTCGGTGGCATGTGCAGCCTCACAAGGTCCCAGTTGCAGCGACTGGCTCGATGCGCTGCCCGAGCTGCTGCGCCCGTGCAGGCCAGCTGCCGCCATCCGGCCGCACGGGGCCTCGAGCATGGTGTTCGTCGAGGCGACGGAGAGGCGGGCGGCCGTGCGCGCACGCCGCTTGAGGCATCGCGCAGCGCAGTCCACGCGGCGATGAGGGAAGCACGAGCACGCGAATCGCGCCGACGCGTCGCACGGAACGTCGAGACGGACGTAGTCCTGCGTGCAGGCGCGCCTCGCGCAGGCGCCACTCGCACGCTGCGAGCACGGGCGCACGCGCTGGCGTTGCTCGCACTGGCTGGGCGAGCAGCCGAGGGACGCGTGCACGGCATACCTCCCGACTGAGGCCCATTTCCACGAACTGGCGGACTCGGACTCGCTCCTCGACATCGTCCAGGCCGGCTGCATCGCCGCCCGCCTACAGGGCGCGGCATGGACCGCCTCCCACGCTCCCGGTCCGCGGCGGGACGGTGCGCACGACCCACGGGCTGTTGCCGGTTCCGACCCCCGCGACCGCGGCGCTGCTGACCCGGATACCCGTGGCGCGACGACGGCATCGCAGGCGAGCGCGTCACACCCACCGGCGCCGCCATCCTTCGCCATCTGGTCAAGCCGGAGAACTGCGGTGAGAGCGCGCAACGCGGGGCAGCTTGCCGCCGCGGGTTACGCGCGCCGGCACGCGCGAACTGCCGGGGACACCGAACGTGCTGCGAGCCCTGGTCTTCGAGCGCGTGGCCAACGCCGATGCGGACCGTATCGCCGTGCTCGAGTTCGACGTCGACGACATGACCGGCGAGGAGATCGCACTCGCGAGCGAGCGCCTGCGTTGCCTCGACGGCGTGATCGACGTGTCGATTGCAACGCGGCAGGGCAAGAAGGGACGCCCCTCGACCGAGTTCCGCGTGCTCGCGAAGCTGCCCGCGATCGAGGCGGTCACGCGCGCCTGCTTCCGCGAAACCTCGACGCTGGAGTTGCGGATGCGGGAGGAGGAGCGGCGCGTGCTTGGCCGCTCCGAAGTCGCGGCATCCGTTGGCGACGCGGATGTGCGCGTCAAGCTCGCGCTGCGTCCCGGCGGCGAGCGCACGGCAAAGGCCGCACACGACGATGCGAAGACGGGCGACGGCCTGCACGCGCGCCGCGCCATCCGCGCACGCGCCGAGCGGCAGACGCTCGAAGGCAGCGACGAATGAAGGCCGCAACGATCGCCGGGGGACCGCTCGCACGGCTCGTCGCGCGTCTCGATGCGCAGCCGCGGCTCGCACTCGCGGTCAGCGGCGGCGTCGACTCGATGACGCTCGCCCATGTCGCGCAGCGCTTCTCGCGTACCGCCGCGACGATGTACCACGCCTGCGGACCGGCCGTGCCCGCCACGGCGCGCGCGCGGGTCGAGGCGCACGGTCTGGCGCACGGCTGGGAACTCGTGCTGATCGACGCGGGAGAGATCCACGACGAGCGCTATCGCGCCAACCCCGTCGATCGTTGCTATTTCTGCAAGACCAACCTGTACGACCGGATCCGGCAGGCCACGACGGATCCGATCGCGTCCGGCACCAATTGCGACGACCTCGCGGACTTCCGTCCCGGCCTTCGCGCAGCGGCCGAGCGCAACGTCGTGCACCCCTACGTCGAAGCCGGCATCGACAAGGCGACGGTCTACGCGATCGCGGCGAGTCTGGGTCTCTCCGATCTCGAGCGGCTGCCCGCCCAGCCATGCCTGTCGAGCCGCGTGGAAACGGGCATCCCCATCGCACCGGCCGATCTCGCGTTCATCGATCGCGTCGAGGCGCGCCTCGCCCAGCGGCTGGGGCGCGAGGCCGTCCTGCGCTGCCGCGTGACCCACCGCGGCATCGTGATCGAGCTCGGCACCGCTGCAGACGCCGAGGCCGAGGCGATCGCGCGTGCGATAGGAGAGTCGGCATGCGCGACCGAACGACGCTCCTTCGCGGGTGTGCGCCCGTACCTGCGCGGTGCCGCGTTCCTGCGTGAGGCCGTGCCGTGACCGAGTTCCGCCTCGACTGGGAACGCAAGGCGCGCACGGGCACGAGCGAAGCGGTGCTGTGCGAAGCGAAGACGGCAACGCAGATCGACGCGATCGCCGCCCATGCGCGGGAGATCGGCGAGCGGCTGCTGCTGACGAGGCTCGGCCGGCGCAAGCGCGACCGGCTCGCGCCCGCGACGCGGGAGGCGATCGACTACGACGAAATCTCGCGCACGGCGGTGCTCGGCGGCATGCCACCGCCGCGTGCCGAGCGGCGGGTCGCGATCGTCGCCGGCGGCACGTCGGATGCCGGCGTCGCACGCGAAGCCGCGCGCACCCTCGCGTTCGCGGGAGAGGTTCCGACCATCGTCGTCGACGTCGGTGTCGCCGGGCTGTGGCGGCTGATGGAGCGGCTCCCCGAGATCCGCACCCACCACGTCGTCATCGCGGTCGCGGGAATGGAGGGCGCGCTGTTCAGCGTCCTCGCCGGCCTCGTTCCATGTCCGGTGCTTGCCGTGCCGACGTCGACGGGCTACGGCGTGGCCGATGGCGGCCGCACGGCGCTGTACGCGGCCCTTGCGAGCTGTGCGTCGGGACTGTCGGTGCTGAACATCGACAACGGGTTCGGCGCCGCGCACGCGGCGCTGCGCATCCTCGGTTCGCAGCCGGCCGCGGCGTAGCGCGCCGGCGGGGCGCTAATTTAGCGGGACCTCAGGGCGAGCGCCCGCGGCGCGGCGCCTTGGCCGGCTTCCATGGTTGCGCCATCCGCGCGCCGAGTTGCAGCGTGACCCGCGCGGGATGGCTGAAGCATCGCCCGGCGAATTCGTAGCTGCGTCGGCCCACTTCCGGCAGCGCTCGGGCGGCAGCAATCGGCGAGCCCGCATTCCAGACGGACTCCATGTTGGCGCGCACGAGCGCGAGCGCTTCGTGAAACAGGTCGCCGTACGCCTCGACCAGCATCTCCATGCCCTCTTCGACTGCCGCCAGCATCTGCGCACCCGCGCCATGCGGGCGGGCACGTGCCGGCAGCGCCGCCGTGATCGACGACCGATCAGAGCAGCGGCGTGGTGATCCGCTCGCCTTTCTCGTACACGACGTTCGCGCGGCCGACCAGCAGCGCGTCGAGCGGCCCGATGCGGTCCAGGTCCTTGTTCGTGTAATTGAGCCTGTGCAGCACGTAGCGCATCGCGTTCAGCCGGGCGCGCTTCTTGCAGTCGGACTTGATGACGGTCCACGGCGCATCCGCGGTGTCCGTGTAGAAGAACATCGCCTCCTTGGCCTTCGTGTAGTCGTCCCACTTGTCGAGCGAGGCCATGTCGATCGGCGAGAGCTTCCACTGCTTCAGCGGATGGCGCTCGCGCTCGTTGAAGCGCCGCACCTGCTCCCTGCGCGAGACCGAGAACCAGAACTTGATGAGATGCACGTTGCTGTGCGCAAGGTTGCGCTCGAACTCGGGCGCCTGGCGCATGAACTCGAGGTACTCCTGCTGCGTGCAGAAGCCCATCACGCGCTCGACGCCGGCGCGGTTGTACCACGAGCGGTCGAACAGCGCGATCTCGCCCGCGGTGGGCAGGTGCTGCACGTAGCGCTGGAAGTACCACTGGCCGCGCTCGGCTTCGGACGGCTTCTCCAGCGCGACCACGCGCGCCCCGCGCGGGTTCAGGTGCTCCATGAAGCGCTTGATCGTGCCGCCCTTCCCGGCAGCGTCGCGACCCTCGAACAGGATGACGACCTTCTGCCCGGTCTCCTTCACCCACGACTGGAACTTGAGGAGCTCGACTTGCAGCCGGTACTTCTGCCGCTCGTAGCTCTTGCGCGAGAGCAGGTTCTTGTACGGATACCCACCCTTTCGCCAATCGTCGGCCAGTTCCTCGTCGGCCCGCCCGGCGAGATCCTCGACGCGGCGGCGCTGCTGGTCCAGAAGGCGCCTCATCAACGCCATCGCCTCCGTGGGCGAACGGCCGGAAAGGATGTCCTGCAATGCCGCGACCTGCGCCTCCTGCGCGGAATCGACGTTCTCGTCGACGGCGAAACCCTCGATGACCGCCGGACTGCCGAGGGGTCCGATGTCGCCGGCGGTCACGGGTCGAACACCGCTCGGGCGGCGCTCCGGCGCGGCGACGGGGGTCCTGCGGGTCGCGGAGGCGGTTTTTCGCTTGACGGTCATGGCCAGGTCCTCGATGCGTTCCGGCGCGATCGCGCCTGTCGTCCCAATGATCGCGTGCCGGCAACCCGCCCGGTGTTGCGCTAAGTCACTTTTCGGCGAGGTTGCGGCAGATTGTCGCACCGCAACGTCGGGCCGGGCGGACTGCATTGCCCCGCGCAGTAAGATGCAGTCTTTTCCCCGCCATGCACCGAACTGCATGGCGAGAACATCCGGACAATGAGCCGTCTGCGCGCCACCTATCGCATCCGCGCCCCCGCCTCCGAGGTCGCGTCGATCGCCGACAACCTTGCGCTTGAACAGAGCGTCGAGGTCGCCGCCCGTGTGGTGACCGACCCGTTCGTCGCCGCCGAGGTGATGGGACGGGTCGAGATGATCTGTCCGCAGGGCGAGGGTGTGTTCGACGTCGACATCCTGCTCGCCACCGCGACGACCGGCGGCGACGTCGCCCAGACGATCAACATGCTGTTCGGCAACAGCTCGCTGCACGCGCATATCGAGCTCACGGACGTGGCGTTCCCCGCCGAGTTCGTCGCGAACTTCCCGGGACCGCGCTTCGGAATCGCCGGATTGCGCAAAGCCCTCGACGTGCACGACCGCGCGCTGACCTGCGCGGCGTTGAAGCCCCAGGGCCTGTCAATCGAGCGGCTCGCGGCGCTGTGCCACACGTTCGCGGTCAACGGCGTGGACGTGATCAAGGACGATCACGGGCTTGCGAACCAGGCCTATTCGCCGTTCGCGGAGCGAGTCGCCGCCTGCCAGCGTGCGCTCGAGCGCGCCAACCGCGAGACGGGTCGGCGCGCGATCTATGCGCCGAGCCTCGTCGGATCTCCGGCGACGCTTGCCCGCCAGGCGCTGCTCGCGCGCGACGAAGGCGTACGGATGGTGCTGGTGGCGCCCGCGCTGGTCGGGCTCCCGGCGTTCGAGGAGCTGGTGCGTATCGTGCTCGACATGCCGGTGCTCGCGCATCCCGCGTATGCCGGCGCCGCCCGTGTGGCCCCGCCGCTGCTGCTCGGCACGCTGTTCCGGCTGTTCGGTGCGGATGCGACGATCTTCCCGAACTACGGCGGCCGCTTCGCGTATTCGCGCGGCGATTGCGCCGGGATCGCGGCCGCGGCGCGCGTTCCTTCGCACCGACTGCCGCCCACGTTGCCGGTGCCAGCCGGCGGGCTCGCGGTCGAGCGCGTCGACGAGCTCGTGCGGTTCTATGGCCGCGACGTGATGCTGTTGATCGGCGGCTCGCTGCTCATGGCCGGGAACGACCTGCCGGCGCGCACACGCGCGTTCGTGCGGGCGGTGGCAACAACGGAGGCAGGACGATGACGACCGACATCCACCGGCGGGCGACCGCCGCGGGCCGCTGGGAGCACGTGGAGGCGCTCGCGTACAAGCAGCAAGGCAGCGCGCCGTTTCGGGACGTCACGCGACAGGTGCTGTTCGACGCGCCATCGCTCGGTTGCCAGCTGCGTTACTTCGAGGTCGGCCCGGGTGGACACACGACGCTCGAGCGGCACGGGCACGAGCACGCGGTCGTCATCCAGCGTGGCCGAGGACGATGCCTCGTCGGTGACCGGATCATCGAGCTCGCGCCACACGACCTCGTGCGCGTGCCGACGCGTACGTGGCACCAGTTCCGCGCGGCAGAGGACGCGCCGCTGGGGTTCCTTTGCATGGTGAATTCCACCCGCGATCGGCCCGAGCTTCCCGACGAGCGGACGCTCGCTCGCTTGCGTGGAGACCCGGTGATAGCGGCGTTCATCGCAGCCTGAAGTCCGGTGCCCCCGCCGCGTCGGCCCTTGTTCGCGTCGCTCGGCTCGCAGAGTGTCGGTGCCCTGGCGATCGTCCTCGCGGGCTGCACGAGCCTGCCGCCGCAGGACCCGGCCGACGCGATTGCATCCAGCGATCTCGCATCGCGCTGCCGGCGTGCCTATCGCGCGCTCGACGCCGCGGCCGGGGCGGCCGGAGTGCGCGATGCGATGGCCGCGCGTGTCGAGGATTTCCCCTATCTGCGCGTCGATCGCTTGCACGCGAGTTTCGCCGGAGAGCCACTCGTACCGGAAGCTTCCGTTGCTTGGGTCGCCGCGTTGCAGAAGCTCGATTCCGACGCACGGCTGATCGAGATCGGCAATCTGCCGCCAGAACCGACGGCTGCGCTGCGCGAGCAACTCGCGCGGGAAGGATTCTCCGGCTTGCCACCGCCCGCGCTGCTCGAGGGCTGCAGCCGGGAGCTCGCCGAGCGCGATCTGGCCGTCCCGGCGCGACGAGACGCGCTGCGCGCGGCGGCCAGGGTGCCCGACGACTATTCCGACGAACAACGCGTGGCCGGCTTGTATCCGCTCACCCGGTACGGCTTCGCGGCGGGCGTTCGCCGCCATGACGACGAAACCAGCGCCGCATTCGCAGTGTCTGCAACCGACATTCCCTTGCGTGGCACGCTCCGCCAATACGCTCCCTTGCCGATGGCCGAAGACGCGACGACGTTGCGTGCGCTCGTTCGGGAGATGCCGCGCGACGCCCTGGGCATACCGCAGCCGGCACCCGAAGTGCTGGACCGGCTGCTCGCGGGGCACGCGCCGCGCCTGCTTGTCGACGAAGCGGACGGCAACGACCGAATCGGCATGCCGGTGTTGGGGGAGGCAGGCGGCGTGGAAGTCGACACGCGCGCGCCGGTCGTGTTCACGCGCGCCACCGCGACGCGCTTCGGTGGGCGTGTGCTGCTGCAGCTCGTCTACACGGTGTGGTTTCCGGCACGCCCTCCGCGATCGCCGGGCGACATCCTGGCCGGACACCTGGACGGTCTGATCTGGCGCGTGACGCTCGATGCGGATGGCGAGCCGCTCCTGTTCGACTCGATCCATCCGTGCGGGTGCTATCCGCTGTTCTTCCCGACGCCGCGCTTGGCGCCAAAGCCGTCGGCACCAGGACCCGGACGAGGGCGCGCTGGTCCCGCAGAAGCTGCCCGGCATCGATGCGGGAACGCAAGTCGTGCTGCGCGTCGAGTCCGGCACGCGCTACCTGCGCCGCGTCCTGGTCGAGCCATCGGCGACGCTCGGCGCGCGCACGTATGCGATCACGCCGGAGGACCGGCTTCGCCACCTCGCGCGAAGCGACGGCACCCGGCGCAGCCTGTACGGCGAGGACGGTCTCGTCGCCGGCACCGAGCGCAGCGAGCGTTTCCTTCTGTGGCCGCTCGGCATCGCAAGCGCCGGGACGATGCGCCAATGGGGCCGTCACGCGACGGCATTCATCGGCAAGCGTCACTTCGACGAGGCGTTCCTGCTCGAACGCTATTTCGAGCGCGCAACGGCGGGCACCGCCGCAGTTGCAGCTCCGCCCGAATAGCCCGCCCGGGTTCTTCTAGAATCCAGGTTTACGGACCTGGAGGCCACGATGGCTATCGATCCCGCAACGCGCGCCGGCGAAGCCGGCATGGACGCCGACTCGCTCTATCGCGAGGAAATCTACACGGACCGCAAGCTCGGCACGCTGCGCGTCATGACTCCGGTGAGAGCGGACGGCTCGCCCGATGCTGCCCGCCCGACGATCTATACCGGCGAAGCGCAGCTCATGACCAACATGGGTCCGCTGCCGATCAGCTTCGACATTCCGGCCGTCAATCTGGCCGACGCAGTGGCGCACTACGGCGAGGCCGCGAAGGCCGGCGTGGAGAGCGCGTTGCGCGAGTTGCAGGAGATGCGCCGGCAGGCTTCATCCTCGCTCGTCATACCGCCCGCCGGAGCAGCCAGCGCGCTCACCGGCGGAGGACTGGGCGGATTGGGAGGCGGCGGCCTTCCCGGCGGCGGCAAGATCCAGCTGCCCTGAGCCGACTCGATAGCGAACCATGAACCCTTCGCCCGGACCTGTGGTTCGCCACAACGTTGCCGCGCAACGCTTCGAGACCGAAGTGGACGGCCAACTTGCGCGCATCGAATACCGGCGTGACGGCGACGTGCTGCACATTCATCACACGGAAGTGCCAAGCGCGCTCGAGGGGCGCGGCATTGCTGCCGCCATGGCGCGCGCGGCATTCACGTACGCGGACGCGAGCGGGCTCAAGGTCCGCCCGGCGTGCTCGTACATCCGCGCCTACATGAACCGCCACCCCGAAACGAAGCGACTGCTGGCCGACGCTCCGTCCTTGTAGCCGTACGGCGCACCCTGCACGACCGCGGTGGCGCGAAACGCAACGGCGCCGTAGCAACTCGTTACGTCTCGCATCATCCCGCGCGGGGGAAGCGCGACGCGCGCAACGCCTCGTTACAAACTCGCGTCGTGCGGCGCCCGCGCGATTGACGGCGGTCAACGTGTCGGTCATGTGGCGGCCGACACTGGAGTCGTGGCGGCGCAAGGTGTAGCGCTCCCGGGGATCAAGGTCCCGACGGAATACGAACCACCCTACAGGAGATGACGATGCGCAACACGATCCTCGCGGTCTCAATCGCAACGGCCCTGGCCGCGACGTCGCTGGCATTCGCCGCACCGGGCGGCGGCTACGGTCCCGGTGCCGGCAATGGTCCGGGATGCGTCAACGCCGGGCAGGGATGCGGCTTCGGTCCCGGTGCCGGCGGTGGACGCGGCGCGGGCTACGGCGCAGGCTACGGCGGCGGCCTCATGACGGACGAAGAGCGCACCGCACACCGTGAAGCGATGCACAGTTTCAAGTCGGTCGACGAGTGCAAGGCGTACTGGACGCAACACCGCGCTGCGATGACCGCCCGCGCGCAACAGCAAGACATCACGCCGGGACCGGGTCCGCGCGGCGACCCATGCGAGCGCATGGCGGCACGCGGCTTCTTCAACTGACCCGCGGTCGCAGACGCCGGGCGGGCGACACCCGCACCGGTGCTTCGTCCCGAATCGAAAACGGGCACCGCCACGTCGGTGCCGGTTGCCATCTTCCGGACCGCGGTTGCGCAGCGGCGGGCACCTCGCCACCGGACTTCGGCGACCCGTCCTGGCAGCCGGGTTATCCTTCCCCGGGTCCAGCCCGGAAAGCGGCTCGCCAAGGAAATCAGGGATCGTGAATTCAACGCACCTTTCGCTCGCCTCGGCGCGTCGGCCACGCAGCCGATTCACGATGGACCGCAGGTCCACGATTCCGATCCTCGCCTTGGCGCTCCTGACGTTCGCGACGGGTCTGCGGGCGCAATCGGCACCGGCACCGACGTTCGTGCCCGAATCCGCGTGCGGCGAATGCCACGCCGAACAGCAGCGCGCCGTCGCCGGCTCGCAGCACGCTCAGGCGATGCAGCCGGCCAATCGGGGCACGGTGCGCGGGGACTTCGGCGGCGCGACGTTTCGCAAGGATGGCGTCACGACGCGCTTCTTTGCGCGCGACGGCCGTTACTTCGTCAACACCGACGGCCCCGACGGCAAGCTCGCCGACTACGAGATCAAGTACACGTTCGGGATCGATCCGCTGCAACAGTATCTGATCGAACTGCCCGGAGGCCGCCTGCAGGCGCTGTCGATCGCCTGGGACACGAAGGCGAAACGGTGGTTCCACACCTATCCGCGCGAGCGCATCGACCACAACGACGTGCTGCACTGGACCCGCACGTCGCAGAACTGGAACACGATGTGCGCAGCGTGCCACGCGACGCAGGTCCGCAAGAACTACGATTCCGCCACCGATGCCTACCGGACGACCTACGCCGCGATCGGCGTCGGCTGCCAGAGCTGCCACGGCCCGGCGTCGGGCCACGTCGCCTGGGCGAAGGGCAGCAAGGGCGCTGGCGGCGACGCGCGGTCCAAGGGCTTCGGCGCGGACGTCAGCGCGAGATCGAGGCGCACGCAGGTCGATGCATGCGGATACTGCCACGCGCTCCGCGCGACATTGACCGCGGAATACCCGGTCGGGCAGCCGCTGCTCGATCACGTGCTGCCGGCCGGACTCGACGGCACCCACTATTTCAACGATGGTCAGCAACGCGAGGAAGTGTTCGTTCTCGGCTCGTGGCTGCAGAGCAGGATGCACCAGAAGGGGCTCGTCTGTTCCGATTGCCACGATGCGCACACCGGCAAGACGAAGGCACCCGGCAATGCGTTGTGCACGAGCTGTCACAACCCGACCGGCGCTGCGGCCGGTCCGCACATCGATACAACGGGGCTCAAGCGCAAGGCCTACGACACGGCGGCGCACACCCACCATTCGAAGCCGATCGCCTGCGTCGAATGCCACGCACCCAAGCGCACGTACATGGTCGTCGATCCGCGCCTGGATCACGCGTTCCGCATTCCCCGCCCGGACCTGAGCGCCGAGACAGGGTCGCCCAACGCATGCAATCTGTGCCACAAGGACCACGACGCGAAATGGGCGGCGGCCGCGGTCGCGAAATGGTATGGCCAGCAGCGGCGTGCGGAATACCACTACGGACAGGCGTTCGCCGCCGCGCGCGACGGCCGTCCGGGCGCCGCGAATGCGCTCCAGCGGATTGCAGCCGACCGCGCGCAGCCGGGCATCGTGCGTGCCGCAGCGGTCGAAGAGCTTGGCGGCTTTCCCAGCCGCGCCGCACTCGAACTCGCCACGTCGGCGTTGTCGGACGATGACGGCATGGTGCGGATTGCAGGGGTGCATGCCGTGATGGCACTCGACCCGGCGACCGGCCTGCGCGAGTTGCCGGCGCGTCTCTCCGATCCGCTTCGATCCGTCCGCATCGAATCTGCGCGCGCGCTGGCGCCGGCGATCACGCGTCTCGCCCCCGATCGTCGGCAGGCGTGGGAGTCGGCGCGCCTGGAGCTCGAAGCCGCCGCGCTGGAAAACGCCGATCGCCCCCAGTCGTGGCTCGGCCTCGCGCAAATCGCAGCAGCCACAGGCGACATGGCAGCCGCCGAGCGCGCGCTGCGGCAGAGTCTCAAGCTGGAGCCGTCCTTCGTTCCGGGCGTCGCGAACCTCGCGGACCTGATGCGTCAGACAAGTCGCGACCAGGAAGGCGAGGCGCTGCTTCGGGACGCGGTCAAGCGAACGCCGAACGAGGCTGCCTTGCAGGAAGCGTTGGCGCTTTCGCTGGTGCGCCAGAAGCGCAAGCCTGAAGCGCTGCAGGTTCTCGCCCGCGCCCAGACGCTGCCGTCGGCAACGAGCCACACGAGCTACCTTTATGCCGTGTCGCTCGCCGACGCCGGACGCGCGCGCGAGGCGATCGCCGTGCTGGAAGCAGCGTCCCGAAAGCGCGGCGATCGCGACGCACTGCTGGCGCTGGCGAGCTACAAGCGGGACGCCGGTGATGCGGCCGGGGCCAAGGCGGCCCTCGATCGGCTCGCAGCGATCAATCCTGGCGATCCTGCGCTCGGTCGCGGCGCGGCGGCGCGCACGCGGTAGATCGAAACGTCCGCGCCGCCACGCATGGCCGGTGGCGGCGACGAAATTGCCGCGGCGCTCGCGAATCGTGCGACAAGCGCGTCCCGAGCTATTCCAGGAACGGCTCGCAGCGAACTTCGGTGCGCACGGAACTGGCGATGAAGCATGCGCCGTGCGCCTCGTGGTGCAGCGAGCGGAACTCGTTCGAAGTGGGCTTTCGCGCGCCGGAGAATGCAACGCGCGGCCGCAGCGTGACCACGGTCATCGCCATGCGGCCCTCGGCATCCATGTCGAGCACGCCGGCGGCCTCGTCGACGTAACGGTCCACGCGATAGCCGCGCTTCGCGGCAAGCGACAGGAACCAGAGCATGTGGCAGCTCGCGAGCGAGGCAACGAACGCCTCCTCGGGATCGACCGCGGCGACCTCGGAGAACGGCGCTGGCACGATCTGCGGCGAGGAGGATGCCGGCACCTGCACGCCACCGTCGAAGCGCCAGCGATGCAGGCGCCGATAGCGGTTGTCGGTGAACGGCTGCTCGCCGCGCTCCCAATCGACCGTCACCCTGCAGTCCATGCGCCGCCCTCCTGCCGCGCATGATAGCCGCAGCGGCCCCTTGGCCGCGCGCAGCGCGGGCCGTATAGTCTGCCGCATGCGCCGCCGCATGCCCCTTGGCCACCTCATGCTGTTCCTTGTCCCGACCATCTGGCGGGTGCACGGCGAGGCAGCCGCCGCATGACCGCCCGCTCGCCCACGGCGGCCCGATCGCTGCCGTCCTACCGCCTCGCGCCGACGCCCCCGGTCAAGAGCCGTTACCGCGGATGCCTGCTCGGCGGCGCGATCGGCGATGCGCTCGGCGCGCCGGTCGAGTTCATGTCGCGCGAGGAGATCCTCGCCCGTTTCGGGGCCGCCGGCATCACCGACATCACCACGGCGTTCGACCGTCGCGGCGCGATCACCGACGATACGCAGATGACGTTGTTCACTGCCGAGGGCTTGCTGCGCGCGCACACGCAGGCTGCCACGCAGGGCACGACGAAGTTCGCTGACGCGGTGGCGTTCGCCTACCTGCGCTGGCTCAGGACGCAAGGCACGAAGTCACCGCTGCTCGAGGAGAGCGGCGAGCCCGGCTGGCTGATCGGACTCAAGGAACTGCACAGCAGTCGCGTGCCGGGAAACACCTGCCTCGAATCGCTCGCCGCGATGCGCACGATCGGCGCACGCGCGCACAACGACAGCAAGGGCTGCGGCGGTGCGATGCGCGTTGCGCCGGTCGGGCTGTTCTGCGCCCGCGCGCCCGGCGCGTCGCTGGAGCGCGCGGCGCGCAACGCGTTCGACCTGGGCGTCGAGGTCGCCGGCCTGACCCACGGCCATCCCACAGGCCAGATCGCCGCGGGAGCGTTCGCAGGGATCGTCGCACAACTCGCCCGGGGCGCCAAGCTGCATGACGCGATCGGTCGCGTCGTGCCGCTCATCACGCGCAAGCCGTTTGCCGACGAGACGCTGCGCGGCATCGCAGACGCGCGCCGGCTCGCCGCGTCCGGTGCCGGGGATCCGGCGAACCTCGCCAAGCTGGGCGAAGGCTGGGTCGCGGAGGAAGCGCTTGCGATCGCACTCTATGCGGCGATGGTCGCGCCGGACTACAGGACCGGTGTGCTGCTGGCCGTGAATCACGACGGGGACAGCGACTCGACGGGCGCGATCGCCGGCAACCTGCTGGGAGCGATGTACGGCATCGAAGGGATCCCCCGAAGCTGGCTCGCGGAGGTGGAACTGGGCGATGCGATCGCGACCATCGCCGACGACCTCGGCACGTATCCGGATTGGCCGATTGGAGAATACCTGCCGCACGACGAGGCGAGCGACTACTGGCTCAAGCGCTATCCGCCAGGCTAACAGCCGTCGGGTATCCGGGATCAGGAATCAGCGCGTGGCGCAGCGCGTCGCAATGACGTCGGCGCGGAATCCTGGATCCCGTGGTCATCCGGAAATCGCCGTATCGGCGAAATGCATCGATCGTTGCGATTCCCTGATACCTGATACCTGATACCCGTCAATGCAGCCGCTGCCGCGCCTTGCGCGCGGCGTCGGGCAACTCGCGGCGCGAGCCGCTGCCGCGCGATTCGTTCGCGCGCTGGCGCTCCTGCCAGAAACGATAGATGAGCACTGCGGCGACGGGCAGCTCCTCGACAAGACTTGCCCGCTTTTCCTTGTCATCGATCCATTCGGCGAACTCGGGGTCCTGCTCGCCGAACGCGAGCGCTTCGACGGGAAAGATCCAGTCGCGCGCGTCCTGCGCATCGTACAACGGCTGCCATTCCTCGTCACGCAGCTTGACGCCTGACATGTAGCCTTCGCACCAGGCGGTCGCTTCCGCTGGCGCCTTGTCGGTGCGCGCCTTTTCGTCCGGCAGGTAGAGCAGGGGTCGGAACCGCGTCGGCGATTCGGACAGCGTGCGCTGAATGCCGACCATGTGCCGCAGCACAAGCCCCATGATCTGTTGCGCCTGCTCGCTCGACGAATACGCGGGAGACGTGCTGCGCCCGCCCTCGCTCCATACGCCGGGCAACCATTCCGACGGCTGAATCGCCTCGGGGCCGCTCACGATCGCCGTCAGATAGCCATCGAGCATCTCGAGGTCCATGCAGTCCTGCGGCACCCCTTCGGACGCGAGGAATCCCTCGAGTTCGTCGAGCTCTGCATCGGAAAGGGGTTCGTCTAGGGCGCGCGGATCGGGCATGGAAGGGAAACTGCTGCAGCGGAACGGGCAATGATCGCCCCAAGGGAGCCTCTGCGCAAGTGCGCGCAGGTGCCGCTTGACAGCCCCGCACCGGCACGGCGGAATCGGCATGCTACGCTTTTCGTCACCGCAGGCGGAACGACGCATGGCACCACCGATCAAGCCCCAGGCATTCCTCGCCAACATTCCCCTGTTCAACGAGCTCGCGCCCGGGGAATTGAACCGCCTTGCCGAGGGGACGACCGAGCATCACGTGCCCCGTGGCGAGATCGTGGTGCACAAGGGCGACCCGTGCATCGGCTTCCATGTCGTCGTCTACGGGCAGGTCAAGCTCTCGCTCGTCACGCCGCAGGGCAGCGAGAAGGTGATCGAGATCATCGGGCCGGGATTCTCGTTCGGCGAGGCGCTGATGTTCATGGGGAAGCCCTACATCGTGATGGCGACGGCGCTTGCCGATTCCCTGCTGCTGCATGTCTCGCGCGACGTCCTGTTCGCGGAGCTCGAACGCGAACCCGCGTTCGCGCGCAAGATGCTGGCCGGCCTGTCGCGCAAGCTGCACGGCCTGATCAGCGACATCGAAAGCGTCACGCTCAAGTCGGGCGCGCAACGCGTCATCGGGTATCTGCTGCGACAGGACGCTGCGCAGACCGAGACCGAAGGCCCCTACACGGTCACGCTGCCGGTGTCCAAGGCGATCGCCGCCTCCCGCCTGAATCTCACGCCCGAGCACTTCTCGCGCATCCTGCACGAGCTCTCGAGCGAAGGGCTGATCATGGTCGAGGGGCGCGTGGTGACGATCCTCGATCCGATGCGGCTGCGTGCCTCGTCGAGCTGAGCCAATGCGCTTGCCGCCAAGCTCGCTCAACGTGGATAGCGCTTCGCCAGCTCGAGTTGCTGCTCGCGCGTGAGCGGCCGCACGCGCTCCTGACGTACGAGCAGCCAGAGCTTCGCCGTCGCCTCGAGCTCCTCGATCGCGTCGGCCGCCGCCGCGAGCGTCGTGCCGCTCACGACAGGTCCGTGGTTGGCGAGCAGCAGCGCGTGATGCTTGACGGCTGCCTTGCCCACGGCATGGGCGAGCGCCGCATCGCCCGGCGCGAGATACGGCAGGAGGGGCAGCGTGCCGATTCGCATGACGTAGTAGGCCGTCAGCGGCGGCAGCACGTCGGCCGGATCGACATCGGCCAGCACCGATACTGCGACCGAGTGCGTCGAATGCAGATGCACGATCGCGCGGTCCTGCGGGCGCCCCGCGTACATCGCAAGATGGAGCATCGCCTCCTTGGTCGGCGCATCGCCACGCACATGGACGCCGTGCACATCGAGCCGGGCGAGCCGCGCCGGATCCAGCTTGCCGAGCGAGGACCCGGTCGGCGTGAGCAGGAAGCCATCGTCGATGCGCACCGACAGGTTGCCGGTGCTGCCGTGCGTGAGACCGCGCTCGAACAACGAGCGGCCGAGCGCGCACAGCGCGTCGCGTGCCGTCGCATCGCTCATTGCAGCATCCCGAGCGCCTTCGCGAAGAAGTCCGGCGCGCCGAAGTTGCCGGACTTCAACGCCAGCGCGAGTCGCGGATTGCCGAGCGACATCGTCCAGGGGATCCCGGGGTCGATCTGGGGTCCGATCGCGAGTGCCGTCGACGCCGAGCGCCTGCACGACCGCGCCCGCGGTTTCGCCGCCGGCGACCACGAGGCGCCGCACGCCACGCTCGACCAGCCGCCGTGCAAGTGTGGCGAATGCGTCCTCGATCAGCGATGCCGCACGTTCGCGCCCGAGCGCGTGCTGCACGGCGGCCACCTGCGCCGGCGACGCGGTCGAGTAGACGAGGAACGGACGGCCTGCCTCGAGTTCGGCCTGCAACGCATCGAGTGCACGCGCGGCGATTTGCTCCGCGCTGCCCGCGAGCGGGTCGAGCGCGACGGCCTTGTGGCTCTTCGCCATGGCGGCCACCTGCGCCTGCGTGGCCGCGGAACAGGAGCCGGCAAGCACCGCGGGCTTGCCCTGCACATCGGGCAGCATTGCAGCGTCGCCACGGTCCGTCAGCAGACCTGCGGCGCGGAAGTTCTGCGGCAGGCCCAACGCAATGCCGGAGCCACCGGTGACGAGCGCCAGGTCGCGGCACGCCGAACCGATTGCGATCAGATCGTCGTCGGCGATCGCGTCGACGACGGCATGCCCCACGCCTTCTGCCTGCAGACGCGCGAACGTCTCCCGGATTGCGTCCGGCCCGCGGCGCACGACGTCTTCCGGCACGAGTCCGACGCGGCGGCGCGCCTGCCGGCCCAGCACGCGCACGAGATTGGCATCGCGCATCGGCGTCAGCGGATGGTCGCGCATCGGCGAATCGGACAGCAGCACGGCGCCGACGAACAGATGTCCGAGGTAGATCGTGCGCCCGTTCACCGGGAATGCGGGACAGGCGATCGTGAAGCTCCACGTCAAGCGCGTCGAGCAGCGCATCCGCGACCGGACCGATGTTGCCCTGATCGGTCGAGTCGAATGTCGAACAGTATTTGAAATAGATCTGCAGTGCACCGGCCGACCGCAGCCAGGCAAGCGCTGCGAGCGACTGCGCGATCGCCGCCGCGGGCGGAATCGTGCGCGACTTGAGCGCGACGACGATCGCGTCCGGATCGCCGTCCACGCGCGGCGCCGCGGGCACGCCGATCGTCTGCACGGTGCGCATGCCGGCCCGCACCAGCGTGTTCGCGAGATCCGTCGCGCCCGTGAAATCGTCCGCAATGCAGCCGAGCAGCATTCCTGCCTCCGACGAAGGGACGCACGGCGCAGGCCCGGCGCGCAGCAGCGGGCACGCGGCCGCGACAGGCCAGACCCCTTCACCTCCCAGCCGCGAGCCTACGACCGCGCGAAGGCCAAGACAAGCACGATTGCGACGGCAAGATAGACCGCCCAGCCGATCCCGCAACGGCAGGCGGACGCGCCCGCGCACAATCGCCGGGCCAGGTTGCGGTTCGCTGGCTGCATCAGCTTCGCATCGCAAGACGCGCGCGCGATGCTCATGCCGCAAGCTGCCAGATCAGGATTTCGTAGACGGATGCCGTCCCGGGCTCGGTGCGATGGCCGAAGCCGCTGCGGTCGAGGATCGGATACAGCAGGCGCGGCTCGTGGTCGATCAGGAGCTTCAGCGTGTCGCCCGGCTGGAACCGCGCGATCGAGTCCAGCACTCGCGTGAGCGGCTCGGGAGGCTCGAGGTTTCGCGCGTCGAGCACCAGATGCTCGTTCATGGCCCCTCCTTCCGGCAGACCCGACTTGCGCCGCGTGAACAGGCGCCAATCCATTGTCGGCGGCCGGCGCCGACGCGCCTTGATGGGCGTCAAGCGCCTGCACGATGCGCACGTCGCAACCGGACAGGGGACCTCTGGACACGTGCGCGCGATTGCGACAGGTGGTTCGGGATATCCCCGCCGCAGCGTCGCGCTGCGGAACGAGCGCAGCGGAGGCGGGGGCGTGCGCCTGCTTCGCGGTCGCATCCCCGGGCTCACGCGTTCCGCGTTCGCTCCAGGGCCCCTGCTCCGCGCTCCGCAGGCGTATGCGCGAAGCGAGGCGCAGCCAATGGCCGGCCCCCTTGGCAAGCCTCGCGAAAACGCCTGTTTCAGCGAAGGCTCACTGGCGCCGAGCATGGCGAGGCGACACGTTAAGCCGCGAAGCGGCGGCCGGAGCTACAAAGCCGACCGCCCGAACCGCCTGTCCCTCCGGGCTGCTGCCGAATGCGGCGCCTGCGCAGCCGCCCTCGGCATCGTAGGCTCGGCTACGACCTTCGTCGCGCGTCTCGCATTCATCCGCATTCGGCCCTGCAGCGCATTCGTGTGCACTTGTGCAGAGGCTCCCTAGCGGAGCGCGTGCGCGACGTTGAGCGCGAGCGCGAACAGGATCACCGCCCCGGCCTGGTGGAGCGCCGCGAGATGGAGCGGCACGACCATGAGCAGCGTGGCGATTCCTAGCGCGATCTGCACGCCGAGCATCGCGAGCAGCGCGTCGCCGCCCTTCTCCGCCCGCACCGGCATTCCGGGCGCGCGCGCAAGCTTCCATCGCAGGACGGGCACGAGCAGGAAAAGCAGCCAGGCGCCGGTGCGGTGGTCGAACTGGACCGTTGCCATGTTCCAGAAGAAGTTCTTCCACCACGGTTCGAGCATCAGGATCTCTGGCGGCACCATCGCGCCCTGCATCAATGGGAACGTGTTGTAGGCGAAGCCGGCGCGCAGCCCCGCCACGAGACCACCGGTCAGCACCATCGCGAAGACCAGAGCAACGATGCCGAATGCCCAGCGGCGCGCCGAGCGGTCGGCGGCTGCCTGGAGTGGTGCGCGCTGGGGGAACAGCAGGGACAGTGCCGTCCAGAACAGCGCCGCGAAGATCAGGAACGCGAGTGCGAGATGCGCGGTGAGCCGGAAGTGCGACACGCGCGGGTCGTCGACGAGACCGCTTTGCACCATGTACCAGCCCATCGCGCCCTGCAGGCCGCCCAGCACGAAGATCGCCGCGAGTGCGCCGGCGTAACCGGGCGGAATCCGTCGCCGCGCGGCGAGCCACACGAACGGCACGAAGAACGCGACGCCGATCAGGCGGCCAAGCAGGCGATGAAAATACTCCCACCAGAAGATGCCCTTGAACGCGTCGAGCGTCATGCCCTGGTTCACCTGCAGGTATTCGGGCGTGGCGCGGTACTTGGCGAAGGCCGCGTCCCAATCCGCAGCGGTGAGCGGCGGCAACGTGCCGACGATCGGCTGCCATTCGGTGATCGACAGGCCCGAATGCGTAAGGCGCGTGACGCCCCCGACGACGACCATCGCGAACACGAGTGCGCAGCAAGCGAGAAGCCACGCGGCGACCGCCCGGTGCGGACGAACACTGTCAGACAAGGTGGCCGGGGAAGCGTGCGGCGCCGCAACCATCTGCGGGGAGGCATTCACCGTATCGATTCTAGCGTAGCGCGACCCAGGGAGCGTCTGCACCCGTGCGCGAGGCTCGATGCCGCACAATGCCGTGCGTTCGGCGCGCTGCCCGGGACGCGGTTCGCGATGCCGTGCGGAGTAGACTTGGCGGAGCGGACGGCCAGGCCCGCAGCCTGACCGCGCGGGCGGACCAACGACGACAAGGAGCCAGGCATGGAGGAGATCGGCCAAGCGCTTGCAGCCGAGCGGATCGAGGCCGTGGTCGCCCAGGTGCGTGCACGCGTGCCGGCCGATCGCAGCCCGGCGCTCGAGCGTTTCGTGCGCGAATATTTCCGCCAGGTCGCGCCGGACGACCTGGCCGAGCGCGAGCCTGCCGACCTTTACGGCGCCGCCCTGTCGCATTGGAACTTCGGGCGTCGGCGGGCATCGGCCGCAACCCGCGTCCGCGTGTTCAATCCTTCCGGCGGGGAGCACGGCTGGCAGTCGACGCATACGGTCATCGAGGTCGTGAGCGACGACATGCCGTTCCTCGTCGACTCCGTGACGATGGAGGTGAACCGCCACGGCCTCACGCTGCACCTCTTCGTGCATCCGATCGTGCGTGTCGTGCGCGACGGGGACGGCGTGCTCACGGACGTGGTCGCAGCGCCCCCGCAGGACGATACGGCACCCGCCGAATCCTTCATGCACATCGAGGTCGATCGCATCGTCGACGCGGCGCGACTCGAGGATCTGGCGCGCGACATCGAGCGTGTGCTCTCCGACGTGCGGGCAGCGACCGGCGACTGGCCGGCGATGAAGCGCAAGGTCGACGACGTGATCGCCGAGAGCGCGAAGCGTCCGCCGCCGCTGCCGGCCGATGCGCTGGCCGAGGACCGCGCGTTTCTCGCCTGGCTGGTCGACGACCACTTCGTGTTGCTCGGCTACCGCTGCAACGACCTGGTGACGCTGCCCGACGGTGACGCCTTGAGGGCCGTCCCCGGAACGGGGCTCGGCATCCTGCGCGACACCGAACGCGGTGCGGTGTCGGGAAGCTTCGCCGCACTGCCGCCGCAGGCCCGCGCACTCGCGCGGTCACCGCAGCTCCTCGTGCTCTCCAAATCGAGCTCGCGTTCCACCGTGCACCGGCCGGGCCATCTCGACTACGTCGGCGTGCGCCGTTTCGACGCGAAGGGCAAGGTCATCGGCGAGCATCGCTTCCTCGGGCTCTACACATCGACCGCCTACAGCAGCGACCCGGCCGAAATACCGCTGCTGCGCCGCAAGGTCGCGAACGTGATCGCGCAGGCCGGCGTGGTGCCGGGCAGCCATGCGGCGAAAGCGCTGCGCAACATCCTCGAGAACTATCCGCGCGACGAGCTGCTCCAGATCAGCGAGGCGGAGCTTCTCGCCAACGCGACCGGGATCCTGCATCTGGGCGAGCGGCAGCGCTTCCGCCTGTTCGTCCGCCGCGATCCGTACGAGCGCATGTTGGCATGCCTGCTCTATGCGCCGCGCGAGAACTACACGACCACGCTGCGCCTCACGTGGCAGCGCATCCTCGTGCAGGCGTTCAACGGCACGAGCGCCGACTTCAGCGTCTTCCTTTCCGAGTCCGCGCTCGCACGCGTGCTGATCATCGTGCGCACGACACCCGGGCAGATACCTCCGGTGGACATCCCGGCGCTCGAGGCGCGTCTTGCGACGGCGAGCCGACGCTGGGAGGACGATCTTGCGCAGGCACTGGTCGAGCGTCTCGGCGAGGCGCGCGGCAGACCGTTGTTCAAGCGCTTCGGGGCCGCATTCCCCGCGGCCTACCGGGAGGACGTGCCGGCCGGCAATGCGGTGGGCGATGTCGAAATGATTGCCCGCGTCGCCGACGAAGGCACGCTCGGGCTCAACCTCTACCGGCCTCTGGAAGCGGCGCCGGGAATGCTGCGCTTCAAGCTCACGCGCCGTGGTGCGCCGGTCGCGCTCTCCGACAGCTTGCCGATGCTGGAGCGGATGGGGCTGCGCGTGCTCGACGAGCGGCCGTACCGCATCGCCGCGCCCGGCAGCGAGCCGGTCTGGATCCACGATTTCGGCCTTGCCCTTGCGGGCCGCGAGGAGATCGAGGCCGACAGTGTCCACGAGCTCTTCGAGGACGCGTTCGCACGCATCTTCGCAGGCGAGGTCGAGAACGATGGCTTCAACCGGCTGGTGCTTGCCGCCGAACTGCCCGCGGTCGAGATCACCGTGCTGCGCGCCTATGCACGCTACCTGCGGCAGACCGGATTTCCGCTGTCGCAGGCATTCATCGAGCAGACGCTCGCAGCGAACCATGGCATCGCGCGCATGCTCGTCAACCTGTTCCGGCTGCGTTTCGACCCGGCGAATATCGCACCGCCACCTGCCGAAGACGATCCGGCCAGGCGACAGCTCGCCGCGATCGAGACCGCACTCGAGCGCGTCGCGAACCTCTCCGAGGACCGCGTGCTGCGCCATTACGTCGCGCTGATCCAGGCGACGCTGCGCACCAACTTCTGGCGCACCGACGCCAACGGCGCTAGGCGCAGCTTCCTCTCGTTCAAGTTCGATCCGGCCAAGGTGCCCGGCCTGCCCGATCCCAAGCCCTGGTTCGAGATCTTCGTCTACAGCACCCGCTTCGAAGGGGTGCACCTGCGCGGAGGCAAGGTTGCGCGCGGCGGCCTGCGCTGGTCGGACCGGCCCGAGGACTTTCGCACCGAAGTGCTGGGCCTGATGAAGGCGCAGATGGCCAAGAACACGGTCATCGTGCCGGTCGGGTCCAAGGGCGGTTTCGTTCTGAAGAAGGCGCCGCCGGCGAGCGAGCGCGACCTGTATCTCAAGGAAGGCATCGCCTGCTACCAGGACTACCTGCGCGGCCTTCTCGACCTGACCGACAACTTCGTCAACGGCGCGGTCGCGCCGCCGCCGCAGGTGCGCCGTCACGACGAGGACGACACCTATCTCGTCGTCGCAGCCGACAAGGGGACCGCGAGCTTCTCCGATTACGCGAACGCGATCTCCGCCGAATACGGTTTCTGGCTTGGCGACGCGTTCGCCTCCGGCGGCTCCGCCGGCTACGACCACAAGTCGATGGGCATTACCGCGCGCGGCGCGTGGGAGTCGGTGAAGCGGCACTTCCGCGAGCTCGGCCTCGACACGCAGACCACCGACTTCACGGTCGTCGGCATCGGCGACATGTCCGGCGACGTGTTCGGCAACGGCATGCTGCTGTCGAAGCACATCCGCCTCGTCGCGGCATTCGACCACCGCCACGTGTTCCTCGACCCCGACCCCGATGCGGCGACGAGCTTCGCCGAGCGGGAGCGGCTGTTCCGCTTGCCGCGCTCGTCGTGGGCGGACTACAGCGCCGAGCTCATTTCGGCCGGCGGCGGCGTGTGGCCGCGAAGCGCGAAGACGATTCCCGTGTCGCCGCAGGTGCGCGCCGTGCTTGGCGTTGCCGCCGACAGCCTGGCTCCCAACGACCTCATCAATGCAATCCTGAAAGCGCCGGTGGACCTGCTCTACAACGGCGGCGTCGGGACCTACGTCAAGTCGTCGAAGGAGTCGCACGCGGAAGTCGGCGACCGCGCGAACGACACGCTGCGCGTCGACGGCCGCGAGCTGCGCTGCCGCGTCGTCGGCGAGGGCGGCAACCTTGGCTTTACGCAGCTCGGGCGCGTCGAATACGCGCTGGCCGGCGGACATATCTACACCGACGCGATCGACAACTCGGGCGGTGTCGACACCTCGGACCGCGAGGTGAACCTCAAGATCCTGCTCGGCATTCCGATCGCCGAGGGGGATCTCACCGTCAAGCAACGCGACACGCTGCTCGCCGGGATGACGGACGAGGTGGCGTCGCTCGTGCTGCGCGACAACGAGTTCCAGACGCAGGCGCTGTCCGTCACGGGGCGCCGCGGCATCGACCTGCTGGACCAGCAGGCGCGCTTCATGGGATTCCTCGAGAAGTCCGGCCGATTGCACCGTGCGATCGAATACCTGCCGGACGAGGAGACGCTCAAGTCCCGCCGCGCGGCGAAGATCGGCCTTACCGCCCCGGAGAATGCGGTCCTGCTCGCCTACTCGAAGATGTGGCTCTTCGACGAGCTGGTCCGCTCCCCGCTGCCCGACGACCCATGGGTCGCGGCGACGCTCGCGCGCTATTTCCCCGCGCAGGTGCGGGAACGGTTCGCGGGCTATCTGCCCCGGCATCCGCTGCGCCGCGAGATCATCGCGACGTACGTGACGAACAGCATGCTGAACCGGGTGGGCGCCACGTTCGTCCATCGCGTCGCGGAAATGACGGGCGCGACGCCGTCCGAGATCGTCCGCGCCTACCTGATCACGCGCGAGGTGTTCGACTTCGTGCCGCTATGGGATGGCATCGAGGCGCTGAACGGCAAGGTCGAGGACCGCGTGCAGGCCGAGATGCTGATCGAGACGGGCCGCACGATAACCCGCGCCACCAGCTGGTTCCTGCGCTGCCCCCGTCTCGACGAGGACATGGCTGCCACGATCGCGTCATTCCGGTCCGGCGTGAACGAGGTGCGTACCGCGTTGCAGCACGCGCGCTACGCAGGTTCGCAACCCGGCGCCGCGACGAAGTACGTGACCGCGGGCGTGCCCGAGTCGCTCGCGACGCGGGTGGTCGGTTTCGACACGCTGTTCGGCGCGCTCGACATCACCGAAATCGCAGCGACGACGGGCCGACCGGCCGCCACGGTCACTGCCGTCTATTTCGAGCTGTCGCAGCGCCTGGGGCTCGCCTGGCTGCGCGAGCGCATCGGCCTGCTGCCCGCCGACACGCATTGGCAGGCGCTTGCCCGCACGTCGATGCGCGACGACCTCGCCGCGCTCGCGCGCTCGCTTGCGACCCGCGTACTCGCCGACGGCAAGGGCAAGGACGACGACGCAGCGCTCATCGGCGCGTGGGAGGCACGGAGCGCGCCGACACTCAAGCGTGCCGAGCGCATCCTCGCGGAATTGCGCGCGCTGCCCGCGCTGGACGCCTCGATGCTCGCGGTCGCATTGCGCGAGCTGCGCCATCTGGCCTAGGGGGCCTCTGACCCAGGTGCACCCTGCCGCCGCCGGAGCAAGCCAGCCATTCGTCCATGTCCACTGCGACCTGACGGAGGACGCGCCGCCGCGAAGCGGCTTCCGGACCGCCGGCAAGGCCCCGTGCCGTGATTCCCGAAAATGCGTACCGACCACGAACCGCAAAGCGGCATTTGGCCATCAATCCGCGCGGCATGCACGAAACCTGTGCATTAACGTTGCGCGGGTTTGATTTCCTGCAACGTCAACGCCCGCCGCTCGTCGTGTTTGCCTCGATCCGGTGGCCGGCGCGCTATCCTTGATCCCATGAACGACCTACTTCCTCCGGCAGGCGCCGCCTCCTCCGGCCGCGCCCCGACCGATACCGCCGGCGCTACGCGGGCGCTGCGCGAGGCCATCCTGAACAAGCTGACCTATGCCGTCGGCAAGGACGTGCGTCATGCGCTCGACCACGACTGGCTGATCGCGACTGCACTCGCGGTGCGCGACCAGCTCGTGGACCGGTGGATGGACGCGACGCGCCAGACCTACCGCGACGGCCGCAAGCGCGTCTACTACTTCTCGTTCGAGTTCATGATCGGGCGCCTGCTGTTCGACGCGTTGGGGAATCTCGGGCTCACGGCGGCCGCGCGCGAGGCGCTGGCCGACCTCGGCGTGGATCTCGACCGGCTGCGCAAGCTCGAGCCCGACGCGGCGCTCGGTAACGGCGGCCTGGGCCGGCTCGCCGCGTGCTTCATGGAAAGCATGTCGTCGCTGCGGATTCCCGCCCACGGTTACGGAATTCGCTACGACCACGGGGTCTTCCGGCAGGGGATCAAGGACGGCTGGCAGATGGAGCTGCCCGAAGACTGGCTGTCGTCGGGGAACCCCTGGGAATTCGAGCGGCCCGAGGTCACCTACACGATCGGCTTCGGGGGCACGGTCGACATCGTGAAGAACCCTGACGGGACCACCCGCTCGGTGTGGCGGCCGGCCGACAACGTCAAAGCCGTCGCCTACGACACGCCGATCGCCGGCTGGCGCGGCGTCCACGTCAACACGCTGCGGCTGTGGTCGGCGCGCGCGGCGGACCCGCTGTCGCTCGACGACTTCAACCGCGGCGACCACGTTGGCGCGCTCGCCGACCGGGTCCGGCTCGAGGCGATCTCGCGCGTGCTCTACCCGAGCGACGCCACGCCGGCGGGCCACGAGCTGCGGCTGCGGCAGGAGATCTTCTTCGCGTCGGCGTCGCTGCAGGATCTGCTGCGCCGGCACAATCAGCAGCACGGCGAGCTCAACACGCTGCCGGATCATGTGGCGATCCAGCTGAACGACACCCACCCGGCGATCGCGATCGCCGAGATGATGCGCCTCCTCGTCGACGAGCACGGCATGCCGTGGGAGGTTGCGTGGGACGTCTCGCGCACGGTTTTCAACTACACGAACCACACGTTGCTGCCGGAGGCGCTCGAGAGCTGGGCGGTGCCGCTGATGGAGGGCCTGCTGCCGCGGCACATGCAGATCATCTACCTGATCAACGCGCTGCATCTCGACGCGTTGCGCACCACCGGCCACGACGACGAGCGGCTGCTGTCATCGGTTTCGGTGATCGAGGAGAACAACGGCCGGCACGTGCGCATGGGCCATCTCGCCTTCCTTGGCTCCAGCCGGGTGAACGGCGTCTCGGCGCTGCACAGCGAGCTCCTGAAACAGACGGTGTTCCGCGACCTCCACGCGCTGTATCCGGAGCGCATCGTCAACAAGACGAACGGCATCAGCTTCCGCCGCTGGCTCTACCAGGCGAACCCGGCGCTCACCGAGCTCATCGTGGAGGCGATCGGGCCGGAGGTGCTGGACGACACGAGCCGACTGCCAAGACTCGCGAAGCTTGCCGACGACGCCGCATTCCGCGAGCGCTTCGCCGCCGTGCGCCGCGCCAACAAGGTCGCGCTGTCGCGGGTGGTCGCCGAGCGCCTGGGCCAGAGCCTCGACCCGGATGCGCTGTTCGACGTGCAGATCAAGCGCATCCACGAATACAAGCGGCAACTCCTCAACATACTCGAGACGATCGCGCTGTACAACGCGATGCGCGGGCAGCCGACGAAGAGCTGGGTGCCGCGGGTCAAGATCTTCGCCGGCAAGGCCGCAGCGGGATACCTGCAGGCAAAGCTCGTCATCAAGCTCGCCAATGACGTCGCGCGGATCATCAACGCGGATCCGGTGGTGCGCAGCCGCCTCAAGGTCGTGTTCCTGCCGAACTACAACGTGAGCCTCGCCGAGGCGATCATCCCCGCCGCCGACCTTTCCGAGCAGATCTCGACCGCCGGCATGGAGGCGTCCGGCACCGGCAACATGAAGCTCGCGCTCAACGGCGCGCTCACGATCGGCACGCTCGACGGGGCGAACATCGAGATCCGCGAGCATGTCGGCGCGGAGAACATCTTCATCTTCGGCCTGCTGGCCGAGGAAGTCGCGGCGCGCCGAGCGGCCGGGCTCGACATGACACCGGTAATCACCGCGTCGCACGCGCTGACCGAAGTGCTGAGCATGCTCGAATCCGGCGTCTTTTCCCCAGACGACCGCGGCCGGTACCGCGGCCTCGTCGCCGCCCTGCGCCACCACGACTACTTCATGGTGAGCGCCGACTTCGAGAGCTACCGGAACACGCAGCGGGATATCGCGGCGCTGTGGGCGGACAAGAATGCCTGGTGGCACAAGGCGATCCTGAACACCGCCAAAATGGGCTGGTTCTCGGCAGATCGCGCGATCCTCGAGTACGCGCGCGAGATCTGGCGGGCACCAGCCGACCAGGGCTGACGGAGCGCAACGATGATCGCGACACTTCCGTCCGGCGTGGTCGACGCGATCGTCGCGGGCCGGCACGGCGACCCGTTTGCGGTACTCGGCTGGCACGACAGCGGCAATGCGGCCGTCGTGCGCGCGTTCGTGCCCGGCGCCGATGCGATCGATGCAATCGACAGCGAGGGCCGCCCGATTGCGAAGCTCGTGCGCCGCCACGACGAGGGGCTGTTCGAAGGCGAGGTCGGTCTCTCGGGCGCGCGGGTGCGCTATCGCCTGCGTTGCATGCGCGGCACGCAGGTTTGGCTGCAAGACGACCCGTATGCATTCGGACCCGTGCTGGGGACGATGGACGACTGGCTGATCGGCGAAGGCACGCACGTGCGCCTCTACGATCGGCTGGGCGCGCACGCGATGATTCACGAGGGCGTCGCGGGCGTGCACTTCGCCGTGTGGGCGCCGAACGCCTCGCGCGTCTCGGTCGTCGGCGACTTCAATGCGTGGGACGGACGCCGCCACGTGATGCGCAAGCGCATCGATACCGGCGTCTGGGAGATCTTCCTGCCGGTGCTCGGCGAGGGGACGCTCTACAAGTACGAGATCATCGGAGCGGACGGGGCATTGCTTCCGCTCAAGGCGGACCCGGTCGGATTCGGAGCCGAGCTGCGTCCCTCGACCGCCTCCGTCGTCCGGCGTACCGACAACTTCCACTGGACCGACCAGCATTGGATGGCCGACCGTGCGCGGAGTGCGCTGCGCCGGCGGCCGATGGCGATCTACGAGGTGCACGCGGGATCGTGGCAACGCGGCGCGGACGGCCGCTTCCTCAGCTGGGACGAGCTTGCCGCGGCGCTGCCGCGCTATGCCGCCGAGCAGGGCTTCACGCACATCGAGCTCATGCCGATCACCGAACATCCGCTCGACGCGTCGTGGGGCTACCAGCCCATCGGCCTCTACGCGCCGACCTCACGCCACGGCGAGCCCGCCGGATTCGCGCGCTTCGTCGATGCCTGCCACGCCGCCGGTCTCGGTGTCATCCTCGATTGGGTGCCCGCGCATTTCCCGACCGACCAGCACGGCCTCGCGCGCTTCGATGGCACGCCGCTCTACGAGCACGCCGACCCGATGCTGGGCTTCCACCCCGACTGGAGCACGGCGATCTACGACTTCGGCCGCGCCGAGGTCGCCAACTACCTGATCGCGAGCGCGCTCTATTGGCTCGACCGCTACCATGTCGACGGCCTGCGCGTGGATGCGGTCGCGTCGATGCTCTACCTCGACTACTCGCGCAAGGAAGGGGCGTGGCGGCCGAACGTGCACGGCGGCCGCGAGAATCTGGACGCAATCGCCTTCCTGCGGCGGCTCAACATGACGGTCTACGCGCAGTGCCCCGGCGCGTTCACGATCGCCGAGGAGTCGACCGCGTGGCCCGGCGTGTCGCTGCCCGCCTACGCGGGCGGCCTGGGCTTCGGCTTCAAATGGAACATGGGGTGGATGCACGACACGCTCGAGTACCTGCGGCACGAGCCCGTGCACCGGCGCTGGCATCACGACCTCATCACCTTCGGCCTGCTGTACGCGTTCACCGAGAACTTCGTGCTGCCGCTCTCGCACGACGAGGTGGTGCACGGCAAGGGTACATTGATCGCGCGCATTCCGGGCGACGCCTGGCAGCAGTTCGCCACGCTGCGCGCGGCGTTCGCGCTCATGTGGGGGTACCCCGGCAAGAAGCTGTTGTTCATGGGTCAGGAATTCGCGCAGGGGCGCGAGTGGAGCGAGGATCGCGCGCTCGACTGGGACCAGGCCGAGATGCATTGGCATCGCGGCGCGCGGGACGTCGTGCGCGACTGCAATCGACAATACGCGGCGCAGCGGGCGCTGCACGAACGCGATTGCGAGCCGGACGGCTTCCGCTGGATCGAGGTGCACGATGCGGAGCAGAGCGTGCTCGCCTGGCTTCGCTTCGGCGGCGAGGGGGCGCAGCCGGTCGCGGTGATCGCGAACTTCACGCCCGTGCCGCGCATCGGCTACCGGCTGGGGTTGCCGTTGCCCGGCCGATGGCGGGAGATCATCAACACCGACGCCACCGAGTACGGCGGCTCCGGACTGGGCAACTCGGGGCAGGTGATCACGGAAGCAAGCCCGAGCCATGGGCACGCGCAATCGGTGGCCCTGGCGCTGCCGCCGCTGGCGACACTGTGGCTCGTGCACGAGGAAGGCTGACGCGCAAACCCCGCGTACGGACATGACCATGGACAACGTGACGTACTCGACCCCGCTCTCGCGCTCCACGATGGCGTACGTGCTGGCCGGCGGCCGCGGCAGCCGGCTCATGGAGCTGACCGCATTCCGCGCCAAGCCGGCGGTCTATTTCGGCGGCAAGTCGCGCATCGTCGATTTCGCGCTCAGCAATGCGCTCAACTCCGGCATCCGGCGCATCGCCGTGGCCACTCAGTACAAGGCGCACAGCCTGATCCGCCACCTGCAGCGCGGCTGGAACTTCCTGCAGCCGGTGCGCAACGAGAGCTTCGACATCCTGCCCGCGAGCCAGCGCATCTCGGAAAACCAGTGGTACGCCGGGACGGCGGACGCCGTCTTCCAGAACATCGACATCATCGACAGCTACGCCCCCGAGTTCCTGCTGATTCTGGCCGGCGACCACATCTACAAGATGGACTACGAGCGGATGCTCGTGCAGCACGTCAACAGCGGGGCCGACGTGACGGTCGCCTGCCTCGAGGTGCCCGTCGACGCGGCGTCCGCCTTCGGCGTGATGCACGTGGACGAGCACGACCGCATCATCGCGTTCGTCGAGAAGCCCGCCGATCCGCCGGAGATCCCGAACCGGCCGGGCTTTGCGCTCGCCAGCATGGGCATCTATGCGTTCCGGCGCGAGTTCCTGAACGACCAGCTGCGTCGCGATGCGGCGGATCCGCAGTCGAGCCGCGACTTCGGCAAGGACATCATTCCCTGGCTCGTGCAGAACGGCAAGGCCGTGGCGCACCATTTCGGCGAATCCTGCGTCCGTTCCAGCGCGGAGCGAGAGGTGTACTGGCGCGATGTCGGCACGATCGACGCCTACTGGTCCGCGAACATCGACCTGACCGATATCGTCCCCGAGCTCGACCTCTACGACAACAACTGGCCGATCTGGACCTATGCGGAGATCACGCCCCCTGCGAAGTTCGTGCACGACGTGGACGATCGCCGCGGCGTGGCGGTCTCCTCGCTGGTCTCCGGCGGGTGCATCGTGTCGGGCGCCACGGTCGTTCGTTCGCTGCTCTTCACCAACGTGCACATACGCTCGTATTCGCAGGTGCGCAACTCCGTCGTGCTCCCGCAGGTGGAGATCGCCCGGCATGCGCGCATCGCGAACGCGATCATCGACCATGGCGTGCGCATTCCCGAAGGGCTGGTCGTCGGCGAGGATCCGGAGCACGACGCTGCGCGCTTCAGGCGAAGCGACAACGGCGTTTCGCTCATCACCCAGCCGATGATCGACCGGCTGTCCCAGTAGGCGCGCGGGGCATGAATCCCCTCTCCGTCCTCGCGATCGCCTCGGAGGCGTTTCCGCTTGTCAAGACCGGCGGGCTCGCCGATGTCGTCGGGGCGCTGCCGGCCGCGCTTCGTCGCGAGGGTGTCGCCGTGCGCACGCTGATCCCCGGCTATCGCCGCGTGCTCGCGGCAACCTGGGACGCGACGGTCGTACACACGATGCCCGCGCTGCACGGCGGCGCGGCGCGCATCCGCGCCACGACGGTCGACGGATTCGACGTGCTCGTGCTCGATGCGCCGCATCTCTTCGACCGGCCAGGCAATCCCTATCTCGGCCCCGACCGCAAGGCATGGCCCGACAACGCGCAGCGGTTCGCGGCACTCGCCGCCGCGGGCGCGGCGCTCGCGCGTGGTGCAGCCGCTGGGTTCGCCCCGCACGTCGTCCACGCGCACGACTGGCAGGCGGGCCTCGTGCCGGCGTACCTGCACTTCGGGCCGGCACCGCGCCCGGCGACGGTGATGACGGTGCACAACCTCGCGTTCCAGGGCCAGTACCCGCGGTCGGTCTTCGCGGAGCTTGGCCTGCCGCCGCATGCGTTCGGCATCGACGGCGTCGAGTACTACGGCGACGTCGGCTACCTCAAGGCGGGCATCGCGCTCGCCGATTGCATCACCACCGTTTCACCGACGTACGCGGCGGAGATCCGCTCGCCGGATGCCGGCATGGGACTCGACGGGTTGCTGCGCAAGCGTGCCGACGTGCTGCTCGGCATCCGCAACGGCGTCGACGACGACGTCTGGAACCCCGCGTCGGACCCACACGTCGCGGTCCGCTACGACGCGAGCTGCCTCGAATTGAGAGCGCAGAACAAGAACGCGCTGCAGGCGCGCTTCGGCCTCGCGCCAGACCCTGACGCGCTGCTGTTCGCGATCGTGAGCCGGCTCACCTGGCAGAAAGGCTCGGACCTCGTGCTCGACACGCTGCCCGAACTGCTGCACACGGGTGGCCAGCTCGCGGTGCTGGGCTCGGGCGACGCGGAACTGGAGCACCGCTTCGCCGCCGCCGTGAAAGCCCACCCGGGGCGCGTTGCGATCGTGCGCGATCTGGACGAGCCGCTCGCGCACCAGATGCACGGCGGCGCGGATGCATTGCTGATGCCCTCGCGCTTCGAGCCCTGCGGGCTCACCCAGTTGATCGCGCTGCGCTACGGGGTGGTGCCCGTCGTCGCGCGCGTCGGCGGACTTGCCGATACGATCGTCGATGCGAGCGAGATGGCGCTCGCGGCCGGCGCGGGTACCGGGATCCAGTTCGCGCCGACCACGCGGGAGATGCTCGAGGCCGCACTCGACCGCGCGGCGCGATTGTGGCGCGACCGCAGCGTCTGGCACCGGATACAGCGGCACGCGATGCGTTGCGACGTGGGCTGGCGTCGCCCGGCACGCGAGTACGCGACACTGTTCCGGCAACTCGCCGCGCGCGCCGCATGAGACGCCGGATCGGTCCCGGCGCGCCGGAGCCGCTCGGCGTCACGCCCGTTGCCGGCGGCGTCAACGTCGCCGTCTTCTCGGTGCATGCGGGCGCGATCGAGTGGTGCCTGTTCGACGCGCGGGGCGAGCGCGAGATCGAGCGCGTTGTGCTGCCCGAGCGCACCGGCGACGTGTGGCACGGCTTCGTCGCCGAAGTCGCCCCGGCGACCCGCTACGGCCTGCGCGCGCACGGACCCTTCGCTCCGAATGACGGGCACCGCTTCGATGCGGCGAAGCTGCTCGTCGACCCGTACGCACGGGCGCTCGACCGGCCGTTCGCACTGCATCCCGCGCTCTTCTCCGTGCACCCGGACGGCGTCCGAAATCACGCCGACAGCGCTCCCTTCGTGCCGAAGGGAATCGTCACCGCATTGCCCACGGGAACCACCGCGACCCCGCTCGACGTGCCATGGTCGCGCACGATCCTCTACGAGCTGCACGTGCGCGGCTTCACCAAGCGCCATCCTGCGGTGCCCGAGCCACTGCGCGGCACCTGCGCCGCACTCGCGACACCCGCCGCGATCGGGCACCTGCAACGCCTTGGCGTGACGACGGTCGAGCTGATGCCGGTCGCCGCGGCGATCGACGAGCGCCATCTCTCGGCACTGCGCCTCACCAACTACTGGGGCTACAACCCGATCGCGCTGTTCGTGCCCGATCCACGGCTCGCGCCGGGAGGCATTGCCGAGCTCGCCGCGGCCGTCGCCGCGCTGCACGCCGCAGGAATCGAAGTGCTGCTCGACGTCGTGATGAACCACACGGGCGAGGGTGACCAGCTCGGGCCCACCGTCAGCTTCCGTGGCCTCGACAACTCGAGCTACTACCGCCTGCCGCCCGACGACCGCTCGCGCTACCTGGACGACGCCGGCTGTGGCAATACGCTCGCCTGCGAACGTCCGCACGTCGTCCGGCTGGTGCTCGACGCGCTGCGGCACTACGTCCTGGCCGCGAACGTCGACGGCTTCCGTTTCGATCTCGCGACGACGCTGGGACGCGCCCGTGACGGATTCGATCCGGCCGCGCCACTCCTTGCCGCGATCGCGCAGGACCCGCTGCTGCGCGTGCGCAAGCTCGTTGTGGAGCCGTGGGATCTGGGCCCCGGTGGTTACCGGCTCGGCGCCTTCCACGCGTCATGGGGCGAGTGGAACGACCGCTACCGCGACACGCTACGCCGCTTCGTGCGCGGCGATGCCGGCCTGCAGGGGGAAGCAGCCACGCGCGTCGCGGGCTCGGCGGACGTGTTCGCGTCGCGGTCGCGGCCGCTGTCACGGTCCGTCAACTTCGTGGCCGCACACGACGGCTTCACGCTCGCCGACCTCGTCGCCCACGTGCACAAGCACAACGAGGACAATGGCGAGCGCAACCGCGACGGCGCAGATCGCAACGAATCGTGGAACCATGGTGTCGAGGGCGCGACCGACGACCCGACGATCCGCGCGGCGCGCGTGCAGGATGTGCGCAGCCTGATTGCCGCATTGATATTCTCGCGAGGCACGCCGATGCTCGCGATGGGCGACGAACTGGGCCGCACGCAGCGTGGCAACAACAATGCATACGCGCAGGACGGTCCGCTCACCTGGATCGACTGGGACACCGCGGACGAGGGTCTTTGCAGGTTCACCGCGCGGGTCTGCGCACTGCGCCGCGCGCATCCCGCACTTCGCGACGAAGCGGTGCTGACGGGTGACTTGCGCGACGACAGCGGCATCCCGGATGTCGAGTGGCGCCGTCCCGACGGTGCGCCGATGGGCATCGCGGACTGGCAGGATCCGAACGGATGCACGCTGATCGCGTCGCTCTACACGCCGGAGCGTGAGAGCGAGGCTGCGGACCGCATCGTCGTCGTATTGCATTTCGGCGCAACGCCCCTCGACATACGCCTGCCCGATGCGCGCGATGGGTTCGGTTGGCGGCGAGATGCGGACTCGGCCGCATCCGGCAATCCCGGGGACGGTGAGTGGCTCGGCGCCGAAGCCACGGTTGCGCCTCGCTCGGTGGTGCTGTTCACCGAGATGGCGAACCCGACAGCCTCGCTCCGCGTCTCGGGCATCGAGCCTGCCGCGCTGGCTCGGCTCGCCCGCGCAGCAGGCATAGCAGCCGATTGGTGGGACGTTCGCGGCACGCGCTACGCGACGTCGCCCGATACCGAGCGCGCGCTCCTCGCGTCAATGGGGCTGGCGGTGCAATCCACGGCCGATGCCCGCGCCCATCTGGTCGCGCTCGCTCGCGCGCGCCGGCGCGCGCTTCCCGCATCGCTCGTCATCCTGGCGAACCAACCGGGCGAGATCGCGGTGGCGACCACCGCCACAGGGCGCGGTACCTTCGAGCTGCGGGTTGCATACGCCGATGGCAGCGCGTCCGCGTTGACCGTGGACACCGCCAATGCGAACACGCTGCACACGACGAACGTCGAGGGCCGGCCGCTGCTGCGGGCCGTCGTTCCGCTTCCCGCGCTTCCTCCCGGCGTGCATACGATCTCGCTCGCCGATGATCCGAGCTGCACGTGCACGGTCGTCGCGACCCCGGGACGCTGTCACGTGCCCGCCGCCTTGCGGGACGGCCGTCGCGCGTTCGGCGTGGCCGCCCATCTTTATTCGCTGCGCCGGGCAACCGACCTGGGCATCGGCGATTTCACCACCCTGCGCGACCTCGTGCGGGAAAGCGCGGCGCACGGCGCCGCGACGATCGCGCTCAATCCGCTGCACGCGCTGTTCGCCGCCGAGCGCGAGCGCGCGAGTCCCTACCACCCGTCGGATCGGCGCTTCCTCGACCCGATCTACATCGATATCGAGGGCGTGGCGGACTTCGCTGCAACGCCCTCTGCACGAGCGATGCTCGAACGTCGGCGTGCGGAGGTCGGCACGCTGTCCGCACTCGGCCGGATCGACTATCCGCGGGTATGGGCACTGAAGCGGGAACTTCTCGCTGCCTGCCACCGCACGTTCTTGCAACGCGACCGGCGCGACCCGCTGCGGCAGGACTTCGACCGCTTCGTCGCGGTCGGCGGACTCGCGCTCGCACGCTTCGCGCTGTTCGAGGCGATCGCCGCCTTGCATCCGCAGACCCCGTGGCAGGCATGGCCGCATCCGTTGCGCTCGGCCGAGGGCGCCGCCGCGAGCGACATCGCGACGCGCCATGCTGACGCCGTGCAATTCGCACTCTATCTGCAGTGGCTCGCCGACGGGCAACTGGCCGCGGCGGCAGGCGCAGCGCGCACGGCCGGCCTTGCGCTCGGGCTCTATCGCGATCTCGCCATCGGTGCGGCGCCGGACGGTGCGGAGGTCTGGTGCGACACGCGCGGATTCGTGAGTGGCGTCTCGGTCGGAGCGCCGCCCGATCCTTTCAATCCGCAGGGGCAGATCTGGAATCTGCCGCCACCCAATCCGTTGACGCTCGCCGACGACGGCTACGCGCGCTTCCGCACGCTGCTCGCC
The DNA here is from genome assembly GCA_963750585.1 of uncultured beta proteobacterium. Classification (GTDB taxonomy): domain Bacteria; phylum Pseudomonadota; class Gammaproteobacteria; order Burkholderiales; family Casimicrobiaceae; genus VBCG01. The sequence continues at coordinate 43,754 of CAVVRH010000019.1, forward strand.
GCCAACTTGCGCCACGCGGGCGCGCTGCGCATCGACCACGCGATGGGTCTCGCCAGGCTCTTCTTCGTGCCCGACGGAGCGCCTGCCCGCGAAGGAACCTACGTCGAGTATCCGCTCGAGGATCTGCTCGGCGTGCTCGCGCTCGAGAGCCAGCGCCACCGCGCTCTGATCGTCGGCGAGGATCTCGGCACCGTGCCCGCCGGCCTGCGCGAGCGGCTCGACGCTGCGGACGTGTACTCTTCGGTGGTCGTGTGGCTGGAGCGCGAGGGCCGCGACTTCCATGGTCCCGAGCACTGGCGGCGCAAGGCCGTCGCAAGCGTCTCCACGCACGACTTGCCGACGATCGCCGGATGGTGGCGCGGCGCGGACATCGCCGAGCGCCAGGCGATCGCACCGGCGGCAACCGGTGGACTCGAAACCGCACAGGCCGAGCGCGCCCTCGAACGCGATTGCCTCGCACACACGTTGCGCGAAGCGCACGCGCTTGCCGACCGGCCTGCCGACTCGGCGGAGGTCGCCGCCGCGCTGCATCGCATGCTTGCCGCGTCGCCGGCCGCGCTCGTGCTGGTGCAGGCCGACGACCTCGCAGGGGAAGTGGATGCGCTGAACCTGCCGGGGACGGACCGGGAACGGCCGAACTGGCGGCGCCGGCTCGCGGTGGAAGTCGATGCAATCTGGTCGACGCCCATCGGTCAAGCTGCGGCGCAGGATCTGCGCGAGCGCAGCGCGCCACCCGACACGTCAGCGTAGTTCGCCGGGCGGAAGCGTCAGTCCCGGACAACCGTCTCCGGCACGATCGCCCTGATGCGCGCGAGCAGCGCGTCGTCGATCACCGTACCGCCGGCGGCCGCCTGATTCAACGCGTAGTCGGCGCAGCCGTGTGCGCGAAACGGCTGCAGCACCCACCCCGTGACGCCGCAGTTCGCAAGCTCGTGCGCGAGCCGCTCGAGCATGTCTGGCGGCATCAGCGACGGATGCACCGTCGTCCGCACCTCGTGCGCGACGCCCGATTGCCGGACCAGCGCAAGTGTCACGAAGGCGCCGAGACCGGAGCTCGGCACGCCCGTCATGCTCGCGTACTCGTGCTGCGGGGCCTTGATGTCGAGCCCGATCCAGTCGAGCTGCGGCAGGATCTCCGGCAGCCGGCGCGGGTACATGCCGCCCGTGTGCAGACCCGTCGCGAAGCCCAGCTTGCGAACATCCGCGAGCGCCGCCGCGATCGCAGGCTGCGCGGTCGGCTCGCCACCGGAAAAGACGACCGCGTCGATCAGCCCCCGCCGCGTCCCGAGCCACGCGAGGACACGCTCGAAATCGCGCTCGTCCTCGCCGCGCACCGGAAGAAGGTGGGGATTGTGGCAATAGCGACAGCGCCAAGGGCAACCCTGCGCGAACACGACGGCGGCGAGCCTTCCAGGCCAGTCGGTCGTGGAAAACGGGACGACGCCACCGACGCGGAATGCTTGGGACGTCCTCTCCTCGAACGCAGGGGCCAGCATGGCCGGGCAGGCGCATTCAGCCGGTGGTGGCGATGCGCGCCTCGCGGAAGAAGCAGCGCTCGCTGTGTTCGCCCTTCTTGCCGATGTTGAACGAGGCGACCGGGCGATGGTAGCCCATGACGCGAGTCCAGACCTCGCAGCGCTGGCGCTCCTCGTCGGACAGCGTGACGGCTGCGGCAAGATGGCAGGTATCGGTCATCGCATTCATCGGCGTTTCCTTTCGGGTTCCAAAAGTTAAGCAAGAAGTGCACACGCGAACAGAGCAAAGCGTGGCAAGGTTGAGCCAGGTCAACGATTCCTTCCGGTTGTGCCGGAGCTGTCGACGATTCCGACATCGAACCGTCGTCAGGCTGCGACACGGCGTCGCTTCTCCGCCAGCCGCTCCTGATCGCATTTCGGACAGAACTCGTGCTCGCCGGCGAGATAGCCATGCGACGGGCAGATCGAGAACGTCGGCGTGATCGTGATGTAAGGCAGGCGGAACCGCGTCAGTGCGCGACGCACCAGCTCCTTGCACGCCGTAGGCGACGAGAGGCGCTCGGCCATGTAAAGGTGCAGCACAGTCCCGCCCGTGTACTTGGCCTGAAGCGGCTCCTGCCGGGCGAGCGCCTCGAACGGATCGTCGGTGAAGCCGACCGGAAGTTGCGAGCTGTTCGTGTAATAGGGCATCTCGGGCGTGCCGGCCTGCAGGATGTCGGGCCAGCGCTTCCGGTCCTCCTTCGCGAAGCGATAGGTCGTGCCTTCGGCCGGCGTCGCCTCGAGGTTGTAGAGGTGGCCGGTCTCTTCCTGGAAAGCGACGATGCGCTCGCGCAGGTGGTCGAGCAGCCGCAGCGCAAATGCGTGGCCGTATCCGCTCGTGATGTCCTCGGACCCGCCGGTGAAGTTGCGGATCATCTCGTTGATGCCGTTGACGCCGATCGTGCTGAAGTGGTTGCGCAGCGTGCCGAGATAGCGCTTGGTGTACGGGAAGAGACCCTGGTCGATCAGGCGCTGGATCACCTTGCGCTTCACCTCCAGGCTGTCCTTCGCGTGGCGAAGCAGCTCGTCGAGACGCTCGTACATGCCGATCTCGTCGCCGGCGAACAGGTAGCCGAGCCGCGCGCAGTTGACGGTGACCACACCGACCGAACCGGTCTGCTCGGCCGAACCGAACAGCCCGTTGCCGCGCTTCAGCAGCTCGCGCAGGTCGAGCTGGAGGCGGCAGCACATCGACCGGATCATGTTGGGCTTCAACTCCGAGTTCACGAAGTTCTGGAAGTAGGGCAACCCGTACTTGGCCGTCATTCCGAACAGCGCGTCGCAGTTGGGGTGATCCCAGTCGAAGTCCGCCGTGATGTTGTAGGTCGGGATCGGAAACGTGAACACGCGGCCCTTGGCGTCCCCTTTGGTCATCACCTCGATGTACGCGCGGTTGATCATGTCCATCTCGGGCTGAAGATCGCCGTAGGTGAAAGGCATCTCACAGCCGGCGATCACCGGCACCGACTCGCGCAGGTCCTCCGGACAGTTCCAGTCGAACGTCAGATTGGTGAACGGCGTCTGCGTGCCCCAGCGCGACGGCACGTTCAGGTTGTAGATCAGCTCCTGAACGCACTGGCGGACCGCGTCGAAGCTCATCGCGTCCTTGCGGACGAAAGGCGCCATGTACGTGTCGAACGACGAGAATGCCTGTGCGCCGGCCCATTCGTTCTGCAGCGTGCCGAGGAAGTTGACGATCTGGCCAACCGCGCTCGACATGTGCTTCGGCGGCCCGGCCTCCACCTTGCCCGGAACACCGTTCAGGCCTTCGTAGAGGAGCGTGCGCAGCGACCAGCCGGCGCAATAGCCCGCCAGCATGTCGAGGTCGTGGATGTGCAGGTCGCCTTCGCGGTGCGCTTCGCCGACCTCCGGCTCGTAGACATGCGACAGCCAGTAGTTGGCGACCACCTTGCCCGACACGTTGAGGATCAGCCCGCCAAGCGAGTAGCCCTGGTTGGCGTTGGCATTGACGCGCCAGTCGCGCTGTTCGAGGTATTCGTCCACCGAGGCGGCCACGTCGACCAGCGTCTTCTGCACCGCGCGAAGGCGCGCATGGCGGTCGCGATAGACGATGTAGGCGCGCGCAGTGTCGAAATAGCCGGCCGCGGCCAGCGTGTGCTCGACGGTGTCCTGCACCTTCTCGATGTCCGCGACGCCGCCGCCGATCCGGTGCGCGAGCACGTTGCCGACCGCTGCCGCGAGCCGTGCCGCCTCCGCGCCGTGGAATTCGCCGGTCGCGGCGCCCGCGCGGGCGATCGCCGAGCCGATCTTGCCGAGGTCGAACGGGACGCGCGTGCCGTCGCGCTTGGTCAGGTGGGACGGCAGCGCCGGTGGGCTGGCCGCCAGGCCGAGGAGAGAGGCGGCGGCAGGGCCAACCGGCGCGCCGGTCGCGAAATCCTGGGGCATTCGGGAATCTCCTCCGCGGTCGGGCCGCGGGCGGGACGCCGCGCCTTCTCGACCACAAGATCTGGTAGTCGGGTGAAGGCTAATCCCAAGGGATTGAGGTGAGCAATCGCACGCAGGCACCGGATGTGCATTCCTTGATCCTGATCAAACGTCGGTGTACCCAAGGCGAGACATCAAATATTTGTACTTCCAACTTCGCGTTGTTTCGAGACGTGGTTTCGGCAATCCGCTTGACGGTGCGCTTGGGTGATCGCGCCATCACCGACCGGAGGGCAACGGCCTCCGATTTGAAGCTCGTCGCATTGACGTGTTCCGCTAGAATCCGCCGTGCACGCGGCGGCGTTGGCCGATGCCTTCACGAAGACATCCGGTGCCTTGCTCCGTCCTGGCGCCCGCCTGTTGAACAAGCCGAACCCGACCGCGCCTCTCCGCCTGCCTTCACGCAAGACACCCCAGGACCACGCAACCATGAAACGAATTTCCGTAATAGCCGCGATCGCGCTGTCCTTTGCAACGCTTGCGTGCGCCCGGCCCGCCGCGGCCCAGGTCAGCGTCAAGGACGCCTGGGTGCGCGGCACCGTCGCGGGCCAGGGCGCTACCGGCGCATTCATGCAGCTCACCTCGCCGTCCGACACGGCGCTCGTCGGCGCGTCGTCGCCCGCCGCGAAAATCGTCGAGATCCACGAGATGAAGGTCGAGGGTGGCGTGATGAAGATGAATGCAATCGACAAGCTCGCGCTGCCCGCGGGAAAGGCGGTGGAGCTAAAGCCCGGCAGCTACCACGTAATGCTGATGGCGCTCAGGGAGCCGCTGAAGGAAGGGCAGACGGTGCCGATCACGCTGACCTTCGAGGACAAGGCCGGCAAGCGCTCCAGCCTGGAGGTGAAGGCGACCGTGCGCCCGCTGACGGGCGGCGACGCGCCGGGCAAGCCGCACTGAAGCGCCCGTGGCGCGGGACGCAGGGCGATTCGTCTTCTCCGGCAAACGACGACGATGCTGCGTCGCAATACGAGTTTGCGGTTGACACGCCGCCCCTGCTTGGATTGAATTGGTCTTGCCACCTGACCACAACGTGATACGGCCGTTCGGGGCCCGAAGCGCGGGCAGGTGATCGACCCTTCAGGAGGAGACCCATGCGTGCACTGGTACGCGGCTTGGCCGCGCTCGCAATCGTCGTATCCGCGTCCGTCGGAGCGCAAACCATCACATTGCACGGCGCGTCGCAGTTCAACGACGACCACGCGTTCACCAAGGCGCTGGTGCGCTTCGAGGAACTGGTCAAGAAGCACTACGGCAAGCCGGTCAATTTCGTCTTGCACAAGAACAGCGAACTCGGCCTCGAGAAGGACTATTTCGCCTACATGAACCAGGGCGTTTCGGTCGACTACGCGATCGTCTCGCCCGCGCACATGTCCACGTTCTCCAAGGCCGCCCCCTTCATCGATGCCCCGTTCCTGTTCCGGGACCTGAACCACTGGAACAAGGTGCTCGATGCGGACACGCTCAAGCCCGTCGCCGATGAGGTTTCCGCCAAGGCCGAAGTGATGCTGATCGGATACGCGGGCGGCGGCACGCGCAACATCTTCGCGAACAAGCAGGTCCGCAATATGGCCGAGCTCAAGGGCCTGAAGGTGCGGGTGCAGGGGGCGCCGATCTGGAGCAAGACGTTCGCCGCAGCCGGGATGTCGCCGACCGTCATCGCCTACAACGAGGTGTACAACGCGATCCAGAACGGCGTGATCAATGCCGGCGAAAACGAGGCGGCCGGCGTCGAATCGATGAAATTCTACGAAGTCGGTCCCAACCTGATCATGACCGAGCACGCCATCACGATCCGCCCGGTGTGCTTCTCCGGCAAGACGTTCAAGAAGCTGCCGCCGGATCTGCAGGCTGCGATCGTCCGTGCCGGCAAGGAAGCGGGCGCCTACGGTCGCCAGGTGGAATCGAGCGAGGACAGCGCGAAGCTGGACGCCCTCGAAAAGGCCGGAAAACTCAAGCGCATTCCGTTCACCGATCGGGCCGCGATGAAGAAGTCGGTCGATCCGGTGATGACCGAATACGCCAAGGAAATCGGCGCCGACGCGATCCTCGCCAAGATCAACTCGATGTAGCCTTACAAGCCCGTTCCGGCGAAGGGCGATCGCGTCCTTCGCCGGATTTTTTTGCCCGCTGCGCGCGACCTCGCGCAACGGGGCAATTGCCGCGGAGCGTTCATGCGACGGTTCATCGCCTTCTACTACCGCCTGCTGGGCTGGCTGCTCGTCGCAAGCGTCGCCGTGCTGATCGTCCCGGTCAGCCTGCAGATCTTCTCGCGCTATACCTCGCTCATTCCGTCGTACATCTGGACGGAAGAGATGGCACGGTTCTGCTTCATCTGGATGATCATGATCGGGGCGATGGTGGCGATCCGCGATGGCGGCCATTTCGACGTGGACCTGTGGCCAGAGCTCGCGCCGCGCGCGAATGCACTGCTGCGGATCGTCGCCAACGTCTTCGTGCTGGTGATGGCGCTCGTGTTCATCTGGTACGGCATCAAGTTCGTGCAGTTCGGCTGGAACCAGACCTCCGAGCTCGCGGAGCTGCCGATGCCCTGGATTTTCGCCGCATGGCCGCTCGCCGGGTTCACGTGGGTGCTGTTCCTCGGGGAGCGGTTCGTCCAGGACTTGCGCATCGTTGCCGCGGAGCCGCGGGCATGAGCGGCGGCGCGGCGCTCTCGCCGGCGATGGCGGCGCTGGTCCTGTTCGGCGTGTTCTTCACGCTGATGGCGCTGCGCGTGCCGATCGCGTTCGCACTCGGGCTCGCCTGCCTGCCCGTGATGTTCGTCGAACCGCGGCTGTCGCCGATGATTCTCTTCAACGAGACGTTCAAGTCGTACAACTCGTTCATCCTGCTCGCGGTCCCGTTCTTCCTGCTGACCGCGAACCTGATGAACGTCGGCGGCATCACCGACCGCCTCGTGCGGCTTTCGCGCGACCTGGTCGGCCATCTTCCGGGCGGCCTCGCCCAGGTGAACGTCGTGCTGTCGATCTTCTTCGCGGGCATCTCCGGATCGTCCACCGCGGACGCGGCGAGCCAGGGCAAGATCTTCATCGAGGCGCAGGTCAAGGAGGGCTACGACCTGTCGTTCTCGGTGGCGATCACCGCGGTGTCCGCGGTGCTGGCGGTGATCATCCCGCCGTCGATCCTGATGATCGTCTGGGGCGGCACGCTGTCGGTGTCGATCGGTGCGCTGTTCCTCGCCGGCATCATTCCCGGCCTCCTGCTCGGCCTCGTGCAGATGGCGACCGTGCACGTCTATGCGAAGCTGCGCAACTACCCCAAGTATCCGCGTGCGTCGCTGAAGGAGGTGTTCACCGGAACGTTCACCGCGATCCCGGCGCTGATGACGCCGGTCATCATCATCGGCGGCAAGATCTTCGGCTGGTTCACCGCCACCGAATCGGCGGCGATCGCAGTGCTCTACGCTGCCGCGCTTTCGATCTTCATCTACCGGGAGATGAGCGGGCGGCAATTGCACGGTGCGCTGATGGATACCGGGAAGCTCGCCGCAGTCGCCTTGTTCTGCGTCGGCACCGCCAGCGCATTCGGCTGGCTGCTCGCCTACTACCAGATCCCGAAGGCGCTGCTGGCCGGCGTGGGCTCCTGGGGTATGGACATCACGGCGACCGGTTTCTTCATTGCGTTCTGCTTCCTGGTCGTCGGGTGCTTCCTGGACGCCATCCCCGCGATCATCATCGTCGGCACGATCCTCGAGCCGCTGGCGCGCGCCGTGAACATGGATCCGGTGCACTTCGCGATGATCGGCATCGTCTCGCTGGCCTTCGGTCTCGTGACTCCGCCTTACGGGCTGTGCCTGATGATTTCGTGCGCCATCGCAAAGGTGCGGCTCATGTACGTGATCAAGGACGTGATGATCATGCTGATGCCGATGCTGGGCGTGCTTGCGTTGACGATCGTCTTCCCGGATATCATCCTGCTTCTGCCGAGGCTGATCTCGCCCGAGTTCCTGAAGTAGCACCGCGCGAGGGCGCCGGCGGCGCGGAGGCCCCATGTTGACGTTCAGTCCACTTTGCGAAGGCTTCGGCCTCGAGGCGCACGGCATCGACCTCGCCCGCCTCGACGATACCGCTTTCGACGAGCTGCAGCGCGCCTTCTTCCGCGGGCAGGTGCTGCTCGTGCGCGGGCAGCATCTGACGCCGGGCGAGTTCGTCGCGTTCGCCCGCCGGTTCGGCCCCCCCGAACCGCACGTGATCGACCAGTTCCACCATCCGGAGGATCCGAACATCCTGATCCTCTCCAATCGCCGCAGCGACGGCAAGCCGCTCGGTCTCGCCGATGCCGGCACCTATTTCCACAGCGACTACTCGTACCTCGAGGTGCCGGCCCGGGCGACGATGCTCCATTCGATCGAGGTGCCGAAGGTCGGCGGCAACACGCTGTTCGCCAATCAGTACGCGGCCTACGACGACTTGCCTTCCGCGATGAAGGCGCGCATCGGTCCTCTCGTTGCGATCCACCACTACGGCAACCGCAACGACCAGAACGAGCAGAGTCGAACCGTTGCTTCGGTGCTGACCGACGAGCAGAAGGCGAAGATGCCGCTGATCACGCACCCGGTCGTCCGCGCGCATCCCGTCACGGGACGCAAGGCGCTCTATGCCGTGTCGGGCAGCTCGTTCGGGATTGTCGGCATGCCGGAGGACGAGGCACGCGCGCTGCTTGACGAACTGGCGACGCACGCGACGAAGCCGGAATACCGCTACAGCCTGGCCTACGGCGTGGGTGACGTGGTCGTCTGGGACAACGCCTCGCTGCTGCACGCCGCGACGCTGATCGACCCCGACGATCCGCGCACGCTCTGGCGCATCACGGTCAAGGAGCCCGCGCTCAAGGCCGCGCAAGTGCTGGCCGAAACGTTCGTCGGAACGGGGATGTAGCGAGCGCGGCCGGCGCCGCGATTCGGGGCGAGCCATGGAGCGACGTGCGGATCAGGAAGCGATGTGCCGGCGCCGCTTCCTGGCATGGAGCGCCGGCGTGCTGACCCTGCCGACCGCCGCAGGCACGTTCGCCAGGGGCGTCGAGCGTTCGTTCACCGAGGGCCGCCTCTGGCGCATTTCCAGGCAGGGCGGCGCGGACAGCTTCGCATTCGGCACGATCCACGTCGCCGACCCACGCGTTTCCGAGATTCCGCCACCGGTCGCCGGCGTGTTCGCCGGCACCCGGGTGTTCGCGTTCGAGCTCGCGCCGGTCGAGGTCGTCCATGCGCAGGCGTACGAACTCGAGGAGCTCCCGGAGGCTCGCAGGCTGGAGCCGCTGATCGGTCCGGAGGCGTTCGCGCAGCTCTCGGATGAACTCTTCATGACCGGCACGCCGAGGCGCGTCATCGCGCATCTCAAACCCTGGGCGGCAATGATGCGGCTGGCCTCGAGCCACGCCCGCGACGACACGCGGAGCCTGGAGGAGAACCTGCTGGCGGCCGCGCGCGCGCGGCGCATCCAGTGGATATCGCTCGAATCGATCGAGGAGCAGATTGCCGCGTTCGACACGATTCCCCTCGATTCGCAGGTCGCGCTGCTCAAGCACACGCTCGCAAACCGCGATGTGCTCGCACGCGTCACCGAGTCCTCGATCGCCGCCTGGCAGCGCGGCGATCTGGCGGCGCTCGCGGCGATCACCGAGCAGGTCGGACGGGAGTACCCAGGCATGGCGCCGCACTACGCGCAACTCACCCGGCACCTCGTCGTCAATCGCACGGTGCTGATGCACCATCGGCTGCGCCTGCCGCTGCGCGGAGGACGGGTGCTTGCCGCCGTCGGCGCATTGCATCTTTTCGGACAGGACGGGTTGCTTGCCATGCTCGCGCGCGACGGCTATCGGGTGAGCAAGGTCTGGTGACGCACCACCCTCGATCGCATTCGCAGGAGGATTCCCGGTGAGCGAACACAATACCCTTGCGATGGACGGCGGCTGCACATGCCGTGCGGTGCGTTACCGGATGACCAGCCTGCCGATGTTCGTGCATTGCTGCCACTGTCGCTGGTGCCAGCGGGAGACGGGCTCCGCGTTCGCGTTGAACGCGCTGATAGAGGCCGACCGCGTCGTCCTGCTGCAAGGCTCCACGGAGACGGTGCTCACGCCGTCGGCGAGCGGCAAGGGACAGAGGATTGTCCGCTGCCCGACGTGCCGCATCGCGCTGTGGAGCCACTACGCCGGGGCGGGAGACGCCGTGAAGTTCGTCCGTGTCGGCACGCTCGACAATCCCGATCGGATGCCGCCCGACATCCACATCTTCACGAGCTCGAAGCAGCCGTGGTTCATCCTGCCCCCCGGCACGCCGGCCGTGTCGGAGTACTACCGCTCGGCAGAGCATTGGCCGCAGGAAAGCCTGGCGCGTCGACGCGCGCTGTTCGGGTAATCGCCGCAGAGTCCTGTGGAGGCGCACGCGTAACGGCGACCGCCGCGCGTCCAAGGCCCGCGCGTTCGCTACAACGTGACCTGCGCGCCCAATTCCACGACGCGATTGGCCGGCAGCCGGAAGTGCGTGGCCGCCGTCCCGGCATTGCGGAACATCGTGGCAAACAGTCGCTGCCGCCATGCCGTCATCCCGCCGCCGATTTGGGGCATCAAGGTATCCCGCCCGAGGAAATACGATGTGCTCATCGGATCGAGCGCGAGACTCTGCTCGGGGCACCATTCGAGCATCGCCGGAACGTCGGGATCGTCCATGAAGCCGAAGTAGAGCGTCACGCGGAAGAAGCGATTCGACAGCCGCTGGACGACGACGCGCTGCGACAGCGGCACGCGCGGCACAGGCAGCACCTGCACGTTGCAGATGACGATCCGCTCCTGCAGCACGCCGTTGTGCTTCAGGTTGTGCAGCAGCGCCCGCGGCACCTGGTTCGGCGACGACGTCAGGAACACGGCCGTCAACGGCACCGTCGCCGGCTTGTCGGCCTCGATCGCGGCAATGAACGGTTCGAGCGGAAGCGTCCCGTCGGCGAGACAGCCGGCGAGGAGCTCGCGTCCGCGCTTCCACGTCGTCAGCAGCAGCAGCACGCCGGAGCCGAATACCAGCGGGAACCATCCGCCGTCGGCGATCTTGATGGAGTTTGCGGCGAAGAAGGTCGCGTCGATTGCAAGCAGCGCGCCGAAGACCGCCCCCGCGAGCGGGGCGGGCCAGCGCCATTCCTCGCGCGCGACCATGTATGCAAAGAGCGTCGTGATGATCATCGTCCCGGACACCGCGATCCCGTACGCCGCCGCGAGGTTCGACGACGACTTGAACACGAGGACGAGCGTCACCACCGCGAACAGGAGTGCGACATTGATGCCGGGCAGGTAGATCTGGCCGATCGCCCTGCCCGACGTGTGCTGGATGGTCATGCGCGGCGCGTAGCCCAGCTGGATTGCCTGACTGGTGATCGAGTAGACCCCCGTGATGACAGCCTGCGACGCGATCACGGTTGCCGCCGTTGCGAGCACCACCAGCGGATAGAGCGCCCATTCGGGCGCCAGCAGGTAGAAGGGATTGCGAACTGCTGCTGGATCAGCAAGGAGCAGCGCACCCTGCCCGAAATAGTTGATCACGAGCCCGGGGAGCACGAAGCAGAACCATGCGATGCGGATCGGGGTGCGACCGAAATGCCCCATGTCCGCATACAGCGCTTCGCCACCGGTGACCACGAGGAACACCGCACCGAGCGCGAAGAAGCCGAGCTGCGGATGCGAGAGCAGGAAGTCCACGCCATGGCCCGGCCACAGCGCGGCAAGTACCGTCGGATTCTCTGCGATGGCTGCGACGCCGAGCGCGGCCAGCGTGATGAACCAGCGCGACCATGACAGGGCCGAACGCAACGCCGACCTTGGCGGTTCCGTGTTTCTGCACGGCAAACAGCACGACGATGATCGCGATCGTCAGCGGAATCACGTAGGGCTTGAATGCCGGCGTCGCCACCTCGAGCCCCTCCACGGCGGAGAGCACCGAGATCGCCGGCGTGATCGCGCCATCGCCGTAGAACAGCGCGGTACCCACGAGACCGAGCATCAGCACGAACCGGCGGCGGCGCGCAGTCAGCGCGGGGTGGCTCAATACGCGCGCCATCAGCGCCATGATGCCGCCCTCGCCTTCGTTGTCGGCACGCAGCACGATCGCAACATACTTGACCGACACGACGACGATCAGCGCCCAGAACACGAGCGACAGGATCCCGAGCACGTTCGCGGGCTCGATCGGCACCGGATGATGCGCGCTGCCGAACACCTCCTTTAACGCATACAGGGGACTTGTGCCGATGTCGCCGTAGACGACGCCAAGCGCAGCGAGCGCGAGCACGGGCAGCGGGTCTTTCGTGCGATGGTCCATCGTGTGGATCGTGTCACCGCACGAAGCGGTAGCCGACGCCTGTTTCCGTGAGGATGTGCCGCGGGCGGGCGGGGTCGGCCTCGAGCTTGCGGCGCAGGTTGCCGACATAGACGCGCAGGTACGGATTGCTGTCGACGTGGCCCGCGCCCCAGATCTCGCGCAGGATCCGGCGATGCGTGAGCACGCGCCCCTCGCTTGCGATCAGCAGCGCGAGCAAGCGGAATTCGATCGGTGTCAGGTGGATTGTCTGGCCGCTCCGCTCGACGATGTGGCGCAGGTAATCGACGCGCACGTCTCCGAACTCGACCAGCGGCGACGAATCCGCCGGCAACCGGGCGGCGCGCCGCGCGGTCGCGCGGACGCGCGCGAGCAGCTCGCCGAGACCGAACGGCTTGGTGAGATAGTCGTCAGCACCCGCATCGAGCGCCGCGATCTTTTCCGACTCGGCAGAGCGGGCGGACAGGATCACGATCGGCACCTGCGACCACAGGCGAAGCTCGCGGACGAGCTCAACGCCGTCGCGATCGGGCAGGCCGAGGTCGAGAAGGACGAGCGCGGGGTGCTCGCGTGCGGCGCGCGCCAGCCCGTCCGCTGCGGTCGCCGCCTCGATAGCGCGATAACCTTCCTCCTCGAGCGCCGAGCGGACGAAGCGGCGGATCTGCGGCTCGTCCTCGATCACCAGTACCGCCGCGTCGTCCGGCATCATCGCTTCGCGTCCCCGGCGCGCTCGTCCCCGCCCTCGTCGACCTGCGGCGGATGGCCGCGCGGCAGCGCGAACGTGAAACACGCATGGCCTTGCGGTGTGCTCCGCGCAGCGATCCGGCCACCGTGCGCCTCGACGATCGCCTTGCAGATGGCGAGGCCCATCCCCGCGCCGCCGTGTCGGCCGCCCTCGGCACCCTGCTCGAACATCCGGAACATCGCGGGCTCGGTGCCGGACGCGATGCCGGGTCCCTCGTCGGTGACGTCGACCTCGATCTCGTCACCCTGCACACGCGCTGTGACGCCGATCACGCCGCGGCCATGCTTCGCCGCGTTGTCGAGCAGATTGGTCAGCACCCGCTCGATCAGCACCGCGTCGAATTCGACCAGCGGAAGGTCCTCCGGCAGCGCGATCTCGATGCGGCGGCCCGCCAGGCCGGCCTCGACTGTGCGCACGCTGGTCTGCACGACATCCTCGAGCGGCTGCCACTCCTTGCGCAGCACGACACGCCCGGCCTGCAGGCGCGCCATCGCGAGCAGGTCGTCCACCACGCGGCTCATGCGCAACGCTTCGTCGCGCATCACCACCGCGGTTTCGGCCTGTGCGGCAGGCAAGGGCGGGCGCGCGGCGGCGAGCGCATCGGCATGTCCGACCAGCACCGTCAACGGGGTGCGCAGGTCGTGCGAAACGGCGGCGAGGAGCGAGTTGCGCAACCGCTCCGATTCCGCCTCGACCGTCGCGTCGCGCGCGACATCCACGAAATGCAGACGTTCGACGACGATGCCGGCAAGCGTCGCGACGGCGTCCAGCAGCGGACGCTGGCTCCGGCTCACGACGCTATCGCGATCGGGCGCGGTCGCGACGAGCACGCCGCGGGCGCGACCGCCCACGACCAGCGGCACCGCCAATGCCGGATCGCCGCTGTGGCGGTCGACGAACGGCAGGGATTCGCCACGCTCGAACGCCTTGCAGGGTACCGCCTCGTCCACCGTCGTGGCTTTGCCGATCGCAACCGGGACGAGCACGCCGGCACGATCGGGGAGCAACAGCACGGCATTCACCGCAAGATGCTTGCGTACGAAATCGGCGACGTGCGCGGCAGCAGCCTCGACGGTCAGCGCACCGGAAAGTTCGCGGGCCAATCCGTAAAGTGCATTGGTCCGCGTCTCCCGCGCATTCGCGGCATCGGCTTCCCACCGCAGGCGGGCGGTCAATGCGCCGATGATCAGGGCTACCGCAAGCATGACCCCGAACGTGATCAGGTACTGCGCGTCCGCGACCGCAAACGAGAAGCGCGGATCGACGAAGAAGAAATCGAACAGCAGCACGCTCAGGACAGCCGCGACGATTGCGGGGTTGCGACCCAGATTCATCGCGACCAGCGCCACCACGAGCAGATAGACCATCACGATGTTGGCGTGATCGAGACGGTCCGCAACCGGATAGGCGACGGCTGTCACGGCCGCGCACGCGAGCACGACCCATGCATACGTACCGAAACGATTCGGATTAGCCGAATCCGTTGGCCGTGTGTCGGAAACCATTGGATGCACCGCGTCGGAAACCCTTGACCACGTCCAATCGTAGCGGGACGGGTGTAAAGAAGGGATAAAGATCGGCGCCGCGATTCGGACCTGCCGGGATGGCCTTGCGGCCGACGAAGAGATTGCAGCGCCGGGTCTTCCTCGTACTGGCGCCACGAATGCCATTCGCTCGGGTGACGCAAAGCACATGAATCGCACCGGCGCGACTCGCGCACGCGACATTGAATCGGACGCGCCGGGAACGAGCGGTGATCTGAACAGCGACTACCCGGGATCAGCCGCCCTTCCTGCGTGGCGGCAGCTTCTTCCGTGCGAGATTCGGCCGCTTGTCGAACCGCGGCGTCGTCCCTCCCTCGCGCTCGATCAGCTTGAGTGCTTCCGCAAGCGCGGATTCCAGTTGCCGGTCGCATTGCGCCGCCGCGTCCTGCGGCGCGTTCTCGATGTCGATGGTCGGATCGGTGCCGTAGTTCTCCACGCCCCAGCCGACGTCCTTGAACCAGAACGAGAACTCGGGCTGCGTGGTCTCGGTGCCGTCGACCAGCTTGTGGCGCGGCCAGATTCCGATTACGCCACCCCAGGTGCGTTTTCCGACGAGCGGACCGATGCCCATCAGCTTGAACGCGTGGGAGAAGATGTCTCCGTCCGATCCTGCCTGCTCGTTGGCGAGCGCCACGACGGGTCCCGCGACCGCCTCGTCCGGATAGGAAGACGCCTGCGACCAGCGCGAGAGGTTGTAGCCGATGCGCTTGCGTGCCACCTTTTCGAGGAGCAGCTGCGACACGTGCCCGCCGCGGTTGTAGCGGACGTCGACGATCAGCGCGTCACGGTCGCATTCGGCACTGAAGTAGCGATGGAACTCCGCGAATCCGGCGGACATCATGTCCGGCAGGTGGAAGTAGCCGACGCGGCCGCCTGACTGCTCGTGCACCCACGCACGGTTGCTCTCGACCCATTCGCGGTAGCGTGCCGGCACCTCGTCGGCAAGCGTGGTCACCAGTACGTCGCGAGTGGATGCCGACCTGCCCTTGCCGCGCGCGAGCGTCAACTCGACCTTGGTCGCCGCCTGATGCACGAGCAGCGACTGCGGCGGGCGGTCCTTCGTGGTGCGCCGGCCGTTCACCGCGACGATGCGCTCGCCGGACTTCGCCTCGACACCTACCGCATGCAGCGGCGAGTCGGCGCCGGTGTCCCACGGATCGCCGGTGACGATGTGCGCGATCTCGTAGCTGCCGTCCGCGGCCGGCGGCAGCACCTCCGCGGCGAGGTAGCCGAGCGCCACCTGCGGCGGCTTCCGGTAGTCGCCACCGGCTTCGTACGCGTGCGACGTCCCGAGCTCCCCCTGCATTTCCCAGATCAGGTCGGAGAGCTCCGAACGCGTAGCCACGCGCTCGAGCAGCGGCATGTAAAGCCGGTACACGGCATCCCAATCGACGCCGGACATGTTCGGCACCCAGAACTGGTCGCGCTGCAGACGCCACACCTCGCGCAGCATCTGCCGCCACTCTCGACGAGGCTCCACCGACACGCGGATGCGGTCGAGGTCGAGCCAGCCGGTCCTGCGCGATGGCGCATCCGACGCCTGCGCGGGATCGCGATCGGCCCCGGGTTTCCGGTTCGCCGCGATTGCGCGGAGCCTCGTGCCGTCACGCACAACCAGCGTGACACGATCGGCCGCAAGCGCGAACTCGTCCGCCCTTTCCAACAGTGTCTCGGCACGCAACGTCGCGAAGTCGAAGAGCTCGAGCCGCCCGGGCGCATCCTTGTGGCCGCCTCGGCCGTGCGCTCCGGCGATCGGCAGCACGGTCCAGATCACCTTGTCGTCCAGCACGCCCGCGATCTGACCGAAACGATTCTCCGGTACCGGGAACGCGGCGATACGGCGGACAATGCCCTCGAGCTCGATCGGCGGCAGTTCGCCGCTCGCCGCCTTGTTTGCCTTCTCCACCGAGGGTTCCTCTGCCTTGAGTCCCTTGGGCACCGGCTCGAAGGGTGGCCGCCCCCCGGCCTGCAACGCGATCAGATAGGGACGTGCCGCGCGCGGGAACGAGAGCTCGAACTGCACGCTGTCGTACACCGGGTCGAACGTGCGCAGCGACAGGAAATAGAGATAGCGGCCGTCCGGGTCGAAGGCCGGCGCGTAGTCGCGGAACTCCGGCTGCGTCACCAGCGTGCTCGTCTTGCGCACGACGTCGTAGAGCCTGATCGCACAGTGCCGCGTCGAGGTCCAGTAGGAATACGCGAGCCACGCGCCGTCGGGCGACCAGGCGATGTCCTCGGTGCGACCGTTGTCGCTGCGATCCACGACGGTCAGCTTGCCGCTCCCGACATCGCCGATCATCACCTCGTTGCGATGGTTGGACAGCGCGACGAGGTAGCCACGCGGCGCAGCCCGCAGCGTGATCACGCGGCCGACGTCCCACGGCAGCGTCTTCGACTCGCCGCCCAAGAACACGACGATCCGCTCCTCGCCCGTCGCATCGCCGACCGCCACCGGCGTCGCGCCACCGTCCACCCATTGCCCGTGGCGGTAGCGGCCACCATCGTCCTCTCCGTACTGGCGCACCGCACCCTCCCACAGCGGGAGGCCGAAGCACTTGCCGCGCGTGGTCACCGCGATGCTGTGGCCCTCGGGATGAACGTGGAAGCCGTCCAGGTGATCGGCCGCGCGCACGAACTTGCGCGCAGCCTGCGTGCGATGCGACGGCAGATTCACGTCGAGGCGCAGCGTGCGATTGCTCGCCGGATCGAACAGCCACAGGTCGGCGCCGCACTGATAGACGATCCGCTTGCCGTCGGTCTGCGCATGCCGCGCATAGAAGTCGTCGTGATCGGTGTGGCGCGTCAGGTCCTTGCCGCTCGCAAGGCACGAGTAGAGGTTGCCCACGCCCTCGGCGTCGGACAGGAACCAGATGCGCTCACCGAGCCACATCGGGCTCGCGATGTTGCCGGCGAGCTCGGTCATGCGGCGGAACGCGCCGGCACCCTTGGCGTCGATCCACAAGTGGCCAGCGGTACCGCCCCGGTAGCGCTTCCAGCGTGCGGGGTCGGCTGTGTTGCGGCCGATCAGCCGCGCGTTGCGCGGACCGAAGGCAAGGTGGTTCACGTGGCCGAGCGGCAGCAACTGAGGCAATCCGCCCCTGGGATCGAGCGTGAACGCCCGGTAGTTGCGGAAGAACGGCTGTCCATAGGTCGAGACGAACAGGATGTGACCCTCCGGCGTCCAGCCTCGCACGATCACGTCCGGACCGAGCCAGGTCATGCGCCGCGCCGGTCCGCCTTCCGCCGACATCAGGTAGACCTCCGGATGCTGCTCGTCGCGGCCGACGAACGCGACTTGGCGACCGTCCGGTGAAAGGCAGGGCGTCGACGGCTCGGACAATCCGGCCGTCAAGCGACGCGCGGTTCCCCCCGCGGCGGACACGCGCCAAAGGTCGTCGTCGCTCACGAAGATGATCGCGTCGCCCGAAAGCGTCGGAAAGCGCAGGTAGCCGTGGTGCTCGTTCATGAGGGTCTCGCCAAGGGCATACGCGGAACCGGCAATTCTAGAGACAATCGACGCGCAACCGAAGCGAATAATCGACGAGCCGCGAGTGCGCGCACCCCTTGCAACGGGGTTGCTGCGATGAACTGCCGAGGACCTGAAATGCTGCCGAAATACACGTCGGCATGAATGCATTCGGCACGAATCGCGGACATTCCGCACGAGCCTTTACACGGCTCTTACACCCGCCCCGTCGGAATTGACGCCGTCTTTGCGCGGGCGTCGCTATCTTTGCTACGTCAGGACGCCGGCCGTTCACCCACCCGGTGTCGAGGAGAACCGTCATGGACGCGCTCTATCTGGTCGTACTGCTTGCATTCTTCGCTCTGTCGGTTGGGCTGATCCGGTTCTGCGAGCGGCTCTCCGATGGAGAGCGGCGATGAACTGGATCTACTGGATTTCGGGCATCGCCGCGCTGGCGTGTGTTCGTCTATCTCGTCGTTGCGCTGTTCAAGCCGGAGTTGTTCTCATGACACCGCGGGATGGCTTCAGATTGCGCTCTACCTCGTCGTCCTGATCGCGCTCGCCAAGCCGCTCGGCGCGTACATGGCCGACGTGTACGAGGATCGGCCGGATGGCGCAAGAGGATCGGCGCGCCGGTCGAACGCGGCATCTACCGGCTGGCGGGATCGACCCGTCGCGCGACATGCGCTGGACCGAGTACGCGCTCGCCATGCTGTGGTTCAACGGGCTCGGCGGCCTGATCGTCTACGCGCTGCAGCGGCTGCAGGCAGTGGCTGCCGCTCAATCCCCAGTCGCTTTCGGCGGTCTCTCCGGATTCCGCGTTCAATACGGCGACGAGCTTCATCACGAACACCAACTGGCAGGGTTACGCGGGTGAAACGACGCTGAGCTTTCTCACGCAGATGCTCGGCCTCACCGTGCAGAACTTCGTCTCCGCGGCGACCGGCATGGCGGTGCTGGTCGCGCTGATCCGCGGCTTCGCTCGCAAGCAGGCGACCGGCATCGGCAACTTCTGGGTCGACCTCGTCCGCTCGACGCTGTACATCCTGCTGCCGCTCGTCGCTGCTTGCTCGCGGTCGTGCTCGTCAGCCAGGGCGTGGTGCAGACCTTCGACGCCTATCCGACGGCGCAGCTGGTCGAACAGCCCCTCAGCTACGATCAGCCGAAGAACGGCCCGGACGGTCAGCCCGCTCAAGGATGCGAGCGGGAACACGGTGACCGAGCGCGCCAGCACGACGGAACAGACGATTGCCGTGGGACCCGCCGCTTCGCAGGTGGCGATCAAGCAGCTGGGGACCAATGGCGGCGGGTTCTTCAACGTCAACTCGGCACATCCGCTGGAGAACCCGACGCCGTTGTCGAACTTCGTCGAGATGCTGGCGATCCTGCTGATCCCGGCGGCGCTCTGCTACACGTTCGGGCGGATGATCGGCGACACCCGGCAAGGGTGGGCACTGCTCGCCGCGATGGTGATCGTGCTCGGGTGCGCTGCTCGCAAGCGCCTACCTGACCGAGACCGTGCCCAATCCGACGGTCGCGCAGGCGGGCGTCGATTCGCACGGCTTCAGCCGATGCCCTGGGCGCCAACCTCGAGGGCAAGGAGGTGCGCTTCGGCGTCGCCAACTCGGTGCTCTGGGCGACGGTCACGACCGCGGCCTCCAACGGCAGCGTGAATGCGATGCACGACTCGCTGATGCCGTTGACCGGGCTGGTGCCGATGTGGCTCATGCAGCTCGGCGAGGTGATCTTCGGCGGCGTCGGTTCCGGGCTCTACGGCATGATCATGTTCGCGATCATCGCCGTGTTCATCGCCGGCCTGATGATCGGCCGCACTCCCGAGTACCTGGGGAAGAAGCTGGGCGCGTTCGAGATCAAGATGGCGTCGATCGCGATCCTGATCCCGCCGCTGCTCGTGCTGGTGAGGCACCGCGATCGCCGTCCTGGTCGACGCTGGCAAGGCCAGCGTCGCCAATCCCGGCGCGCAGGGCTTCAGCGAGATCCTGTACGCCTTCTCGTCGGCGAGCAACAACAACGGCAGTGCCTTCGCGGGGCTGTCGGCGAACACGCCGTTCTACAACACGGCGCTCGGCATCGTGATGCTGTTCGCGCGCTACTGGCTCGCGATCCCGGTGCTGGCGCTGGCCGGCGCACTCGCCGCGGCCAAGACCGTACCGGCCAGCGAAGGGACGCTGCCGACGCACACGCCGCTGTTCGTGACGGTCCTGATCGGAACGGTGATCACCGTCGGCGCGCTGACGTTCGTGCCCGCGCTGGCCCTGGGCCCCGTGGCCGAGCATCTGCAGCTCTTCGCTGCGAAGTAGCCCAGCCATTTCCGAGGAATTCGCGATGACCACCCTGACCGAACGCCGCGGAACGCTGGCCTGGTTCGTCGAGCCCACGCTGATACGTCCGGCACTGCTCGACAGCGTCCGCCGCCTGACGCCGCGCTACCAGTGGCGCAACCCGGTGATGTTCGTCGTCTATATCGGCAGCATCCTGACGACGCTGCTGTGGATTCAGGCGCTGATGGGCCAAGGCGAGGCCCCGGCCGGCTTCATCCTCGCCGTCACGCTGTGGCTGTGGGCGACCCTGATCTTCGCCAATTTCGCCGAGGCGATCGCCGAGGGCCGCAGCCGGGCGCAGGCGGCGACGCTGAAGAGCGCCCGCCGGGACACGATGGCGAGGAAGCTCGCGCGCGCCGACAAGGACGCCCCGCAGGCGCAGGTTCCCTCCGCGCCGGCTGCGCAAGGGCGACATCGTCCTCGTCGCAGCAGGGCGACATCGTGCCCGGCGACGGCGAGGTGATCGAAGGCGCGGCGTCGATCAACGAAAGCGCGATCACCGGCGAGAGCGCCCCGGTCATTCGCGCGGCGGGCAGCGACTTCAACACGGTGACGGGCGGAACGCTGGTGCTGTCCGACTGGATCATCGTGCGGATTTCGGTCAATCCCGGCGAGGCGTTCCTCGACCGGATGATCGGCATGGTCGAGGGGGCGAAGCGCCAGCGCACGCCCAACGAGATCGCGCTGACCATCCTGCTGGTCGCGATGACGCTCGTGTTCCTGCTCGCGACCGTCACGCTGCTGCCCTACTCACTTTACAGCGTCGAGGCGACCAAGGCAGGCACGCCGGTGTCGATCACCGTGCTGGTCGCGCTGCTGGTCTGCCTGATCCCGACGACCATCGGCGGCTTGCTGTCCGCGATCGGCGTCGCCGGGATGGGCCGGATGATGCACGCCAACGTCATCGCCACGTCCGGGCGCGCGGTGGAGGCTGCCGGCGACTGCGACGTGCTGCTGCTCGACAAGACCGGGCACGATCACGCACGGCAACCGGCAGGCGTCCGCGCTGTACCCGGTCGCGACCGTGACTGCGCCGCAGCTGGCCGAGGCGGCGATGCTCGCCTCCCTGGGCGACGAGACGCCGGAGGGCAAGAGCATCGTCGCGCTGGTCCGGCGGACTGCAGGATTGACGCCTGCCCCCGCTCGAACCCGGCGCCTTCGCCATCGTCCCGTTCACGGCGCAGACGCGCATGAGCGGAGCGACGTTCCGTGGTCGCGAAATCCGCAAGGGTGCGCTGGATGCGATCCGCGACTGGCTCGCCGCGCAGGGTGGCGTCGTGGACCAGGAAGTCGTCGTCCGGGTCGAGGAAGTGGCGCGCCGCGGTGCGACGCCCCTGGTCGTGGCCGAAGGCCGTCATGTGCTCGGCGTGATCGAACTGAAGGACATCGTCAAGTCGCAGATCAAGGAACGCTTCGCGGAACTGCGTCGGATGGGCATACGCACGGTGATGATCACCGGGGACAACCGCCTCACCGCGGCGTCGATCGCCGCCGAGGCCGGCGTCGACGACTTCCTGGCCGAGGCCACGCCCGAGACCAAGCTGAAGCTGATCCGCGACATCCAGGCCGAGGGCAAGCTGGTCGCGATGACCGGCGACGGCACCAACGATGCACCGGCGCTCGCGCAGGCCGACGTGGCGGTCGTCATGAACAGCGGGACGCAGGCAGCGAAGGAAGCGGGGAACATGGTCGACCTCGACTCCAATCCCACCAAGCTGATCGAGATCGTCGAGATCGGCAAGCAGCTGCTGATGACGCGCGGGTCGCTGACGACGTTCTCGATCGCCAATGACGTGGCGAAGTATTTCGCGATCATCCCTGCGGCGTTCGCCAGCACCTACCCCGCGCTCGGCGCACTGAACGTCATGCAGTCTGACGACGCCGGCCAGCGCGATCCTTGCGGCCGTCATCTTCAATGCGCTGGTCATCCCGGCGCTGATCCCGCTCGCCCTCAAGGGCGTGCCGTACCGGGCCGAAGGGGCGGCGAAGGCGCTGCGCCGGAACATGCTGATCTACGGCGTCGGCGGCATCGTCCTGCCCTTCGTCGGCATCAAGGTCATCGATGTCCTCTTGTCCGCGGTCGGACTGGCCTGACGGGAGGAAACCATGTTTGCAAATCTGCTTCCTGCGTTCCGCATGCTCGTCGTGCTGTCGGTGCTGACCGGCGTCGCTTACCCGCTGCTGGTCACCGGCATCGCCCAGCTCGCCTTCCCGTGGCAGGCCAACGGCAGTCTGTTGGTCGAGAACCAGAAGGTTGTCGGCTCCGAGCTGATCGGACAGCCGTTCTCCGATCCGAAGTACTTCTGGAGCCGCCCCTCGGCGACGGCGCCTCAGCCCTACAATGCGGGCGCGTCGTCCGGCTCGAATCTCGGTGCACGCAACCCGGCGCTCGCCGAAGCGGTCACCGCCCGGATCAAGGCGCTCCGCGACGCCGACCCCGAGGCGACCGGGCCGGTGCCGGCGGATCTCGTCACGGCCTCGGCCAGCGGCCTCGATCCGCACATCAGCGCAGCGGCGGCCGAGTATCAGGTCAGACGGGTCGCCAAGGCCCGCGGCCTCGTCCCCGACGATCTTCGCGCGCTCGTCGCGCGGCACACCGAGCCACCGACATTCGGGGTTCTCGGCGAGAAGCGGGTGAACGTCCTGCAGCTCAACCTCGATCTGGACCGAGTGGCGCGAAAGGGGTAGTTTGGCGAGCGGCAGCGCTGTCATCGACCCTTGCCCTGAGGAGCGATGGCCTCCGACCGCCCCGATCCCGACCGCCTGCTCGCCGAAGTGCAGGCCGAGGAGGCGGCGCAACGACGCGGGCGTTTGCGCATCTACTTCGGCGCCTCGGCGGGCGTGGGAAAGACCTTCGCCATGCTGGCCGCCGCCCGGCAGCTCCGGGATTCCGGGACCGAGGTGGTCGCCGGCGTCGTCGAGACGCACGGCCGCCGCGAGACCGAGGCGCTGCTCGACGGCATCGAGGTCTTGCCGCGGCGAACGGTGAGCGTGAATGGCCGGTCGATGAACGAGTTCGACCTCGATGCCGCCCTCGCGCGGCGCCTTCGCTGCTGCTGGTGGACGAGCTGGCCCACACCAACCTCCCGGGTTCCCGGCACAGCAAGCGCTGGCAGGACGTCGAGGAGCTGCTGGCCGCGGGCATCGACGTGTACACGACGCTCAACGTCCAGCACCTCGAAAGCCTGAACGACGTGGTCGGCGGCATTACCGGCATCCGCGTCTGGGAGACCGTCCCCGACACGTTCTTCGACACGGCCGACGAGGTCATGCGTCGTCGACATCCCGGCGGACGAGTTGCTCGCTCGGCTCGCCGCCGGCAAGGTCTACGTTCCCGAGCAGATCGAGCACGCGGCCAGGAATTTCTTCCGCAAGGGCAACCTGATGGCGCTGCGGGAGCTCGCGCTGCGCCGCACCGCGGACCGGATCGAGGACGATGTCCAGGCGTATCGGGTCAAGCAAGCCATCGAGCCCGTCTGGAAGACCGAAGCTTCCCTGCTCTGTGGCGTGGGTCCGCGACCGGGCGGGGAAGGGGTGATAAGGAACGCCGCCCGCCTGGCGTCGCAGCTCGGCGTGGACTGGATGGCCGTCTATGTGGAAACGCCGCGGCTGCAACGACTTCCCGCCGCGGCCCGTGAAGGGATTCTGCGCACATTGAAGCTTGCGCAGGACATGGGGGCCCGCACCGCTGTGCTTTCCGGGGCGGACCCGGCTGCGGTGCTCGTCGACTACGCCCGCTCGCACAATTGCTCGAAACTGGTATTGGGCCGGACGCGGGCCAAGCCGTGGCTGCGCATCCTGCCGTCGCTGATCTCGCGCGTCGGAGTGTTGGCGAGGACCTGGACGTCGTCGCGGTCGGTCAGGCGACGCCCGCGTCAGTCGGCCGCGCCGCGAGCGACGACCGAGGCCCCGACGACGCGGGTGAACGCGGGCCGCAAGCGGTGGCGGGCGTACAGTTGGACCGTCTTGCCGTTGCGGCCGTCGCGGTCGCTGCGACACCGCTGCTGCCCCATCTCGACCTCGCGAACATCGTCATGATGTTCCTGCTCGTGGTGGTGCTGGTCGGCGTACGGCTCGGGCGCGGCCCGGCCGTGCTCGCGTCGTTCGTGAGCGTCGCCGTGTTCGATTTCTTCTTCGTCCCCCCGCGCTTCTCCTTCGCGGTATCCGACGTTCAGTACCTCTTGACCTTTGCCGTGATGCTCGCCGTCGCGCTGGTGATCGGCAATCTCACCGCCGGCCTGCGTTACCAGGCAAAGGTCGCCTCCACGCGCGAGGATCGGTCGCGCGCGGTCTCGGAGTTTGCGCGCGAGTTGTCGGGCCTGCTCGAGACCGAGCGCAGGTCATCGAGGTCGCCACTCGGTTCATCGAGCGCCACTTCCTCGCGCGTCCTGCGATCCTGGTGCCTGGCGACGACGACCGTCTCGACCCCAATGCGATGCCCGTTGCGATGGCCGGTGTTGACACTGGCACCGCGCAATGGGTGCTCGACAACGCGCAGCCGGCGGGATTGGGGATCGGCGACGGTCGCGAGAAAAGTTGACAGTCCACGAGCCGCGCAGCCAGGCCAAGCTCGCGACCGGCAAGCGTACGACTGGCCCTCGACGTGCGGCAACGCCGGCAACACCTCGTTCGCGGACGACGCCGACCTGAAGCCGCCGCTCCGGGTCGCTGGGCCGCCTGGGGCTTCGGTCGCCGCCTTCTTGCGCCGTGCGCCGCCGCAGGCGACGACCTCATCAGCGTGACGCTCCTGGGTCTGATCACCTGCCAGGAGCAGGCGACGGGCCGGCGCGCCTGGCGTGCAGATGCCCGGGCCGGAGTGGCCGACCTCGTCGGGCATGCTGGCCGCCGAGCGGCCGGCTGTTCGTGCCGCGGCCGACCTTCGGCCGCATGGAAGGGGCGTTTCACTGCCTCGACCAGCCGACCGGCAAGCTACTCTGGTCGGCGGACATCGGCGGCCGCTACATCTGGGAGCGGGCCGCCCCGGTGGTCGCGGCCGGCAAGGTCGCCTTCGGCTTTCGGCACGCAAGGCACGCCGCCCGGCACGCTCGATCCAGGCCTGGGACGCCAAGACCGGCAAGCCGGCCTGGCAGGTGGAGCTGAACGTCGCCGGCAACCGCTCCGGCTCGATCGGCGGCTGCACCGACGGCAAGACGATGTACTTCACCGCCGGCGCGCGGCCTGGCAGTGGAAGCAGGAAGGCGACAAGAAGCGCGGCGAGGCGGTGGCCATCGACGCCAAGACCGGCAAGGTGCTGCTGGCGCTCGCACGACCTGTTCGGCTCGACCTACCCGGTGCTCGCCGGCGACCGCCTGCTGCTGAACGACTAAGGCGACCTGCACTGCGTGTCGCCGGCGGACGGCAAGCTCCTCTGGAAGCGAACGGCCGGCGGCTACACACGCTTCAGCGTCGGCGCGGATTTCCTGGTCATGCGCGGCTACGGCGGCCACGGCGTCAAGGTCCGCCTGGACGACGGCAAGGACTATCCCAAGGCCGCGAACTCGGCGGCGAGACGCACGCCTGCGGTCCGGTGGCACTGACGCCGAAATATTCCTTCGCCATCACCGTCGGCGGCCTGAACGTGCGCCGT